>NZ_LPJG01000049.1:0-35735 GCF_001532755.1 Burkholderia sp. MSMB2157WGS | reverse complement strand
GCCTTGGTCGCGCGGCGGCGCAGCTCGGCCATCTTGTCGAATTCGTCCGCGAACTCGTCGACCGCGCGCTGCGCGGCCGTCTCGAGCATCTCGACGCGCGATGCGCGTTCGCGGCCGGCGTCGTCGTACCATCCGGTCACACTCACCCGACGGCGCCTTGCAATTTCGGACAATCGGTCATGCAGCGTGGCGATCAGGAGCCGGCGACGCCTTCGGTTATCAAGCAGGTCGTCCTGCAAGTACGGGTTGCGGCGCACGATCCAGATGTCGCCGAGCACTTCGCAGAGCATCCGTGCCGAACGGCCCGTGCGCCGCTCGGCGCGCAGTCCGTCGAGCACTGCCCACGCCTCCTCGCCGAGCAAGCGGATCACGATCTCGCGATCGGAAAACGACGTGTAGTTATACGGAATATTGCGCGACGGCTCATGTAATCCTGCTATTGCCCGAACACACTCTAACAATTGGACGGTTGGCAGTCGGGCATTCATTGGCGTCTATGAAATGAATGATGAAGCGATCGAAAACCACGCTTGGGAAAGCGGAATCGTATTCGGCAATCGGGATAAAAACTAAACGGAAATTACTGTCCGGATCAAATCGAATGCACCTTTCAGGATCATCGCCGTGGCGATCCCGACCAACGGAGGCGCAAGCACACCGGTAATGCACAGCAAGACACGACCCGGGACCGGCAAGCCCGGTCGCTTCCATGCGATATAAAGCGCTGCCGGCGGCAGAAAGAGAATCGACAAAATATAGGCTTTGTACGTAAACCCATGACGCGCGACAAATGCCTTGACCTTTTCCTTGAAAGACATTCCCGAACTCTCCTAGATCAATCCCAGACGGCTAACCTTCGCCACCGCTTGCGCTCGATTCGACACACGCAGCTTTTCATAGACGTTCGTCAGATGAAACTTGACCGTTCTTTCCGACATCGAAAGTATCCGGCCGATTTCCCACGCAGTCTTGCCTTCGACTACCCATTTGATGACATCGGATTCCTTTCTCGTGAACTGAATCCTGTTCGAGTTTTCGCAAGCATCCGGCTCGAGACCGGTGGCGCACGGTTCCGCGCCTTCCCGGTTCTGCCTCGCAATCTTCTGGGTCAACGCTGCATGCAAATGCATGGCGATGAGGCTGACGAGCAACGCCGAATGCAACGTCGTGTCTTCGCACTTCAGTTGCAAAACGGTCCGAATGGCCGTCGAATCACCGGGTGGAGCGCCGATGCAAGCGACCACACCCTGCCCCCGCATGTATGACGCGACATCGTTGACTTGCGCATCGCGTTGCGGTGCCCCACCGTCGAGATCGCGCCAACGAAACGTATGATCCTGACGATCGGACAACGCAAAGCAACCGAGATATCGATCGATATCGATCCCGGGACCGAACAAAGTCATGCCTCGCCGGGTTCCAGCGTCGGTCGCGGCCCCATAGCGATATATCAGCCCGTGAGAAGCTGTATCGCCGCTTCCGCCGTGCAGAATCAAACACTTGTCGAACGGAATCACGCGTCCGATTTTTTCCGCGAGTTGATCGATCCCCTCGGTCAGACCGTTGGGACGAAGAATCCCGCCAATGATGCGAGAAAAGGTCTCCAATTTTCCGGGCCCTTATTGAAAAGACAAGATTCGTATTTGCGACATGCTCCAGCAGCCGAATATCTGCCAAAGCTTCAAGCCTTACCGGATTGGCAATCCAACGTCACTTCCTTTCCACACGCCAAACTGCGACAGTATCCAATGGCAACATCTTGACGGCCATCGTTCGCGAACCATGTTTTGAGAACCTGAACTAATGAGGAATACAAACCAATTGCGCAATACCATTAACATCTGAATTATTTACTTGTCGATGGCTGAAACAGCTCACCACATGGGTTACCTGTCTAGACTTCACGCTCTAAACTTGAAGCTGCGCAAGTATATCGGAGGACAGAAGACAGAAACATTACTTCCCCAAAAAAATATGTAATGAACCTTTCTTTGATATTACAGAGCAAACACGCGCTTTAATTGCGCATAAACTTCAGAAATCCGCACAATGTTTCAACAATCCACGAAAGTGCGGCATCCTGTCACAATTCAGACCGGCAAACGCCAGGAATCTTTACAAATCGCCCGGCATCAATTTCATCTCCACGCATAATACGATGCATTATTTACATCACCTGCATCCATGGCGATCAATTACCGTTGAGATAGTTCAAGAAATGCGGCCGATCAAATCATGCTTTTCAGATGCGGCTATATTCGTCGCGCTCTTGCAACCATCGATCGGTCGAATTAGAAAGATTTACTGACTACGCAAACTCACCGATGCATATCGTCGACATACGATTGGCGCAATCATGAGCGGTGACCGTCACGCCTTGTGCATCGCCAAAGCGGAATACGCCGTATTGGGCGAGTCACGATAGCCATGCCGCGCACGGGTACGGTCGCGGACGAAGATACGTCGCCGTCTATAAACGGCAACGCATGCGGGCAGTCGAGAATTCAGCCGGCATTCCACCGCTGGCGAGACGAGCGGACGTACCGCGTTCGATGCAATGCCGGCTGATATTTCGGCAATTCTGGTGGCCGGTGTGCACCGGTGTGCTGGTTGGAAACGTCGTCGCGTTCACGAACGTCCGTCTTGCGTCCGCTTCGTCATCGCGCGAAGGCGCCCCTCGAACTTGTGCAGCAACATCGACGCCGTGGCCGCAAGACCGATCGCGAGTCCGCTCCAGATGCCGTAGATCCCGTATCCCAGCAACACACCGGCCGCCCAGGCGACCGGCAGACCGATTAACCAGTATCCGACGATCGATATCCGAAACGAACTTGTTACGTCACCGAGGCCCCGCAAAATGCCGACACCGATGTTCTGGCTGCAATCGAAGATCTGCAGCAGTGCCGCGATCGTCAGTAGCCCGCCGGCGAGTCGCAGAACTTCGGCACTCGCGGCCACACCGTTATCGAGAAATGGGGCGAGCACGCGGGTGGGCGCAATGAGATACGGAAGTGCAACGATCAGCATCGTCACGACGCCCAGCGCGAGCCCCGTATAGCCAAGTCGACGCGCACCGCGATAGTCGTGCTGCGCACACGCATGGCTGATGCTGATCGACGATGCGTGAGACAACCCGACCGAAATCATGAACACGATGTAGATCACCTGATTCACGATTGTCTGGGCGGCCAGCGCATCGGCGCCGAGCGTCCCGATCACGAGCGTGAGGACGGTAAAGAACGCAGCCTCCGATCCATAGGTTGCCGCAATCGGCAAACCCATCCGCCACGTCCGCGCCAACGTATCGGCATCGGCGCGCCAGACGGCAAGCGACAAGTGTTCGGACAGTTCCGGCCGGCGCCTCGCGATCGTCAGAAACGCGATGAAGGAAAGCAGGTACACGCTACTGGTTGCGCATGCAATACCGATGAGGCCGAGCTTCGGAAATCCGAACCGGCCGAACATCAACGTGTAGTCGAGCGCCGCATTGACGACGATCGATACGATCGTGATCGCCAACAGCGGCCCGGGCTTGCGCAGTCCGACGGTATATTGCCGAAGCACCTGAAACCACAGACACGGCAACATGCCGGGGGCCGCCGCCGCGAGATAGAACGACGCTTGTCGCGCAACGTCGGGATCCTGCCCGAGCCAGACAAGCGGCATTTCGATACACAGCATCATCAATGCAAACGCCAGTGCCGCGAGCGTCGACAGCGCAAAGCCGGCGCGCACCAGCCGCATGATTTCCGCATGCGCGTGTTGACCGTTCGCGAACGCGACGAGGTTGCCGGTTCCCGTCACCAGCCCGGTTCCCATCGTCCGGAACTGGTTGAAGATCGTCAGCGCGAGGCCCCCGGCGGCGATCTCGCGCGGGCCAAGCATCCCCATCATGACGATGTCGGTGGTCGTCAGCGCCACCTGGGCGAGCTGCGTAAGGATGAGGGGAGCGGCAAGCACGCCGATTTGCGTGGCATCGAGCCAGACTTGTCGATGAAACTTCATGCGGCGCGGGAAAATATCGATTCAAGTTCCTGAGCAATCGACTCGTCGAGCAGATTTCGCTCTCGCATCCAGTCGTCGTCGAACACCGTGTCGAGATATTTCTCTCCGCCGTCGCAGACCAGGACCACGAGCGTCGCATCCGCGGGCAGCGAATCGAACATCTTCAACGCGTGCCAGACGACGCTGCCAGCAGAGCCGCCGACGAGCAGCGACTTCTTGCGTGCGATATAGCGTGCCGTATTGAAGGCGGCCGCGTCCGTCACTTTGTAACCCTCGTCGAGCAGCGCATAATCGACCAACGCGCCAATCTCGGCGCCAGGCGGCGTCCCGGTGCCGGACTGATAATACGATCCGCCTTCGCCGCCGAAAACGATCGAGCCGACGGGCTCTACACCAATGACTCGCGGCGCCGGGCCTGTCGCGAGCAGTTCTCGTGCGGTGCCGAAGAGCGAGCCTCCGGTGCCGACCGAACCGACCAGAAAGTCGATTCGGTCGCCGAGGATGTCGCGCAGTTCATGCGCCAGCCCGCGATAGCCGTTACCGTTGGCAGGATTGTTGTGCTGCTCCGTCCAGATGCTGTCAGGATCGTCGGCCGCCATGCGCTTGGCAAGCGCATCGCGGTCCGCCGTCGCGATCGCGTCGCCGTCGCTCACGCAAACGAGCTTTGCGCCGAAGGCCTGCATCGCGCGCAGCTTGTCTTTCGACGCGTGACTGTCCACGACCGCGGTAAACCGATAGCCGCGCTCGGCCGACAACAACGCCAGCCCCATGCCCGTATTGCCGGACGTCGATTCGATCACGTGTCCGGCCGGCCGCAGACTCCCGTCCTGTTCGGCTTCATCGAGCATCTGCCTTGCCATCCGGATCTTGGCGCTGCCGGTCGGATTCGTCGATTCGAGTTTAAGCAGGATGCGCGCGCCGTTGGCGCCGCGAATCAATTCGAACAACGGCGTGCGGCCGACAAGATCCGATACCTTCGACACGATCGCAGGTACGGTGATCGTGGCTTGCTCACCCATAAAACGCACATTCATGGTCAGGCTCCCGAAAGCTGGAAGAGGCGATCGACGCGCCAGCGTGGCCGCGCGCCGTCAAGTGTCAAGACAAGCTTGGGGGGAAGCGGCAGCTCGTGAAATGAAGATTCGTTCGAATCCATCTGATAGCCGGCCGTGTTCGGGTAGATCAGCAGATCGCCGGGTTCCGGGCGCTGCCCGAACGCGATCTTGCGCCAGGTCAGCATGTCCGAATCGAGGCAACTCGCCCCGCCGACACAGGCCCGATAAGGCGTGCCCGTGCGCGGTGACCGCGAAGGCTCGCGCACGACGCTCTGCAATTCCGGATCGGGCAGGAATTCGCTGGCAAACCATTGCTCCGACACGCTGAAGCTCGTGCCATTGACGGTCACGATGCCATAGTCGCCGCAGTCCTTCATGCCTTGCACGGCAAACACCGTGAAACCCGCCTGGTCCAGCAATGCACGCCCCGGCTCCAGCATGAGTTTCAGGCCGTATTCGCGGAGCAGTTCGGCGAGCGATACGGATTCCGCATCCGGCGTACCTGCCAGGATCGCATCGAGCATCTGCACGCCGCTGCAGACCGAGTGATACGGATAGAATCCGTCGAATACCTTGTCTGCGTGGTAATCGTCTGCACGGTGTATGCGCTGGAATGCGCGCCAGTCGCTCTCGCTCGCGTACGACATCGCGAAGCCGCCACCGATATTGATCGTGGTCGGCGCAAGACCGAGTTCGCGAGCAGCCATGCACGCGCGCATCGCCATCGCGGCCTGATTGCAGCGTTCCGTCGCGCTGTAACCGGACAAATGGAACGAGAATCCTTCAAGAACGAGCGACGCCTGCATCGCGGCACAGGTCGACAGCGCAGCGCGGAGCGCATCGGCACTCAAGCCGAATCGGCTATCTTTGCGTGCCGCCGGTGCCATCCGCAACAGGATGCGTGCGACCCGCTTCGCCTGTCCCGAAATCGCGATCAGCCGATCGAGCTCCTCCTCGCTGTCGATGGCGATCAACGCATCGTGCAAAACCGCGAGCCGCAGCAGCGCATGCGATTTCGACGGACCGGATACACCGATATCGGTTCCGCACACCCCCGCGGCCAACGCTTCCGAAAACTCGCCCGTGCTTGCGACGTCGACGCCGATCCCGGTTGCCGCCGCCGCATGTGCGAAGCATCGCGCCTTGTTCGCCTTCTTCGCGTAGTAAATGCGCCCGGACACCTGGCGATCGTCCAGTACGCGTTGAAAATCGGCGACGTTGCGCGCGAAGCGCTCGGGAAACAGGAAATGAACGGGCGCGTCGAAACCATGGACGAGATCGCGGATCATCGCCTGATGGTCGTCCACGAAATCCCGCAGCTGCGGGTCCCACAACGCCGGCAGTCGTGGAATATCCGTCACCATAGTTCGACTTCCCGGCCGAGCCCTTTCGTCAGCGCGGCATCGGCCAGCACACGCCCCAGCGCGATGTCGGTCACGATCATTCCGCTGTTGAACGCGTAAACGATATCGGCATCGTTGCGCCGCGCAGGCTTGCGGCCAAGCAGTATGTCCGGCAACTCGGCATCGACGGGAGGCAGTTTTCCGGCTTCGTCCACGAGATCGGCGCCGGTCACTTGCATTTGGGCCTCGCTCGTCGCGATGCGGTAATCGGCGCAATGCAGCGCGTCAGCGTGAATACCGTATCCGACCAACAGCGCGAGCGCGCCCGGCTTCAGTGCCGCGTGCCGCACGGTCTCCGATACGCCGGCGCCGGCCACCCCGAGCACGATGTCCGCTTCATTCGCGGAGGCGACGAGGTCCTTCGACACTTCGATGTCACGGTCCGGATGAAAGCGCTTCAACGTATTGCGGACGGCGTCGATTCCCGACTCATAGTGGCCGTGCACGATCATGCGTTCGATGCCCGGCAATGCGGTCAGCAGGAACGGCGCCGCCATCCGCCCCTGCGTCCCCGTGCCGACGACGAGCGCCGTTCGAGCTTTCGGCGCAGCCACACGCGCGATCAGGGCGGATACCGCCGGCGTGCGCAGCGACCCGACAAGGCTGCCGTCCATCAGGGCGACAGGCATGCCGGTTTCGTCGTCGAACAGCAACAACGTCGTGTAGTACTTCTGCAGTTCGCGGTTATGTTCTGGATCGAACTTATACGACGTCTTGAAACCGACCGTTCTGCGTCCACCGTCTCGACCCAGCATCGAGTACGCGACGGAATGCTTGTCCGCCGGCTGGCTCATCAGCTTGCGCGGATTGTCGGATTCGCCGGTACCGAGGCCAAGGTATGCCCGTTCGACAGCATCGAGCACCATAGACGGGTCGTAGTCGAGTTCGTCGATCGTGCGCTTGCCAAGCACGAGGAGTCTCGAGGGTTGCGTTGCGAGCCGCGGTCGAACGTCCGCGTCGGGTTCAGCGCCATTTGCCATCGTAGATATCATCGTATTCACTTGTGTCTCACCGGATTTCACGTATCGAACGGGCCTGCCACACACGTCGTGCAGGTTGACTTGAGCATTGACGTGCCGCGATCGGCAACGACGCGCCAGATCGCACATTCTTGTTCGGCGGAGTTGCCATTGCGAATCGCGCGTTCGCCATGAAGGCGAATACGCCGGGAGGCTGGCGACACGTTCAATCACTGCGGATGCTTCATGCCATTCAGCGTATTGCTCATGGAATCTCCTTCCGAAATGCGGATCGCGCAGAAAAAATTTGATCGGCGATCGTTTCTTTTTCTATCACATACAATCCGTTCATTTTGCAATCCGAATCAAATAGATTAACAAAAACCACATTAATACCCTCGAGAATCGCAAGATGGCTCGCTATCGATGCCGACCAATTAATCAGCATTTCGATAACGAAAATACCGTGTTCCACCTGAAATTCACCGGGCGTGGCGCTGTCGAACTCAACAATTTCGACGGGATTCCCTGCCGTCGGCATAGCTGCCCGGCAGGCGGCATTCATGTCGAGACAACGCGCTGCGCACATGATGGAGCGCAGCGAACCGTGTCACGACCATCTGGACGCTTCGTCAACGTCGACGGTTGCGAGCAGTAGAGAAAATACAAATCGCTCGTATTTATAAACCAGCCTCCACTTATCTTGCAAATACTTTATTTTCATCATTGCAAATGCATTTACGGCGGCCGTCATTGACTCATGAAAATGAAATTTTCGGCCGCCAGGGGCTGTTCATGCTAATAACGGGCTTGCGTTGGCCCCTCGAATGAATTTTCCAAACAGGGGAACATGCCTTTGCGCCCGCATGGCAGCGTCGAAAATCAAGCTCGGCGCGATGCTCAGAGTGCCGCCTGAGCGATACGCCCGCTGAGGGAGAAAAAAATGTCCCGCATCGGGGGCGGGCGAAATGTTCGTCCGGGATATGTCGTGATGGTATCGGGCTCTACGCAGTCGGCGGTTTGGGGAAACGCATGCGGGCCGCATTGCGCTCCACCCGTGCGGCGTTCGAGTCGTCAGCTTGCCCCCGCGGCCCGACAGTCATCTCTTTTTGGCGTCAAGTTCGGTCGACCATTCGCCTATTATTCTCTGCAATCCAAGTCAATATCGATACATCGTTTTCCCGGGTTTCGACATGAAACTCCATGCGTGACGTATCGCACTCCCCAATAAAAAAGCCCGGCCCGCATCGAAGCGGGCCGGGCCGTGACGGGATCCGTGCTGCTCGTTACAGCGCGCCGCCTTGCGCCGACGCCGAACCCTTCACGCCGACCGATGCGCCACCCTGCACCGAGTTCGTCGCACCTTCGAGCGCCTCGCCGGCCTTCGCCTTCGCGCCGCCCGCGACGTCGCCCGCGGTCGACATCGCGCCTTGTGCACGGCTCTTCGCCGAGCCGGCGACGTGCTTCACGTGCGCCTTCGTCGCGTGCACGGCCGATGCCGCCGCGTCCTTCGTCGCGCCGGCCGCCGAACCGACCGCCTGCGTCGCGCCGCCCACTGCCGTGCCGGCTGCCGAGCCCACGCCGCCGACCGTCTTGCCGACGCCGTTCAGTGCGCCGCCGACGACATTGCTCGCGCCCGAACCCGAGCCTGCCGCATTCGCGCCGGCGCCAGCCTGCACGCCCACGCCGCCGCCGAGCAGCGGCGTCTGGACCTGGGCGCCGACGCCTGCGGAACCCTCGGCACCGGTCTGAGCCGTCTGTGCAAATGCAGCCGACGTCGCCATCGCCGTCAGAGCGGCACCCAGCAGAATCGTACGAATCTTGTTCATGGTCATTCTCCCCAAAGACGTTGTTGCTGCGGGCCGCCTTCGTGCGGCTTGTCGCATGCCTCGCCGCGACATGCGGCAGGTGGGGCTAATGTAGCGGCGCCGGCGCGCAAAACGATTGATTTGCGGGGACTGTTACTTCCGTTGCAAATGCTGACGATTGACTCACACTGTTTGACAATCGAGGGCTTGCGGCGAAGTGAACGCCGTATTTGACGACGGACGGGCTTGAACCGCGAACCGGGGCGACCGGCTGCTTCACGCCGGCGCTTCGCGCGATCGCCATGTATCGGGGCAGCCGACCAACGAAACGGCCGGCTGACGAGCCGGCCGCATATATCTGCATTCCGAATGATCGAGATTGCCCGGCCGTCGATGCAGCCTCGTCGCGATGCACGGCCCCCGGTCGTCGGCAGCAGACCCGGGCCGTGCGCATGCTGCCCGATTACGGCCGGAACGTATCGCCGAGCACGACGCCTTCGCGACGCGGATCGGTGCCGCCCTGCAACACCGGCGACTGGCCGACCGTCACGCGCATCACCGTGTTGACGCCGCTCGCCTGCGCGGAAGTCGACACCTTGTGCCCGAGCGCGAGCAACCCCGCGATCAGCGGATCGTTCACGCCGTTGTTCGCCGTGTTGACGTTCGGATGCTCGCCGCCGATCGTGGTCGTCGGGCTGTTGCTCGCGCCGAAGTCGACGAGCCCCGCCGACTGTTGCGCGTCGAGCCCCCAGTCGAGCGCGCCGACCAGCGTCTTGACCACGTATTGCGGAATCGTGCCGCCGCCCGGCGATCCGGTCGCCATCACGAAGTCGCCGCGCGAGCCGTCGGCGGCCTGCCCGAACACGATCGTCGGCGCCATCGAGCTGCGCGGTCGCTTGCCCGGCTGCAGTCGGTTGGCCACCGGATTGCCGGACGTGTCGAGCGGGTTCGCGGAAAAGTCGGTCAACTGGTTGTTCAGCAGGAAGCCGTTGGTCATGTGGAACGAGCCCATGCTCGACTCGACCGTCGTCGTCGCGCTCAGCACGTTGCCGTCGCCGTCCACGATCGTGAACTGGTTCGTGCCGTGCTCGATCAGCGTCGTGTCGACGCCGAGCGGCACCGCACCGAGATTGCCGGGCTGCGCGGTGCCCATGCTTTTGGTCGGGTCGATCAGCGCCGCGCGCGATTTCAGGTACGGCTTGTTCAGCAACGTGTCCCACGTGCCGCCCGGCAGCGGCACGAAGTCGGTATCGGCCACGTACTTGTCGCGGTCGGCATAGGCGAGCCGTTCGGCCTCGGTGATGAGATGGACGCCCGCGACGGTCGGCTTGCCGCCTTCGAGATCGATTGCCGTCGGCTTCAGCGACTTCAGGTCGTAATTCTCGAGAATGCCGAGCGCCGATGCGACCGCGATGCCGCCCGACGACGGCGGCGGCATCCCGCAGACCCAGTAACTGCGATAAGTCGTGCACACCGGTTCGCGGCGCTTCGCCTGATAGGCGGCGAGATCCGCGACGGTCGTCTTGCCCGGCGTGAGCGTCGAGCCGTCCGCGCCCTTCGTCGCCGCGATCTTCGCGACGATGTCCTGCGCGATCTGCCCCGTGTACAGCGCGTTCGCGCCCGACTGCGCCATCAACGACAGCGTGCGCGCGTAGGCGGGATTCTTCAGTACGGTGCCGAGCGTCTTCGGCGAACCGTCGGCGTTCAGAAAATACGCGGCGGCTTCGGGGTCCCGCTTCAGGTTCGCTGCGTTCGCCGCGATCGCGTCGGCCAGCCGGCCGCCGATCGGGAACCCGTTGGTCGCCAGCGTGATCGCGTCGCCGAACAGGCTCTGCCACGGCAAGCGACCGTGATCCTGTTGCAGCGCCTCGATGAGCCGCGGCACGCCGATCGTGCCGATCGAACGGCCGCTAGCGCGCGCGTTCGGCAGCGGCGCCGAATGATCGGTGGCGTCATCGACATAGCGCAGGTAGTTCTCCGTCGCGGCGGCCGGCGCGGTTTCGCGGCCGTCGTATGCCTGCAGCGTCTTGCCGCGCGCATCGTAGTAGAGCAGCACGCCGCCCGACCCGAGGCCCGTCGCCTCGGGGACGGTCAGACCGAGCACGGCCTGCACGGCGACCGCCGCGTCGGCGGCCGTACCGCCCTTCTTCAGCACCGCGCAACCGGCCGCGCTCGCGTACGCGTTCGACGTGGCCACCAGGTAGGTTTTCGCATAGACGGGCTTCATTCCGGTGCGATAGCCCGACGATGCTTCCGGCAGCGACGGGTCGCCCGGCTGGTTCGAGCCCACCACGACCGTCGCGCCGTTATTGTCGACCGCGAGGCAGCTCGCATCGGTGGAAGGTGTCGTCGTGCGGGCGGCCTCGTTCTCGACGTCGCCGCCGCACGCGGTCAGCAAGGCAGCCGCGAGCAACGCGGACGCATACGGAAAAATCGCTGTTCTGTTCATGGTCTGCCGATGTTCTTGTCGGTCGTTGCGATGGACGTCCTGTCGCCTGCAACCCCCTCGGTGCACGGGCGACGCGTTCGATAGTCCCATGAACAAAATTTTTTCCGCAATAAGGAAATGACTTCACGCAACCGCATGTCGTGTGCGCGACGTCACCGAACCGGCATGCGAGGTTGCTTGCTGCATTGCATCGCATTCCGATACGCGGATGCGGCTCGCATCGCGACCGTTACCTTGTCGCCCGGTGACGCGCGGCGGCCGGCCGCCCACGCGCGAACGCGTGCTCCATCGCGTCGATCGCCTCGGAAAAGAACGAGAGAAACATCGTCATCGCGACCGTCGCGCTCGTGTCCGCCCGCTGGTAGATGCAACTGAACGAGCGCGCGCCCGCATCGGCCAGCGGCGTCCAGGCGAGCCGGCCGGCGGCCACGTCGTCCGCGACGTTTTCCGCGATCAGGAAACCGACGCCGGCCCCTGCGGCCACGAGGCGCCGCACCATCGACACCGAACCGGTTTCGACCAGCGGCCGCACGCTGCGCGGCTGCCGCGCATCGATCTGGTCGAACATCGCGCGCAGCTCCGTGTCGGGCGTCATCAGGATCAGCGGATGCGCGAAGCAGTCGCGCATCCGCACCTTGCCGCCCGTCGACGCCAACGGATGACCGGGCGCCGTGACGACACCCAGCGGCTGCGCGAACGCGCGCACCTCGACGACGCCCGCCGCGCTGCGCCGGCGCAGCGCATAACCGATGTCGACCTCGCCCGTCTCGACCCAGCGCACGATGCTCTCACCGTTTCCCGAGCGCACGCTGTACGTGACGCCCGGGTAACGCTGCATCGCGGCGAGAATCGCGTCGGGCACGAGCCTTTCCGCCGTCGAGGCAGGCACCGCGAGATTCACGTGCCCGCGCCGCAGCGCACGCAGATCCTCGACCTGCGTCAGCGCGTTGTCGAAATCGCGCTGGCCGCGCCGCACGGCCGCGATCACGATCTCGCCGGCGAGCGTCAGCTGCATGCCGCGCGGCAGCCGGTCGAACAGCGGCACGCCGACCTGCGCTTCGAGATTGCGGATCTGCTGGTGAACCGCCGCGGCGGTCAGGTGCAGCGCATCGGCCGCCTTGCGAATCGAGCCGCGCCGCGCGACTTCGTCGAAACAGCGGAATGTCTGCGATATCGAGCGCATGAAGGTACCGTTAGATTTTTCCGAACAGGTCGTCAAGAATAATCCGATTTTACTGACCGGACGAATCGTCTAGATTCCGCTGCATTCCCGTATCCGATTCGAATGGAGATCGCCGTGACGACCGTCGACCAGATTACCCAGCGCCGCCGCCGCGTCGGCCTCATCGCCCACGACCCCGCGCTGTCCGCGGGCGGCTATACGCTCATCGCGCCGCAGACGGCCGACGGCAACGTCTATCTCGTCGGCATCGACGGCGAGGTCGCCCACCAGTGGAAGATGCCCGTGCGTCCCGGCCGCCACGCGGTCATCCTCGCGAACGGCAATCTCGGTTACAACGGCAATCATCCGCACTCCGAATCGCGCTACGCACCGTGGTCGATGTGGCACGGCGGCGATTTCTACGAAGTCACGCCGCAAGGCGACATCGTGTGGCGCTACGAGGATCCCGCGCATCACCACGACGCGCAGTGGCTGCCGAACGGCAACCTGCTGTACGCCGCGTGCGAACCGGTCGACGCGGCATTCGCGCGGCGCGTGCCGGGCGGCACCGCGCACGGCGACGACGAGGTGATGTACGCGGACGTGATCCGCGAAGTGAACCGCGCCGGCCGGATCGTCTGGGAATGGCATGCACGCGACCATCTGCGGCCGGAGGATTTTCCGATCGCGGCGGGGTTCGGCCGCTACCACTGGCCGCTCGTCAACGGTCTCGCGGTCGACGCGAACGGCCGCGTGCTGATGAGCCTGCGCACGACGTCGGGAATCGTCGGCGTGAACCGCGCAACCGGGCACGTCGACCTGAGGATCGGGCCCGACGTCGTATCGCACCAGCATGCGCCGGTGCCGCTGCCGAACGGCCACATCCTCGCGTTCGACAACGGCAATTTCCGCCACGGTGCGCACGTCGCGTTCTCGCGCGTCGTGGAAATCGATCCGGCGACGCAGCGGGTCGTGTGGTCGTATGCGGACGACGTCGCGAACCTGTTCTACACGCCGTTCATGGGCAACGCGCAACGCTTGCCGAACGGCAACACGCACATCACCGAATCGTCGACGGGCCGACTGTTCGAAGTGACGCCGGCCGGCGAGGTCGTCTGGGAATACGTGATCCCGTGGTTCGCCGAATACCCGGACGAAGCGGCGCGCAAGACCGGCCCCGGCCGGTTGAACAGCGTGTTCCAGACGTTCCGCTACAGCGCCGCGCAATTGCCCTGGCTACGGACCTGAGCTTCCGTTCACCGCCGGTTTCCGGCCATCGTCGCCGTTCGCTTCCGAGGGGCCTGCCGTGTCGCACGATCCGATCTCCCCGCCCGTCGATGCCCGGCTGCCCGCGTGGCAGCTCGCGCTGTTCGGGCTGCAGCACGTGCTGTCGATGGCCGCGTCGCCGATCACGGCCGTGTTCCTGATCGCGAAAACGCTCGCGCTGCCGGCCGACCTGACGGTCCAGCTGATCGGCGCGACGTTCTTCGCGTGCGGTATCGGCACGCTCGTGCAATCGCTCGGTGTCGGCCCGATCGGTGCGCGCATGCCGTTCGTGATGGTGCCCGGCGGCGCACCGACGATGCTGTTCGCGGGCATCGCCGCGCAAGCGGGCCTGCCGACCGCGGCCGGCGCGGCGCTGCTCGCCAGCGCGTTCTACTGGGTGCTGCTGCCCGTCTTCACGCGCTGCCTGCGGCTCTTTCCGCGCATCGTCGTCGGCGCGATGTTGTTGCTCGTATCGATCAACCTGATCCGGATCTACGCGACGATCGTCGTCGGCCAGCCCGGTTCGGCCGACTTCGCGCAGCCGCGCTCGCTCGGGCTCGCGCTGGCGACGATCGTCGCCACCGTCGTCGTCGCCGGCGCATTCCGCGGCACGGCCGGACGCCTCGCGGTGCTGATCGGGCTGATGGCCGGCGCGACGCTCGGCTGGGCGCTCGGCGCGATGCCGGCGCTCGGCGACGTATGGCACGGCCCGCTGTTCACGCATCCGGCGTGGCTGCCGTTCGGGATGCCGCGTTTCGACGTGCTGGCTGCGCTGCCGCTGCTGATTTTCACCGCGGTCTCGATGGCCGAGGCCACCGCGCAGACGGTCGCCGTCGGCGAAACGTGCGGCAAGGCGATCGCGCTCCGGCGCGACGTGCCGAAGACGATACGCGGCGACGCGCTCGCATCGCTGGCCGGCGCGCTGTTCGGCACGCCGCTGATCGTGACGAGCGCCGAGAACATCGGCGTCGTGCAGACGACCGGCGTACGCTCGCGCTACGTGACGGCGGCCGCCGGCGCGATCCTGCTCGTCATCGCGCTGTTCGCGCCGCTCGCGCGGCTCGCG
Source organism: Burkholderia sp. MSMB2157WGS (assembly GCF_001532755.1). NCBI lineage: Bacteria > Pseudomonadati > Pseudomonadota > Betaproteobacteria > Burkholderiales > Burkholderiaceae > Burkholderia > Burkholderia sp. MSMB2157WGS. The sequence continues at coordinate 20,562 of NZ_LPJG01000049.1, read as the reverse complement.
TATGCGATTCCGGCCGCCGTCGTCGGCGGCACCGCGCTGGTCGTATTCGCGATGATCGGCGTGATGGGCATTCGGCTGCTCGCGAGCGTCGACCTGCACGCGCGCGCGAACCAGTACACGCTCGCGGCCGCCCTGGTGGTCGGCCTCGCGCCGATCCTGGTGCCGAACCTGTATCGCCATTTCGGCGCGCCCGTGCAGATCGTGCTCGGCAACGGCATGGCGGCCGGCACGCTCGCGGCCATCGCGACGCAACTGGCGTTCGCCGCGCTCGCGCGGCTGGGCGGACAAGCGCACGCGGCGGCAGCTGCGGCGCCTGCGCGCGACGCGTGAAGGCCGCGGCACGCTCACGCGGCGCGACGCTGCTGCTCGTGCTCGTCTACTGACGATGGACAACGACGGCGTCGACGACACGCGTGCCGCGCACCGACGCACCGACGCACCGACGCGCCGGCCGACCGGACATCGGGACGATTGCCGGCGTCACCGCGTCCGGCTATAAAGCGGGAATGGACACGGATCGCTGGATTCACGACCCCGTCGGCGCGTTTCGCGTCTGGCAGGAAACCGCCGCGACCGGCGCCGGCCGCCGGCCGTTCGCGCCGCGTTCGGTCGTGCAGCATGTCGCGATGTTCGAGCGATTCCTGCGCCACCTGAGCGCACAGCGCGTATCGCTCGCCACGTTCGGGCCCGACCACGTCGCGGCCTTCCTCGCGGAACTCGACCGCACCTGCGCGCCCGGCACGTCGACACGCGTGCGTTATGCGAAGCTGATCGACCGACTGGGCCGGCATCTGGTCGACGCCGGTGTGCGGACGATCCATCCGGCCGGCCGATCGACACGCGATCTCGCATGGCCGGACGGCGAGCCCGAGCCGTGCTACCTGCCGCCCGATGCCGACGCGGCGCTGCAACGCCACGTGCAGCCTCGCGCGGACGACACGCCGGCCGACTGCCGGAATCGCGCGATCGTCGCGCTGCTGCTCGCGAGCGGCATCACGTCGGCCGAAATTCGCGCGGCGACGGGCAACGCGCTCGATCTCGACGCGCGGCCGGCGGTGTTGTCGGTGCCGCGCGATCGCGCGCGGCCGGCGCGCCGGATCGAGCTCGCCGCGTTCCCGGTGGCGCCGCTCGCCGCATGGCGTGCGCGCTCGGAGCTGCGGCCGTCGGCGCTGCTGTTTCCCGCGCCGCGCGGGGGTGCAATGAACGACATGTTCCTGCTGCTCGTCGTGCGCGACGCGCTGAACGCGATCGGCTTTCATGCAGCGGACATGAGCCCGCGCGTGCTGCGCAATACGTATGCGCGCCGCCAGCTGCTCGCGGGCCACGCGCATGCCGACGTCACCGCGATGCTCGGTCTCGCCAGCATGCGAACGGTCACGCGCATTCGGCAAACGCTGTCGCCCGATGCGGCCGCGAATCGCGCCGCCCACGAGCGCTGAACGCGCGCCGCCGGCGCGGACCGTACGCCTGCCGGTTCGCTATTCGCCCGGCTTCGACTGGACCAGCCGCAGAATCCGCGTGTCGTACGGCGCTTGCATCACTTCCGCGACGCGGATGTCGGACGCGGCCGGATGCAGCGGATTCAACAGGAAGTTATGGGCATGCGGCACGACGACGCTCGGCACGCGCAGCAGCGCGCTCGGCTGCGTGTGCAGCCACTCGGTGCCGGCGCTGCGGGTCCAGTCGACGTTCGTTCGCCAGTCCTCCGGTGCATCGCCTTCGGCGATTTCGGCAACATCCACCGAATCGGGTACTTCGATACGCAGCAACTGGTATCCGCTCGGCAATTGCGCGACGGTGGCGATTTCGAAATGAACCAGCGTCTCGAGCAACGCGAGCGCCGGATGCTCGGCGAGATACACGACGGGCTGCCCGGCGAAATGCCAACGGCCGCCGGCCCGCAATCCGCCAGTGCCTTTCAGATCGGCGTAATTGCTGATCCGCCACAGCGTCGTCAAGCGAAGTACCCCTCGTCGATCTGCGTGAGGGCCTCTTCGACGAGCCGCGCACCATGCTCGGTGCTCGCCATGTCGAGCGACGTGCGGCCGCCGAAGCGCTGGAGCCCGTTGCGCAGCCACGCCATCGCCTTGTCCTGGTCGCCGAACGTGGCCGCCGCCTGCGCGACGATGCGCGCGAGGCGGATCGCCTTGTCCGACTCTTCCGGCGACAGGCGTTCGTGCGCCTGGCGACGATGGCTCAGCGTGCGGCGCGGAATGATGAAGGCCAGCTCGTCCGATTTCAGCCCGTGCTCGGACAGGCGGTCGATCACCGACACGTCGACGCGCGCGCTCGCCAGCTCGGCCAGATCGGCGCCCGACCGGACGCGGATCGCGAGCAGCTGCTCGAGAATCGTGAATTCGGCCTGACGCGGATGAGCGACGCCCGAAGGATGAAAAGCGATGGTGCTCATGACCTGACCTCTTTGCGGCAATTTGCCCAATCATTATAGGCGTTTTGCCGAATGCTTGCGGGTGGTCGAGCGATGGGCTTGCCGATCGGGCTGCTGGACCCGTATTTGGGGATACGCGAATCGGAGATTCGCCCCGGTGACGGGGCCGAAAAATTCAGTATATAAAGTCACCGACCGTGATGGTGCGAAGTTGTCACGTAACAATTTTCCGATGGTGCTACGCGAAGTGAAGGAGCCGCCTCTTTCCCCAGCCCGATTGGTCGCGTCCCCCGCTAACACGTCGAACTCTGCCGATTACACGTCGACCGACTGCTCCAGCCAGCAGCCGGCCTCTCCCATCGGATATCGGTGCAATTCATCCGACAACACCGATCCACCACAAAAAAGTGCATCACCCGCCGTACCGGCCCCTGTTCCTCGCGCGCCAATATCCGCTCTCCAAACTCGTGTCGCCCGAACTCCTCGTCTCGATGCAGGGCATACCGCACTGCCTACTCCTACCCGCCCCGTCCACCGCCGCAAATTACTTCGCATACCTTATCATAAAACCGAAAGCAGAAAGTAAGGCGCACGCCATCACCGAAAGCCAGCTGTAACACCGGGCCCAGACCGAATCGATGCGCAAGCCGCCTCATCTCCCCGCCTTCTGCATAGCGCACTTATCAGGACATGATCGCTTCTCGTAGCGATCCCCGGACCGACCCGTTCCCGCTCGTCGCGCGCTACGAATCGCGTCCGTGCCCGCTCCGACCGCTTCCGTACACTCGAAATCGCGCCATGCGGCGCCGGCGGCGTGCATCTTGCGTACGGCCGCGCCTGACGGGAGCCTTGCATGTTGTCCATCGACGGAATGGGTTTGGGGTTGAACTGGCAGCGTTTCCTGTCGCAGACGCTGGACCCCGACCTCGCCCCGAAACCGCCGCGCAATGCGGACGGTACGTCCAACGACGGCCCGAACAACGGCCCGGCCAATCCGGTCACCCCGACCACCACGCCGCCGATCCCGGTGCAGGCCGATCTCGGCACCGATCCGTCCAAGCCGACCAACCCCGAAATCGCGTCGGCCACCGCCCTGCTCCAGAGCATGGCCGATCAATATCGCGTGGCGCCGCCCGAGATCACGGTCGACAACGACACGACGCGCGCCGTCCAAGGTGTGATCCAGGACGCGCAGACCAGGTACGACAACGCGCAGCAGGCGCTGCAAGGCGCGCAGGGCGTGCTGCGGATGACGAACCGCGACCCCGACGCGACGCCCGACGAGCGCAAGGCCGCACGCGACAACTACGCGAAGGCGCACGATGCGGCCGACACCGCGCAACGCGAGCTCGACGTGACGACCGACGCCGGCTACCGGATCCTGTACGGCGAGCAGGCGAAAGCCGACCAGTACAGCGCCGACCCGACGAACGACAAAATCGAGGGGCCCGCGCAACAGCAGGCCGATGCGAAGCTCGCCGCGCTGCAAAAGCTGTTCCCCGACCAGACGAAGGCGAATCCGAACTTCGTCCCGCAGCAGGGCGATTGCAAGACGCCCGCCCAGGTCCAGGCCTACGACGACTGGCAATCGGCGACCTCGAGCGCGGTAACGGCTCAGGCGAAGTACTGGGCAGACGTCAGCAATGCGAATCTCGCCTACAAGCAGTTCCAGTCGTACATGGCCGATCCCGCGTACAAGGACGCGATCGACACCGGCGTCGGCAAGCTGAACGATGCGCTCGCACCGCTGCAGTTGCAGGTCGATCTGCCCGATCCGCCGCCGGCCGATGCGAACGGCAACGTCGACATGCACGCCGTTCAGGCCGATATCGCGCAGGCCGCGAAGATCGCCAATTACTCGAACGCGGCCTATGCGGCGTCGCTCGACGCGCAGCAGGTCACGACGCTGCAGCAGAAGTACGATGCCGACAGCGCGTGCCTGATCGGCTCGACGCCCGGCGCGGCGAAAGACGACAAGGCCGCGCTCGATCGCGCGACCACGCAGGCGAACACGAGCGGCAGCTACATGCAGATGCTCGGCGCGCAGTTGAGCGTCGACGACTTGCAAGGCAAGTACGACGCCGCGAAATCGGCGTCCGACGACTGGCATACCGCGAATCCGCACTCGCTCGATCCGCATCCGACCGTCGATACCGACCTCGCCGCCGCGTCCGATGCGCTCGCGCAGGCGAAGCAGAAGGCCAGCCTCGCGCACGACGGATTCGTCGTCGCGTACGGTCAGACGCTCGCGCAGCAGTACGACGACGCCGGCGCGCAAATCGATGCGCAGCTCAAGCCGAAGGTGCCGTTCGTGCTGCAGAACCCGACGCCGACGCTGTCGACGAATCCGCCGCCGTCCGCAACGCCGCCGTCCCCGTCGGCGCAACCGTCGCCGTCGCTGAGCACGTCGGTGCCGAGCACATCGAGCACCTCGAGCACGCCCACGCCGTCGACGACGCAGACGCCGACGTCGTCGCTGAGCACGTCGACGCCGCCCAGCGCACTGTCGACGTCGCTGCCGCCCACGACGCTGTTCACGAATCCATCGTTCGTGCTGCAGCCGCCCGGCTCGAACACGTCCGTGCCGACCACCGCGACCGGCCAGACCGCGCTCGACGCAAAAAAACTCCATGTCGTCGCGGGCGCGCTGCGTGCGGCCGACGGCCGGCTGTCCAACACGTTCAACGACGCGGCCGCGAAATTCCAGCTCGCGAACGCGAAGACGCAGCAAGGCGTGCTGAAGGGCAAGCTCGCCGACATGCAGAAAACCTACGACGACTGGTACGCGAACAACCCGACGCCGGTGCGCGTGCGCGAAGTGAACGGCGACGAGATTCCGATGCGCACGCCGCTGCGTCCGAATCCGTACCAGAGCCAGCTCGACCAGGCGCGCAACGCCCTGCAACAAGCCGACGCGACCGTCAACAAGCTGCAGTTGCTGACCGAGATGTCGCATCAGCAGGTGCTGCTCGACCAGTTCGATGCGAGCCTCGCCGAGAACCTGCGCAATCCGCAGAGTCAGGATGACAAGGATGCCTATTCGAAGGCGCTCGACGGCTTCTTCCGCGCGCACCAGGGCGAACTGTCGCAATCGCTGCTCGATCAAGCCGGGGCGAGCACGAACAAGGCCGCGACGATCCATTTCGGCAAGCTGACCGACAACGAGCAGCGCAACCTGATCGGCACCGCGATCGGGCTGCCGCCCGACGTGCAACCTTCGTCGGATACGGGCACGCCCACCGCGCCCGTCAACGACGACACGGTGCGCTACACCGACAAGGACAAGCTCGACACGATCGACAAGGTGCGCGGCGAAATCCTGAAGCTCGGCGGCGGCAGCGGCACGCAGGTCAACGTCCTGCCGCTGATCTATTCGGACAAGACGGCCGGCATGGTGACGAGCGCACTCTTCAAGGTCACCGACAGCAAGGGCCACGTCCAGTACGTCGACGACACGTCCGCGCATTACGACAATGTCGGCGACTACCTCGACAACAACCAGCTTGCGTCGAGCGGCACGCTCGATCTCGTGACCGGCTACGACGACAACGGTCACGCGCAGTTCCAGCAGAAGGCCGCGCATCACGACGACTGGTTCGACAGCGCGCTGAACACGCTGACCGGCGGCAAGGTGAACCTGGGGATGATGGGTCTCGGGCTGCTGATGGAAGGCGCCGGCGTGCTGCTCGACGCCACCGGCGTCGGCGCGTTCGCCGGCGGCGCGCTGAACTTCGCGGGCGCGGTGATGATGGACACGGCGATCGGTTCGAGCATGACGAAATCCGCGCTCGATATCGGCTCGCGCCTGGAACACAACCAGAGCGTCAATCCGTTCACCGACGCCGGCGCGCGCGGCGACTGGCTCAACCTCGTGCCGATGGGGGCGGCCGGCGCGGCGAAGTTCGCGGGCTCGGAAGTGTTCGGCAAGACGATCACCGCACTCACCGGCTCGGCGAAGGCCGCGCGAGTGACCACGGCGATCGTGCGCGGCACGTCGCTCGCCACGGGCATCGGCGCCGCGGGCGAAACCTTCGGCGAAGCCTATGTCGATTTCAAGAACGGGAACAGCGAGAAGGGCTGGGAGGATCTCAAGTCCGGCTTCACGAACGTCGCGCTGATGGGCGCGGGCGGCGTGCGGGACCGCGTGGTCAACGCGACGGTTCGCGTCACGGGCCGGCCGGTGGTCGCCCGTTCAGCGGGTGGCGAACGCATCTCGATCGACGGACAGCAACTGCAGAAGATACTGACCAGGAACGAGCCGTCGCAACTGGCGTTCGGTGCGACGCGCGCATCGCTCGACGGCGTCGACGTCAAGGTCGCGAAGGACGGCACGCTGATGGCGGGCGACAAGGTACTCACGTACGACAACATGCCCGTGCGCGTGCTCGACTCGCTCAACAACAAGGATCTGAACAACCTGCCGCGCGGGACGTCGGTGATCCTCGGCGAGAACGGCGAACTGAGCATCGTCAAGCTGACCGGCAAGACCTGGACCGAAGGCACGAAGATCGATTCGGTCACGGAAACGGGCGACCGGCTGTCGTTCGGCAGCGACGGCGAAATCGTTGCGCCGTCGAAGCTCGTCGCGAAAACGCCCGCCCCGGCGCGCAGCGACCCGCGACAGCCGGCAAGCGACGCGGCCCCGCCGGCCGACAGCGCGCCGAGAACCACGCCGGCCGACGAAGCCGCGGCGCGTGCCACCGAAGCGAACGACACGGCCACCGCGACCACGACCGCCAGCGCACGCAACGCGCAGCACACGAGCGAAGCACGGACCACGCGCGACGAGGAGCAGCAGGAAACGCGCGCGTCCGATTCGCACGTCGCCGCGCAGAATCGCCGCAGCAGCGACCTGCGCGCGGAGAACGATCCGGCCGTCGCGCGGGCGCCCGGCGCACCCGGCGCGGGCGCGCTCGAAGAGCCGGCCAGCGTCGCGCCGCGCACGCCGGTCCGCGTGATCGACCTGACCGACGCCGACCCGGCCTCCCGGCCCGCGACGCTCGACCCGGCCGGCGTGTCGGTGCCGCGCGGCCCGTCCGTCGAAGCGCTCGATTACGGCGAACATACGCTCTTCATCGTGCGCAACGGCGAGGATCCGGCAGCCGCCACGCCCGAGGCTGCGCGGCCGCGCGCGGCGGGCGCGCTGCCCGCCGACGTCACGGAGCCGATCGTCGTCATCGCCGATGCGGCCGACGCGCACGTCGCGCCCGAACTCGCGAACCGCTGGCAGCGGCCGGTATTCGCGGCCGCGCCGGACGCGCTGCATACGGACGGCACGTTGCGCGCCGACGCGCCGCTCACGCGCTACCTGCCCGCCCCCGACGCAGCGGCGGCAGGCGGCCGCGTCGTCGGCACGAACGCGCAGGCGGCGCACGTCGATGCGGCGGGCGTCGTCGAGGCCGATCCGCCCGCGGCGAATCCGGAAGTGCCCGCCGCGCGCCGCGCGCCACCGCCCGCGAACGACGATACCGTCGTCGTGCTCGCAACGGCCAGGCGCCACGTCGCCGATCCCGAAACGCACGCCGCCCTGCCGCAGCCGCCCGCTCGCGGCGCGCGTGCGCTGGATGGCGCATTCAGTGCGCCGAATCGGATCGTGGTGCTCGTCAAGCCGGCCGAACGATCCGCGTCGCAAGCGGCGAACGACGCGCGCGACGCATCCCGGCCGCCGAAGCCGGTCCGCGACGCACGGGCCGACGACCACGCGCTCCCGGCCGCCGCACACCCGGAAACTACCGAAGCACCGCCGGACCCTGCGCTTGCCGGCCCGGGCCTGTTCACGCGGCTGCAAATGCGTTTCGGCGGCGCGCCGCTACCGGACGCGGTCCACGCGCTCGCGCAGCAATCGGACACGCTCACGCAGCAGTTGCGGATGCTGAGCGATGCCGGCTGGCGCGTGAGCCTCGGCAAGCGCGGCGGCGGCAGCCGGATCGACCCGAAGCGACGCCGCGTGACGATCGATGGCGGACTGCACGATTCGGGCAGCATCACCTACACGCTCGCGCACGAGGCCAAGCACGCGGTCGAGGCGATCGACGGCACGCTGGATTCGCTCGACTACAGCGGCCGCAGCCGCTTCACGCGCAAGGCGCTCGAAGCCGAAGCGCGCGCGCAGATCAACGCGTTCGAGGCGCGCTACGAAATCGATCTCGCGGGCGGCAGCGACATCGCGGCGAACACGACGCTGCCCGACGCGCTCCAGCACGAGGCCGACCGCTGGACGCCGTCGAGCGACTATGCGGGCACGGTCGCACGGCTTGCCGACGCGTTCGCCGACGCACCGGTGTCAGGCCGGCGCGGCGAGACGTATCAGGCGTTCTACGACGGCATCTGGGACAAGCAGAAACGCGACGGTGGCGCCCCGCGCCGGATGCCGGCGCCGCACACGACCGAATCGGCCGGCGGCGGCGCGCACCTGCCGCGCACGCTCGAGGAACAGGTGCAGTGGAGCCTCGCGCACGCGGAGGCGATCTCGCCGTTCGCCGAACGCGGGCGCAACGAGCCGCGACAGATGACGCTGCGGTTCCTGGACGAACGCTCGTCGTCGGGAATCGACGAACCGGTGACGATCGTTCGCGGCCGAACCGATGCCACTGGCCAGCTGCTCGACGCACATGGCCGCCCCGCACGGCACGTCGACTTTTCGATCGCACACTTCCTCGCCGGCACGTCGACCAGCGCCGGCAGCGGCTACGCGCTGGTCCTGGCCGCCGACAACGGCCACGCCGCCGCGGCATGGCTCACGAACACTTGGCAACGGCCAGTCTACGTGCCGGACGGCGGCACCATCCGCGCGTTCGACGCGGCCATGGGCGACCCGGGCAGCATGCGCACGCAGGCGCGATTCGATTACGCACCCACATGGACTCGCTATGCGCCATCGCCGCGCGAGCGAATCGACTACGGCGAACTCGCCGTCGACGCGAACGGCCTGCACGTCGCGGGCGACCCGTCGCGGCGGCTGGACCCGCAAGCGCTGATCGGTCCGTTCCTCGGAGCCGGCATCGAGAAGAGCGTGTTCGAACTCGGCAAGCGCAACGCGATCGGCCTGTACGACGTCGATCCCGCGCGGCCGCGCGACGGCCAACTCGCGAATCATTACGACGCGCTCGACACCGAACGCAACGGACTCGACCTGCTGCGCCGCTACGGCATGCGCACGTTGACCATCGACGGCCCGTTCTCGGTCGGCAACCGGATCGGGATCCTCTACCATCCGCTCGCCGAACTCAGCAGCCGCGCCGTCTCGCTCGGCGCGTTGCCGTCACGTGTCACGCACGAATCGATGCGACAGCTCGCGGCGATGCGCGAGATCGTCGAGCGCGATGGTCTGGTGTTCGATTTCCAGGGGCTGTTCGACGCGCACGGCGACTTCTACTTCAGCGACCCGGCCACCGTATTCCGCACGGACGACCGCGAGGAAATCGACGCCACGCTCGAGGAAATCGACAACGTCATCGCGCCGCTCGAACGCGGCATCGACAACGGCAGCATCGCGCTCGCACATCCCGCGATCGCCGAATCGCTGCCGGAAGGCGCATTCGTCCAGAAGCCGTCGCTCTTCACGCGCATCCGGATGTGGTTCGGCGGCGCGCCGCTGCCCGATGCCGCCTATGCGCTCGCCGACCGGTCGAGCCTGCTCGCCGACCAGATGCGGCTGCTGAAGTCGGATGGCTGGCAGATCGTGTGGGGCCGCGCGGGACGCGGCAGCCGCACCGACGTCGACCAACGCCGGATCGTGATCGACGGCGGCCTGCGCGGCACCGGCACGCTCGTCTATACGCTCGCGCACGAAGCCGGCCACGCGGCCGACGTGTCGAACGACCGGCTCGGCCTCGACACCAGCAGCCCGGAAGCGTACGTGCAAAGCACGCTGCTCGCCGAAGCGCGCGCACAAGCCAACGCGTTCGCGGTGCGCAAGCAGATCCTCGAATCGACCGGCGTCGACATCGCCGAGCACGCGGTGCTTCCCGAAGAGATCGCGCGCGAAGCCGATCATGTGATGCCGGGCGACGAAGCCGGCCTCGCACGCCTCGCCGACGCATTCGGCAATGCTCCCGTATCGGGCCGCGACGGCGAGCGCTACGGTGCGTTCTATGGCCGTGCGTGGGACCGGCAGCAACAGTCGGGCAGCGCATCGCCGAGCATGCCCGCACCGCACACGACCGAATCGTCCGGCGCCGGCGGCGGCGCACGGTTGCCGCGCACGCTCGACGAACAGGCGCAGTGGAGCCTCGCGCACGCGGACCGTGCGTCGCCGTTTCCGCGCCGCTGGTTCGGCGGCGGCTCGCCGAAACTGTCCTTCTCGCGCAACGGTCCGGTCTCCTATGCGAACGGGGAGCCGCTGACGCTCGTCCACGCGCGGACCGATGCGGCCGGCGGCCTGCTCGACGCACGCGGCCGCCCCGCCACGCCCGTCGACTATTCGATCGATCATCGCCATGCGTTCACGCCCGCGCGGGCCGGCGCCCCCATCGTCCTCGCAGGCGAAGGCGGCGCGGCGCACGCCGCGTGGCTCGCGAATCTTTGGCAACGCACGATCTACGTGCCCGACAGTGGCACGGTCCGCACGCTCGGCGAGCCGCGCAGCGACGGCACGCAGCGCATGCAGTTCGGCGGCCCGGGCGCGTGGACGCGCTACACGCCGTCGCCGCGCGAACGGATCGATGCGGGCGCGCTCGCCGTCGACGAGCACGGGCTGCACGTCGCCGGCGATCCGTCGCGGCGCGTCGATCCCGACGCGCTGCTCGGCCCGTTCCTCGGCGCGGGCACCGCGAAGGCGGTATTCGAACTCGGCAAACGCAATGCGATCGGCGTGTTCGACGCCAGCGGCGACAAGGCGCGCACGATGCTCGCCCACGAAAAACGCGGGCTCGACCAGTTGACGCAGCTCGGCATGCGCACGGTCACGGTCGACGGGCCGTTTACCTACCACGGACGCGTCGCGGTGCTGTACAGCCCGCTGGCCGAGCTCGGCAGCCTCGACGTGATGCACGGCATCCTGCCGAAACGCGTGACGCGCGAATCGATGCGGCAGCTCGCCGCGATGCGCGAGCTTGCCACGCGGCACGGCCTGTCGTTCGATTTCGAAGGCCTGTTCGATGCGAGCGGCGAGTTCTACTTCAGCGACCCTTCCGTCCTGATCCCGCATCCGGACCCGGCGACCAACCGCACGCCCGGGATGATCGATGCCGTCATCCAGCCGCTCGAACGCGGCATCGCGAGCGGCCACGTCGAACTCGCGCACCCGGTGATCAGCGAGTCGCTGCCGGACGGCGCGTTCGTCCAGAAGCCGTCGCTCTTCACGCGCATCCGGATGTGGTTCGGCGGCGCGCCGCTGCCCGATGCCGCCTATGCGCTGGCCGACCGGTCGAGCCTGCTCGCCGATCAGTTGCGGCTGCTGAATCCCGGCCGCTGGGAGATCGTGCAGGGCCGCGCCGGCGCGGGCAGCAAGGTCGATGCCGAACAGCGCCGGATCGTGATCGACGGCGGCCTGCGCAGCGCCGGCACGATCGTCTACGTGCTCGCACACGAGGTCGGGCACGCGGTCGACGTGGCGACGAACCGGCTCGACCTCGACACCAGCAGCCCCGATGCGTACGCGGAAAGCGCGCTGCGCGCCGAGGCGCGCGCGCAAGCCAACGCATTCGCGGTGCGCAAGCAAATCCTCGCATCGACCGGCATCGACATCGCCGAGCACGCGGTGCTCCCCGACGAAATCGCGCGCGAAGCCGACCACGTGATGCCGGGCGACGCCGCGGGCCTCGCGCGCCTCGCCGACGCGTTCGGCAACGCGCGGACCTCGCTGCCCGGCAACCCCGTCTACCGTGCGCTGTATCGCGCGCAGGCCGAGCAGGCGCTGCGCGACGGCGAAGCCGGGCGAACCGGTACGGCACCGCGGACGATGCCGTCGATGATGATGTGGCCGGTGCCGGACCCGTCGTCGTTCCTGCCGGCCGCCCCCGCGCGCACGCCCGAAGCGCGCGCGGCCGACTGGCTCGATGCGCACGGCAAACGCGACCTGAAGCGGATCGACGGCACGCAGTTGGCCGACATCCGCGACCTCGCGCAATACGCAGGCCCCAACGCCCACGTGCTGATCGCGAAGCATGTCGACCGGCCGGCGGACGACGGCACGCATCCGCAACCCGAGTTCGTCGCGAGCCTGACCACCGATGCCCACGGCCAGCCCGGTCAGGTCGAATCGGCCGACCCCGGCGGCACGCCGTCGCACGCGTTGCGCGACGCGCTCTATCCGGGCACGCGCCCACGCAAGCGCAGCGGCAGCGAAACGCCGCATGAAGCACGCGCGAAATTCGACTTCTACCTGTCGCCGGTGTCGCTCGACGAGCTGCGGCAATTCGGCGGCGCGGCGAAAGTCGAAGCCGTCGATTCGAAGCGCGTGTGGCATGCCGAGCCTTCCGGCGACGCGCCTGCGCAGGACGTCGTCGAGCAGATCGGCGAACTCGCCGCTGCACCGCAATTCAAGCGTCCCAAGGCGGCCGCGAAGGCCGCGGACGGCAGCACGACGATCTTCGCGGTAGACAGGAAGACCGGCAAGGTGCTCGGCTACGCCGTGCCCAAGCAAGATGGCAGCGGCTGGACCTATCACGAGAAAACCTCGGTCGGCGACGCGTCGATCGGCGAGCAGGATCTCGGCGCCGCCTTCCGTCGCCGCGCACGCGGCCTGCCCGACGGCCGGCGCGGCGTCGTGTTCGTGCCGTCCTCGCTACCGGAATCGGCGGTGTCCCGCTATGGCGGCTTCGAGCCGGCCGAGCGGGCGTTGCCGATCGCCGAGCAAAAGCCACCGTCGATGAAAACGAGCGACCGCGTGCAGCGCCGGCTCGGCAAGATCCAGTCGAGAGGCAAGCCGCCGGCCGGCGCGACGCCGCTCGCCAATCGATGGGTCGCGCCGAACCTGCTGCCGAAATCGGCCGACGACGTGCACGATTTCAGCGGCGCGAATACGCTGCATCTGCGGCGCGTGATCGATCTCGGCCAGGTCGGCCCCGAATACTTCATCTACGTCTACGGCACGGAAGGCGCGTTGATCGACACGCTGCACCAGCCGGACGGCATCCTCGCGACCCGCGACGGCACGCTGCAATGGTTCGACGATGCCGCGCATTTCGCCGACAAGAGCAAGCCCGGCGTCGACCTCGACAAGACGAAGATCGGCGGCGGTCCGGACGGCTCGGACCGGCACTTTCTCGTGACGCGGCTCGACCCGGCGGAATTCGACGCACGCACGCAGCCGACGCAGGTCGCGGCCTATGCGCTGAAACAAGCGGAACTCGACAAGCAGTTGCGGAAGGCCGCGGCGGAATCGTCCGCTCCGTTCGGCGAACTGGAGAGCCGCATCGCGGCCGAACTGACGGCCGCGAAGAACCGGCAGGCCATACTTGCCGGCGATCCGGCGTCCGGCACTGCGTCCGCCAGCCCGTCCGCGAAGCCGAAAAAGCCTGCGCGCGGCAAGGGCAAAAAAGGCAAGCAGAATGCGCCGGCGGCACCCGCCCCGGCCGCGTCGCCCGCGCCGCAGGCCGCGCCGGCCGGCAAACCGTTCAGCATCAAGACCTATCAGCCCGGCCTGACGAGCGCGACGGTCGCCGAATGGATCCTTCGCTTCGGCAAGGCGAAGGTCGACCACTGGTTTCCCGAGCACGAGCGCGTGAAGGCGTTCGCGGGCCGCACCGGCAAACCGCTCGATCTCGGCACCACGCGCCAGGTCATGATGGCCGACAGCGTGATGATGAAGACGCTCGGCATCCCGTTGCGGCTCGCGCGCGACGCGTCGAGCATGCCGTGGCGCGGCCCGCTGTCGCGGCCCGACCATGCGGCGAACGTGGTGTCGCGCCATGCGAAGCGCGCGATCACCTATCTGTCGATCGCGCGGGCCGCGGACCGGCATGCGCTGCAGGCCTATGCCCGCGCGAAACCCGAGATCCAGGATCGCCTCGCGCTGATGGCGCGCGGCTTCACGTTGCGCGACGATCCCGCCGAGATGCTCGCACTCGTGAAACGCTACGGCGGTGCGATGCCGGTGGTGTCGGTCGCGGTCGATCCGTATTCGCTGGCCGCCGCGCTCGGCCGCAAACACGACCCCGCCTTCATCCGCCGCGTGCGCGAACTCGGCAAGCTCGACAACGCGCAGTTCGACGAAGCGAACGCGCGAATCGACATCGACGGCACGGGCCGCCACCTCGAACTCGACGACCTCGGCCACCTGTACAAATGGCTCGATGCGGCGTCCGAAGGCGGCTTCGTGCTGCGTCTCGAAACCGCGCCGTCGCGCGCGCTCGTGTCGGCCGAAGACCAGCGCACGCTGGCGGGCACCAACGATGCGTACCACGACTACGTGCGCACGTTCGACGCGCTCGAAACGTGGGCGCGGGAGCACACCGGCGCGACCGCGCCGCATGTGATGGTGACGTTCCACGGCTGGGACGCCGTGCTCGAACCGGCGCCGGGCGACGGCCACCTGAAGCTCGTCGAGGCCGTGCTCGAGCGCAAGGAACTCGACTGGGTTCATCTCGGGCTGTCGTATGCGACGCACGGCTCGGACTTCGTCGCGAACCAGGACCTGACCGCCGCACTCGCCCGCAAGCTCGTCGAATACAAGCTGCACGCGCCCGACAAGCTCGCACGCCTGCACGGCGCCGACGCGCTCACGCGCGTGTTCGAACGGGTCGGCGCGCAGACGCTCGCGAACCAGCATCAGGTGCTGTTCGCCGAAGTCGAACGCGTCGGTCTTGCGAATGGGCTGAAGCCCGACCAGCTCGCGCAACTGCGCGCCGATCTCTACGAGGGGCACACGACCGCGCTGATGGACCGCGCACGGCAGGCAACGATCACTTATGCGAAGGAGAACTACTGGAATACCGCCGATCCCGCCAACCGGGCCGAGGAGCGCGCACGCGATGCCGGCGATCGCTGGCTGAGCCGGTACGGCAGGCCCGATACCGCACGCAAGATCGACGCGCATGCGAACCCGAATGCATCGAGCACCGCGTTCTGGCGCGCGGTGGCCGCCGATCCGAAGCTCGCGATCGACGAGACCAAGCCCGTCATCGTGAACCGCGACATCGCCGCGCAGCCGAGCCACCAGCGCGGCAACCCGCAGGAGGCCGCGCTCGCGCAGCTCAACGCGCTGCGCGTCCACCGGCCGTCGTTCGGCAAGCGCGACTGGGCGTGGTCGCTGGGCTTCGGCGGCACGGTGGCCGGCGCCAGCTCGCTCGTGGCGCTCAACGTGTTCAACGGCATGACGGTGATGAGCTCGGATGCGCTGACGCACGCGAACACCGCGCTGTTCGTCGGCGCGCGCGCGGGCCGCGTATTCGGTGCGATGCACCAGGGTGCGGTGCAGAGCCTGCAGAGCGGCGATCCGCGCGCGGTGCACGACGTGCTCGATCGCCTGCAGCGCTCGCTCGCGCAGCAGCTGACCGCGCCGGTGCACGGCTACAACCCGGCGCGGCTCGAACAGCTGGACCTGCTCACGAACGAAACGCGCGTGAAGGCGAGCCACTTCGTCGAAATGCATCGGCAGGGGCTCATCGGCTTCGACGATGCGGCCGCGCAGATCAAGGAATTGTCGGCCGACCTGCTCGCGAACATGCAGGGCATGGTCGGCGGCACGTCGCTCACGCAGCTGCATCACGGCAATTCCCGCCGGTTCCTCGGCCTCGTCGGGCGCGGCAGCGCGATCGTCGGCTATTCCGGGACGATCGCCGTCGGCGTGCACGGGCTCATGACCGCGCCGACCGTCGCGGGTGCGCTGACGACCGCGAGCGCGGGGCTCGCCGCGACCTATTCGGGCCTCGTCTACGCGGTCAGCGCGCACCGCGTGAACGCGGACAAGCGCAGCCGCGTCGTGCGCCTGATCGATTCGACGTCGGATTTCGTCGGCGTCGCGAGCGGCATCGCGGGCACGATCGCGCAATACGACAAAGGGCACTACGGGCTCGCGGCAACGGCCGCGACGTCGACGGCGATGCTGCTCGGCGCGCGCCTGAACACCCATTTCCCGAACGCGACGCGCTGGGTCAAAAAATACCCGACCGCGCTCATCCTCGTGCCGATCGGAATCTGGGGTTTCACGCAACTGCAGAGCCTGTTCTTCGGCCCGCCGTCGGGCGGCTCGGGATCGTCGCCGCACAAGCCGCAGTCGACGCCGGCCTCGCCGCCGCCGTCATCACACCAGCCGCCGCAGCCGACCGCCGGCACGCCGACGACCGGCCTCGCGCCGGGCACGACCGCCACGCAACCACCCGGGACCGGCACGACGGGCAATACGGCGCCCGCGCAGCCCTCCGCGCCGCCGTCGCAGGCCGCGCAGCCGTACATCGTCGTGGCCGGAGATTCGCTGTGGGTGATCGCCGACGCGCATCGCCAGTCGCTGCTGGACGCGGCGCACGTGTCGCCGGACGACCGCAAGGCGATGACGCGCGACCAGCAGGATGCACGCGCGCTGAACGAGATCTTGCAGCTGAATCCGGGCCTGGCGTCGGCGCCGAACGTGCTGCGTGTCGGGCAGTCGATCAACGTCGGCTGATGCGCGCCGGCCCGTCGCTCAGCCGCTCCACGCGGACGACCGGATCACGCTGCAGAAGTTGCCCGCACGGAAATGCGGATCCTTGTCCGCGAGCACGTCGGCCTTCACGTTGCCGAACGTCGTGTCGGGCTTGTGCTTGATGCCGTCGTAGAACGCCTGAATGATGTCCTCCTTGAAATGCGGCGTGCGCGGATGCGCGCGCACGACCGCTTCCCGCTCGCTATCGCTGTATTCCGGATAAGCGAGGCCTAGCACGTCCATCTCGACGCCCGCCGTGACTAGCGCGACGACCGGATGCATGTGCTGCGGGATGCCAGGCGTGGTGTGCAAGGCGATCGCGGTCCACACGACATCGATGTCCTGTTGGGAAATCCCGTTGCCCTTCAGAAAATCGCGCGCGGCGTTCGCGCCGTCCACTTCGAAGCGCTCGCAAGCGCTGCTGTGCCGGTGCGTCAGTCCCATGTCATGGAACATGCAGCCGCAATAGAGCAGTTCGGGATCGTACTCGAGCCCGCGCCGCCGGCCCGCCAGCGCCGCGAAATAGAACACGCGGCTCGAATGGTGGAACAGCAGCTCGGACTCGGTATCGCGCACGAGCTCGGTGATCTCGCGCGTCAAACGCGTATCGGGAAGGGTGATGCCGGCAACGTTCACAGTCATGATCGACCTCCATGGAAGACATCCTCGATTTTCCGGATTCCGACCGATGTCTCCAATGGACGTATCACGCCTGATCCTGCCATTTCGCGCGACGAACGGACACGGCGCCTGCACGGCGCAAGAAGCGCCCCTATACTGCTGCGCATCACGTTCGATACCACATGCAATCGATCATGCCGAAGGTCGTGGGTATTTTCGCCGTTCCGGGTGTTCAACTGCTCGACGTCTCCGCGCCGCTCGACGTGTTCGCGCAAGCAAACACCGAGTGCGGCAAGCCGTTCTACACGTTGCGGGTCATCGCGAGCGGGCCCGGGCCGATCTGCAGTTCGTCCGGCGCACGGGTGCTGCCCGACTGGATCGCGCCTGATATCCCGGAGCGCCTCGACACGCTGCTGGTCGCCGGCGCGCCGCACGTCGGCCAGATCGTATTGCGCACCGACGTCCTCGCGTGGCTGCGCTCGGCGGCCGTGCAAAGCAGGCGCTACGGCTCGATCTGCACCGGCGCGTTCCTCCTCGCGGCCACCGGCCTGCTGAAAGGGCGCCACCTGACCACGCACTGGGCCGCCGCCGATGCACTCGCTAACGCATATCCGTCCGTCACCGTCGACGCCGACGCACTGTACGTACGCGACGGCAAGCTGCGCACCGGCGCCGGCGTCACGGCCGGGCTCGATCTCGCGCTCGCGCTGGTCGAGGAGGATCTCGGCCGCGAGATCGCGCGGCGCGTCGCCGCGCAACTGGTGATGTTCTTCAAGCGCCCGGGCGGGCAGCTCCAGTTCAGCCGCAAGGGCGAGGCGCGCCCCGTCGGGCGTTCGGTGCTGCAGGAAGTCCAGCGCTGGATCGCCGCCCATCCGGAACTCGAGCATTCGGTGGCCGAGATGGCGAAGCATGCGGGCATGAGCCCGCGCCATTTCGCGCGACTGTTCCGCGCGGAAGTCGGCATGACGCCGGCCGCATGGGTCGAGGCGACCCGCATCTCGGCCGCCCGCCAGCTACTCGAGAACGGCCACGACACGCCGAAGCAGGTCGCGGCGAAATGCGGCTTCGCGAACGTCGATACGCTCAGGCGAGCGTTCACCCGGCACGTCGGCATCACCCCGGCCGAATACCGGAAGCGGCAAGCGACCCTGACTGCGTGATGCGAAAAGCACGACACCGGCGGCCTCGCCAAAATTAATTCGGAATGCGATTCAACTGTTCAGTCCGCTGGCGCTGCACCGATCGGCCCTGTTGCTCGCGCAGGCCACGCGCCTGCCCCGGCACGCCCGCAATCTTCAGAGGAAATCGCATGCCGCGCGAATCGTTTACCCAGTTGCAATAATGATTCGCTGCAACGCATATTTCCGACCGGTAACGCGATCGTTACGATGCAATCAACCGCTGAACGCCACGAGCGAAGCGCGAAATCAACAGAACCGGAGGTCACCATGAAGTCGTTCATCACCACTGTCGTCGCCGCAACCGCACTGTCCGCATCGTATGGCGCATTCGCCCAATCGAACCCGTCGGGCCAGTTGACGCGCGCCCAGGTGCGTGCGGAACTCGTCCAGCTCGAACAAGCCGGCTACAAGCCCGAAGTCTCCGATCAGTACTACCCGCGTGCGCTGCAGACCGCGCAGGCCCGCGTGACGAACGCCGATGAAGCCGGCTACGGCGCGCAGGCAGCCGCGGGCGCGCGTGCCGGCCGCGCGATCGCGGTCAAGCAGGAAGGCCGCGACTCGATCTATTTCGGCCAGTAAGCCGGATACGCGCCGGCATATTTCCCGCGTATTCCGATACGCACGCCGTACACGCGACACCCCGCTCCCGTTCATCGGGGCGGGGTGTTCGTTTTCCGGCCGTCCGCGCCCTTTGCCGCTCGCGTGCCGCGCGGCGCCGTTCACGCAAGCATCCGGTGTTTGCGCATAGAATGGCCGCGTGGTCGGTGTCGGCCAGAACGCGAGCGAGCGGTATCGCGACGCCCGCCGGTCGGCCCGATGTCGCACTCGGCGCATTTTTCGAAAAGGAGCGGTTTCATGTCTCAAACATCCGGTTCCATGATCACGTTTCGCCGTCCGGACGGCCAGGAACTGCAGGGCTATCTCGCCACGCCGGCACGGACCGAAGGCGCGCCCGCGGTTGTCGTCATCCAGGAATGGTGGGGGCTGAACGACCAGATCCGCGGCGTCGCGGATCGCCTCGCGCGCTGCGGCTATTTCGCGCTCGTGCCCGACCTGTATCGCGGCAAGTCGACGGTCGAGGAGGAAGAAGCGCATCACCTGATGACCGGCCTCGATTTCGGCGACGCCGCGTCGCAGGACATTCCGGGCGCGGTCGCGCACCTGAAGACGCTGGCGCCGCGCGTCGCGGTGACGGGCTTCTGCATGGGCGGCGCCCTCACGCTGCTGTCGCTGCAACATGCCGAAGCGGACGCCGGCGTCACGTGGTACGGCCTTCCGCCGCTCGACTACCTCGATCCGGCCAAGCTCAAGGTGCCGCTGATGGGTCACTGGGGCACGCAGGATGCGTTCTTCAAGATCGACCAGGTCGACGCACTGGAAAAGAAGCTCACCGATGCGAAGGTCGGCTTCGAATTCCATCGCTATCTCGCGCACCATGCATTCGCGAACGAAACGGCCGTCGGCCCCGGTCGCATCGCCGGCACGCAGTTCGATCCGGTGTGGTCGCAAATGGCGTGGGACCGCACGCTCACGTTCTTCGGCCGGACGCTTTGGACGAAGCCGGCGTAACGTAACGCCGCTCCCCGCGCGGCGACGGTGCAAAAGAACACGCCACGGATTTACGTCCGTGGCGTGTTCGTTTTCGCAACCGTTCGGTTCGGTGGACGGACGCGGCTCTGCCGCTCCTGCCGTGCGTTGCGCTTAGCCGTTCGTCGCCGTTGCCGACGCAGGCGCCTTGTCGTAATCGACCGGCGCATCCGGCGCGCGCGGCGCTTCGCCCGCGCGCTGGATCCAGCCCCCGCCCAGTG
>NZ_LPJG01000048.1:0-61617 GCF_001532755.1 Burkholderia sp. MSMB2157WGS | reverse complement strand
ATCACGCGGCTGCCCGCGCGGTTGAGCGCGCCCATGTCCGAGAACGGGTGGATGTGGTGCGCGGCGTCGAGCGCGCGAAAATCGGCGGTCGAGCGCGGCGAAATAGCTTCGTTTCGATCGGTCATGTCTTCTCCGTCAAACAGCGCCGCACGCTCACACGTGCAGCAGCAGATGCCTGCGTTCCCACGAGCTGATCACGCGGAAGAACGCTTCGTATTCGGTTTCCTTCAACGCCAGGTACGCCTTCACGAACTTGTCGCCGAGAATGCCGGCGAGCGGCTCGCACGCGGCCATCAGCGAGATGCCTTCCTCGAGATTGCGCGGCAGCTGGTACGGCAGGTCGTAGCCGTCCGATGCGATCGGCTCGGTCGGTGCGAGCTGCTGCATCATGCCGAGATAGCCGGCGGCGAGCGTCGCCGCGAACGCGAGGTACGGGTTGCAGTCGACGCCCGGAATCCGGTTCTCGATGCGCCGCGCGACCGGCGTCGACTGCGGGATCCGGAACCCGACCGTACGGTTGTCGTAGCCCCACTGCACGTTGATCGGCGCGGCCATGAAGCGCGACAGGCGGCGGTACGAATTGATGTACGGCGCGAAGATCGGCATCAGCGCCGGCGTGTACTTCTGCAGCCCCGCCAGATAGCTGTGGAACAGCGGCGACACGGCGCCGTTTTCGTCGGCGAACAGATTGCGCCCGGTGCGCAGATCCGCAAGGCTCTGATGAATGTGCATCGCGGAACCCGGCTCGTTTTCCATCGGCTTGGCCATGAACGTCGCGTACATGTTGTGACGCAGCGCGGCCTCGCGCACCGTGCGCTTGAACAGGAACACCTGGTCGGCCAGCGACAGCGCGTCGCCGTGCATGAAGTTGATCTCCATCTGCGCGGCGCCGACTTCGTGAATCAGCGTCTCGATATCGAGGCCCTGCATTTCGCAGTACTCGTAGATGTCCTCGAACAGCGGATCGAACTCGTTGACGGCCTCGATCGAATACGACTGGCGGCCCGTTTCCGCCCGCCCCGTACGACCGACCGGCGGACGCAGCGGCAGGTCGGGATCGGCGTTCATGTCGACCAGATAGAACTCCAGCTCGGGCGCAACCACGGGCTTCCAGCCCTTCGCCTCGTACAGGTCGAGCACACGGCGCAGCACGTAGCGCGGCGAGATCTCGACCGGCGAGCCGTCGAAATGCACGCAATCGTGGATCACCTGCGCGGTCGGATCGACCGCCCACGGGATCAGGCAGATCGTCGACGGATCGGGCACGCACACCATGTCGGGATCGGTCACGCCGGTCAGCGTGCCGTCCTCCGGATAGTCGCCGGTGACGGTCTGCACCATCACGGCCTGCGGCAGGCGCATCGATTCGCCGGATTCGAATTTGTTGCGCGGAATGATCTTGCCGCGCGCGATGCCGGCCATGTCGGGAATGATCGCTTCGACTTCGGTGATACGGTGCTGTCGCAGGAATTCGCTCAGTTCGGCTTGCATGATCGGCCTCGTTCAGTCGATGTCGGATGCGGCCGGCGTCGCGCCGCCGGCCGCATGAATACGGTGCGTCATGTGCGCGCGGCACGCCGAGCCGAATGCCGCGAAGATGTCGCGCGACAGCGACTGCTCCGCGTAGCGCCACTCGGGATGCCACTGCACGCCCAGCGCGAACGCGCGCGCGCCGCGCACGCTGACGGCCTCGACCAGTCCGTCGGGCGCGCTCGCCTCGATCGCGAGCCCCGCGCCCAGGCGCGCGATACCCTGGTCGTGCAGCGAATTGACCGTCGCCTCGTGCGCGCCGCGCGCGATCCGCTGCAGCAGGCCGCCGGGGGCGAACTGCACGACGTGCGCGGGACCGTACTGCCGTTCGAGCGGATCGTCCGGCCGTTCGCGATGGTCGTCGAAGCCGGTCGTCGCATGCAGCCGCTGATGCAGCGTGCCGCCATACGCGACGTTCAGCTCCTGCATGCCGCGACAGATCGCGAGCACGGGCACGCCCGCGTCGATCGCCGCGCGGATCAGCGGCAACGCGGTCGCATCGCGCGCCGGATCGTGCAGCGTGTCGGACGCGCTCGCGGCGCCGCCGTAATGATGCGGCTCGACGTTCGAATAGCTGCCGGTCAACAGCAGCCCGTCGACGGCCGCGACGATCGCGTCGGCCGGCTGCCGCGCGCCGAGCGCGGGCAGCACGAACGCCAGCGCGCCGGCGCCGTCGACGACGGCGGCGAGGTACTTCTCGCCCGCCGCATGGTTCGGATGCGCACCGCGCAGGATGCGGTCGGCGGTAACGGCTACGATCGGTCGCGCACGCATCGGCGTCTCTCCGGTGATGGCGCGCGACACGCTTGCGCGCACAACGATGCAGGTTCGCGGGTGCCCCGCACGCGCGCGCCATCGCGAAACGCACGCGCATTCGCAAGCGCATACGCGAGCCTGCCGCGCGGAAACTGCGGCAACAGGCGGTGCGGGCCGGGACGGAAGCGGAACGGGACGCTAGGGCAACAACGATGCGCTGCCGTCGCACTGCACCGCGCTGAACACGTGCGCGGTCACGAGATTGAAGCGGCGCGGGCCGCGATCGGAAATGGCGAAGAAGCGAGGCTCGCGTAACGGGGCGGCGCGCGTGCCGCGATCAGCATGCCGGTTCGGCCCGGCCTGAGGCGGCGCGCCCGCCGACGGACTTCGCGTCCGGCGTATCGAAGGGCTGGCGGCTTTCACGATCGTACTCGACTGACTGATGAAGGCAGGACACGTGTCGCAATGCCGCGTGGCGGCACGTGAGCAAGATGTCTTGCGCGCATTCCGGCGCAGTCCGGCCATCGTCGATGGCCTCGCCGCCGGTACGCGCGTGACGACTTCCTGACATTCAGCTTATATCACTTAAAAATTGCGTCAAATTTTCAGGTGCCGATGACGCCATCGGTCAGACGAAAAAAAACGGCATCGACCGCGCGGATCGATGCCGTTTTGTGCATTGCACCGGCTTGCCTGCTACGTGTCGACGGGGCGGGACGCACGGTCGCGCCGCGCCGCCGCATGCAGGCGGCCCGTGCTCAACGATGTGCGCGTGCGGTTTCGACGAGCGTCTGCAGCAGCGGCACGATCCGCGCGGCACGCGCTTCGTCGTACGTGTACGGACGCGTCTCTTCCATGTAGGTGATCTGCGACAGTTCGAGCTGCACGGCCTCGACGCCGGTATCGGGCACGCCATAGTGACGCGTGATGTAACCGCCCTTGAAGCGCCCGTTCGCGACGGCCGTATAGCCGCCGTGCGCGAGCACGCGCGCGGCCAGCGCCTCCGCGAGGCCGGGCGCCGCGCTCGCGCCGCTCGACGTGCCGAAGTTGAAGTCCGGCAGGCGGCCGTCGAAGAAACGCGGCACGTGCGAGCGGATCGAATGCGCTTCCCACACGAGCACGCGGCCGTGTTCGCCCTTCAGGCGCGCGATCTCGCGTTGCAGCGCGTCGTGATACGGCAGCCAGTAGCGATCGCGGCGACGCATGATCTCGTCGTTGCCGGGCAGCGCGTTCGCCGGATACAGCGGCGCCTTGTCGAACGTATCGACCGGCACGAGCCCCGTCGTGTCTTGCCCCGGATACAGGTTCTCGTTGTCGGGCGGACGGTTCAGGTCGACGACGTAACGCGCGTGCGACGGCACGAGGATCGATGCGCCGAGATCGGCCGCGAAGCCGTACAGCCGCTCGAGATGCCAGTCGCAATCGTCGACGAAACGCGCGTCGGGCGTCATCGTCGCGGCGATGTCGTCGGGGATGTACGTGCCTGCGTGCGGAATCGAGATCAGCAGCGGCAGCGTGCCCTGCTTCAGCGTGAATACAGCCGGTTGTTCAGTCATGTCGCATCACCGTGTAAGAGTCTGCCGGCGCACGCATGCGGCGTGCGCCGGTTGCCGCGCATCAGCGCAGCAGTTGCGCCAGCGCGGCGCGGTAGTCGGCATACGCGGCGGCTTCGTCGCGATGGCGGCGGCCGCTCACGACGCGCTCGCCGCCCGTGTAGACGTCGAGCACCGGCGTCTCGCCGTGCTCGGCGAACACGACGCCCGACAGCCATGCCGCGCTGTCGTGCTCGGCGATCGCCGGATGATCGGGATCGAGCACGAGCCAGTCGGCGCGACAGCCTGCGCGCAGCGCACCGACGCGTCGCCCGCTCGCCTGCGCGCCGCCCGCGAGCGACGCATCGAACAGGCGATCGGCGACGTGCGCCTGCGACTCGCTCGCCAGCACGTTGCGCGCGCGGTGCACGAGCCGCTGCCCGTATTCGAGCAGGCGCAGCTCCGAGCGCCACTCGACCGACGCGTGGCTGTCCGAGCCGACGCCGATCACGCCGCCCTGCGCGAGATAGTCGACCGCCGGGAACACGCCGTCGCCGAGGTTCGCTTCGGTCGTCAGGCACAGGCCCGCGACCGCGCGACGCTTCGCGAGCGCCGCCGTCTCGGCCGCGTCGACGTGCGTCGCGTGCACGAGGCACCAGCGCGCATCGACGTCGAAGCGATCAAGCAGCCATTGTACGGGGCGTGCACCGTAGGCGCGGACGCAGTCGTCGACTTCGGCCGTCTGCTCGGCGATGTGGATATGCACCGGCGCATCGTCGGGCAGCCCTTCGAGCAGCACGCGCAGCCCGTTCTCGGACACCGCGCGCAGCGAATGCGGCGCGACGCCGTAGCGCAGCCCACCGTGTTCGGGCGCCGCGCGACGCATCGCGTCGAGCAGTTCGAGCACGCCGTCGGGCGTGTTGATGAAGCGGCGCTGGTCGTCGCGCGGCGGCTTGTTGCCGAAGCCGGCGAACTGGTACGACACGGGCAGCATCGTGATGCCGATGCCGGCCGCGCGTGCCGCATCGACCACGCGCGTGCCGAGCTCCGCGATCCGCGGATAGCGCGAGCCGTCCTGCGCATGATGCACGTAGTGGAATTCGCACACCGACGTGTAGCCGCACTTGAGCATCTCGACATACAGCCAGCGCGCAATCGCCGCGAGCGCGTCGGGCGTGATCTTCAGTGCGAAGCGGTACATCAGGTCGCGCCAGCTCCAGAAGCTGTCGGCGGGATTCGCGCGGTATTCGGTGAGCCCGGCCATCGCGCGCTGGAACGCGTGCGAATGCAGGTTCGGCATGCCGGGCAGCACCGGTCCGGCCGCGCGCGCGACACCTGCCGGCGCGTCGGCGTCGGGCGTCACGTCGGTCAGCGTGCCGGTTGCGTCCCAGCGCAACAGCACGTTGCGGCGCCAGCCATCGGGCAGGTAGGCATGGTCCGCGAACAACAGGGTATCGGTCATGGCGAGTCCTCATCGACCGGCTCGAGCGCGTCAGCGTCTCGTCCGGCCCGGTGCCGCGGCCGGCAGGCGCGCGCGTCGCGCCCAGCGCCCGCCTCGCGGCGATCGACCGGAGGGCGCCGTGGTGCGCCGGGTCCGGTCCCATGCAAAACGTCGGCCGGACCGGGCCGTCACGACCCGGCCCGAGCCGTCGCGAAACTTATCCGTTCATCCGGCGAAACACGGTCGTGCCGCCGCGTACGACCTGCTCGCACAGCGGCCGGCCGATCCAGTACGCGAGCTCGGCCAGCGAGCCGACCGACCAGACGGCGAAATCGGCCTGACGACCGACTTCGAGCGCGCCGTGGCGATCCGCGCGGCCCAGCGCCGCGGCCGCGTGGCGCGTGACGCCCTGCAGCACCTCGGGCACCGTCATGCGGAACAGCGTGCAGCCCATGTTCAGCGTCAGCAGCAGCGATTCGAGCGGCGACGTGCCGGGGTTGTGGTCGGTCGCGAGTGCGATCGGCACGCCGTGCTTGCGCAACAGCTCGAGCGGCGGCAGTTGCGTTTCGCGGATGAAGTAGTACGCGCCGGGCAGCAGCACGGCGACCGTGCCGGCCGCCTTCATCGCCTCGACACCGGCTTCGTCGAGAAATTCGAGGTGGTCGGCGGACAGCGCGCGGTAACGCGCGGCGAGCGCCGTCCCGCCCGCATTCGACAGTTGCTCAGCATGCAGCTTCACCGGCAGCCCGCGCCGCGTCGCGGCCTCGAACACGCGCTCGGTCTGCGCGAGCGAAAAGCCGATGCGTTCGCAGAACACGTCGACCGCGTCGACGAGCCCTTCGTCCGCTAGCGTCGGCAACATCCGGTCGCATACTTCGTCGATGTACGCGTCCGCGCGCCCCGCATATTCGGGCGGCAGCGCGTGCGCGCCGAGAAAGGTCGTGTAGACCGTGACCGGGAAGCGCTCGCCGAGCTGGCGCGCGACGCGCAGCATCTTGCGCTCGCTCGCGAGGTCGAGCCCGTAGCCCGACTTGATCTCGATCGCGGTCACGCCTTCGGCGAGCAGCGGCTGCAGGCGGGCGGCGGCCTGCACGAACAGCGTCGTCTCGTCGGCCGCGCGCGTCGCGCGCACCGTCGACACGATCCCGCCGCCCTGCCGGGCGATTTCCTCGTAGCTGACGCCGGCGAGGCGCTGCGCGAACTCGTCCGCACGCGTGCCGCCATACACGAGGTGCGTATGGCAGTCGACGAGGCCCGGCGTCACCCACGCGCCGTGCAGGTCTTCGCGCCGCCAATGCGCATAGCCGTGCGGCAGCGCGGACAACGCGCCGAGCCACGCGATCGCGCCGGTTTCGTCGACGGCGATCGCCGCGTCGTCGATCGTCTCGTCGGGATGGCCATGCGGACACAGCCTCAGGTGATGCCAGACAGTCGGTTTCATGCGTTCAGTCTCGTTCGCCGACGGTGAGCGAGACGGCGAGCAGCGCGCCGCTTCCGCTCACGACGACGTCAAACGCACGCCGCGGCCCGTCGAGCCGCAACGTGTCCATTTCCTGCAGTGCGTGGTGCGCGCCGTCGATCTCGACGTCGACCGCACCCGTCGCGCAGAACAGCAGTACGGTATCAGCGCGCTCGATGCGGTGCATGCCCTCGGGCCACACGTCGACCGACCCGCGCGCGGCCGAACGGCGCGTCATCAGGTTGAAGTCGCGCGTCGCGCCGTCGTGCAGCGTCGCGTCGATCGCCGTCTCGCCCGCGAAATCCGCGCGGGCCAGCGGTGCGTCGAGCACGTGCCGCGTGCCGCCCGCTTCGGCGAGCGTCATGCCCGCGCCGGACAGCAGCACGAGCGTGCGGTCGACGCCGTCGAAACGCGAGAACGGCCCGGCCGTGCCGACGTCCGCGACGCTTACGCGCCATGCGAACGCATCGAGCGCGGCGCCCACGGGGAACGCGCCGATCTCGCGCGTCACGCCGCCGCCGTTCTTCCACGGCGACGCAACGAGATCCGCTGCGCGGATCATCGTTGCGGTCACCGGCGCCTGATCCAGCGCCGCCATGCTCAACGACCGAGCATCGGCAGCTTCAGGCCGGCTTCGCGAGCCGTCTGCTGCGCGAGTTCGTAGCCGGCATCCGCATGGCGCATCACGCCGGTTGCCGGGTCGTTCAGCAGCACGCGACCGAGACGCTCGTGCGCGTCGGCCGTCCCGTCGGCGACGATCACGACGCCCGAGTGCTGCGAGAAGCCCATGCCGACGCCGCCGCCATGGTGCAGCGACACCCACGACGCGCCGCCTGCCGTGTTCAGCAGTGCGTTGAGCAGCGGCCAGTCGCTGACGGCGTCCGACCCGTCCTTCATCGATTCCGTCTCGCGGTTCGGGCTCGCGACCGAACCGGTGTCGAGGTGGTCGCGACCGATCACGATCGGGGCCTTCAGTTCGCCGTTCTTCACCATCTCGTTGAACGCCTGGCCGAGGCGATAGCGATCCTTCACGCCGACCCAGCAGATCCGTGCCGGCAGGCCCTGGAACGCGATGCGCTCGCGCGCCATGTCGAGCCAGTTGTGCAGGTGCGGATCGTCGGGGATCAGCTCCTTCACCTTCTGGTCGGTCTTGTAGATGTCTTCCGGATCGCCCGACAGCGCGACCCAGCGGAACGGGCCCTTGCCTTCGCAGAACAGCGGGCGGATGTACGCCGGCACGAAGCCCGGGAAGTCGAACGCGTTCTCGACGCCCATTTCCAGCGCCATCTGGCGGATGTTGTTGCCATAGTCGAGCGTCGCGGCACCGCGTTCCTGCAGCGCCAGCATCGCGCGGACCTGCACGGCCATCGACTGCTTCGCGACCTTCACGATGCTTTGCGGATCGACCTTCTGCGCCTCGCGCCATTGCGCGACGGTCCAGCCTTGCGGCAGGTAGCCGTTGATCGGGTCGTGCGCGCTCGTCTGGTCGGTCACGCAGTCCGGCGTGATGCCGCGCGCGACGAGTTCCGCGAACACGTCGGCTGCGTTGCCGAGCAGGCCGACCGACACCGGCTTGCCGGTGCGCTTCGCTTCGTCGATCATGCCGAGCGCTTCGTCGAGCGTCGTCGCCTTCTTGTCGACGTAGCGCGTCTTCAGGCGGAAGTCGATACGCGTCTCGTCGCACTCGACCGCGATCATCGAGAAGCCGGCCATCGTCGCGGCGAGCGGTTGCGCGCCGCCCATCCCGCCCAGGCCGCCCGTCAGGATCCAGCGGCCCGACGGATCGCCGTTGAAGTGCTGGTTCGCGACCGAGAAGAAGGTTTCGTAGGTGCCCTGCACGATGCCCTGGCTGCCGATATAGATCCAGCTGCCGGCCGTCATCTGGCCGTACATCATCAGGCCCTTGCGATCGAGCTCGTGGAAGTGATCCCAGTTCGCCCAGTGCGGCACCAGGTTCGAGTTCGCGAGCAGCACGCGCGGCGCATCCTTGTGCGTGCGGAACACGCCGACCGGCTTGCCCGACTGGATCAGCAGCGTTTCGTTTTCCTCGAGATCCTTCAGCGACGCGAGGATCTGGTCGTAGCACTCCCAGTTGCGCGCCGCGCGGCCGATGCCGCCGTACACGACGAGCGCGTGCGGATGCTCGGCGACTTCCGGATCGAGGTTGTTCTGGATCATCCGGTAGGCCGCTTCGGCCAGCCAGGTCTTGCAGGTTTTCTCGCTGCCGCGCGGCGCGCGGATCGTGCGCGTCGGATCGAGGCGGGGATCGATGTGTTTCGGATGGTTCATGACGACTGCTCCCGAAGGAAAATGAATATCAACAAGGAATCAGAAATGCCCGGTGAAGCGATAACGGCTGCCGGGATGCCACAGATTCGCCACCGAGGCGACGACGCCCTGCGACCAGGTGCGCCGATGTAAAACCAGACACGGCTCGACGTCGTCCATCCGCAGCTGCTCGCGCCGCTCCGGCGTCGGGGCCGCCGCTTCGATCCGGTACTCGACGCGCTGCAGCGGCGCCGCGCGCATCAGGTACAGGTTCGGCGTCGTGTTCGTGAAATCCTGCGCGGCGTAATCCGGCGCGACCGCCGGATTCACCCATCGTTCTTCGAGCTGCACCGGCTCGTCGTTCTCGAAGTGCAGCACCTGCGAATGAAACAGCTTCGTGCGCACGGCCACCTGCATCTCGTCGGCGAGCGCCTCGTCGGCGCGGATCGTGTCGAGCCCGAGCACGCTCGCGCGATACGCATGCCCGCGCGCGCCGACTTCCTCGGAGATGCTGCGGATCGCCACCAGCGTCGACTCGTACTTCGGCCGCGCGACGTAGGTGCCGGCGCCCTTCATCCGCGTGAGCACCTGCTCGGCCGTCAACTCGCGCAACGCGCGGTTGACGGTCATGCGCGCCACCTTGAACTCGCGCGCCAGCTCGTTCTCGGACGGCACTTGGTCGCCCTCCTCCCACTCGCCGGCGTGGATGCGGGCCAGGATGAAGTCCTTGATCTCCTGGTAGACCGGCGCGCTCATCGGCTTACTGTTCCGATGCGAACGAGAACGGCGCGACCTTCGCGAACGCGCGCTCGCCGACGAGCTTCGCGATCACCGCGATGTCCGGCGCGAAGTAGTGGTCGAGCTCGTAGTGCGCGACCTTGCTGCGGATGATTTCCATCACCGGCGCGAGCTTCGGGCTCGTGTGGTACGGCGCGCGCAGGTCGACGCCCTGGGCGGCGGCCAGCAGTTCGATCGCGAGGATGTGCTTCGTGTTGTCCGCGATGTCGGCGAGCTTGCGCGCGGCGAACGTCGCCATCGACACGTGGTCTTCCTGGTTCGCGGAAGTCGGCAGCGAATCGACCGACGCCGGATGCGCGAGCGTCTTGTTTTCCGACGCGAGAGCGGCCGCCGTCACGTGCGCGATCATGAAGCCGGAGTTCACGCCGCCGTCCTTCACGAGGAACGGGGGCAGGCCCGACAGCGTCGCATCGATCAGCAGCGCGATGCGGCGCTCGGCCAGCGCACCGATTTCCGCCGCGGCGAGCGCGAGGTTGTCGGCCGCGAACGCGACGGGCTCGGCGTGGAAGTTGCCGCCCGACAGCACTTCGCCGGTATCCGGGAAGATCAGCGGGTTGTCCGACACGGCGTTCGCTTCGACCAGCAGCACGTCGGCCGCATGGCGCATCTGGTCCAGGCACGCGCCCATCACCTGCGGCTGGCAGCGCAGGCTGTACGGATCCTGCACCTTGTCGCAGTCGCGGTGCGACTGGTTGATCGGCGAGCCTTCGAGCAGTTCGCGGTACGACGCGGCCGCGTCGATCTGGCCTCGATGGCCGCGCAGTTCGTGGATGCGCGCGTCGAACGGCTTCACCGAGCCCGCTGCCGCGTCGACCGACAGCGCGCCCGCGACGAGCGCGGTGCGGTACAGGTCCTCGATCGCGAACATGTTGTCGAGCGCGAGCGCCGTCGACGCCTGCGTGCCGTTCAGGAGCGCGAGGCCTTCCTTCGCCTGCAGCGTCAGCGGCGCGAGGCCCGCGACGCGCAAGCCCTCGAGCGCGCTCGCCCGCTCGCCGCGGATGAACACTTCGCCGACGCCGAGCAGCACGGCCGACATGTGCGCGAGCGGCGCGAGGTCGCCCGATGCGCCGACCGAGCCCTTCACCGGAATCAGCGGCAGCACGTCGGCGTTGAACAGCGTGATCAGCGCATCCATCACTTCACGGCGGATGCCCGAGTGGCCGCGGCCGAGACTCGACAGCTTCAGCGCCATCAGCAGGCGCACCGACGAGCGCGCCATCGGCTCGCCGACGCCGACCGCGTGCGACAGCACCAGGTTCTTCTGCAGCAGTTCGAGCTGGTCGTGCGGGATGTGGGTGCTCGCCAGGCGGCCGAAACCCGTGTTGATGCCGTAGGCCGGCTCGCCCTTCGCGGCGATGTCGGCGACGGCCTTCGCGCCCGCGTCGATCTTCGCGAAGCTCGCCGGGTCGAGCTTCAGTTGCACGGATTCGCGAGCGATCCGGCGCAGTTGCGGGAGGGTCAGGTGGCCGGGGGTCAACGTAATCATGTGAGCAATCCTGTCTAGACAAGTTCGGAATGGATTGAAGTGTAGCCACGTCAACTTGTCTAGACAACCCGTTTTTCGCCGATTTCGACTCGGGAGTTTCCCTGATGCCCCGCAGCCCCGCCGGACTGGCCCGTCAGGACCGGGCATTAACATATGTTGCAATTATTTTGTCTTTGGCAACATACGAATCACCATTCGCTCCGGAGACCGCCATGCCCTTCCCGTCACGATTCGCCGCCCGCGTCGGCCGCTCCCTGCTCGTCGCCGCGTGCGCGCTCGCATGCGGCGCGCCCTTCGCTGCCGAGCCGCCGTCCGGCACGCTCGAGAAAGTCCGGCAGGCCAACCTGATTTCGATCGGTCATCGCGAAACGTCGGTGCCGTTCTCGTATGTCGATGCGGGCGGCAAGGTCATCGGCTTCTCGCAGGACCTGTGCGATCGCGTGATCGCCGCGGTGAAGGCGCGCACCGGCAAGCCCGACCTGCAGGTGCGCTTCATTCCGGTCACGTCGCAGAACCGCATTCCGCTCGTGCAGAACGGCACCGTCGATCTCGAATGCGGCGTGACGACCAATCTCGCCGCGCGCCATGCGCAGGTCGCGTTCTCGACCACCTTCTTCGTCGCGACGACGCGCCTGCTCACGCGCACGAACTCGGGCATCCGCGACTTCCCCGATCTCGCCGGCAAGACGGTCGTGACGAACCAGGGCACGACGTCCGAACGCCTGCTGCGCAAGATGAACGAGGAAAAGAAGATGAACATGCAGATCATCAGCGCAAAGGACTACGGCGAAGGACGCCTCACGCTCGAATCGGGCCGCGCGGCCGCGTACATGATGGACGACGTGCTGCTCGCGGGCGTGCGCCAGCTCGCCGCGAAACCGGCCGACTGGCAGATCGTCGGCACGCCGCAATCGTCGGAAGCCTACGGGTTCATGCTGCGCAAGGACGATCCGCAGTTCAAGGCGCTCGTCGACGGCGTGCTCGTGCAGTTGATGAAAAGCGGCGAGGTCAACGCGCTGTACGACAAATGGTTCATGAAGCCGGTGCCGCCGAAGGGGCTGGCGTTCGACTTCCCGATGAGCGACGCGATCAAGGCGCGCTATGCGGCGCCGAACGACGCGCCGCTCGAGTAAGCGCCGCGCGTCGACACCGGCCTACGCGCGCGTCCACGCGACGCACGCCGCGTAGCCGGGCGCCGCGTCGAGCCACGCCGCGTCGAACGCCGCGACGCCGGCGGCGGGCGCGGCCGGCTCGACGATCGTCGTCGCGGGCGTCGTGGCGTCGCGCGGCGGCACGACCGCGAACGCGCGCAGCCCGCCGACGATGCCGGTACCGAGCGCCTTGAGCAGCGCCTCCTTCGCGGACCACACGCGCATGAATTCGCGCTCGCGCGCGCCGGGCGGCAGGCCGTCGAGATACGCGACCTCCGCGGGGGCGCACACTTCGCGCGTCAGCGCGCGCCAGTCGGCCGCGCGGTTGCAGCCCTCGATATCGACGCCGACGCGGCCCGCCGGCGCCCACGCGATCAGCGCATGGTCGCCGGCGTGTGACACGTTGAAGTCGAGCGACGCGCGATGCACGCGGTCCAGCGACGGCCGCCCCGATGCGTCGACGACGATCTCGACCGCATGCGCGGCGATGCCGAGCGCCGCGCCGAGCACGTCGCGCAGCGCGGCGCGCGTCGCCGCACTGCGTACCGCATCCTCGTGCCGCAGGAAGCGCGCGGCGCGTGCGCGCTCGTCGTCGCTCAGCGCCGCATACGCGGGCGACGCGAGCGGCACGCGCCAGTCGAAATCGACGCGTGCGACCCGCACGCCGGCGCGCGTCGCAGTGGGCGGCACGTCGAGCGCATGCACGCGCCACGCGCGCGGCGTTGCAACGGGAGAAACGGAATTGGACGGAATGGACATCGGCGCGCGGCAGCCAGCTGTGCCGTAAAACGAAACGTCCGATGTTAATCGATCGCGCCGGCCTGCGGCCGCTGGCGCCGGATCGAAAAGCAAACGGGGACAGCGGGTTGCGTTCGTCGTATACGCCGGGTCATCCGTTCGCGGCCCTGCCCGGCGCGCCGCTGCCCGTCAGCCGTCCGCGCGACGCCGGATGGAGCGCATGCACGGCGCCCGGCGCTTCGGCCGGCAGCACGCCGTGTTGCAGCCAGTACGACGCGACGGGCCACAGCGTGTCGGTGAAGCGGCTGTGGAAAAACGCGAAATGGCCGATCGCCGCGACGCCGACGTCGGCCGGCGCGATCCGCAAATGCGTGACGTTGCTGCCCGTGTAATAGCCGACCAGCCGCTCGATCGCGTCGACCGTGCCGAACGCGTCGTCGTCGAGGCCGATCGCGAGCATCGGCGCCGACAGCCCCGCGAAGCGCGCCGGCAACGCGGCGCGACTCGCCGCGCCGTCGTCGAGCACGCTGCCGATGTAGCCATCCTCGAAGCGCGGCCGCGAACGCGCCCACGACAGCGCGACCCCGCGCGGCGTGTCCTCCATCCAGCCGAGCCGCTTCGCGGGCACGTAGCCGAACACGGCCGCGAGCGCGGGCATCGCGACATGCCACTTCCACCACATGCAGCGCCGCTCGGCGGGCAGGTAATCGCGCCAGTACGCATACTGCGCGCCGACGGTCACCACGTGCCGCACGTGCACGTTCGATGCCGCGAGGCCGAGCACGCAGCCGCCGATGCTGTGCGCGACCACATCGAGCGGCTGGCCCGCAAACGCGTCGCGCGCGTAATGCAGCGCGGCCTCGCAATCGAGCCGCCCCCAGTCGAGCCAGGTCGCGCGCAGCTTCGCGAGCTGCGCCGGGCGCGACCCGCCGATGCCGCGATAGTCGTAGACGAGCACGTCGCGCCCCTGCGCGAACAGCCAGGCCGCGAAACGGAAGTAGTAGTCGCAGCGCACCGACGTCGCGCAATTGACGACCGTCACGGGCCGCACGCCGCCGCCGCGATGGCGCCAGACATGGCCGCGCAACGGGTAGCCGTCGGCCGCGCGCAGCGTCACGGGCTCGGGCGGCAATGCACCTGCCGCGCGACCGCCTGGCGCCGCACCGCTTTCCTCGTTCGAAATCGTCATCGTGTCTCCTGTCGGTCCGAGTTGGCGCTTGAGCGCTTACCTGGCCCCCCTGCATCGCGGTCGCCCCAGTTGGCGCTGCAGCGCTTACCGGGTTCTCGTACGGGGCGGTCGCCCTCGTTAGCGCTTCGGCGCTTACTGGAATCCCATGCTTCCGGGTCGGTCCGGGTCGCCGCCTCGGCGCTTGCTCGGCCCCGCTTCCGCGATCGACCCGCCTCCATTGAACTTGACGCGTGCCGCGTTCTCAACCAATCTTGCTGCTCCGTTCGCATGAGCCGCACGCATGTCAACGCCACTCGTCCGTCTCCCGTCGCTCGATCTCGTCCGCGGTTTCGTCGCCGTCGGCCGCCGCATGAGCATCACGCTCGCCGCGCAGGACCTGTGCGTCACGCAGTCGGCGGTCAGCCGTCAGGTCCATGCGCTCGAAGCGCATCTCGGCGTGACCTTGCTGCAGCGTGGCTACCGGAAGATCGCGTTCACGCCGGAAGGCGAGCGGCTGTTCCGCGTCGCCGATGCGGCGCTGCACAGCCTGCAGGACACCGTCGCGTCGCTCGCCGCCGTGCGCGAGCGCCAGCCCGTGACGATCACCGCCAGCATCGGCGTGACCGCGCTCTGGCTGCTGCCGCGGCTAGGACGGTTGCAGGCGCGGCTGCCCGCGATCGACCTGCGCGTCGCCGCGAACGACAAGGTACTCGATTTGCGCGCCGAAGGCATCGACCTCGGCATCCGCTACTGCCCGCGCGACCGTGCGCCGGCCGGTGCGCTGCGCCTGTTCGACGAGATCGTCGTGCCGGTCGCGCATCCCGCGCTCGCCGCGCGGCCGGTCGCGAGCGCGGCGGCGATCGCCGATCACGTGCTGCTCGAATTCGACGGGCCGCCGCAGCCGCAACTGCAGTGGCACGCGCACCTGCACGCGGCGGGGCTCGGCGACGCGCGCCCGAAAGGCGTGTTGCGCTTCAACCAGTACGACCAGGTGATCCAGGCCGCGATCGCGGGCCAGGGCATCGCGCTCGGCCGGCTCGCGCTCGTCGCGCCGATGCTCGCCGACGGCCGGCTCGCGGTGCTCGGGCCGCACACGCGGACGCGATCGGAAACGTACGGCTACTGGCTGTTCCAGCACGATCCGGCCCCGCGCCGCGAAGTCGCCGACGTGCGCGACTGGATACTCGCCGAAGCGGCCGAATGCGACGCGGCGATGCACTCGCACGATACGACGTCGGCTTGAGCCGGCGGTGCGGATGCGCGCGAGCGCAGACGACGGCCGCCCGCTTCGCATTCCTGTTGCGCATGCCAACCTGACCGAATGATCGCTTGAGCGGCGGCCGCCCCGCTCGTCTAATCGGGATCGAGCGCGGCCGTTTCGCCGCGCGCCTTCATCCGGAGACACGCATGACCCCGATCGAACAGGAAGTCCGGCGTCGCTGGCTGCCCGTGCTGGCAGGCGGTCTGATCATGGGCGCCGCGCTCGGCATCCGCCACGTGCAGGGCCTGTTCCTCGCGCCCGTCTCGCTCGACCACGGCTGGTCGCGCGAAGCGTTCGGGCTCGCGCTGGCGCTGCAGAACCTGATCTGGGGCGTCGCGCAGCCGTTCACCGGGATGGTGGCCGACCGCTTCGGCTCGGTGCGCGTGATCGTCGCCGGCATGCTGCTGTACGCGGCCGGGCTCGTCACGATGGCGCAGGCTGCGTCGACCGGCCTGTTCACGGTCGGCGCCGGGCTCGTGATCGGCGTCGCGCTGTCGGGCTCGGCGTTCGCGTCGATCTACGGCGCGCTGAGCCGCCTGTTCCCGCCCGACCGGCGCGGCTGGGCGCTCGGTATCGCCGGCGCGATCGGCGGGCTCGGCCAGTTCTGCATGGTGCCCGTCGCGCAGGAACTGATCGGCGGGATCGGCTGGCGGCACGCGTTCGTCGCGCTGGCGCTCGCCGCCGCGCTGCTCGCACCGCTCGCCGTGCTGCTGCGCGACCGGCCCGCTCAGGCGGCCGGCGCCGCAGCCGGCCCCGACCAGTCGATCGGCGAGGCCGTGCGCGAGGCGTTCGCGCATCGCGGCTTCTGGCTGCTGAACGCGGGCTTCTTCGCATGCGGCTTCCAGCTCGCGTTCATCGCGACGCACCTGCCCGCCTACCTGCTCGACCACGGCCTGCCGGCGCGCCACGCAAGTGTCGCGCTCGCGCTGATCGCGCTGACCAACGTGGCCGGCACCTACGCGTGCGGGCAGCTGGGCGGGCTGCTGCGGCGCAAGTACGTGCTGTCGGTGCTGTACCTCGTGCGTGCATTCGCGATGACCGCGTTCGTCGCCGCGCCGCTGTCGCCCGCGAGCGTCTACGGGTTCGCGGCCGTGATGGGGTTCACGTGGCTCGGCACGGTGCCGCTGACGAACGGCGTGATCTCGCAGGTGTTCGGCGTGCGCTACATCGCGACGCTGTTCGGCTTCGTGTTCTTCGGGCACCAGCTCGGCAGCTTCTTCGGCGTGTGGCTCGGTGCGATCGTGTACGACGCGACGCATTCGTACCTGCCGATGTGGATCGGTTCGATCGCGCTCGGCGTGCTCGCGGCGTTGCTGCACCTGCCGATCGACGACGCGCGCGTCGCGCGCCCGGCATCGGGCCGCGCGGCGTGGGCATGATCCGCGCGGCACTGGCGGCCGGCACGCTCGCGTTCGTCGCGTGGTGCGGCGCGGCCTACTTCGATGCGGGCGTCGCGTACGCGCTGCTCGAGCACGTCGCGTTCTGCAATTGAGGCGACAAACCGGGGCGGGCGATCAGCGGCGCTTCGGCAAGGCCGCCAGCGCATCGAGCGCCCGGGCGCGCGCGGCCGCGTGCTCGACGAGCGGCGCCGGGTAGTCGACGCCGAGCCGTACACCGGCCGCCTCGAGCGCCAGCGGCGACGCTTCCCAGGGCGCATGGATCGACGCATCGTCGAGGCCGGCAAGCTCGGGCACCCAGCGCCGCACGTACGCGCCGTCCGGGTCGAACTTTTGCCCCTGCGCGACCGGATTGAAGATGCGGAAATACGGCGCGGCGTCGGCGCCGCAGCCGGCCACCCACTGCCAGCTCGCCGCATTGTTCGCGGGATCGGCGTCGACCAGCGTGTCGCGGAACCATGCTTCGCCCGCGCGCCAATCGATCAGCAGATGCTTGACGAGGAACGACGCGACGACCATCCGCACGCGGTTGTGCATCCAGCCGGTCGTCCACAGCTCGCGCAGGCCCGCATCGACGAGCGGGTAGCCGGTCCGCCCGCGTTGCCATGCACGTAACGCCGCAGGATCGGCGCGCCACGGCATCGCATCGAATTGCGCGCGGAAGTTGTCGGTCGCGAGCGCCGGGAAGTGATACAGCAGCATGTAGCTGAATTCGCGCCAGCCGAGCTCGCTCAGGAATTTGTCGGCGTGCGCCGCATACGCCGCGCCGCCCGCACTCGCGGCGCCTTGCACCGCATGCCACACCTGCCGCGGCGACACGTTGCCGAAGCGCAGGAACGGCGACAGCCGGCTCGTCGCCGGGCGATCGGGCCGGTCGCGCGCGTCCGCATAGCCGGCGAGCGCGGTCGTCACGAACGTGTCGAGTTGCGCGTGCGCGCCGGCCTCGTCGGGCGCCGGCCACGCATCGCGCAGGCCGCCGGCCCAGTCCGGCGCATGCGGACGCAACGTGAGTGCGTCGAGCGCCAGCGCGCGATCGCGCAGGGCCTTCGGCCACGGATGAAACGCGATCCGCCCGGGTGCCGGCAGCGGCGCGGCGACCGTGCGATCGCGCCGCGCCGCGCGCCAGTACGCGGTAAACACCTGATACGGGCCGCCGCTGCCCGTCAGCACCTCCCACGGCTCGTTCAGCAGGCTACCGTTGCTGCTCTCCACCGTCACGCCGCGCGCCTTGAGCGACGCCTTCAGCGCCGCGTCGGCGTCACGCTGCGGCTGCGCATAGCGGCGGTTCCAGTACACGGCCGCCGCGCCCGTGTCGCCGACGACGCGCTCGATCTCGCGCGGCGCATCGCCGCGCAACAGCAGCACGCGCCCGCCCTGCCGCGCGAGCGCGGCGTCGAGCGCTGCCAGCGACCCGTGCAGCCACCAGCGCGCCGCACCGCCGAGCGCAGGCCCGGCGCCGGCTCCCGTGTCGTCGACGAAGACGCAGACGAGCGGCCGGCCGGATCCGACCGCGCGCGTCAGCGCGGGCTGATCGGTCATGCGCAGATCGTCGCGGAACCAGACGATCGCGGGGGCAACGGACGGCTGGGCGAGCACGGGCAGGCACCTCGATGGCGAAAGCAAAAAGAGACGCGTATTGTCGCGGCTGCGCCGCACGGTGTCGACGCCGGCCGTCACCGCCGGCGCGTCACGCCGACACCACGTGCGGCCGCACGATCGGCTTCGATTCGATGGAAGTCGCACTGCCGGAAGGCGGCACGCACGGCATGTTTCCGCGGCTGCGGTGCGTCGAGCGGTTTCTCGCACACCGCGCATCCGCACGGCTGGTGCAACGCCGAACGCATCGCACCGCGCTGCGGCCGCCCGACGGACCGACCGTACCGCCGGTGCGACCGACCGAGCGGGTCGTCACGATGGGTCGCGTCAATCGAGCCGGAACGCGGCCTCGAAGCGCTCGGCAAACGCATCGAACTCGGCTTCCGGCAGATGGTTGATGCCGCCCGCGCGCTTGCGCCCGCCGCCGGTCGAGAAGCCGCGGCAGAACTCGTCCGCGCCGATCGGCCGGCCGTCGGGCACGCGTACGCTGACGACGAGACCGCCGTCCGCGCGCGGCGACAGCACCGCGAGCGCCGCATGCGGCGCATTGCGCATCCGCTCGTTCGCGAGCATGCCGGTCGCGCGCCGCGCCCACGGGAGATCGGGCATCCGCACGAGCGTCGCGCCCGGCACCTCGCGCACCGGCGCGAGCGCGCATGCGCGCGCCATGTCGTCGCGGTAACCGTCGCGCAGCGCGGCGAACACGGCCGTCTCGCGCACGAAATCGAGCGGATCGATGCACGGCAGCATCGCGTCCGCGAGCGCCGCCGGATCGAAATGCAGATCGCCGACGCACTCGCCGTATGCGTTGTAGTTCAGATAGCGGCCGAGCTCCGCGAGCACGCAACGCTCGGCTTCGTCGACGCCGTGCTCGCGCGCCAGCGCATCGCCGAGCGCCGGCAGCTCGTCGCCGAATGCCGCGACGATCGCCCAGCGCGCGTACCGGCCGCCGAGATGGCGGTTCACGATCGCGCTGGTGCAGACGTCGGCTGCCGTGTCGATATGCGCGTCGAAGCGCGGGTGGTCCGGCAGTTCGCCCGCAAAGTGATGATCGAAGTAACGGACCGTCGCGCCGTCGCGCAGCAGCCGCGCGCACGCGTCGCGGTTCTGGTCGTGCGACACGTCGAGCACGGTGACGAGGTCGCCTGCGCCCGCGTCGATACGCTCGAGCAGACTGATGTCGCGCTTCACGCCGGTCACGAGCGTGCCCTGCACGCGTTGCGCGAGCCGCAACTGCTGAAGCGCGCACAGGCCGTCCGCGTCGCCGTTGAACGCGAACACATGCCGCGCGTACTGGTTGTCCTGCATGATCCGTTGCTCCGTCGTCAAGGCATGAAATCGCCGCGGTTCGCGGCGAGCGTCGCGCCCGTCGCCGGGTTCGCACGCGACGTATTTTGCCGCAACCGCGAGCGCATCCGTCGATGGAACGTAGCCGCCCTCCGCTGCAAACGGCTCGCGAGTCGCCTGCGCGTCGTTGAACGCGCTCGCGCCGTGCTTCTGCCCTTCATATGCGGGGACGACCTCCCGCGAAGGCTTCGCTCGTCGCGCCGGTAACCGGCTCTATGTCATACGTCATCAGACGTTAGCGGCGGAACATCTCTAGTCGGAAATTTTGCCATTATCGGGAAAATTTCCGGGTAAACCCGCGACGCCAGCCCCGACACTCCGGCGTACCATGTCATACGACGACGTACTACACAAACCGCCACCCAGACGCCGACACGGGGCTACCGCCCCGTCCGCCGCCCGACCGGAGACACCGTTGAACCCGCCCTCGTCCGCCCTGCCCGGCCGCGATCCGCTCGCGTCCGCCGTCTCGAAAGTGAAGTGGCACGTGCTGCCGCTCGTGCTGATCATGTTCGTCGCGAACTACATCGACCGCGTGAACGTCGGCTTCGTCGATCGCCATCTCGAAGCATCGATCGGCATCGGCGCGGCCGCGTACGGGCTCGGCGCCGGGCTGTTCTTCGTCGGCTATGCGCTGTTCGAAGTGCCGTCGAACCTGCTGATGCAGCGCTACGGCGCGCGCGTATGGCTGGCGCGGATCATGGCGACGTGGGGCATCGTCGCGGCCGCGATGGCGTTCGTGTGGAACGACACGTCGTTCTACGTGCTGCGCTTTTTGCTCGGCGCGGCCGAGGCCGGCTTCTTCCCCGGCGTCGTGCTGTACCTGTCGCAATGGCTGCCGCCGCAGGAGCGCGGCAAGGCGATGGCGATCTTCCTCGGCGGCTCCGCGTTCGCGTCGGTGCTGTCGGGGCCCGTCACCGGCGCGCTGCTGTCGATCCGCGGCTTCGGCCTCGAAGGCTGGCAATGGATGTTCCTGATCGAGGGGCTGTTCTCGGTTGCACTGTGCGGCGCGAGCTGGCTGCTGCTGAAATCGCATATCCGCGACGCGACGTGGCTCACGCCCGCGGAACGCACGGCGCTCCAGAACGCGCTCGACGACGAGCGCGCCACGCGCGACGTCCGCTCGAACGTGCCGGTGCGCGCCACCACGCTGCTGCGCGATCCGCAGATCGTGCTGTTCTGCTTCCTGTACTTCTCGATCCAGCTGACGATCTACGCGGCCACGTTCTGGTTGCCGACCATCATCCGCAAGATGGGTGGCCTCACCGATTTCCAGGTCGGCCTGTACAACACGATTCCGTGGATGATCGCGATCGGCGCGATGTACGGCTTCGCGGTGCTGTCGTCGAAGTGGAAGCATCCGCAGCGCTGGCTCGCGTTCGCGCTCGTGCTCGCCGCGTGCGGGCTGTTCGCGTCGACGTCGCCCGATCCGGTGTGGTCGTTCGCGTCGATCTGCTTCGCCGCGCTCGGCTTCAAGGCGGCGGCGTCGCTGTTCTGGCCGATCCCGCAGGGCTATCTCGACACGCGCGTGGCCGCGGCCGTGATCGCGCTGATCAACTCGGTCGGCAACCTCGGCGGCTTCGTCGCGCCGACGGCCTTCGGCTATCTGAAGCAACATACGGGTTCGATCACGGGCGGGCTGTATGCGCTCGCGATCGCTTCGCTCGTCGCCGCGGTCGCCGCGCTGTTCGCGCGCACGCAGCGACGCAGCGATCCGCCGCGCGGCCGGCCGGCCGACGATTCCCTCACGCACGCCCCGATGCTCCGCCATGCCGAACACTGACCGCCTGACCGTCGTCGTCTCGAATGCCGCCGACGGCGACCTCGCCACGTTCTCCCTCGCCGGCGACGGCACGCTCGCGCCGCTCGCCCGCTATCCGGCCGCCGACGTCGCGATGCCGATCGCCGTGCAGGCCGACCGCACGCGGCTCTACGTCGCGACGCGCGGCGAGCAGCCGACGATCGTCGCGTTCCGCGTCGCCGCCACGGGCACGCTCGCGCGCATCGGCACGACCGCGATCGACGCGAGCCATGCGTACCTGTCGCTCGACCGCAGCGGCCGCTGGCTGCTCGGCGCATCGTACGGCGGAAATTCGCTGAGCGTCTACGATGCGGCACGCGTGCGCGACGGCGACGGCGCGCCGCTGCAAGTCGCGGGCGGCATCGCGAACGCGCACGCGGTGATCGTGTCGCCGGACGACCGTTTCGCGTACGTCAGCTCGCTCGGCTCGGACCGCGTGTTCGGCTTCGCGCTCGTCGAGGACGCTGCCGGCCTGCGCGCGGTCGAACACGGCGAAACGCGCGTGCCGGCCGGCTTCGGTCCGCGTCACCTGCGGTTCGCGGATGACGGCCGCACGCTGGTCGTCGTCAGCGAATTCCAGGGCACGCTCGCGACCTTCGCCCGCGACACCGACACCGGCCGGCTCGGCGACGCACGCGTGAGTGCGCGCCACCCGGCCGTCGCCGACCTCGCGCAAGGCCATGCGCGTCCGCCCGCCCCCGCCGAGCCGTCCGTGTGGGCCGCCGATCTGCACCTGACGCCCGACATGCGTTTCGCGTACGTCAGCGAGCGCACGTCGAGCCGGTTGCTCGGCTATCGCCGCCACGAAGACGGGTCGTTCGAGCCGACGCACGCGACGGCCACCGAAACCCAGCCGCGCGGGTTCGCGATCGATCCGTCGGGACGCTGGCTCGTCGCCTGCGGCGAACGGTCGGAACACGTGGCGGTGTATGCGATCGCGCCGGACGACGGCACGCTGTCGCTGCACGCGCGCGTGCCGGGCGGCCACGGCGCGAACTGGATCGCGATCGTCTGAAGGCAGGAAGGCTTGAAGAAGCATCGGCGCGCGAGCGGGAGCCGGCACGCCGATGCCGGTTCGGCGTTCAGCGTCGCTCGCTCGGCGCAACGCCCGTCCAGCGCTTGAACGCGCGCGTGAAATTGGCGCGGTCGGTATAGCCGACGCGCGCCGCGATCTCGTCGACCGGCAACCGTGTGCCTTCGAGCAGCCGCAGCGCGTCGCGCAGCCGGATCTCGTCGAGCAGCGCCGAATAGGTCGCGCCGTATGCGGCGAGCTTGCGCTTGAGCGTGCGCGCCGACACGTGCAACTCGCGCGCGACGTCGTCGACCGACGGATAGCCGCCTTCGTCGCAGATCAGCAGGTTGCGCACGCGCTCGACGATGCTCTCCGCATAGCCGAGCCGCGCAAGCTCCGCCTCGCACTGCTGGACGATCATCTG
Organism: Burkholderia sp. MSMB2157WGS; assembly: GCF_001532755.1. Taxonomy (NCBI): domain Bacteria; kingdom Pseudomonadati; phylum Pseudomonadota; class Betaproteobacteria; order Burkholderiales; family Burkholderiaceae; genus Burkholderia; species Burkholderia sp. MSMB2157WGS. Next base: position 38,452 of record NZ_LPJG01000048.1, on the reverse strand, counting down.
CGCGGTCTGCGCGTTCGCGGTGCCGATCGGCTCGTCGAGCAGCGCGGCGTCGCAGCGGATGCGGTTCGCGCTCGCATCGAAATGGCAGCGCGGCAGCCGCGCGCGATAACGCTCGAACCACGGCGGCTCGGGCCATTCGAAATGGAGTTCGGCACGCGACTGCAGCGTGCGCCCCGGCGTCGGATACAGCAGCGAATTGAACAGGATCGCGGTCTCGACCAGGAAGTTTTCCACCGCGAACTGGCGCAGCCGGCCGAGCGGAAACGCTTCGAGCACGTCGATGTCGACGATGCCGTCGAGCTGCGCGAGCCGCACCGAGAAAAACGGCACGCGCGTCGGCAGGTAACGGATGCCGAGCGCGATCGCCTCGCCGAGCGTCGCGCAGCTCATCAGCCCGAAGCCGATCAGCCCCGCCTTCGTCAGGCTGCTGCGCAAGCCGATCTCGATCGCGATCGACGGATCGTCGGTCGCGTCGAGCAGGTTGAACACGATCGTCGCCTGCTGCAGCGGCGTGATGCGCGCATCGGGCTGCGCGAGCCGGTCGCGCTCGACGCCCGAGCCGGCGAGAATGCGGCCGCCGTCGATGCCGCGCTCCTCGGCCAGCATCAGCATGAACAACGCATACGCGGACGACACCGTCGCCTTGTTCAACTGGCGCGCGGCATCCGGAACGGACGGGACCATGCGGCTCACTCCGGGCGGTTTCGGCGGATTGTAGCGTCGCTGGCCCGCAATGACACCGCGGCGGCACTCTAGCCGCGTACCGGCGCCTCGAACGCGGATTGCCGGCCAACGTGGCCCGAAATGACACCGCCATTGGCACCGCCGGCCCTCGCATGCGCGCCGGCACGCGCCTATGCTTGTCACATCGGCATTGCGCCCTACTCTTTCCGCACGGATTCCGGTCGATGAGCCCACCCGCACGAACCGTCTTTCGAAACGACGCCGACAAGGTCGCGTACGTCCGCCGCGAAGTCAACGCCGCGAGCGACGCGATCCGCGCGCGCTTTCCGCTGCTCGACAACCAGAATCTCGTCGGCGCGACCGTGATGGCCACGTCGGTGAGCGCGATGCTCGCGATCGCATGGCTGTATGCGCGCGGCGCGATCGCATGGTACGTCGCGCTGCCGCTCGCCGCGTTCGTCACGTCGCTGATCCACGAGCTCGAGCACGACCTGATCCATCTGATGTACTTCAAGAAGACGCCGTGGGCGTATCACCTGATGATGGCGCTGTGCTGGCTCACGCGGCCCGGCACGATCAACCCGTGGACACGCCGGCGCATGCACCTGCATCACCACAAGGTGTCGGGTGGCGAATCGGATCTCGAGGAATTCGGCATCACCAACGGCGAGCGCTGGGGCGTGAAGCGCCTGCTGATGATCGCGGACGGCATGCTCGCCGTCGTGCTGCGACCGGCCGCGATGCGCCGCAAGGTGAAGCAGTACGTGGCCGCGCAGCCGGTGCAGGATCCGTCCGAGCGCCTGCAGTTGCGCGTCGAGCAGGTGTCGTCATACATGCCGATCGGCCACCTGTACTACACGCTATGGCATGCGTTCGTCGTCTATCACGTCGGCCTGTTCGCGCTGCATGCGTGCGGCTACGCGGTGACGGTGCCGGCCGTCGTCGAGCACGTGATGCGCGTCGTCGATTTCCTGGCGGTGGTGTGGCTCGGGCCGAACTTCGTGCGCAGCTTCTGCATCAACTTCGTCAGCTCGAACATGCACTATTTCGGCGACATCGATTCGCGCAACGTGATCCAGCAGACGCAGGTACTGAACCCGTGGTGGATGCTGCCGTTCCAGCTGTTCTGCTTCAATTTCGGCAGCACGCACGCGATCCATCACTTCGTGGTGCGCGACCCGTTCTACATCCGGCAACTGACCGCGCGCACCGCGCATGCGGCACTGCGCGAAGTCGGCGTGCGCTTCAACGACGTCGGCACGTTCGCGCGCGCGAATCGCTGGGGCGGCTATCGCCCGTCTCGCGGCACGCATCGCACGCAAGCCGACGCGTAACGCCGACGGCGCGCATCAACGCATCGGCGCTTCATCGATCGCCGATCGGCGGCATCGGCCCCTGCCCGCGGATCCACGACCAGTTCGCGAGCTCGGCCATTTCCTTGTCGCCGCGGCTGTCGCCGTACGCGAACAACTGCTGCGGCGGCCGGTCGCCCCACCAGCCGCGCAGCCGCACGACCTTCTGCGGCCCCCAGCAGTTCTCGCCGTCGAGCCGCCCGGCGAAGACGCCGCGCTCGAACGCGAGCCGCGTCGCCAGCACGGCGTCGAAGCCGGCCGTCTTCGCCCACTTCTCCAGATACAGCGACGGCGACGCACTGACCAGCACGACTTCATGCCCGCGCGCGCGATGCTCGCGAATGCGCTCTAGCATCTCCGGACGCACGAGGCTCGGCAGGCAGGTGTCGACGAACCTGCGCGCCTGCGCATCGAGCGCTTCTTCCCGGATCGGCCCGAACGCGAACGACGCGAACTTCGCCTTCGCGTCGCCGCGCGACAGCAGCCCGGCCTTCATCGCGACGATCCACGGCAACGCCCGCAGCCCGGCCCACGCGAAACGCGGCGTGCCGACCGCATGGCGGACGAAATGGCGAAAGCTGTCGGTAGTCGTGATGGTGCCGTCGAAATCGAAGGCGGCGACGATGCGGTCGGTCATGAAGAATCGGCGGGAAAGCGATGAGATGCCCGGGAAGATAACAGACTCGCGGCCGCGCGCGCGAAACCGTCGCGCCCGACACGAGACCGCACGCGCCGAAGCGCATGCGGCCGTATCGTTCGCTCAGCGCGACGGCCGCGCGGCCAGCGCCGCCGGCAGCACGACGTTCATCAGGTGATCGGCGCGCGACAGCAGGTCGGTCACGCGCTCGTCGAGCCCGCGCAGTTGCGCCGGCTGCATCCGGATCTGCTGGACGGCCTGCCCGACGATGTTGCGGCGGTCGAACAGCGCGCGCTCGACGCCCGCATCGTCCGGCGCCCGCACGACGTCCGACACCGCGCTCAACGCCGCGAGCACGACCACGAGGTTCTCCTCCGCATGGCGGACCTCCGCGGCGAGCGCCTCGGTACGGCGCGGGAAAAAGCCGAGCGACTGCTTGAGCGCGCCCAGCGCCGCGCGGTAGTCGACATGACCGGACGCCGCACCGAACCAGCGTTCGAACATGCCGGCCTTGCGTGTCGCCTGCGCGAGCAGCCCCGCCATCATGTCGGCCGCGCCGAGTTCGTTGAATTCGCGTGTCGTCGCCGCGACGGCCTCGACGAGGTTGCCGGCCGTCTCCAGCGCGCCGTCGCCGATCGTCGCGACCGTCGCGAGCTTCAGCGGCACCAGTTGCCGGATATGCCGCTCGATGCGCGGCGCGTAATCGGGATAGAGATGGGGAAAGCTGGCCTGCGCGGCGCGGAAGCACGCTTCGAGCTGCGGGTGATTCGATTCGCCGAACAGCGCGCGGCCGACCGCATCGGCGGGCGCCGTGCGCACGGCTTGATCGGACGCGGAAGCCGGCCCGAAGTCGAGCGCCCGAGGTGCCGGTCGCGCCGGCGCACGCGCGACCGACGCACCGGGCGCGGCCAGCGCGTCGAACGCGAGACGCCCGGGCGTGCGCTCGGGCGTCGTATCGAACTCGAGCCGCTTCGGCTCGTCGGACGGATTCGTCATCGCCGCTTCCTGCCCGGCGCGGCGAGGTGCCGCGCGCCGGGCTCCCGCCAGTCAGACCGCGCCGCCGTACGCGCGGACGAAATCGCCGAGGCCGCGGTTGTAGCCTGCGCCGACCGCCTTGAACATGAAGTGGCCGTCGCGACGATAGAAGCTGCCGACCTGCACCGACGTCTCCATCGAGAAGTCTTCCTCGAGCGCGTACTTCGCGATCACCGCGCCCGACACCTCGTCGGCGATCTGGATGTAGCTGTTGCGAACCTGCCCGAAATTCTGGCGGCGCGCTTCGGCCTGGTCGATCGTCACGACCACCGAGATTTCCTCGACGTCGGCCGCGAGCTTCGTCATGTCGATGAAGATCACTTCGTCGTCGCCGTCGCCGCTGCCCGTGCGGTTGTCGCCGCTATGCACGACGCCCAGGCACCTCGACGAAGGCATTCCGCGCTTCGGGAAATCGTCGCCCGGCTGGATGAAGGTTTCCTTGCGCTCCATCGTGCGCACTTCGCTGTTGTAGAACACGAAATGCTGATCGGAGATCAGTTTCGGATTGCTCTGCGCGTCGTACTTGCACAGGAACACCGACACGTCGAGATCGAAATCCGTGCCCGTGTCCGTCGCGTTCGCGTCCCAACCGAGACCGATGCGGAATTTCTGCGTGCCGGGCGCTTCCTTCGACAGGTTGACTCGACCGCCCTTCGACAAATTGATCATCTGAACCTCTTCTGCTGGAACCGCCGTTGCGTCGGCGGCGATGCCGGACCGCCCGCGGCGGCCCCTCGTTGATGGTTATCGCGCCGCGTGACGCGTGCTCACTTGCCCGCCACCGCGGCACGGTCTTCCTTGCGCTGCACGACGATCGACGACCACACGGCCGCGGCGATCATCGCCGCGCCGATCAGGCCCGTGACGACCTCGGGCACCTCGAATTTCACGCCCAGGAACATGATCGTCGCGAGCGCGCCGATCGCCCAGAACGCGCCGTGCTCGAGAAAGCGGTACTGCGCGAGCGTGCCCTTCTTCAGCAGCACGAGCGTCATCTCCCGGATGTAGGCCGCGCCGACGCCGAGGCCGAGCGCGATCAGGAAGATGTTGTTCGACAGCGCGAACGCGCCGATCACGCCGTCGAAGCTGAACGACGAATCGAGCACTTCCAGATACATGAAACCCGCGACGCCTTCGCGCACCACGCGCGTGCCCGTGTCCTCGCCGCCGACCAGGTCGCCCACGCCGTGCGCGATCACGAAGCCGATCACGCCGAACGCGCCCGCGAGCAGGAAGCTCACCTGCTCGGCCGCCGGCACGTAGAACGACGCGACGATCACGATCGCGAGCGTCAGCGCCACCTCCAGCGCGGTGATGCGCCCGAGATGGCGCATCGGGCCTTCGAGGAAGCCGATCCAGTGCTCGTCCTTCTCGGTGTCGAGCATGAACTTGAAGAACACCATCAGCAGGAACGCGCCGCCGAACGCCGACACCTCGTGATGCGCGGACGTCAGCACCGCCGCGTACTTGTCCGGCGATTCGATCGCGAGCGTCAGTGCATCCCACAGGCCGATGTGGCCGATTACCGCGACGATCAGCAGCGGGAACACGAGCCGCATGCCGAACACGGCTACCGGCAGGCCGAACACCATGAAGCGGTTGCGCCACTTCTCCGACCAGTTCTTCAGCACCGATGCGTTGACGACCGCGTTGTCGAGCGACAGCGAAATCTCGAGCACGCACAGGACCGCGACGATCAGCATGTCCTTCACGCCGCCGAGGAGATAGGCCGCGATCAGCGCGAGCGCCGTGAGCGACAACGGGATCTTGAAGTCTTTCAACATGATGGGGTAATCGAGTTCAGAAAAATGGGCTGGCGGGGCGCGCTTACTTCGCGCGCACCCAGTCGCAGAATTCCTGCGTGATCAGTTGTTCGTAGATCTGTTCGTCGCTGAGATCGAGCGATTCGAGATGCAGGAAGCCGACGTTCGGCATTTCCTCCGCGACTTCCGCGAGGAAGTCGAATTCGCTCGGATCGCCGACGCCGACGAGCGACCAGTACAGCGGAAAATGCTGCGATTCGGTCAGCAACTGGCGCACGCGCTTGCGGTCGTTCTTCGGGTTCTGGCCGTCGGTGACGAACAGCACCCACGCGGGCAGATGGCCGTTGACGGGCGCCGCGGCGGCCGGGGCGGACGTGTCGTCCGCCCCGCCGAACAGCCGGCTCAGGAAGCCGCGCTTTTCCTCGCGCTTCGGCTCCGGCGCGCGGAAGAAGAAGTCGACGATGTCGTTCATCACCGGCGCGTACTGCGTGCCGCCCCACTTGTCGATCCGCGCGTTGAGCACATGGTCGGAAATGTACGAGCCGTAGTTCTCCGGCGTCGCGGTCGGCAGGCGGTCGTAGCCTTCGGTGAAGGTCCACGTATCGACTTCGCCGTTGTCGTCGAACTTCAGGGCGATGCCGAGAATCCGGTCGTGCGTCTCCTGGATCACGCCCGACTGGTACAGCGGCTTCGCGGAGCCCGAGATGTCGAGCGCCGCGCCGACGCGCACGACGGGCGGCTTCAGGATCTGACGTTTTTCGAGGACGATCGCGACCTTCGCCGCGCGTTTCTCAAGCGTAATCATGCAGTGTTCTCTCGGTTCTCTTAGTTGTGCTTCGGAGCGAATCGGGTGATCAGATCCTGTTCGAGCTGGCGCAGGCGCGGCGCGTCCTGCTCGCGCTGGCGTTTGCCGTCGGCGATGATCTGCGTGATGTCGTCGAACGCGCCGAACAGCTGCTGCTGCGCGTATTCGAACGTGTCGGTCGAGATCACCGGACGCTGGCCGAGCTTCGCGACTTCCTGCGCGTTCCGGCGATTCAGGTCGGCCTGCGCGCGGATCGCCTCGTCGGCCGCATCGTACGTCGCGTTCGCGAGCGCCGCCGCGCGCTTCGTGCCGAGCTGCTCGAGATAGAGCGCGAACGCGTTGGTCCACGCGGGGATCAGCACGGTCTTGATCGTCATGAACTTCGACGTCAGCGTGCGTTTCTGGTCCTGCTCCATCCGGATCTGCGGCGCGAGCTGCTTCGACATCAGCATCGCGCGATCGAGATCGTCGAGCTTGCTTTCGAGTGCATCGACCTTGCGCTTCACGTCGAGCAGGCGCTGCGCGGCGAATGCATCGTCAGCCGGCTGCTGGCCGGCCGCGAGATGTGCGCGCAGCGTCGCGAGCGCCGTTTCGCCGTGCGCCTTCGACTGCGCGAGCTCCTGGTGCAGCGCGTAATTGTCGTTGTACATCCGCTCGAGCTCGTCGATGCCGGCCTTCTGGCGCTGCGCATGGTTTTCGAGCTCGACGACGAGCGTGTCCATCCGCTTGCTCACCGATTCGTATTGCGACAGCAGCTTCTCCTTGGTCGAGCGAAACAGCCGCGTGACCTGCGTGAGCAGCCCGCCCTTGTCGGCGCCGCGCGGGTCGAGCCCCTTCGCGGTCGCGATCAGCTCGTTGAGCTTGTCGCCGAACTGGTCGGCGTCCGATGCCCGGACACTCGCGAGAATCTGCTGGGAGAAGGCGGCGATGCGCGTGCCCTGCGTCGCGCCGAGCTGATCGATCTCGTCGACGGTGATCAGGCGCGCATGTTCCGTCGGCGACGCTGCCGGCACGACGACGTGGGCGACGGCTGCCGGCACGGCGACGGGTGACGAAGACGGGGTGGACGGACGATCGCTGACCGCATCGGATTTGTTGTCGTCGAATAGCGGCTTCATGTGGCTACCACGTTTCCTTTTCTGCTTTTTGCTACGTGTTGTCGTGCGCGCGAGACGCGCTTGCGCGATTGCCGTCGTGCTCTCTCACGGGCGGCAGACGGACAATAAGGGGCGACGGGGTGGCGCGTCAAGCCGGGCAATTCTTTCAATTTCCATTCGATATGTAAGACATGCGATAGGAATTCCGACACGGCCTCCGGCACGTCGGGACCCGTGCCTTGATGGAGCGCGAATCCGGATTTCCTCGTGCACATCGGCAAAGAGAAGCTGAAAGTATTTTGAAATAATCGGCTTCTCGCTATTCCGCTGATTGTTACAGATTGCTTAACGCAACCCCTTACGTCGCGTCCTAGTCCGAATAGCCTTGCGACGTCGGGCGCGCGTCGTGACGGCGGCCCCACCACGGCAAGTACGCGTTGTTCCCTCCGCGTGCGCGGAACCACTCCTTGTCGGGATCGATCGGCGTCAGCTTCGATGGTGCGACGACGACCACGGCCGTCGGACGCTCAGCGTCGGTCGTGCCCGCCACGAGCACGTTTCCGCCGAGATGTTTTGCGCGGCCGATCGCGAGCGCCACATCGGTCAGCGCCGCGCCGGCCCCCATGTCACCGAGCAGTGCCGACGTGTTGAAGGTCGCGCCGCGGAGGTCGCTTTCCGGCACGGCTTCCGCGAACCCTTGCAAAAGGGACGCGGCCCTTGCCGACGCGGCGGCGCTGCCCTTGCCTGCGTCGTGGATAACGTAGTTCAGCGACGAGACTGTAACGCCCGCATTGGCTGCGGCTGCGTCGATCGTCGATTTCCACGCCGGCACCGCGCGGCTGCCGTTCTGCTTCGCGTCGAGATTCTTGACGCTGCCTTGCGCCGCCTTGCCGATCCATGCCAGCGGTTCGCGCTCGGTCTTTAGATCCGGGCCGGCGAGGAACAGCACCACCATGTTCTCGTTGATCTGTTCGTCGTGCGGGGGAAAACTTGGTGCGTCCCAGTTCATCACCCACACGCTTTTGTCGGGATGCGCGGCCAGGTAGTCCAGCGCGGCGTTCAGCGACGTGAAGCCGGCATTGCCGTGGCCCGACGTTACGTGTACGTCGGGCGGCGTATCGCGGATCCATAGATTTTTTGCGGAGGGGTTGCCGATTTCGTACGCATTCACCATTTCGTCACGCAAGAACGCGCCGGCAGCTACCGGATCGAGGCGGTCGGCAGGAAGTGCAAGTTCGACACGCACCCCGGCCAGTTCACGCCACTCACTCTTGTACTTCGAGCTGACGGTATAGAAATAATTGGAGTTCATTACATAGCGCGTACGAAACAACACAAGAAGTTTGCTGACGTATTTTTCATAGAACCCCGAAAACGTCTCACTTCCCCAGTTACCGTCCGCGACGATGGAAACCGCCTGCAAGGTCGAGTATTTTTTGGGGTTTGTGCGCACCATGTCGTCGTTGGCGTTCGGCTTCACCAACCCAAGCGTCCACAGCAATTGCCACTCGGTCGGATAGTCGCGACGCTGCAGCGGATTGAGCCATTCAAGCCCGACAACTTGAGCAACAAACGGCGCGGCAGACGCACCTTCGACGGATCGCGTCGATGCAGCGCGCGTCTCGACCCGCAATGGCGAGCACGACAAGAGCGTCGCCATCACGATCAAGACGCACCCGATACGTCTGGCAAGAGTGAAACAGTGCATGAATACCCCGATCGAACCGGCCAACCCGCGCGCCGGTCCGCGAATTCATTCCCGTCCGGACGACGCTAGACTCGAAATCAGCGTCGCACCGCACGATGTCTTGTGACCATCGAATGCAGCCGGTTTCCCGTCGACGATGACCTGCGGATCGCCTTCGGCGATAAAGCAGGCCTGATGGGCCGCGATCGGGCAGACGCACGTGTCACCGAGCCGGGCGACCGGCCGCCCCATCACTTCGCTGACCGCACTGCCGGTCACGACCTGACCGCCGTGGCTCGTTGCGTCGCCGACTCGAATGATGCCGCGCATGCGCGCTCCTTATTCCGAATAGCCTTGCGATGCCGGACGTGCGTCGTGACGGCGCCCCCACCACGGCAAGTACGCGTTGTTCTCGCCGCGTGCACGGAACCAGTCCTTGCCGGCGTCGATCGGCGTCAGCTTCGAAGGCGCGACGACGACCACTGCCGTCGGATGCTCCGTGTCGGTCGTTCCGGCTACGAGCACATTGCCACCGAGGTGATTCGCTCGGCCGATCGCCAGCGCCACATCGGTCAGCGCCGCGCCGGCGCCCATGTCACCGAGTAGCGCCGATGTATTGAAGGTCTGCGTACGGAAATCGTATTCGGGCAGTACTTCCGTCAGCGTCTGCGACAGTGACGCAATGCGTGTCGATGCAGCATCGCTGCCCTTGCCCGCGTCGTGCACGATGTAATTCACCGACGACACCGGCACGCCTGCATTACTCGCGGCCGCATCGATCGCCGACTTCCATGCCTGCACCGCGCGGCTCGCGCCTTGCTTGGCCTCGAAATCCTTGACGTTGCTTCGAGCAGCCTTGCCGATCCAGGCCAGCGGCTCACGCTCGGTCTTCAGGTCGGGGCCGGCGAGGAACAGCACCACCATGTTCTCGTTGATCTGTTCGTCCTTCGGCGGGAAACTCGGTGCGTCCCAGTTCATCACCCACGCGCTTTTGTCCGGGTGGGCGGCCAGATAGTCCAGTGCCGCGTTCAGCGACGTGAAGCCGGCATTCCCCTGCCCCGATGTCACATGCACATCCGGCGGTGTGTCGTGGCTCCACAGGTCTTTTGCCGATGAATTTCCGATCTCGAACGTGCTGATTATTTGATCACGCAAATATGCCTTTGCCTTGATGGGATCGAGACGATCAGGAATTGCCAGTTCAACATGCACGCCAGCCAGCTCACGCCATCTACTTCTATCCCCAGGTTTTACGGTATAGAAATAGTTGGAATTGGTAAAATATTTAGTACGAAACAATACGAGCAACTCGTCGATATATTTCTCGTAAAATCCGCCAAATGATTCACGTCCCGAGCTGCCATCCGCGATGATTGAGATCGCTTGAACGGCAGAGTACTTTTTAGGATTGGTGCGCACCATATCGTCATTCTTGTTCGCAGAAGCCAGACCCAACGTCCATAATAACTGCCATTCCGCCGGATAATCCCGGCGTTGCAGAGGATTGAGCCATTCAAGGCCAACGACTTGCGCCACAAAAGGCTTCACCGAATCACTTTTAGATTCAGCGTCGCCCACGGTGCGTGGTGTCGCAGCCACGGCACTCGACGTCGCCAACATGGTCGAAAACACAAATACCAACACAGCCAACAATCCAGGAACCAGCACCATTCTCTTCATCAGATCTCCTGCACTTGAGTTTTCGGCAGATGCACTACTCGGCAACGTCATCGTTGCATATAACGCGATCGCAGCCAACAGCATGACGAAAATCGCCAATCCAAATCGCCGCTGCCAAGTGGCAACAATCACCTTCATAGCACACTCCCCAGCCGCAGGAAAAATCCGCCATCACGTTCGTCGTAGATTTTTTCGGGCATGCTTGCAACCGGATCACTTTTAACCCATTTATGCAAAAACATGTCCTTATACTTTCCCTTCCTTATATATTCCGCAAATAATTCATTTTGACCATCCTTCACCAATCCACTCAAAAATCGCCAATCCGCCTGCTTCCTGAGATCCGCAAAGTCGTCTTCCGTCAGATAGCAAAGCCCAATAGCAATATCGTAAGCCAAAGCCTTTTCCGCATGTTCACCATTCGTCATGATGGTCGAATGATTGGTGGGATTATTCTTATCCCCGCCGTTCAGAATCTGAAATATCTCCTTGTTCCGCCATTCGGTATAGTCAGCACTCGCAGCCCCCGGATTGTCCTCCCCGACCACATTTCCGTCCTTGTCGACCCAGCGACGATTTCCGGATCTACGCGCTTCCATGCGAAGAATCGAATGATCTTCATACCGCTGCGCAGCTTCGGATGCAGTATCCCCCTGCGCCTTCAGCGCATCACCCTCAGTCTTGAATTTTTCCGATTTCGCGTCGAAGTTGTCGTACGGATCGTCATCGCGCTTGTTCTCCTTGTTGGCGTCACGCGCGGCCGACGGCGGATCGTAACTCTCGTTGAAGCTCCCTTCCTCGATCGATTTCCCTTGCGCATCGCAAGCACCCGATGGTTTTCCATAGCGGAACGCCTGCGGGAGGAAGCGAGTCTCCTTATCGAGCATCGGTGCCGTGATCGGGATTTCCCAGTCTTTTGGCGGATCGGCATTGACCTTCATCTCGGTCAAATTAAACAGATAGAGGGCGGGACTCGTTATCAGCGTCATGAACTTCGGGAACAACCCTTCATTGGAATGCATGCCTCGTCCAAGACCATACCGCGCGGGCGGTGATGGCGGATACCAGAAGCCTTCCTTCTGGTTCTTGTCCTTGCGCCAGTCGTCCTGCCAATACCGATAGAGCTTGTTCTCTCCGCCCACCTCGAAATTCGACGCGAATACGCGTTGGGAGAAAACGCCCCCTCGCCTGTCGATACCGACGAACGTCGCGCCGAAACACCGACCGTCGGCCACGTCATGCGTCCTGATGGCACGGCGCCAAGCCGCTTCCCCGCTCCGTCACCGCGTCAATGCACGGCCTTGCGATACAGCGCAACGTACCCCGCGAGCATCAGCAGCAGCGATCCGCTGATCCGGTTCAGCCACTTCTCGCCGGCCGCCTTCCATACGCGAACCGAATGCACGCCCAGCAGCGCGTAACCGGTCATCCCGATTACATCGATGGCGACGATCGTCGCCGCGAGAATCGCGTACTGCGGCGCGATCGCATGCGACCGGTCGACGAATTGCGGCAGCAGCGCGGACATGAACAGGTAGTACTTCGGATTGCTCATCGCGACGAAGAAGCTCTTCAGAAAAGCGCTCCGGCGATCGGGCGTCGCGGGCACGCAGGGCTGCGCCGCCGCGGCCCCGCCGCTCGACATCAGCATCCGGATGCCGACATACGCGAGCCACGCCGCACCGAGCAGCTTCAGCGTCACGAACGCCGTTTCCGACGCGTCGAGCAGCACGCCGAGGCCGAACCCGACCAGCGCGACGAGCACGACGTCGGCGGTGACGGCGCCGAGCATGCCGACCATCGCATGACGCAATCCGTAGCGCGAACCGTTGCTCATCGCGAGCAACACCGTCGGGCCGGGCGTCGCGACACCGACGGACAGGATCAGCGCAAAGGCGAGCAAGGCAGAGAGCGACATGGCGTGGCGTTCCTTTTGAAGAGAGCGGTACGGACGGCATCGGCATGATCGGCCGACAGGCCGCAACCGATGCGTACGTTTGTTACGACGAATACGGATTTCGCATGATCGCATGTCCATCCCGACGCCTGCCCGGCGGATGAGCGCCGTCGTCGGCGAGCGGCACCCGGTTATCTCAAATAGTGGACTGATCTTTCCGCAAACGACAATGATTCTCGTTTACGTTAGACTCCGCCGCTCGACAAAAACACGTCCGCGACAGTACGGACGCGTCACGCCGCCCGGATTCCGACTCGCCACCCCGGGATGGATCACCGACCACACCCGATTTGCGTTCCATGTCGACACGTTCGTTACCCGTCCGGCGTCTCACGCCGATTGCCTTCGGCATTGCGCTCGCCTGCACCTTCCCGGCCGCCGCCCGGGCCCAACAGGCCACTTCCGCCGCCAACGCCGCACCCGACGCCACCATGCTGCCGTCGATCAACGTGACCGGCGCGGCCGAGCCGCTGCCCGGCGACCTCGCCCCGACCTACGCCGGCGGCCAGGTCGCGCGCGGCGCGGATTTCGGCGTGCTCGGCCGGCAAAAGGCGAGCGACGTGCCGTTCAGCATGACCACCTACACGTCGAAACTGATCGAGGACCAGCAGGCGCGCACGCTCGCCGACGTGCTCGACAACGATCCGGCCGTGCGCAGCGCCTCAGGCTACGGCAACTTCTCGCAGGTCTTCGTCATCCGCGGTTTCGAGCTCGCCGGCGACGACGTGTCGCTGAACGGCCTGTACGGCGTCACGCCGCGGCAGCTCGTCCAGACCGATGCGGTCGAGCGTGTCGACGTGTTCAAGGGCGCGAATGCATTCCTGAACGGTGCATCGCCGAACGGCTCGGCGGTCGGCGGCGGCGTGAACCTGCAACTGAAGCGTGCGGACGACAAGCCGCTCACGCGCGTCACCGTCGACGGCGCCACGTCCGGCTCGCTCGGCACGCATGTCGACATCGGCCGCCGCTTCGGCAGCGACGGCCAGTTCGGCGTGCGCGTGAACCAGTCGGTCAGCAGCGGCGACACCGCTGTCGACGACGAGCGCCGCCGCAGCAACGTGACGGCGGTGTCGCTCGACTGGCGCGGCGACAAGCTGCGCCTGGCCGGCGACTTCCTGTATCAGCGGCAGCGGATCGACAACGGCCGCCCGGTCGTGCTCGTCAGCGGCAATCAGTTGCCCGCCGTGCCGTCCGCGACGCACAACTATGCGCAGCCGTGGAGCTTCAGCGAACTCGAGGACACGGTCGGCATCGTGCGCGCCGAGTACGACTTCCTGCCCGCGTGGACGGCCTACGTATCGGCCGGCGCACGCCATACGAACGAGCACGGCGACTACTACACGCCGACTTACTCGTCGTCCGGCACGACCGGCTCGCGCCTGAGCGTGCCGCACAAGGAAGATGCGCAGTCTGCCGAAGCCGGCGTGCGCGGCCGCTTCACGACCGGCCCCGTGTCGCACTTCGTGACGGTCGGCGCGTCGTTCATCCGCATCGACAGCCAGTCCGCGTACACGATGTCGAACGCGTTCCCGACGACGCTCTACGATCCGGCGCCGCTCGCGCCCCCGCCAACCGCCTACGCAGGCGGCGACATGAACGATCCGGGCACCGTCACGAAGACCTGGCTGCGCAGCCTCGCGGTATCCGATACGCTCGGCTTCCTCGACGACCGCGTGCTGTTCACGATCGGCGCGCGGCGCCAGTCGATCTCGGTCGACAACTTCGACTACACGGGCGCGGTCGCCACCACCTACAGCGACGCGATCACGACGCCGGTGTTCGGTCTCGTCGTGAAGCCGTGGCGCAACGTGTCGATCTTCGCGAACCGCAGCGAAGCGCTCGCACAGGGCGAGATCGCGCCGAACACCGCACGCAACGCGGGCCAGGCGCTGTCGCCGTACCGATCGAAGCAATATGAAGCCGGCGTCCGCTACGACACCGACAAGTACGGCGCGTCGCTTGCGCTGTTCCAGATCGAGAAGCCGATGGCGTACACCGATCCGGCGACGAACCTGTTCGGCGCCGACGGCACACAGCGGCACCGCGGCATCGAGACGGCCGTGTACGGCGAGCCGTGGAAAGGCGTGCGGCTGATCGCGGGCGCGACGTATCTCGACGCGACGCTGCGGAACACGGCGGGCGGCGCGAACGACGGCCACCGGCCGATCGGCGTGCCGTCGTTCCTGCTCAACGCGGGCGCCGAATACGACGTGCCGATGCTGAACGGGCTCACGCTGACCGCGCGCTGGATCCACACGGGGCCGCAGTACCTGGACGTCGCGAACACGATGTCGATTCAGGCATGGGACCGCTTCGATCTCGGCGCGCGTTACGCGACGGACGTGTTCGGCAAGAAGACGACGTTCCGCGCAACCGTGCGCAACGTCGCGAACAAGTCGTACTGGTCGTCGACGATCGGCGGATATCTGACGCAGGGCGACCCGCGCTCGGTGTGGCTGTCGATGACGACGGATTTCTGACGGGCACCGAAGGGACTGGCGGGCAGCCCCCAGAGTTTGCTATACTCTCGGTCTTCCGGAGAGATGGATGAGTGGTTTAAGTCGCACGCCTGGAAAGCGTGTATAGGTTAATCGCCTATCGGGGGTTCGAATCCCCCTCTCTCCGCCAGTATTCAATGCCCGCGCCAGCGGGCATTTTCGTTTCCGGAGAAAAGCAGGCCGATGGTTCGGCGGCGGGATTCGAACGGATTCGCTTGCAATCGAATCCGCGGAATCCGCGGCCAGCGCTTGTGCGGGCGAATCATCCTCTCCTCGCCAAAAGCATGAAGCCAGCCGATTTCCTGAGAAGTCAGGGGGCTTTCCATTCGGCACGTCGACACCCTGCTCCCGCCTGCGCTCACGGATGCCGAATGTAATCCACCAGCGCCCGCGTATATTCATCCGGCCGCTTGTCGCACAGACTCACCGCGATCGCCACCGCGAACCCCGCCGGCACGCCGAACACGCCTGAGCTGATCGGCTCGATTCCGAACCACGCGCGTCCGGCGAACCCGGTCAGTTGCGTGAAGAACGGATAAGTCGACACGATGTAGTACACGCACACCGCCAAGCCCGTCACCATCCCGGCGATCGCGCCGCGCGTCGTCGTGCGCTTCCAGAACACGCCCAGCACCAGCACCGGAAAGAAGCTCGACGCCGCCAGCGAAAACGCGGCGCCGACGAGAAACAGGATCTTTCCGGTATTGAGCGACGCGACATACGACGCGAACAGCGCCACCCCCAGCAGCAGCACCTTCGAGATCGTCACGCGCCGCTGGCTCGTCGCATCGGGCGCGACCATGCAGTAATAGACGTCGTGCGACAGCGCGTTCGCGATCGTCAGCAACAGCCCGTCCGCGGTCGACAGCGCCGCGGCCAGCGCACCGGCCGCGATCAAACCCGACACCACGTACGGCAGTCCCGCGATCTCCGGCGCGGCCAGGACGACCATGTCCGGCTGCATCTGGATTTCCGACCAGTGCACGATGCCGTCGCGAATCACCTCGACGACGCTGATCAGGTCGGGTTCGAAGTGATGCCATTGCGTGACCCACGCCGGCAATTCGGCGAACGGCCGCCCGACCAGATTCGCGAGGATCTCGTACTTGATCAGCACCGCGAGCACCGGCACGCTCAGGTAGAACAGCGCGATGAAGAACAGCGTCCAGCCGACGGAGCGCCGTGCGGACGCGACCGACGTGGTCGTGTTGTAGCGCGTCAGGATGTGCGGCAGGCTCGCGGTGCCGAGCGACAGGCACAGCAGCAGCGCGAGGAAATTCCGCTCGCGCGGCTTGCGTTCGTCTTCGCTCGCAGCCGGAAACGGCTCGTGCATCGGCACGGGCGGCTCGGCACGCGCGAGGAGGTCGTCGCGCGCCTGTGTCCACGCCACGCGCGCCGCCGCCGGATCGCGCGGGAAATCGGCCAGCTCGCGCTCGAGCTGGCTGATCTCGCGCAGCGGCCCGTTGTGGCGCCGCAGGTCGGCAAGCCGGTCGACGAGATGCCGGCGCGCGTCCGCATGGGACGCCGGCAACCGGTCGAGCCGCGTCTGGATCTCCGCGGCTTGCCGGCGGTACGCATCGCGCACCTGCTGCTCGTCGCGCGCGTCGCGCACCTGCGCCTCGCGCGCCGCGACGCGCTCCATCAGCTTGCCGTAATTGAACTGCGGCACGGGCCCGAGGCCATTCTTCATCGCGATCAGCGACACCGGAATCAGGATCGCGCTGATCAAGATGATGTACTGCGCGACCTGCGTCCACGTGACCGCCCGCATCCCGCCGAGAAACGAGCACACGAGAATGCCCGCGAGGCCGCAGAAGATGCCGATCGCGAAATCGACGCCGATGAAGCGCGTCGCGATCAGGCCGATCCCCTGGATCTGCGCGACCAGATACACGAACGAACACAGGATCGCCGCACCGGCGGCGAGCGCGCGCACGGCCGTGCTCGAAAAGCGCGTGCCGAGAAAATCGGGAATCGTGTAGCGCGCGAGCTTGCGCACATACGGCGCGAGCAGGAACGCGACGAGGCAGAACCCGCCCGTCCAGCCCATCACGTACGCGAGCGCGTCGTAACCGGTCGCGTAGAGCGAGCCGGCCAGGCCGATGAACGACGCGGCCGACAGCCAGTCGGCCGCCGTCGCCATCCCGTTGAACGCGGACGGCACGCGCCGCCCGGCCACGTAGTACTCGACGAGATCGGACGTGCGCGACAACAACCCGATCACCGCATACACGGCGATCGGCACGAACAGGAACACGTAGCCGATCCAGACGCCCGAGCCCGTCGCGCGCTCGATCCGCCACATCAGCAGCACGAACCCGAGAAACCCGAGCGTGTAGAGCGCGTACGCGCGTATCAGTCGATGCGTCAGCATGAATCAGCGCCCGCCGCTCGCATGGCCGGCGCGTGCCGCATGCTCGTCGTACGCGCGGCGCAGCGTACGGTCCGCGCGTTGCATCAGCCCGATGTAGACGACGATCAGCACGAGGTAGACGAGAATCGCGCCCTGTGCGCCGACATAGAACGGCAGGCTGAAACCGGCGAAACGAACGCCGGCGAGCGCGGGTCCGAAGAACGGCACGATGAACGACACCGCGAAGCCGATCACCATCAGCACCGCGATCAGCGCGACGTTGAAGCGCCAGTAGCGTGCGTGCGCACGCGCGAGCGGCGCGGGAACGGGAGGTGGCGCGGCAGGCGCCGAGCGGGTCGGAACGGTCATGCCGTTATGTAGCAAAAAGCCCCTGCGCGGGCAATCGGGACTGCCGCGCAGGGGCTCGCGCGCATGACGCGCAACCGTGTGCTCAACGCACTTCGGTGAGCTGCTCGAGGATGGCCGGATTCTCGAGCGTGGACGTGTCCTGCGTGATCGCCTCGCCCTTGGCGAGCGAGCGCAACAGGCGCCGCATGATCTTGCCCGAGCGCGTCTTCGGCAGGTTGTCGCCGAAGCGGATGTCCTTCGGCTTCGCGATCGGCCCGATCTGCTTGCCGACCCAGTCGCGCAGCGCCTTCGCGAGCGCCGCGGCTTCGTCGCCTTCCGGGCGCGAACGCTTCAGCACGACGAACGCCACGACCGCTTCGCCGGTCGTGTCGTCCGGACGGCCGACCACCGCCGCCTCGGCCACCAGCTCGTGCGACACCAGCGCCGATTCGATCTCCATCGTGCCCAGCCGGTGGCCCGACACGTTCAGCACGTCGTCGATCCGGCCCATGATCGTGAAGTAGCCGGTCTCCTTGTCGCGCACGGTGCCGTCGCCAGCGAGATACAGCCGGCCGCCGAGCTCCTCGGGGTAATAGCTCTTCTTGAAGCGCTCCGGGTCGCCCCAGATCGTGCGGATCATCGCCGGCCACGGGCGCTTGACGACGAGAATCCCGCCTTGCCCGTTCGGCACGTCCTGGCCCGTCTCGTCGACCACCGCGGCCGTGATGCCCGGCAGTGGCAGCGTGCACGAGCCCGGCACGGTCGGCGTCGCGCCCGGCAGCGGCGTGATCATGTGGCCGCCGGTCTCGGTCTGCCACCACGTGTCGACGATCGGGCAGCGCTCGTGGCCGACGTGCTTGTGGTACCACATCCACGCTTCCGGATTGATCGGCTCGCCCACCGTGCCGATGATGCGCAGGCTCGATAGGTCGTAGCTCTTCGGATGCACCTTGTCGTCGGCTTCGGCCGCCTTGATCAGCGAGCGGATCGCGGTCGGCGCGGTGTAGAACACGGTGACCTTGTGATCGCCGATCATCTTCCAGAACCGGCCGGCGTCCGGATAAGTCGGCACGCCTTCGAACACGACCTGCGTGCCGCCGCACGCGAGCGGGCCGTAGGTGATGTACGTATGGCCCGTGACCCAGCCGATGTCGGCCGTGCACCAGAACACGTCCGTGGGCTTCCAGTCGAAGGTCCACTTCATCGTCTGCGCGGCCCACAGCAGGTAGCCGCCCGTGCTGTGCTGCACGCCCTTCGGCTTGCCGGTCGAGCCCGACGTATACAGGATGAACAGCGGATGCTCGGCGCCGACCCAGGTCGGCTCGCAGCGCTCGGATTCGCCGTCGACGAGCTCGTGCATCCACAGGTCGCGCTCGGCATGCCAGTCGATCTTGCCGCCGGTGCGGCGATAGACGATCACGCTCTTGACCGCCTCGCAGCCGCCCATCGCGATCGCCTCGTCGGCGATGCTCTTGAGCGGCAGCGTCTTGCCGCCGCGGGCCTGCTCGTCGGCGGTGACGAGCGCGACCGCGCCGACGTCGACGAGCCGCTCGTTCAGCGATTTCGCGGAGAAGCCGCCGAACACGACCGAGTGCGTCGCGCCGATGCGCGCGCAGGCCTGCATCGCGACGATGCCTTCGATCGACATCGGCATGTAGATGACGACACGATCGCCCTTCGCAATGCCGCGTTTCTTCAGCGCATTCGCGAAGCGCGACACGCGTGCGAGCAGGTCGGCATAGGTGACGCGGGTGACGGTGCCGTCGTCGGCCTCGAAGATCACGGCGACGCGCTCGCCGTTGCCGGCTTCGACGTGGCGGTCGAGACAGTTGTACGACGCGTTCAGCTCGCCGTCCTCGAACCACGTGTAGAACGGCGCGTTGCGCTCGTCGAGCACCTGGGTGAACGGCTTGTGCCACGCAAGGCCCTCGCGCGCGAGGCGCGCCCAGAAGCCTTCGTAATCCTGCTCGGCCTCGGCGACGAGCGCGCGATAGGCCGGCATGCCGGAAATGGTCGCCGTCTTCTCGAGCGCCGCGGGCGGCGCGAACTGACGGGTTTCGTGAAGAACCGATTCAATCGCAGACATCGACTACCCCTTGGTGAACATGAATCCTCTGCATGGCGGCGCGATCGTGCACGCCGCGCGTCTTGGCCGGCGCTCGCGCGCCGCTGTCTCCCACCCACCCGTACGCGGCCGCGACGGCCTGCGCACGATGCTGCACCGCACCACATCACGCGAACGCGACCCGGCAGTGTCCACGATAAGCGCTCCAACTTACCCGTCACTTACGCGGCATGGCCGCTTCATGCGCCGGGCGGCGCCGCATCGAGGCCGGCTTTACGCTGTTACAACCGCGACCCTACAATCCTAACTGAACTCGCCTTTCGGATTCCAGCTTGAATCGCTACGCCCTCTTTCTCATCCTGTCGATGCTGTTCGTCGGCAGCAACGTCGGTATCGGTAAATCCATCGTTGCATTCGTCCCCGTCGCCATCCTCGCCACGCTGCGCTTCGTGATCGCGATCGCCGTGCTGTGGCCGCTGTTCAGGCCCGTGAAGATGCGCGCGGTCAAGCGCGGCGAATGGCTGAACCTGTTCCTGCAAGCCTTCTTCGGCACCTTCATGTTCACGCTGCTGATGCTCAACGGCGTGCAGCGCACGAGCGCGGTGGCCGCGGGCGTCATCACGAGCACGATCCCGGCGATCGTCGCGCTGTTCGCGTGGCTGATCCTGCGTGAAAAGCCGAACGGCCGGGCGCTCGTGTCGATCGCGCTCGCGATCGCAGGCGTCGTGACGATCAACCTCGCCAACGGCGGCGCGGCCGGGCACGGTGCGCACGGCGACGCGTCCGGTTCGCTGACCGGCAACCTGCTGATCCTCGGCGCGGTGTGCTGCGAATCGATCTACGTGATCCTGTCGCGCCGGCTCACGCAAACGCTCGCACCGATCGACATCTGCGCCTATACGCACCTGTTCGGCCTGTTCCTGATGCTGCCGCTCGGCGCGACGGCGCTGTGGCGCTTCGATTACGCGAGCGTGCCGGCCGGCACCTGGGCGCTCGTCGTCTGGTACGGCCTGTCGGCCAGCATCTTCTCGTTCTGGCTGTGGATGAAGGGGATCCGGCACGTGCCGGGCAGCCTCGCCGGCGTGTTCAGCGCGGTGCTGCCGATCGCCGCGGCCGCGTACGGCATCGCGTTCCTCGGCGAGCGCCCGACGCTCGCGCACGGCATCGCGCTCGCGTGCGTCGTCACCGGCATCGTGCTCGCCAGCCTGCGTGTGAAAAACGTGCCGGCCGCCGCCTCGTGATCCGTCCCTCGCAGTACCGGCGCGTCGCTGCAGCCGCGCCGGCCGACGCGTTACAATAGCGCGCCTTTTCAAGATTACCCCCGATACCTGCGCCCCGCGCCCGTACTCCGACATGTCCGCCCCGCATTCGCCCGGCCGCCCTGGCCGTCGCCCGCTTCGTCCGCTTCCCGCGCTGATTTTCATGAGCCGCTGGCTCCAGGTTCCGCTTTACCTCGGCCTGATCGTCGCGCAGGCCGTCTACGTGTTCCTGTTCCTGAAAGAAGTCTGGCACCTGCTGTCGCATGCGACGGGCCTCGACGAAATCAGCGTGATGCTCGCGGTGCTCGGCCTGATCGACGTCGTGATGATCTCGAACCTGCTGATCATGGTGATCGTCGGCGGGTATGAAACGTTCGTGTCGCGGCTCGGCATCGAGGGCCATCCCGACGAGCCCGAATGGCTCGACCACGTGAACGCGGGCGTGCTGAAGGTCAAGCTGTCGATGGCGCTGATCAGCATTTCGTCGATCCACCTGCTGAAGACCTTCATCAACCCCGACCAGCACACGACGCACGCGATCATGTGGCAGGTGATCATCCACGTGTCGTTCCTCGTGTCGGCGCTCGTGATGGCGTGGGTCGATCGCCTGACGACGCACACGCATCCGGCCCATTTCCACGAGACGCATGCGCCAGCGGCGTCCCGACCGGCGGCCTGAACCGTCGGCCAACCCTTCCCCACTGTCCCCACAGAGTCTCAGCCATGACCGTCATCAAACAGGAAGACCTGATCCAGAGCATTGCGGATTCGCTGCAGTACATCAGCTACTACCACCCGCTCGACTACATCCAGGCCCTCGGCCGCGCGTACGAGCTGGAAGAGAGCCCGGCCGCGAAGGACGCGATCGCGCAGATCCTCACGAACAGCCGCATGTGCGCGGAAGGCAAGCGTCCGATCTGCCAGGACACCGGCATCGTGACGATCTTCGTGAAGGTCGGCATGGACGTGCGCTGGGACGGCGCGACGATGGGCCTCACCGACATGATCAACGAAGGCGTGCGCCGCGGTTACACGCACCCGGACAACGTGCTGCGCGCGTCGATCGTCAATCCGCCGGAAGGCGCCCGCAAGAACACGAAGGACAACACGCCGGCCGTGATCCACTACGAGATCGTGCCGGGCGACAAGGTCGACGTGCAGGTCGCGGCGAAGGGCGGCGGCTCGGAGAACAAGTCGAAGTTCGTGATGCTGAACCCGTCGGATTCGATCGTCGACTGGGTGCTGAAGACGGTCCCGACGATGGGCGCCGGCTGGTGCCCGCCCGGCATGCTCGGGATCGGCATCGGCGGCACCGCCGAGAAGGCGATGCTGATGGCGAAGGAATCGCTGATGGAGCCGATCGACATCCAGGAAATCATCGCGCGCGGCCCGAAGGACTGGGTCGAGGAACTGCGCGTCGAGTTGCACGAGAAGGTCAACGCGCTCGGCATCGGCGCGCAGGGCCTCGGCGGCCTCGCGACCGTGCTCGACGTGAAGATCATGGCGGCGCCGACGCACGCGGCCTCGAAGCCGGTCGCGCTGATTCCGAACTGCGCGGCCACGCGCCACGCGCACTTCGTGCTCGACGGTTCGGGCCCGGCCAAGCTCGAAGCGCCGTCGCTCGACGCCTGGCCGAAGGTGCAGTGGGAACCGAACACCGAAACCAGCAAGCGCGTCGACCTGAACACGCTGACGCCGGAAGAAGTCGCGAGCTGGACGCCGGGCCAGACGCTGCTGCTGTCGGGCAAGATGCTCACCGGCCGCGACGCCGCGCACAAGCGCATCTCCGACATGCTCGCGAAGGGCGAGAAGCTGCCGGTCGACTTCACGAACCGCGTGATCTACTACGTCGGCCCGGTCGATCCGGTGCGCGACGAAGTGGTCGGCCCGGCCGGCCCGACGACGGCCACGCGCATGGACAAGTTCACCGAGACGATGCTCGCTCAGACGGGTCTGATCTCGATGGTCGGCAAGGCCGAGCGCGGGCCGGTCGCGATCGATGCGATCAAGAAGCACAAGGCGGCCTACCTGATGGCGGTCGGCGGCGCGGCCTACCTCGTGTCGAAGGCGATCCGCGGCGCGAAGGTGCTCGCGTTCGAAGACCTCGGCATGGAAGCGATCTACGAGTTCGACGTGCAGGACATGCCGGTGACGGTCGCCGTCGATTCGTCGGGCACGTCGGTGCACCAGACGGGTCCGAAGGAATGGCAGGCGAAGATCGGCAAGATCCCGGTCGCTGCCGCTTAAGCGCGATCGAACGAAAGGCCGGACGGACGTCCGGCCTTTTTACTTCTCATTCTCATTATTGTGCGCGGCCGGTTGTTCGAGGCTGATTCTCATTACACGCAAAAGGCAGGCCCGACAAGGCTTCGAGGCTTGGCTTTTCTCGTTCGAGCGATTATCGTTCGGTTTCTGAAGCCCCACTGAACAAGGAACAGCCATGCAAGGCGACAAGAAAGTCATCGAATATCTGAACGCCCAACTGAAGAATGAACTCACGGCGATCAACCAGTACTTCCTGCATGCGCGCATGTACAAGCACTGGGGCCTCGACAAACTCGGCAAGCACGAATACGACGAATCGATCGGCGAAATGAAACACGCCGACTGGCTGATCGAGCGCGTGTTCATGCTCGACGGCCTGCCGAACCTGCAGGACCTGCACAAGCTGCTCGTCGGCGAGGAAACCGAAGAGATCCTGAAGTGCGACCTGAAGCTCGAGCAGATCTCGCAGTCCACCTGCAAGGAAGCGATCGCCTACTGCGAATCGGTGCGCGACTACGTGTCGCGCGAGATCTTCGAGAAGATTCTCGACGATACCGAAGAGCACATCGACTGGCTCGAAACGCAGATCGACCTGATCGGCAAGGTCGGCCTGCAGAACTATCAGCAAACGATGATGGGTTCGGCCGAGTAATCGCGCCACCCGCCAGCCCGCCGCCCGCCCGACGATGACGAACCCGTCCGCCGCTACCGCTCCGCACGCCACCGCCCCTGTCGGTATCTTCGACTCGGGGCTCGGCGGCCTGTCGGTGCTGCGCGCCGCGCGCGCGCATCTGCCCGACGAATCGTTCGTCTACGTCGCCGACTCGCACCACGCGCCGTATGGCCCGCGCGACGAGGCATTCATCACGGAACGCACGCTGGCGATCGGCGAGTGGCTCGCCCGCGAAGGCGCGAAAGCGCTCGTCATCGCGTGCAACACGGCAACGGCACGGGCGATCGCGGCCATCCGCGAACGCCTGTCGATCCCGCTCGTCGGCGTCGAGCCGGGCATCAAGCCGGCCGCCGCGCTGTCCGCGACCGGCGTCGCGGGCGTGCTCGCCACGCAATCCACGTTGAACAGCCCGCGCTTCCAGGCGCTACTCGACCGCTACGGCGCGGGCCGTCGCTTCATCTGCCAACCCGGCCACGGGCTCGTCGAGGCGATCGAACGCGGCGACACGAACTCCCCCGCGTTGCGCGCGCTGCTCGAGCGTTACATCCAGCCGATGCTCGACGACGGCGCCGATACGCTGGTACTCGGCTGCACGCACTATCCGTTCTTCACGGAAACGATTCGTAACCTTGTGGGCGAGCGCCTGACGATCGTCGACACGAGCGATGCCATCGCGCGCCAGCTCGCGCGGGTGCTCGATGAACGCGGGCTGCGCGCGCCGGCCGGCACGCACGCCGCGCCGCCGCGCTTCTGTTCGACGAGCGACGGCCTGCAACTGCGCGCGCTCGCGTCGACGCTGCTCGGCCTCGATGCGCCGGTCGAATCCGTCACCATTTCTTCGCCGAACGCGCACGCCTGCGCGACCGCCTGACGCGGGCCGGCAGGTCCGCTCTTCCCTGCTTCGCCACGCCCGCCGCTTCAAGGGTCCGATGGTTTTAAAAAAAGCCGACCCAGGCTTGTCAACGTCTGCAAAATTAATGATAATAATTCGCATTAACGTTAGCTATCGCAACTCATCATGATCGTCTGCGTGTGCAAGTCTGTTTCCGATCGCAAGATTCGCGCGTCCCTCGCCGAGGGCGTGAACTCTTTCGATGAACTCCAGTTCGAGCTCGGCGTGGCCACGTGCTGCGGCAAGTGCGAGGAGTCCGTACGCGACCTCATGGCCGAGCAAGGCGTCTGCGCGAGCCGGTGCGGCGTCGAGCATCATGCGCATCCGATCCCGGTCACGTTCTACGACCGCAAGGCGGCCTGAGCGACACCGAGCGTGCGCATGCGGCCAGGCCGCATTTTTTGTTGTGACCGTCAGCAAGCCACCGTCTGCGCGAGCCAACGGCTTACCTGCCAAGGAGCCTGTGATGGAATTGCTGATCGGATTCGTAACCACCGTTTGCATCTCGCTGCTGATCTTCCGCAAGTGATGCCGATTCACCCGCCGCGCCCCGGGTGCGGCGTCGTTCTTTCAAGCTAACATGCAGGCTTCGCATCTCGCTCCTGCCGGCGCCATGCCGGCTGCACCACGTATGAATTCCCGAGTGATCGTCGTCGCGGTCGGTGTGCTTGCCGCACACGCGATCATGCTCACGGCCGCGTGGCTCCATCGCAACGCGCCGCCGCCGAAATCGGTCGAGGTCCAGACGATCACCGCGCAGCTCATCACGCCAGCACCGATCGCGCAGCAGGTCGCGGCCGAGTCGATCCCGCAGCCCGCGCCGCCGAAGCCCGTGCCGCGCGTGAAGCCGAAGGTCGAGCCGAAGCCGGTGCAGAAAGCGGCGAAGCCGACGCCGCAACCGGTTGCGCCGTCGCCGGCCCCGTCGCCCGTCCCCGCTCCCGCCGCCGATCCGACACCTGCTCCGGCCGCGCCCGCTCCCGCGGCACCGGCCGCCACGCCGGCCCCGGCGCGCGAAACGATGCAGGTCAGCGCACCGAAGAACGTGCCGACGCTCCAATGCAACTTCGTGAAGCCCGACTATCCGTCGATGTCGCGCCGCCGCGGCGAATCGGGCACCGCCTATGTTCACTTCGTCGTCGGCGTGACCGGCAAGATCGAAAGCATCGATCTGCAAAAGAGCAGCGGCTATCCGCGCCTCGACGATGCCGCCCTCGACGCGATGCGCTCGACCACCTGCCGTCCGTATGTCGAGAACGGCCAGGCGATCCGCGCCGCCCGCACGCAGCCCTACAGCTTCGGGCTCACCGACTAACCTGCCTCATCCGGAAGATTCAAAGGAAACAAAAATGCAAAGCTACGGTATCGCGCACGTCTGGGCGCAAGGTGATTTCGTCACACGCGCGATTGCGATCACGCTGCTCGTGATGTCGGTCCTGTCGTGGATCGTGATCGTCGTCAAAGGCTGGAACGTGATCCGCCTGAATCGCCTCACGAAGAACGCCGAACAGGCATTCTGGCATTCCGACAATTTCGACGACGGCATCAAGAAGCTCGGCCTCGCCGCCTCGACGCCGAACGACAACCCGTTCCTCGCGCTCGCGCTGTCGGGCAAGGAAGCCGCCGACCACCACCATCAGACGCAACCGCACCTGCACGATCGCATGGACGTATCGGACTGGGTCACGCGCTGCCTGAAGGACACGATGGACGAAGGCATTTCGCGCATGCAGAGCGGCCTCGCGATCCTCGCATCGGTCGGCAGCACGGCGCCGTTCGTCGGCCTGTTCGGCACGGTCTGGGGGATCTACCACGCGCTGCTCGCGATCGGCGCCACCGGCCAGACGTCGATCGACCAGGTCGCGGGCCCGGTCGGCGAATCGCTGATCATGACGGCCTTCGGCCTGTTCGTCGCGATTCCCGCCGTGCTCGGCTACAACGCACTGACCCGCGCGAACAAGGGAGTCGTCAGCAAGCTGCGCCGCTTCGCGCACGGCCTGCACGCGTACTTCGTGACGGGCGCGAGCCTCGCGTCGTCGTCGACGCGCGACGGCCTGCGTCTCGCATCGCGCGCCGCCAGCTGAGACGAGGTGATCCATGGCCATGAACACCGGTTTCAGCGACGATGACGACGATGCCGTGATGAGCGAGATCAACATGACGCCGCTCGTCGACGTCATGCTCGTACTCCTGATCATTTTTCTCGTGACGATCCCGGCAATGCAGCATGCGGTGAAGATCGACCTGCCGCACGCCAGCAGCCAGCCCGTCGACGAAAAGCCGCAGACCGTCGACGTCGCGATCCAGGGCGACGGCACGATCCTGTGGGACGACCACACGGTCACGCGCGAACAACTGCAGGCACGCATCGCGGAAGCCGCGAAACGCACGCCGCAGCCGGAATTGCACCTGCGCGCGGACCGCAAGGTGGCGTACGAGCACGTCGCGGAAGTGATGTCGGATGCGCAGGCAGGCGGCCTGACGAAGCTCGGCTTCGTGACGGAGCCCGGCGCAAAAGCAAAGTAACGTGCACACGTCCCGCCGCCGGTAGTAACTGGCGCCCCTAACCGGGCGTCCCTAACCGGGCCTCCCTAACCGGGCGTCCCCAACCGGGCGTCCCCAAAGTAAAAGGCCTTCATCGCCAGATGAAGGCCTTTTTTCATGCGCACGCGGGCGCCTTCGGGCGGCGGGCTCTTCGGCGGTATCGGTTGCGCCTCGAGCAACGCAAATGCGACTCTGCCGTGGTCTGCACGGACTGCGCGTTCTGCCCTATCTGGCTCACAATATATGCGGCCACCTGATTTCGCTCAGAACTTCCTTCACGAAATGGGATTTCAATATAGGCCCGCCCGTCCGCGCATTCAAGGTTCCGGCGATTGAAACTTGCGATTGCAGGCGACGCTTCAATGACAAAACAAATTTGCGTCGTTGTGGGCACCGTGTTCAGGTCGCCGAAACATCGGCCGCCGCTTCCTTCTTCGCGCGCTCGGGGCAACCCGGCTCCTTGTACGCGCCATGGTCGAGCTTCTCGACCAGGTAATCGACGAACGCACGTACCGCGGGCGGCATCCCCTGTCGCGATACGAACACCGCATACAGCTGCGGCACCGGCAGCGTCCAGCCGGGCATCACCGGCGACAGTTGCCCCGCGCGCAGCGCGTTGCCATACATCATCTCCGGCAGCGCCGCGATGCCGAGGCCATCGAGCACGGCTTCGCGGATCGTCATCAGGTCGGCCGTCACGAGCCGCGGATCGTGCTCGTGCACGTGGCGCGTTCCGTCCGGCGCGATCAGATTGAATACGTGCCGGCCGTCGACGCTCGGCGTATCGAGCGTCTCGAAGCCGGTCAGGTCGTCCGGCGCCAGCGGCGGCGCATTCTGGCTCAGCAGGCTCGGCGCGCCGACCAGCATCTGCTCGGTGCGCCACAGCGGCCGCACGACGATGTTGGCGTTCTGCGGCGGCTCCGAGCGCACGCGCAACGCGACGTCGATCGAATCCTCGAACAGGTCGATCACGCGATTCGTCACGCGCACATGCACTTTCACCTCGGGATAGCGGCGCAGGAATTCGGGCAGGATGCGCGACAGCATCGTCTGCGACAGCGTCACCGGCACGCTGACGCGCACCGAGCCGCGCGGCGACGCGCGCAACTGCTGCACCGCATTCATCGCGGCCCTCGCTTCGGCGAGCATCGCCTGGCAATGCTGGTAGAACAGCTCGCCCGCCTCGGTCAATGCGAGCTTGCGCGTCGAACGCTGCAGCAGGCGCACGCCGAGCGCCGCCTCGAGCTCGGTCAGGCGCCGCGACAGCCGCGATTTCGAGATGCCCAGCACGCGCTCGGCGGCCGAGAAGCCGCCATGTTCGACGACCTGCGAGAAGTACATCAGGTCGTTCAGGTTATGTGCATCGATATTCATCTCATCGTTCCAATTTCAGAACAATCCATTGCGAACCGCCGCGAATCGCGCGGTAAAACGCCCCATATAATAGCGCCATGTTTCAAAAATAACGCTATTCCGATGATGTCGAGGGCTTCCCATGACCACCGCTCGCTCGCTTGATCGCACCTACCCCGCGCTTCGCACCATCGAAGGCGGCGGTTTCGTGGTTCAC
Organism: Burkholderia sp. MSMB2157WGS; assembly: GCF_001532755.1. NCBI lineage: Bacteria > Pseudomonadati > Pseudomonadota > Betaproteobacteria > Burkholderiales > Burkholderiaceae > Burkholderia > Burkholderia sp. MSMB2157WGS. The sequence goes on along the minus strand of NZ_LPJG01000048.1, from coordinate 9,291 downwards.
CGCCCGTTTCCGACGCGGCTGCTGATGGATTTCGATCCGTTCCTGCTGCTCGACGAAATGGGGCCCGTCGACTACGCCCCCGGCGAAGCCGTCGGCGCGCCCGATCATCCGCATCGCGGCTTCGAAACCGTGACCTACGCGCTCGACGGACGTTTCCGTCATCGCGACTCGTCCGGCCATGCCGGCACACTCGGCCCCGGCGACGTGCAGTGGATGACGGCCGGCGCCGGCGTCGTGCACAGCGAGATGCCGGACCCGGCGTTCGCTCAGGCAGGCGGGCGCTCCCACGGCTTCCAGCTGTGGGTCAATCTGCCGCGCCGCGACAAAATGATCGCGCCGCGTTACCAGGAAATCCCGGCTGCCCGCATTCCGACCGCGACGTCGCCGGACGGCCGCGCGCACGTGCGCGTCATCGCCGGCGAAGCGTTCGGCGTACAGGCCGCGATCGAGACGCGCACGCCGATCCTCTATCAGCACTTCACGCTGGCGCCCGGCGCAACGGTCACGCAGCCCGTGCCGGCCGGTTACCGCGTGTTCGCCTATCCGATCGACGGAACGGGCCTCTACGGGCCCGACCGGCAGGCTGTCGACGCACGGCGCATGATCGTCTACGGCGACGACGGCGACGCTGTCACGTTCGCTGCCGGCGATACGTCGCTCGACCTGCTGCTGATCGGCGGCGTGCCGCTCAACGAGCCGATCGTCCGTTACGGACCGTTCGTGATGAATACCGAGGAAGAGATCCGGCAGGCCGTCGTCGATTACCAGACCGGCCGCATGGGCCGCATCGATGCGTGAGCCAGTGAGGCGCAGGTGCCGCGAAGCCCGTGGTTTTGCGTCACAATGAGTGCTTGAATCATGCATGTGGCGACCCGCCACCAGAAGGAACTCCTGCCCTTGAACTTCGAACATCTGATCCAGATCAACTCCGACGATCCGGCCGTGCCGGCCCTCACCCGCGACCAGCTCTGGGAAGGCCTCGTGCTGCGCGCGGAACAGCCGCAGCTGTTCGTGATCGGTCTCGACAGCTGCGTCATCCACGAACGGACGGACACGACGCTCGAACGCGAACTGCATTACGGCCACGCGACCGTGCGCGACCACGTGACGTTCACGCCGAACCAGCAGGTCCGCTACGACATCCGTGCGGCCGACGGCGAGATCGGCGGCTCATTGACGATGACGATCGAGGAGCGCGACGACAACGAGCTGTTCCTGCGTTTCGAGTACCGCACGACGCTGACGGTCACGGACGACAGCGAAGAAGCGCGACAGACGCACGGGATCGTCAAGGAAGCGTACCGCACGTCGGATATCGATACCGTTCGCCTGATCCGCGAATACGCGCAGGGTCGCAAGGATCCCGATCCGCTGCACTGAATCCCCGTGGCGGCCTGCGGGCCGCCTCTCTTGATTCAAGCTATCAGAACTGACATCTCAATTGATAAAGAGTTTTTGTAAATGGGAATGGTTATCATTTAGAATTCATTCCATCGTATCGACAGTCACCGCTCAAACCGAATGACCGACACCATGCGCCCGACCACGCTGACCCTGCGCCGCACCACCGGCACCGCAGCCAGCAGCCGTCAGAAGACGGCAGCGGTCACCACGCCGACGAAACCCGCCGGCAACCGCGATGCAGGCACGCGGGTCGTCAACAGCGATGCGCTGCTGCAAGGCCAAAGCCACGTCAGCATCGCGCATAACGGAGAGACTTATCAGTTGCGCGCCACGCGGCTCGGCAAACTGATCCTGACGAAGTAACGACCGAGTATTGTGGGGACCACCTCCCTGAGAGGTGTTGGGCAGTAGCCAGCGTAACGGCTTGCACGCGAGATCTAGACCCCTTCGTGCAAACACACTCAAGCAGCCGTTGCAGCAAGCCAAGCCACTTTTTTGGTTCTCGCACAAGGAAGAAAAAAAGCGACACGTCGAAGGACGTGTCGCTTTTTTGTTTGAGCAGACAATGCGCGCAGCGCGTTGCCCGGGTGTCGTTGCTGCCGTCGATGCGCGACAGCGAGAGCGGCATGCGCGCCGCGTCAGAACCCCCAGAACATCAACCACCATGCGCTGTCGACGACGGCCAGCCCGACGGCGAACCACGCGAATGCCGCGAGCCGGCGCGGCCACGCCGCATAGCGCCCCGTTACCTTCCACGCGAGCCATGCACTCCATACGTTGGCGCCGACCAGAATCGCGATACGCACATCGGATGCCCAGCCGAGCGGCACATGCTCGGCGCGCAGCAACGACAGCGTCGTGGCCGACAGCCCGAGGAACACGCCCGCACCCGCGATCGGGATCAGCGCCTGTGCGAGATGATGCAGGCGCACGCGATCGAAGCGGCCGAGCATCAGCGTGGCGCCGGCCAGCAACGCCAGCAGCGCCGTGCCGTACACGAGGCCCGTGCCGACGATGTAGCTGACGACCAGCCCGCCATCGAGCCACGAGAACACGTCGTTGCGGTCCGGGTAGTGCGTGAGCAGGAACCACGGCGCATTGGTCTCGAGCGGCCACGTGATGTCGCGGTCGATCAGCCAGCCCGCGAGCCATTGCTTGATCTGCACGAACCAGGGGCTGACGGTCCAGTGGAACGCGCCGATCGCCACGCCGAGCAGGCCGTACAGGATCAGCGCGGTGTCCCACGGGTTAGCCTGTTCCGCGCCGAGGTTCACGACTTCGTCGGACGGCGAACGCAGCGACAGCGAAATCGCGTCGCGGTGCCCGCTGCAGCGGCCGCACATATGGCAGGCCGCCGCACCCTTCATGTTGCGCAACGGCACGAGCGGCGCGCAGTTGATCGGAATCACGCGATGGCCGTGCTCGCCGTTCTTGTACGAACGGCGCCATGCATCCTCGTCGACCTTGTAGCGCATCGGCGCGAGCCGTGCGAGCAGCCCGAACACGCCGTTGACCGGACACAGGTACTTGCACCACACGCGTTTCTCGCGGCCGTACAGCACGCCGATCACGATCGCGCCGACGGTCGAGCCGCCGAGCACGAACAGCACCGCGAGCGGGTACTGGTACACGCTCACCATCTGCCCGTAGATCGTCGTGATGCCGAACGCGACGAACGGCCAGCCGCCCCACCGGATCCAGCGCGGAATCGGGCCGCCGCGGCCGAACTTGCTCGCGTATTCGGTGAGCGCGCCCTCCGGGCACAGCACACCGCACCAGACGCGGCCGAGCATCACCATCGACAGCAGCACGAACGGCCACCAGATGCCCCAGAACGCGAACTGCGCGATGAGCGTGAGGTTGTTCCACAGGTGCGCGGAATCGTCCGGCAGCGGCAACACCGCCGGCACGATGATCAGGAACGCGTAGACGGCGACGACGATCCACTGGATACCGCGGATCAGCGCACCGTGGCGCTGCATCCACTGGCCGGCCTGCGCTAGCCAGCCCGGCTTGACGGCGGCGACGACGCTCATGCCGCGCGACCCGCTGCAACGGCCGGACGGCGGCTCGCGCGCTTCATCAGCAGCCAGACGACCGCCCAGTACACCGCATACGCCACCAGGTTGGTCAGCGCCGGGTGCGCACGATAGCCGGTCAGCGTCGCGACGAGCGAACCGAACGTGCCCGAATCATCGAGGATCGCGGACGTATCCCACACCTGCGAGATGCCGAGCGGCAGGATTTCCTTGTCGATCAGCTTGTCGACGCCGGTCTGGAACAGGCCCGCGCCGAGAAACAGCAGCATCACCTCGGTGACGCGGAAGAAATGCCGCCACGAAAAATACTTGCCGCCGAGCTGCAGCAGATAGAACGTGAGGAACGCGAGGCCGAGACCGATCACGACCGCGAGCATCTGGCTGCCGTCGACGTGGCCCGACTGGCCGAAACCGAGGCCGTACAGGAAGATCACCGTCTCGCTGCCTTCGCGCGCGATCGCGAGCGCGACCAGCACGGCGACGCCCCACCAGTTCGAATCGCGCGTGCTTTGCTGCAGCGACTGCTCCATGTCGCGCTTCAGCGTGCGGCCGTGCCGGCGCATCCACAGCACCATCTGCACGATCAGCACGCATGCGATCAGCACCATCGCCGTCTGGAAATAGTCCTGCGCATCGCCGGACAACACCTCGGTGAACCCGACCAGCGCGGCGCCGAGGCCGACGGCCATCAGCAGGCCGACGCCGACGCCGGCCCAGAGGAAAGGCAGGCCGCGGCGCGCATCGTCGTCGCCGTTTTTCAGCCATGCATAGAGAATGCCGACGACGAGCAGCGCTTCGACGCTCTCCCGCCAGACGATGAACAAGATCTGACCCATCGATACCTCCTGACGCGCGGGGCAAGGGACTGGACGCCCGCGCGCAGATAAAACGCGTTACTTCGCGACGATCACGCCCTGCGCCTGCTGATGAAAATCGTCGAAAAACTTGTATTCGCCCGGCGACAGCGGGGCGACGACCACGAACGAATCGGCGCCCGGCGCGAGCACCTTCTCCTTGCGCAACTGCACGCTCTCGAATTCGGCGGCGCCCTTGCCGGTGTTCCTGATCTCGATCTTGAAACGCTGGCCGGCCGGCACTTCGATGCGTGCGGGATTCAGCTTGCCGTCCGTCATCTCGAGCTTGAACGTCGGCAGATCGGCCGCATGCGCCGCGCCGGCAAGCCACAGCGCAGCGGCTGCGGCAACGATTTTCTGGGGAATTTTCATTCTGGGTTCTCTACGCCGACGGCGCGCCGAAGCGCGCCGTTCGTCATGCCACCGATCAGTAACCGCCCTTCTTGCCGATACCGGCGAACGGGAAGTCGTACTCGAGCGTGATGGGCTTGAACCACGGGCCCACGCCCGTTTCCTTGTCGACGTGACGACCGAATGCCATGTGACCCGACTGCATCGGCGGCTTGACGACCATCGTCAGGTGATACTTGCCCGGGCCGGCGAGCTTCACGTTGTCGCCGTAGTGCGGGCCGTCGCTCGCGACCATGCCCATCAGGTCGCCCTCGGCCTTCCACTTCGGGTCGCCCTGCTTCGTCAGCTTGTACGTGACCTGCAGGTACGGCATCCAGTCGCCTTCCGCGAAACCGGTCGGGTTGTTCTTGACCGCATGGATGTCGGCCTCGAGGTGGATGTCGGAATCCGACGCCTTGCGCATCATGCCTTCCGGGTCCATCGTGATCGGCTGCAGATACACCGCACCGATTTCCATGCCGCCCTGGATCTGCTGCTTGCCGATCGGATACTCGGCCGCCGAGGCCGACATCGCGGCCAGCGCCGCCGCTACCGCAACCGTCGTGCGGATGAACGAAGAACCCAACATGGACACTCCTTGTTATTTGTCTGACTATCTTGACGACATGCGAGCCGCCGCCGGGCCGCCCGCTGGAAACACTAACGCGACGAAGAACGTTAATGCGAACTATTCTCAATACATGAGGAGTTTAGCACCGAACCCGTTTCGGAACAAACGGAGCGCGCCGTAAACCCCTGATCCGACAAGGCTTACAGGCGCTTTACCAAAAGGATTCGGTGACGCTTGGAAAGATTTACCGGCCGCCGCTGATGTGGTCGCCGACGTTCGCGCCGAACACGCGTTCGCGCAGCACGGCAAGCTGGTCGCGGGTCGCGGCGGCCTTCTCGAATTCGAGGTTCTTCGCGTAGTCGGCCATCTGCTTCTCGAGACGCTTGATTTCCTTCGCGAGCTGCTTTTCCGACATGTCCTCGAATTTCGCGCGCTGCTGCGCCTCCTTCAGCTCCGCACGCGCGTCGTCGGCGTTGTAGACGCCGTCGATGATGTCCTTGATGCGCTTCACGACGCCGCGCGGCGTGATGCCCATCTTTTCGTTGTAGGCGATCTGCTTCGCGCGGCGCCGCTCGGTTTCGTCGATCGCGCGCTTCATCGACTCGGTCATGTTGTCCGCGTAGAGAATCGCCTTGCCGTTCACGTTCCGCGCGGCACGGCCGATCGTCTGGATCAGCGAGCGCTCGGCGCGCAGGAAGCCTTCCTTGTCCGCGTCGAGGATCGCGACGAGCGACACTTCGGGAATGTCGAGGCCCTCGCGCAGCAGGTTGATCCCGACCAGCACGTCGAACGTGCCGAGCCGCAGGTCGCGGATGATCTCGACGCGCTCGACCGTATCGATGTCGCTGTGCAGATAACGCACCTTGACGCCATGGTCGGCCAGGAACTCGGTCAGCTGTTCGGCCATGCGTTTCGTCAGCACGGTAATCAGCACGCGCTCGCCGGCCTTCACGCGCGCGTTGATTTCGGTCAGCACGTCGTCGACCTGCGAGCTCGCCGGCCGCACTTCGATTTCCGGATCGACGAGGCCCGTCGGTCGCACGACCTGCTCGGCGATCTGCCCCGTCACGCGCTTCTCGTAATCGGCCGGCGTGGCCGACACGAACACGACCTGGCGCATCTTGCGCTCGAACTCGTGGAACTTCAGCGGCCGGTTGTCGAGCGCCGACGGCAGGCGAAAGCCGTAATTGACGAGGTTTTCCTTGCGCGCGCGGTCGCCGTTGTACATGCCGTTCAGCTGGCCGATCAGCACGTGCGATTCGTCGAGCAGCATCAGCGCATCGGGCGGCAGGTAGTCGACGAGCGTCGGCGGCGGATCGCCGGGCGCCGCGCCCGAGAAATGCCGCGAATAGTTCTCGATGCCCTTGCAGAAGCCGAGTTCCTGCAGCATCTCGAGATCGAAGCGCGTGCGCTGCTCGAGGCGCTGCGCCTCGACGAGCTTGCCCTCGCGATGGAAGAACTCGAGCCGTTCGCGCAATTCGTCCTTGATCGTCTCGACCGCGCGCATCACGGTGTCGCGCGGCGTCACGTAATGCGACGACGGATACACGGTGAAACGCGGAATCTTCTGCCGGACGCGCCCGGTCAGCGGGTCGAACAGGTGCAGCGTCTCGACCTCGTCGTCGAACAGTTCGACGCGCACGGCCATTTCTGCGTGTTCGGCCGGGAAGATGTCGATCGTGTCGCCGCGCACGCGGAACGTGCCGCGCTGGAAGTCCTGCTCGTTGCGCGTGTATTGCATCGCGATCAGCCGCGCGATCACGTCGCGCTGGCCGAGCTTGTCGCCGGTGCGCAGCGTGAGGATCATCTGGTGGTATTCGGACGGATTGCCGATACCGTAGATCGCCGACACCGTCGCGACGATCACCACGTCGCGACGCTCCATCAGGCTCTTCGTCGCCGACAGCCGCATCTGCTCGATGTGCTCGTTGATCGACGAGTCCTTCTCGATGAACAGGTCGCGCTGCGGCACGTAGGCTTCAGGCTGGTAGTAGTCGTAGTACGAGACGAAATACTCGACCGCGTTGCGCGGGAAGAACTCGCGGAATTCCGCGTAAAGCTGGGCCGCGAGCGTCTTGTTCGGCGCGAACACGATCGCCGGGCGGCCGAGCCGCGCGATCGTGTTGGCCATCGTGAAGGTCTTGCCCGAACCGGTCACGCCGAGCAGCGTCTGGAAGGCAAGGCCGTCGCCGACGCCTTCGACGAGCGTGTCGATCGCGGTCGGCTGATCGCCCGCGGGCGGATAGGGCTGGTAAAGCTGGAACGGCGACCCTTCGAAAGTGACGAATTTGGATTCGTCGAGCGCGTCGCCGACTTCGGCATGATGTTCGGACATGGAATGCGGCCGGAGCAAGGGCAAAGAAAGCATTCTAGCGCTTCGCGGCCGCGCGAACTGCTGTCGGCTCCTGACGCCCGACGGCCGCCCGAATTCACGATTCGCCGCCCCGATCGCGATGGAATCGCCGCCCCCGCCAGCGCGAATTCGTTACAATGTCAGGCTGCTGCGCTTTCCGGCGTCGCGCCGTTGGCGCGCTGCTTCGCGCCCGCCCCGCCGGCTGAAAGCCTGACCCTCTTTTCACTACTGCCGAATCATCATGTCGCTCTTCTCCGCTGTCCAGCTTGCTCCCCGCGACCCGATCCTGGGCCTGAACGAAGCCTTCAACGCCGACGCGCGTCCGACCAAGGTCAACCTCGGCGTCGGCGTGTACACGAACGAAGACGGCAAGATTCCGCTGCTGCGCGCGGTTCGCGACGCGGAGAAGGCGCGGGTCGAGGCCGGCCTGCCGCGCGGCTACCTGCCGATCGACGGGATCGCCGCCTACGATGCGGCCGTGCAGAAGCTGCTGCTCGGCAACGACTCGCCGCTGATCGCGGCGGGCCGCGTGGTCACGGCCCAGGCACTGGGCGGCACGGGCGCGCTGAAGATCGGCGCCGATTTCCTGCGCACCGTGAATCCGAACGTGAAGGTCGCGATCAGCGATCCGAGCTGGGAAAACCACCGCGCGCTGTTCGAAGCGGCCGGCTTCGAAGTCGTCGCGTACCCGTATTACGACGCGGCCACCAACGGCGTGAACTTCGAAGGCATGCTGTCGGCGCTGAACAGCTACGCGGCCGGCACGGTCGTCGTGCTGCATGCGTGCTGCCACAACCCGACCGGCGTGGACCTGACCGAAGCGCAGTGGCAGCAGGTCGTCGACGTCGTGAAGGCACGCAACCTCGTGCCGTTCCTCGACATGGCCTACCAGGGCTTCGGCGAGAACATCGAAGCCGATGCCGCTGCCGTGCGCCTGTTTGCCGCGGCCGACCTGAACGCGTTCGTGTCGTCGTCGTTCTCGAAGTCGTTCTCTCTGTACGGCGAGCGCGTCGGCGCGCTGTCGATCATCACGTCGAGCAAGGAAGAAGCCACGCGCGTGCTGTCGCAACTGAAGCGCGTGATCCGCACGAACTACTCGAACCCGCCGACCCACGGCGGCGCGGTGGTCGCAGCGGTGCTCGCGTCGCCGGAACTGCACGCTTCGTGGGTGCAGGAACTCGGCGAAATGCGCGACCGCATCCGCGCGATGCGCAACGGTCTCGTCGAGCGCCTGAAGGCGAGCGGCGTCGATCGCGATTTCAGCTTCATCAACGCGCAGCGCGGGATGTTCTCGTATTCGGGCCTGACCTCGGCACAAGTCGATCGCCTGCGTGACGAGTTCGGCATCTATGCGGTCAGCACGGGCCGGATCTGCGTCGCCGCGCTGAACACGCGCAACCTCGACGCGGTCGCCAATGCGGTCGCAGCGGTCCTGAAGTAAAGCGGTGCCGGGCGGCAGCCGCCACCGGCCCCGCCCTGCCGACATGAAAAACGCGCTCCGTGGAGCGCGTTTTTTTGTTGTGCCGTTCAGCGCGGCGGGCGGCTACACCGCCCGCCCCCGCGTTACTGCATGAACCAGCCGTGGCTGACGACCACCGACTGACCCGTGAGCGCGGCGCTCGGGAATGCCGACAGGAACAGCACCGTCTGCGCGACGTCCTGCACCGTCGTGAACACGCC
>NZ_LPJG01000047.1:0-156839 GCF_001532755.1 Burkholderia sp. MSMB2157WGS | reverse complement strand
TCGCGACGGCCGCGCCTGCCTTGGCCAGCTCCAGCGCGATTTCCTTGCCGATGCCGCTCGCGGCGCCCGTGACGACTGCGGTCTTGCCATTCAGGTTGCTCATGTTCGAATTCCCGTAGTGAAAGGATTGACAGGGAGAAGGACTACGGACGTGTTACTGGGCCAGGTAATCGTAGACGACTTCGCCGAGGCCCAGCGTCAAATCCGCGACGAGGTGGCGCGCTTCGACGATCTCGAGCACGGGCAGATCGGCCACCGGCGCGAGCGCGTGCGGCGCCAGCTCGAGCGATGCGGGGCCCGTCCACGCGCCCTTCATCTTGATGTCCTGCATGTAATAGCGCACCAGTTCGCAGACGCGTGCGGTGCCGTCGACGTGCGGGATGATCTTCAGCAGGAAATTGGGGCCAGCGAGCCGCTTCGTCTGCTCGTCGATGTCGAGCTCCTTGTGCTTGTAGCCCATCGTGCCGGTCGCGACGCGCACCTTGCCGTAGTCGAGCGTGCCCAGGATGTGATCGGTGTTCACGTGCAGCGTGGGCGACGCGAGCTTCTTCGGGAAACCCCACAGCTCGCGGCCGCCGGCGATCGGCGGGTGATCGTCGAGATACATCGCCAGCGTATAGCCGCCCGCCTGGCCGTTGTATTCGACGGGGATCACCTGGCCGCTTTCGGTGTAATCGCCGAAGCCGGTCGAATCGGCCATGCGGATGAATTCGTAATGCACGAGCGGCTCGGTGACCTGCAGCGGCTCGGGGACGATTTCGCGGAGGCGGTCCGGATCGGTGCGGTACGTGATGATCAGAAACTCACGATCGACGAAACGGTACGGGCCCATCGGGAACGCAGGGCTGGTCAACGGCATCGCAAACGCTTTCGATCGGACATCGCTGGGTTTCATGCGGACTCCTTGTTGTTGATCGCTTCGTGGATGAGTGGTCGTAATCGTATGCCTGTGCGTTGCCGTTGTGCGATGCCGCATCTGGAATTAATTGTTGCCGATTTCGAATAATTCGACGCGTAAATATTGAGATGAACGATGCAAACGGCCTGACGGCACGCCGGCCGGGCGATGGTGGCACGTGTCGATGACGCCATCATGTGAAAAAGGTGAGCCTTTACGGGAGGCGTGGTGAGCTTTTACGGGGACGTTCGCGCGGCAATATGACAATTGTGTGAACTTGTGTTGCAGTGCAGGCTCTAAGTGCGTTCGCCGCTCGGCCTTGGTTCGAGCGACTGCCGCATTAAGCATCGCTTAAGCGGCCACGCCCTAGCATTCGTTCGCCTCCGGCCGGGCAACCGGCCGATCTTTTACGCGCCACGCAACCGGATTCATGCAGAACCTCAATCTCGCCCTCTTTTCCGCCATCAATGCCGGGGGTGCACCGCACCCGGGCGTTGCCCGCCTCGCGATCTTCGCCGCCGACTGGCTCGTCTATGCGCTGCCCGCGATGCTGCTGCTGACCTGGATCGTCGGCGCGCGTCCCGCGCGGCGCCAGGCGATCGAAGCCGGCGTGGGCGTGTGCGTGGCGCTCGTGCTCGCGCAGCTGCTCGGGCACGTGTGGTTCTCGCCGCGCCCGTTCATGGCCGGCGTCGGCACGCAGCTGATTCCGCACGCGCCGGACAGCTCGTTTCCGAGCGATCACATGACGTTCGCGTGGAGCATGGCGGTCGGGCTGCTGCTCGGCGGCACGACGCGGGTCACCGGTTTCGTGATGGCCGCGATGGCCGTCGCGATCGCATGGGGGCGCATCTATGCGGGCGTGCACTGGCCGTTCGACATGGCGGGTGGCGTGCTGGTCGGCACGGCGGGCGCGCTGGCCGCGCACCTGTACGGGCAACGCGTGACCGCGCTGCTCGAACGGCTCGGCGATTTGGTGTACGCGGCCGTGATGGGGCGCCGGCAGGCGCCGTAAGCGAAAGAAAGCGGCAGGACGCGGTCAGCCGGACGAGCCGGCTGTGCGGGCCGATTCGGCCGAGGCGGACGGGCCGCCGCCCGCGTCGTGCAGTTCGGGCGTATCGGCCGGATGCCGCGCGGCATCGCGGTCGCGGGCGCTTTCCGTCAGGATCGCGCACATCGCGACGAACAGCGCGAGAACGACTGCGGCGAGGCCGCAATAACCGGCGATCTTCAGGTGGCGAAGGAAAGGCGAAGCGTGGCTTTCTTTTGTCATGACCGGGCGCTCCTGGGCGGGCTGCGGCGGCTGTCGCCCGACAGCGGCGTCGCAGACGTAGATATATACCAGCCGCGATGCCGATGCCAAGCCCGCCGCTGCGCCGGCGCCACGATTGTTTCAGCCGCCCGGCAAGCGGGCGCGCATCTTCCGGTCAGTCTTCCAGCGTTTCATGCACGGCCGCCGCGCCGCGTTTCCAGTAGGCCGCCGCGCGGATGCGCGACTTGTCGACGCCGCGTTCGCCGGTCAGGTGCTGACGCACCGCGCGCATCGACAGCGCTTCGCCGGCCGCCCAGACGTAGCCGTCGCCGGACGACGGCAGCGGCAGGTCGCGCACGGCATCGAGCAGCGCGTCGCCGTTCGCCGCGTCGGTTTCGGCGCGAAAACGCCAGATTTCATGCACGTCGGCGCGCGTATCGAACGAGATCTGCGCGGTGCGATCCGCGACTTCCAGCACGACCGCCGCCCGCGTGCCGGCCGGCAATTCCTCGAGACGCCGCGCGACGGCCGGCAGCGCCGTATCGTCGCCGATCAGCAGATGCCAGTCGAAATCGGTCGGGACGACGAACGAACCGCGCGGGCCGCCGATGCCGAGCCATTGGCCGACGCGCGCCTGTGCGGCCCATTGCGAGGCAGGGCCCGGATGGTTCAACACGAATTCCAGATCGAGTTCGCGGGCGGCGCGGTCGAAGCGGCGCGGCGTGAAGTCGCGCGCGACCGGCTTGGGTTCGCCTTCCGGAAACTCGGGGCCGTTCGCGCCGAGCGTCGGCAGCGCGGGCCGCTCCGCGCCCGGCGGCGGGAAAAAGACCTTCACGTGATCGTCGAACGATGCGGATTCGAAATCGGCGAGGTCGGGGCCGCCGAGCGTGACGCGCAGCAGATGCGGCGTCACGGTATGCACGCGCAGCACCTGCAGCAGGCGGAACTTGAGGGTGTGGCGCACGCGGGTGACGGTGCGCTCGGACGTGTTCTGCATCGATCCGTTCTCCTTGAGTGGTGGCAGGGCGGCGCGGATCACGCGCCGCCGCCTTCGATTTCGGCCGTCGCGCGGCGCATGATGGCCGCGATGCGGCGCTGTTCGTCGGCATCGGCGGCGCTCTTGTGCAGCAGCGCGCGCTTGAGGGCGAGACGCGCCTCGACGAATTCCGGCAGCCAGCCGGCCTGCGACTCGTCCTGCGCTTCGCTGCCCGCCGATTCGCCGGCGAACGCGCGGCGCATGAATTCCATCTTGCGAGCGAGGTGCGTGAGGCGCGCGAACAGCGTGTCGACGCGCTCGCGCTGCGCGTCGAGATGTGCGCGGCCTGCGTCGGTCAGCGCATAGCGCTTGCGGTTGCCTTCCGCTTGCGACGCGACGAAGCCGACTTCCTCGAGATACGTGAGCGCCGGATACACCATGCCGGGGCTCGGGCTGTAAAAACCGTTCGAGCGCGTGTCGAGCGCCTTGATCAGTTCGTAGCCGTGGCTCGGCTGTTCGGCCACCAGCGCGAGCAGCAGCAGCTGGAGATCGTCGGAGCTGAACTGGCGGCCGCGCGGCATGCCGTCGTCGCCGAAATCGCCAAAGCCGCCGCGCCCGCCCCGGCCGCCGAACGGGCCGCCGCCGCCAAACGGGTCGTGGCCGCGGCGATGGCGGCCGATCGCGTGCAAGACGCCGGCGAACCAGTCAGGGCCGGCATGCGCACCATGACCGTCGCATCGGGCATGGCCGCGGAAGTGGTTGTGTCGCATGATCGTGTCCTATGTATCGTAAAACATATCTAAAGATATATATCGAAAGATAGGGCGTCAAGGAGAATTATTGGGGTGGGATGGGAGTGCGGGGCGGTGCCGATTGGCGCGTTGTCGGGTCTCAATACCCAAAACGGTGTCCGAAGTCGATTCGAAGCCGGTTACGGCCACGCGCTATACCGCGATGCAGGCGCATGGGTAAGAAGGAGCCGGCGAGCTGCCCAACGCGCCGGGCTTGGCGACGTAGCGGTAGCGCCGAGGTGCGCCTCGAACGCTTGAAAACGCACGACAGGGGGGCGATGCGATGGTCATGTGCGTGGTACTGGGCGATCCGCGGCTTCGCGTGGATGCTGCTCCCACGTGCCGGCAGCGTGCTTGCGGATTCAACCGCCCCTTTCCACGAACAGCGGGTCGATATTCGCGTTCAGGCGCTCGGCCCCGCGCCAGGTTCGGCTGTCGACGATTTCGCCGACCATCCCGACGATCATCCGTTTCCCCTCGAGCACCGCTTGCGAATGCGAGCGCGCCGTATTTTCACAGAGCGCCCAGGTGATGCAGGCGCCCCGGATCGGACTCCACGAGATCGACTCTTCCCAAAACGCATTGCCGCTGACCGCGCAACATGGCGTGACGGTGTCGGCGATACCTCGCCGGGCGAGTTCCATCGAGAGATGCATCGCATCGAGTTCGAACAGGATGTCGAGTTCGACGTTGCGACGGGCCATCGCGTGCTCGACGGTCGAGCGGATGACATTCTGTTTTCCCGCCAGCGCGAGTTTGCGATCGCCGAGACGCGCCAACGGCACCGCCTTGTCGGGCCTCAAGCCGGCGTCCCTGGCGCTCACGAGAACGAGGGGCTCCCGAACGAGGGGGGTATGGACATAGCCCTGCGGCGGCGACGCTTCGAACGGGACGATAGCGAGATCCAGCATGCCGGAATGCATGACATCGCGCAGCTCGTGGCTCACGCCCTCGTGAACTCGAAGCCTCACGCGCGGATAGTCGGCGACCAACCGCGCCACGAAATTCGTTGTGAAGAGATTGCGCCAGGACGGTGCAACGCCTATCGCCAACTGGCCCGCGGCGCGGTCGCCGACCTGCTCGACCAAGGCGGTCAACTGCCGAAGAATGGGTCTTGCTCGCTCCGCCAGCAGCATGCCGGCCTCGGTCGGCTGAACGCCGCCGCGCGTTCGCGTAAAGAGCTTCGCGCGAAGTTGATGCTCGAGCAGCGCGATGTGGCGCGACAGCGCCGGCTGGGAGAGCCGCAAGTCGATGGCGGCCTTGTTGATACTGCCGAGTTCGGCCACACGCAAGAAGTACTCGATAAGACGGGAGTCCACTGGCGCCTCCGTGAGTTCCGGCTCGATCCATTGCAGAAGTAAAGCAGGCGTAACGCGGTTATTCAATAAGCGGATAACAGCGATAGAAACTCCACATTATCGGGATAACGAAGCGCTCGCTAGCATTGAAGCAATCGCATACGAGGTCATCGACAGAAACAGCCCCATGGCAGCCCCTTATATCGAGCATTTCAGGAGCCTGTGCCTCCGCAGCAAGGAGGTGACGCTCGCCGCACTCGGCGGGCGGAAGGGTAGCCCGTGACGGCGGCAACCACGACCCATGCCGGTTGGAGCGCCCGCCGCGGCTGGGTCGCGCTCGCCGTCGGCTATCAATGGTTTTACAACGGCGCCAATTTCCTGGCTTTCAAGGTCGCCGGGAACGCGTTGCATCCGCTGATGGTGGCGACATTGCGCTTCTCGCTTGCGGCGCTCGTCGTTGCGCCTTTCGCGCTGGCTCGCTGGCGCCGTTCGCCTGCGTCGGTCCGCGAGTCGGGTGGGGCGGCGTCGATCGGCGTCATCATGCTGGTGGCCAGTCAGGCGCTCGCGATCTGGGGCACGCATTTTCTGCCGGCAGGGGTGGCCGCGGTATTCGGTTCGTCTTCGCCGCTCTTTCTGGCGTTGTTCGCATGGGCGGTGTTTCATCGGCCGCTGAGAGGCCGTCAGGTCGCCGGGGTCGCCATCGGCTTTGCCGGTCTCGCGCTGATGGGTTGGACCTCTGCTACCGGCGGCGACTTCCGCCCGATGGGCGCCGCACTTGCGCTTGCCGGGACGGCCGCGTGGGCAGCCGGATCGCTGCTCGCGCCGCGACTGGCGTTGCCTCGCGACCCCGTCATCGGCCTGGCGATACAGCTGATATCGGCCGGTGCGGTGCTCGGCGCGATCGTCGCGGTGTCGGGGATCGCTGCGACGACGCATCTTGCGCGCGTATCGCCGGCGGCATGGGCTGCACTCGCGTTTCTCGTCGTGGCGAGCACGCTGATCGGTTACGCCGTGTTCCTGACGCTCAACGCCCGGGTCTCGACGACGCTCGCCAACACCTTCAACTATGCGGCGCCGGTGATCGCGCTGGGTCTCTCGGCGCTTTTGCTGCACGAGCCGTTGACGCGCGTGAAGCTGATGGCCGGCGGCATCGCGTTGGTGGGTGTGGCGCTGATGATCGAACGCAAGTAGCCCGGCGAACGGCAGCCCTTTCGCCTTCGGCAACCCTCTGAAATCAACCGGAGCTTCGGATCATGACGGAGACATCTCGACACTCGCTGGTATCGCGCACGCTCGACGTGACGGGTCGGCCGACGCACTATCTCGAGAGCGGGCCGGCCGAGGGACCGCCGATATTTTTTCTGCATGGCTGGCCGAGCTTGAGCTTGATGTGGCGCGCCCAGATGGAGGCCTTTGCCGCCGACGGCTGGCACTGCGTTGCGCCGGATCTGCGCGGCTACGGCGGCTCTTTTGCGCCTGAAGCCCACGACGCCTATACCATCGAGGCCGTTGTGAAGGACATGACCGAACTCCACGATCATCTCGGCGGCGAGCCTGCGATCTGGGTGGGGCACGATTGGGGTAGCGTCGTGGCCGCCGAGTTGTCCGCACGTGAGCGCGAGCGCAGCCGTGGCGTCGTGCTGACGTCGCTGGCCTATCAACCCGACGGGCACGCGCTGAGCACGGTCGTTCCGCTGATCGACCGGACGATTTATCCTGCCGACGCGTATCCCGATGGCCAGTGGGACTACTACCGCTACTACACGACGCATTTCGACGCGGCGGTAGCCGACCTGGATGCGGACCGGACAGCATCGCTGGCGTCGATTTTTCGACCGGGCGACCCTGACGGGATCGGCAAGGTGTCGCCAAATGCGGTCGTCACGCGCAATGGAGGGCGTTTCGGTGCCGCGCATCGTGCGCCGCCGACTCGCCCCGATCCGGCTCTGTGGCCGCCGGCGGACTTCGAAGCGCTGGTAGCGTCGTTCGATACGCATGGCTTCCGTCCCGCCTGCGCGTGGTATCTGAACGATGAGGCCAACATCGCTTACGCACGCAGCGCGCCGGATGGCGGCCGTCTGTTGCAGCCGGTACTGTTCGTCAACGGCGAATTCGATCAGATTTGCAGCATCACCGGAAATCGCCAGGGCGACCCCATGCGTGCGGCATGCGCGGACCTGACCGTGACGACGATGCCGGCGGGACACTGGTTGCCGCTGGAATGCAAGGCCCGGCACATCGAAGCGCTCCGTGCGTGGCTTCGGAGCAAGAACCTTTGATGCAGCGAGACATCGTTCGGCTCGCGAACCGTAAAATGCCGGAATCAGCGCCGGCCGCGACGGCGGCGTCAGGCATGGTCAGCGACACATGGATCCGAAGATGGGCTGGATTGATCGCATCAACGCACGATTGACCCGCTTCGCCCGCCGCCATGAGCCAGCGAGGTACATCGAGCCCGATGGTGTGCGGCTGGTTTTCCCGAACGGCACGGAAAAGCGGCTGCCCTTCGCTGTGCTCGTCGGCGCGCGGGCCGAACTGCGCGACATCTTCGTGGGCGACATCGTTGTCCTGATGCTGCGCTTCGACGACGGCACGCGCGTCGAGTTCGGGCAGGACGATCCGAACTGGTGGGCGCTGATGGAGGGGCTCGACCGCTCAGGCCGCATCGCCAGGCCCTCCGCCGAATGGCAGCCCGAGGTGATCGCCGCCTCGGGCGATTCTGCCGCCATCGACTTGATGTAGCGGACTGGGGATATCGACGTGCTCTGCGCCCCCCTGGCGGCGAGCGGGCGTGCGATGATCCGGTGGATCCGGTGGAAACGGATCGCGATACCTCGTCTTCGCCGCTACCGGCCGGGCCATCCGAGCTTCTGTGCCTGGTCGAGCGAGGCTCGCACGACGAGGCGATGGAAAGGCGCGATCACGCCGAGATAGGCGCGGCCCAGCAGACGATTGTAGAAGACGAGCGTAGTGAGTATCAGTTGCCGGGGCCGATCCTCGGCGGCAGGCTGCACGAGAACCGACACGCGGAAATCGAGATGGGCGTCGTCCTCGCCCAGAATGATCTCGTCTTCGTGCCGTTCGAACACGCGGAAAATACTGAGCCGATCGTCCTTCGCGGCTTTCAGGTCGATCGTCGTTTTAAGGCCGAACGGCCGGACGGCCATGTCGCGAACTCCCTGCAGCATGGCGATCCATTGGGGTTGTCCTGCAAAGACGTATCGAGCGAGAGACTCAGCGTCGTTGCAGGCCGTCGCCGGCAACTCCACCGAAAACGCGTCGACAAAATCGGCGGTGCCGTACGACCGGCTCAGCCTCGAGGTCGCCGGTGGGCCGACCTGCTCGGCCTTTTTCGGTTGCTTCTGCATGCCCACGCTCCATGCACTCAAGTTGTCCGGCTGCCTCGGCGCGCCCCGAATGGACGCAGTCGGGAGAATAAGCGCGACGTGCTCCTGCTCGAGCCGAAGCAAACCCAACGTAGTGGTCCGGCAACGAGCATCGGGCCGGATCACCCCTCCGGCGCGGCCCACCTTTGGCCGCTGACCTCTGCCAGCGCTTCGAATACAGCCGGCGTGCGTTCCAGGCGGGCGATCGTTCGTGCGCCTTCGAGGGCGGCCACCAATGCGGCTGCGGCAGAGGACGCGCGCGCGGGAGCGAAACCGCACCCCCTGAAATGCGCCGCAATAATCGCGGTCGATTCGGCAAATCCGCGCGCCACGCGTTGGGTCAGCTCGGCGTCGAGCGCGGGCAGCTCATTCGCGAGATTCTGCATCAGACATCCATACTGGAAATCGGAATCGACCATTTCGGCCGCGAACGCGCTGAAAAGTCGATGAACGAAATCCAGCGCATCGCCCGCCGTACTCGCCGAGATATCCCGTAAGACAGCCATTCGCTTCGCAACATAGTTGTCGATGGCTTCTTCCGCGAGTTGCGCCTTGCCCCGTGGGAAATGAAAGTAGAACGACCCTTTAGGCGCGCCGCTTTCTTCGAGTATCTGGGTCAAGCCGGTCGCGGTGTAGCCCTGGATGCGGAATAGTCGCTCGGCCGTGGCAATGGCGCGAGCGCGCGCGTCAGTCTTGCGTGTCATGCCGACAAGCTACCACGTTCCGCTTGACGTGGCTATGGTGATCGCCATAGTATGGTGATCACCATATATCGGAGATGAGCGATGTCCCGTTATGCAATCCAGCCATCGGCATCCCGACGAGCGGTGCTGGCGATGGGCGCGGCCGGCCTGGTTGCGGCGTTACTTCGGCCGGCCCGCGCAACCCCTCAGGGAGGAACTGATTTGGGCGCGTCGACATATGGCGAAGGAACGCTTCCCGGCGGGGTTCGCTCACGCATGATCCATGGGGTCAACGGCCTCGATGTCCATGTTCTCGAGGCCGGCTACGAAAGTCCCGGCCGGCCGCTCGCGTTGCTTCTGCACGGCTTTCCGGATCTGGCTTACGGTTGGCGGCACCTTCTCCCGATCCTGGCTGACGCCGGGTATCACGTCGTTGCGCCCGACCAGCGGGGTTTCGGGCGCACCACCGGCTGGGTGAACGACTATGACGCCCCTCTGGAGCCATTCGGTCTCCTGAATATGACGCGCGATGCCCTCGGACTGGTTTCGGCGTTGGGATATCGGCGCACGACGATGCTCGTCGGGCACGACCTCGGCTCGCCGGTCGCGGCCTATTGCGCGCTGGCACGACCGGACGTTTTTCCGTCGGTCGTGCTGATGAGCGCACCGTTTCCCGGGCCGCCGGCCTTTCCGTTCGACACCGCGCAAAGCGACGCACCGTCGGCTCATCCGAACACCGAGAACCAGAAGTTGGCGGCCGCGCTGGCATCGCTCGACCCGCCGAGGGAGTATTACCAGCAATACTTGAGCACACGGCAGGCGAACGACGACATGTGGCACCCGCCTCAAGGCTTGCACGCCTTTCTTCGTGCGTTCTTCCATGTCAAGAGTGCGGACTGGCCGGGAAACAAGCCGTATCCGCTGAAGGCGCGGACCGCCACGGAGCTTGCACGGATGCCCACCTATTACGTGATGGATCTCGGCAAGACGATGCCCCAGACCGTCGCGCCATTCCAGCCGTCCGCCGCCGAGGTCCGGGCCTGCAAGTGGCTCACCGAGCCGGAACTCGCGGTGTACACGGCGGAGTATGGCCGCACGGGATTTCAAGGCGCCCTGCAGGCTTATCGGGTCTTTTCCGATCCTGATCTGAACGCCGAGTTGCGCCTGTTTTCGGGCAAGACCATCGATGTCCCGTCGCTCTTCATTGGCGGAAAGAGCGATTGGGGTACCTATTCGGCGCCGGGCGCGCTCGACCTGATGAGGACGAAGGCGACGACGAGAATGAATCGCATCGAGCTGATCGACGGCGCCGGGCACTGGATTCAGCAGGAGCAACCGGGTCGGCTCGGCGAGTTGCTGCTCGCCTTCGCCAAGGAGGTCGGCGCGGCGGAGCGTGCCGGCGATTAGTTCGGGAGCGGCGGCCGTCATGGCATCGGCTTCCGGCCCCGCGGCCTTCGAACGCCGAGTGAAACGTGAAGGACGACGGACGAACGCAGCGGCCGAACCGGCGGCGCGCGTTCGTCGTCTGCCGCGCGGAGGCCGGAACGCCGGCGGCCCGCGCCGGATCAGAACCGCGTACTGAATCCGATCCGCGCGATCGACTGCAACGCGCCGCTCGACGCGCCGTCCGCGTCCATCACGCCGTTGATCTGCGCGTGGCTGCCGCGGCTTGCGCGTTGATGCACGCCCGCGACGTACACCATCGTGCGCTTGGACAGCCAGTACTGCACGGCAGCGAGCAACTGATGCGCGTGCGCGTTGTCGAGCGTATCGTTGCCTTTCATGTACGTGTAGCTCGCGCCGATCACCCATACCGGCGATGGCCGCCAGGTGGCGCCGGCTTCCGCCGACCACGCGCCCGCGCCGTTCTGCGCGTTGTGCACGGTCGTGAAGAGCGCCTTCCCCGTGACCGTGCCGACCGTGTAGTGCACACCCGCGCCCCAGTTGCGCACGCTGGTGGGCGGCAGGCCGTCGGCCGCGCCGTATTTCTGGTTCGTATAGGCAGCGCCCGCGCCGAACGGCCCGTTGTCGTAGCTGACGCCCGCACTGACCGTGTTGTTCGCGCCGATCGATCCCGCGACGTTGCCGAAGCCGTACAGCGCGCCGAAGGTCAGGCCCGACAGCGACGGGCTCGTGTACTTGACCGAATTCGCGACGCGATTGCTGCCGGCGACGCGGTCCCAGTCGAATGCGCCGGTCGGGTTGTTCGGCAGCGCGAGCCGGTCGAACGGCCCGTTGCGAAAGCCGTACAGACCGACGAGATCCTGCGCGATCTCGTTGCCGCCGGCAGCCAGCGAATCAACCATGAACTCGTACTGGTTGCCGAGTGTCAGCGTGCCGTAACGGTCGTTCTGCAATCCTACATAAGCCGTGCGCGCGAACAGCCCGCCGCCGATGATCGAGCCGTTGCCGAGCGAATACTGGTTGACGAGCCGGAAGATCGCACGCGTGCCTGCGCCGAGATCCTCCTTGCCTTCGAAGCCGAGCAGGTTCGGAAAGAAGATGTTGTCGTCGAATTTTGCGCTGCCGTGGCCGCCTTGATTGCCGACGTAGCTGATGCCGGCATCCATCAGCCCGAACATCGTCACGCTGCTCTGGGCGAGCGCGGCGGCCGGAAGCGTGCAGGCCGCGAGCGCCAGAAAGGTCTTTTTCGTCATCTCCAAAGTGCTCCTCACAGGGTCCGATCGAGCCGGATATTTTTTAGTCGGACTACTGATTGATATGAAGAAACCCGAGCCGGGCGACCCGGCTCGTCGACAGTCGAAGAGCGCCGCGCAATGCGCATCGGCAGGTCGCGTCGATCCGCCGATGCGCCGTGCTCGGCGTGCTAGACCGTCGAATACCCGCCGTCCACCGGTACGATCGCGCCGGTGACGAACGACGCGCCGGGCGAGCACAGGAACAGGATGACTTCCGCGACTTCGTCGGCCGTGCCCCAGCGCCCGAGCGGCGTGCGCTCGAGGATGCGGCGCGACGCCTGCGTGTCGGCCATCAGAGCGCTGCTGAGCGGCGTGTCGATCCAGCCCGGTGCGACCGCGTTCACGCGGATGCCGCGATCGGCCCACGCTTGCGCGAGCGAGCGCGTGAGTTGCGCGATGCCGCCCTTGCTCGCGCTGTACGCGGGCCGGTCCTTGCTGCCGAAGTACGTGTACATCGACGCGACATTGACGATGCTGCCGCCGTTCGCCGCCAGCGCGGGCCGCGCGGCGTCGGATGCGCGCATGACCGACGTCAGGTTCACGTTCAGCACGTGCTCGAACTGGTCCATCCGGTACTCGTCCGCGTGGCGGCTGATGCCGACGCCGTTGACGAGCACGTCGAGCAGCGGCAGCGCGGCGATCGTGCGCGTCAGGGCGGCGCCGTCGGCCACGTCGAGTTCGACGCAGCGGATGCCGGCATGCACGGGCGCATGCGGGCCGGCCGCGTCGAGCCCCAGCGCGACGACCGATGCGCCGGCCTGGGCGAAGCGCAGCGCGGTGCGCGCGCCGATGCCCGAGGTGCCACCCGTCACGACGACCGACTGCCCGTCAAACGCCCACTGACGATTCATGCTCGACACTCCCGGTGGTGGAGGCGCGACGGGCCGGCCGCTGCGCGGGTGAAACGAGAATCTTGATCTGCGTGCGGTCGGCGAGCAGTGCGTCGAAGCCGTCGGCGACGGCATTCTCGAGCGAGACGGTGCGGGTGACGATCGACGTGAGGTCGAGCGCGCCCGACGCGACGATGCGCAGGAGATCTTCGTACGCATGCCGATAGCCGACGCTCGCGGTGAAGGTCAGCTCGTCGTTGACCGCGCGAAACGCGTCGAAACCCGCGTGCGGCATCAGGCCGACCATCACGACGCGGCCGCCCTTGCGCAGTGCCCGCATCGCCGATTCGAACGTGGCCTGCAATCCGGCCGCTTCGAAACTCGTATCGACGCCGAGCCCGCCCGTGGCCGCGCGAATCGCGTCCTGCAACGCGGACGCATCGAGCCCGCGCGCGTCGAACGCATGCGTCGCACCGAAGCGCGTGGCGGCCGCGAGCCGTTCGGGCGACACGTCGACGGCGACGATCGTCGTCGCGCCCTGCAGCTTCGCGAGCATGATCAACAGCAGGCCGATCGGCCCGAGCCCGAACACCGCGCAGGTCTCGCCGAGGCGCAGCTCGCCGCGCCGCAGCGCGTGCAGCGCCACGGCAGCCGGCTCCATCACCGCGGCCTGTTCGAGGCTCACGCCATCGGGCAGGTAATGCAGCATGTAGGCCGGCACGACCGCGAAGTCGGCCATCCCGCCGTCGCCCATCAGCCCGGCGAAGCCCATCGACTCGCACAGGTTGTACGACCCCGAGCGGCAGTACGCGCACTGGCTGCAGCGATACTCGGGCTCGACCGCGACGCGGTCGCCCGTGCGCAGCGTCGTTACGCCTTCGCCGATCTCGACGACGGTGCCGCAGAACTCGTGGCCGAGCGTCAGCGGCGCGGTGCGGCGCGACAGCGGATGCGGCGCGTCGACCGGAATCGCGTGCGGGCCGTCCGCATATTCGTGCAGGTCGCTGCCGCAGATGCCGCAATACGCGACCGCGATGCGCACGTCGCCGGGGCCGACATGCGGCGTGTCGATTTCCACGAGACGGACGTCGCGCGGGCCATGCCATTGAAGTGCGCGCATGTCAGCGTCCTCCGAGGTTCCGCGCATCGAGGCGGCCGGCGGCGGCGCCTGCGAGCGCGCGCTTGCGCAGTACGGCCGGCGCGGTTTCGACGAGGCCGAACGACAGCACGCACGCGAGGACCGCGCCGGCGGTCGACGTCCACATCGCGAACTGCAGGCCGTACCGGTCCGCCGCGAAGCCGGCGACGGTCGGCGCGACGAAGCCGCCGATCAGCTCGCCGGCGCCCATGATCAGCCCGAGCGCGCTCGCGATCGCGTGCGGCGGCACCGTTTCGGCGGGGATCGTCGCCATGAACAGCGTGAAGCAGCCGAGGCCCGTGTACGTGACGAACACGAGCGTGCCGAGCGCCCAGACCGAGCCGACGTGGATCAGCACGACCGGGCACGCGGCCGCGATCAGCGCGAACACGATCATCGTCGGCTTGCGGCCGATCCGGTCGGAGATCGCCGGCACCGCGAAGCCCCAGAACACCCACGCGGCGCCGAGGCAGGTCATCACGACGCCCATGTCGGACGGCGACAGGTGGCGGCTTTCCACGAGGAACACCGGCGCGAACGAGATGATCACGACGAACCACGTGAGGAAGAAGCAACTGATCAGCACGCACAGCAGGATGTTGCGTTCCTTCAGCAGCGCCCAGCGGCTGACCGTCGCGCCGGCGGCGGCCGGTGCCGCGGCGATATCGGCCTGCGCGTGGCGCACGCCGCCGGGCGGTACTTCGCGCACCCAGCGCCAGATGCAGAACGCGATCAGGAAGCCGGGAATGCACGACACGTAGAACGCCTCGCGCCAGCCGTATGCGGTGGCGATGCCGATCACGACCGGCGGGCCGATCATCGCGCCGAGCAGGCCGGCGGCCGAGCCTTGCAGCAGGCCCATGTTCAGCCCGCGGCGGCTCGGCGTCGAACTCTCGACCATCAGCGATTGCGACAGCGGCAGCACGGGGCCTTCGGCGATACCCATCAGCGCGCGAAAAGCGATCAGGCTCGCGAAGCCGCCGACGAGGCCCGACAGCGCCGAGCACACGGAAAAGCCGAGCACGGCCGCGATCAGCAGCGGCTTGCGCGTGCCGCGCGCGTCGGACCATGCGCCGGTGACGGCGCCCGACAGCGCCCACGTGAGCGCGAGCGCGGAAGACACCATGCCGAGCTGCGTGTTCGTCAGGTGCAGCTCGGCCGACATGAACGGAAACAGGAACGACAGCGCGAGGCGGTCGAAGAACACGAAGCCGAACGTCATGAACAGGATCAGCAGCAGCCTGTTCTCGTACGTCCATGCGGGGCGGGAGGAGGACGGGGAAATCATCGCGAGCCTCGCTGCGCGTCAGCGGAACAGCTTCTCGATCGCTTGCGCGCCGAGGCCGACCTTCTCGTAATGCGCCTTGCACATCGCGATGTACGAATGCACGTCGAAGTAGCCGTCGGGATTGCCGGCGTCGTCGAGCCAGATCAGCGGGCCCTTGACGATGAAGAACGCGCGCATCGGCTCGGGGTGATCGAACGCGACGAGCGTGTGGCCTTCGCCCGGCGTCTCGTACACGAAATCGCCGCGCGTCGCGGTCCATTCGTGTTCGAGGTAGCCCCATTTCCCCGACAGCGTGTACGCGAACACCTCGTGCGGGTGATAGTGCCGGTTTACGAGCCCGGCTTCCTTCGCCATCAGGATGTCGCACCATTTGTTCTGCGACGGCGAGATCCACAGCGGCCGCGACGAAACCGTTTCGGTGAACGGAACGTAATAGCGTTCGTCGTCGGTGGCCGCGTTCGGGATGTAGGCTTCGGGCAGCGCATCGGGCTTGAACGGATTGGCAATCGCCGGGATGTTTTGCCAGAATTCGGATACGGCTTTGTCGACCACGGTGTGTCTCCTGGTGTATGGGTGTCGTGGGCTCGACTTTAGCCAGCCGGTGCGCGCCGCTCTTGACTGGGCCGGACGAATTGCTTGACCGCGCCGGACATTGCATCGCACCAAAAACCAGACGGACCATCCCCCAATCCGTGCCGCCGCGCACGACAGGCGCCAGCAGGAGGCGACGTGACGAATTCGACCGTTTTTTCACGCACGCGAGGCTCGACCGCCGACGTGCCGGCGCGCGACAGGATGGCGTACTGGGATGCGTTCAACGCGGCGACGCTGGTCGGCCTGCGCTGCTCGTCGCTGTCGCCGGCCGGGCTCGACGTCGAGAAGACCGACATCGCGCTGCCGGGCCTCGGCATCGCCGACATCAGCGGGCAGGATCACGTGATCGAGCGCAGCCCAGCGCTGGTGCGCCAGTTGCCGAAGGAGTCGCTGTTCGCGTGCCAGATCGTGAGCGGGCGCGCGTATTTCATCCAGCGCGACCGATGCCTGCTCGCGGAAGCCGGCGATGTCGTCGTCTACGACACGCGCGTGCCGTATCTGTTCGGATTCCTGACGCCGATGCGGCAACTGCTGATCGACATCCCGATCGCGACATTCGACGACCGGCTCGATGCGGAACTCGCCGCGCTGCCGCTGCGGATCGCGCCGAAGCCGGGCGCGGGCGCGATGCTCGGCGCGACGTTGCGCGCGAGCGTCGAGCGATTCATGAAGACGCCGGTCGAGCGCGACGCCGAGCGGTTCGCCGAGCACACGCGCACGCTGATCGCGGAGCTCATCGACGCCGAAGTGAACGGTGCGGGTGCGTCGCGCGCGTCGCTGTCGTATCTGCTGACCGCGAAGCAGTACATCGCGACGCATCTCGGCGAACCGGAACTCGGGCCGCAGGCCGTCGCCGATGCGGTCGGGCTGTCGCTGCGGCATCTGGGCCGCCTCTTCGCGGCCGAAGGCGAGTCGATCACGCAGCACATCTGGTCGGAGCGGCTGTCGCACGCGCATCGCGAGCTGACGGATGCGCGGCTGCGCAAGACGAGCATCGGCGAGATCGCGTTTCGCTGGGGGTTTTCGAGCCAGGCGCATTTCAGCCGCGCGATCCGCGAGCGCTACGGCGCGTCGCCGATGGCGCTGCGCGACGCGGTGCGCGCGGCCGCGGAGTGATGCCGGTTTTCCGACGGTTCGGCGGCGCGGTCGACGCAAGCGGCCGTGCGAGTCAAGACATCCGTGCGGCGGTGGAGTCGGCGCTGCCGGTTCACTTCGACGAAGACGACGGCAGCGTGCTCGCCGTCGTCACCGGCTTCAGGGCGCGCTGGCTTCGTCGATTCGGCGGATGTCGTCCTGATCGAGCGTGACGCGGATCGCGTCGCCGAGCACGGCGAGTTGCGCGAGCGACGTCGCGCTCGCGATCGGTGCGGTGATCGTCGGCCGCGCGATCTGCCACGCGAGCGCGATCGCGGCCGGCTGCGTGCCGTGCTTCGCCGACACGGCGTCGAGCGCGGCGAGGATGCGCAGGCCGCGTTCGTTCAGATAGCCGGCGACGCGATCGCCGCGCACGCTCTTCTTCAGGTCGGCCTCGCTGCGGTACTTGCCCGACAGGAAGCCGCTCGCGAGCGCGTAGTAGTTGACGACGCCGAGTTTCAGGTCGCGCACGACCGGCTCGAGATCGCGTTCGTAGTCGGCGCGGTCGAGCAGGTTGTATTCGGGCTGGATGACCTGATAGGCGGGCAGCCCGTCGCGCGCGCTGATCGCGGCGGCCTCGCGCAGGCGCGCGCCGCTGTAGTTCGACGCGCCGATGATGCGCACCTTGCCCGCGTCGATCAGCGTTTGATAGGCGCCGAGCGTTTCTTCGAGCGGGGCCGTGTCGGCCAGATCGCGGTGCGAGAAATACAGGTCGATGTAGTCGGTCTGCAGGCGGCGCAGCGAATCGTCGACGGCTTTCAGGATGTTGTCTTTCGACAGCCCCGCGCGGGCGTCGAGCAGGCCGACCTTGGTCGCGATCACGACCTGCTCGCGCTTGCCCGAGCGCTTCAGCCACTTGCCGATGATCGTTTCCGATTCGCCGCCGTGATTGCCGGGAACCCACGCCGAATAGACGTCGGCCGTGTCGATGAAATTGATGCCGGTGTCGGCGAGCGCGTCGAGCAACGCGAACGATGCGTTTTCGTCGACGGTCCAGCCGAAGACGTTGCCGCCGAACGCGAGCGGCGAAACCTGGATGCTGGAGGTACCGAGGGTGCGATGTGCCATGTTCTGCTCCGATATCTGCAGGGTGACGGGAGGGGACTGCGCGACTGAAGCCGGTCGCGTTGAGACGGCGCAGCGCGTGGCGAGGTTCCGCTGGCGCTGCACCGACCTGCAGGTTTCGTGCTCGGGTGCCGGCATGGCGGACGACGCGACGGGATCGCGGCGGTGCGATCCGTTCGAGCGCCGGTCCGGCACGCACGAAATGTTGTAGTTATTACTGATTTTCGTGAAGGACGAGAGGAAGGCGATGGCCGCCGTGTTCGACGAGGTGGCGCAGGGGCAGGCATTCCGGAGGCGCTGGCGCTGGGGCCGGCGGAGGATTGGCGGCGGATGCAGGAAGCGACTCGAATGAAATCGCCCCGGGATGGCATGGTGCGAAGGCGAGATCACGATTGCGCGCCCGCCCGTCAAGGGCAAGAGCGGCGGCATCGTGCTGGACTTTTTCCCCGACGGCGCGGTGGAAGGCGACAGGGATTCCGGAGTCGACGGCCCGGCCCCGAAGGTGACCCTTTCGAAGCGCGACGCGCGGCGCAAGCTGACCGATCGCGCGAGCCTGAAGGAAATTCCCAGTCCGTTCCATGGGCGCAAGAAGCCGCCCCGGTGGAATTGACGCTGGACGCCTGGCCGGAATCTCTCCCATTCGACGCATCGCGCGATTTCGCGCCGGTCAAGGATTCGATCCGCAGCGGGCACGCTCGATCCGCTGCGGGGCGGGCAATGAAAGGAGGGACCGAAGCCCGGCGGTTCACGGCCGGCTTAGATGGCACGGGCAACGACTACGACCCGAACGACGGAATCGGCCGCGACACTTCCCTCCCTATCGCAACTGCACGGCCGCGAGAAACAGCACCATGCTGCCGATCGCGCCATCCAGCACGCGCCACGCGACGGCCTTGCGGAACCACGGGGCCAGCAATCGCGCGCCATAGCCGAGCCCGACGAACCACACGACGCTGGCCGTCATCGCGCCGATCGCGAACGCGAGCCGCCCGCCTTCCGGCTCGCGCGCGCCGGCCGTGCCGATCAGCAGGAACGTGTCGAGATACACGTGCGGGTTGAGCCACGTGAACGCGAGCGTCATCAGCACGATCGCGAGCGCGCTCTGCGGCGGCGGCGCGACCGCGTCGCCGCGCACGTCGAGCGTGTCGTGGCCCGGCTTGAACGCGCGGCGCAGCGCGTTGATGCCGAACCACGCGAGATACGCGAGGCCGACGTACAGCACCGCATGGACGAAGGTCGGATAGCGTTCGACGAGCACCGATGCGCCGCCGACGCCCGCGCCGATCAGGATCATGTCGGACAGCGCGCACAGCAGCACGATCTTGCCGACGTGCGAGCGCATGATGCCCTGGCGCAGCACGAACGCATTCTGCGCGCCGATGGTGACGATGAGCGACGCACACAGTGCGGCGCCGTGGGAAAAAGCGAGCCAGTTCATGATGAGGGGACAGCCGTGGAAGCGGTAGACGAATGAATCGGGTAGCGCTAGTCTGCGAGCAGCACGGAAATAAGAGAAGCTAAATCACCTAATGCAGATTAAGGAAATCTAATGCTCGACTACGCGTTGCTCGATGCGCTCGCGGCCGTGATCCGCCACGGTTCGTTCGAGCGGGCGGCCAAGGAGCTGAATATCACGCCGTCGGCGGTGTCGCAGCGCGTGAAGCTGCTGGAGGAGCGGGTCGGCAGCGTGCTCGTCAAGCGCGGGCAGCCGTGCGTCGCGACCACGTCGGGCGCGCTGCTGTGCCGGCATACCGAACGCGTGCAGTTGCTGGAAGCCGAACTGGGCGGCCGGATGCCGGCGCTGCCAGGCCAGATCGCGAGCGCGTGGCCGACGTTGCGCGTGGCCGTCAACGACGACAGCGTCGCGACGTGGTTCATCGACGCGGTCGGACCGTTCTGCACGGAACGCGAGACGCTGCTCGACCTCGTGATCGACGATCAGGATTACACGGCCTCGCGCATCCGCGACGGCAGCGTGCAGGGGGCCGTGACCGCGCAGGCGGAGCCGATCCAGGGATGCCGGTCGGAGCGGCTCGGGCGGATTCGCTATCGCGCGGTGTGCGCGCCGGCGTTTTACGCACGTTATTTCGACGCGGGGATCACGCGCGATGCGCTGCGTCGCGCGCCGTGCGTGATGTTCAATCCGAAGGACGGGTTGCAGGCGCGCTTCATCCGGCGCGTGACGCGTGCGGATCTCGATCCGCCGCAGCACTGGATACCGCACGTCGCGGGCTATTTGCGCGCATGCGAAACGGGATTGGGATGGGGGATGTGCCCGGACCGGATGGTCGACCGCCAACTGGCGGCGGGTGAATTGATCGACATGTCGCGCGGGCGAACCATCGACATCGATCTGTACTGGCAGAGCTGGCGTCTGTCGATCGGCTGGCTCGACGATTTCAGCGCGGCGCTGAAGGCGCGTGCCGCGCTGTTTCTCGATTGACCGGCGACGTGACGCAAGCGGCGCGCGCCGTGCGGTGTCAGAGGTGCTGCAGGCCGTCGAAGTCGACGATCTGCACGTGGCGGCCCTGCATTTCGATCAGGCCGCGCTTCTGGAACTTCGACAGCGTGCGGCTGACCGTTTCGAGCGTCATCCCGAGATAGCTGCCGATGTCTTCACGCGTCATCCGCAGGTTGAATTCCGACGGCGAGTAGCCGCGCTTCAGGTAGCGCGACGAGACGTCGAGCAGGAAAGCGGCGACGCGCTCTTCGGCGTTCAGCGAACCGAGCAGCATCGTCTGCGACGTTTCGCGCACGATCTGTTCGCTCATCAGCTTGTGCATGCGCAACTGCATCGAGCCGGCTTCCGAGCACAGCGCCTTGAGCGCGCTGTACGGAATCACGCAGACCGAGCTGTCTTCCAGCGCGACCGCGGTGCGCGGGTGCGTGTCGTCGCAGATGCCGTCGAGGCCGAGCGCTTCGCCGGCGAGGTGCAGGCCCGTGACCTGTTCGCGGCCGTCGTGGCGTGTCGCGACGGTTTTCAGCGAACCGGAGCGCACCGCGTACAGGTTGTCGAATGCGTCGCCTTCGCGGAACAGCGCTTCGCCGCGCTTGACCGGGCGTGCCGCGCAGATGACCGACTCGAGGCGGCTGAGCGCTTCGGGCGCCAGGCCCTGCGGCATGCACAGGTGCCGCATCGCGCACGACGAGCAGTGCGGGGCCTGGCGGGGAGCCCAGCTACCGGCATGGGGCGTGGCGGCGGGGCGGGTGGCGACGGGCGTCAGCATGATCGTTTACTCCGGCGTTGAATCGACGAAATCATTGTCCCACCGCAAGTTGCCGCTGTCGGGTGACAAAACGTCGCGACCGGCCACGCCCGCCGAACGCCGCTCAGGCGGCCGGCTCGTCCGCGTTGGCGGCCGCCGGAATCAGCAATACCGGCAGCGTCGCGTGGCGCACGCATTGTTCGGCGATGCTGCCGAGCACGAGGCGGCGAAAGCCGCGGCGGCCGTGCGTGCCGAGCACGAGCAGATCGGCGCCGAACGTCTTCGCGCCGTCGAGGATCAGTGACGATACGTCGTTGAGCGACGTCGCTTCGTTCAGCCGCGTTTCGCCTTTCACGCCGGCGGCCTGCATCAGCTTCGCGAAATCCTGCGCGAGCGCGTTGCCTTGCGCGACGAGTTGATCGCGCAGCACCGACGGATCGTAGCCGGGCACGTTGTAGTAGATCGCGGCGTTCTCGACGACGTAGAACGGCTGCAGCTCCGCGCCGTGCGCTTTCGCGAGCGCCAGCGCGGCATCGAACGCATGGCGGGACGTGTCGCTGCCGTCGACGGCAACCAGAATACGCTTGTACATAGTGTCTCCGAGTGGCGGGTTGAAACGCAGTCGGCCGGATGGCCGATCGGGCCGGGCAATGCTGCGAGGCAGAGTAAACCAACGGGCACGATCGTGCAGCGAGATGCCCGCCGCGCCGCGCGGCCTCGCCGTTCCTGTCGCCGTCGCGCATGGCCATGCGCGCGACGCATGCCGCACCGCGCGACGCGGGTCGTGTGTTCGGCCGCATCGTCGGCGACAACGCATGCGC
Source organism: Burkholderia sp. MSMB2157WGS (assembly GCF_001532755.1). Classification (NCBI taxonomy): domain Bacteria; kingdom Pseudomonadati; phylum Pseudomonadota; class Betaproteobacteria; order Burkholderiales; family Burkholderiaceae; genus Burkholderia; species Burkholderia sp. MSMB2157WGS. The sequence continues at coordinate 134,783 of NZ_LPJG01000047.1, read as the reverse complement.
ACGCATCGATCCGGCACGGCGACCATGCCGATGCGCCGCACGCATCGCCATTCAATCGCAATCGCGCCGGGGCGAGCCATGACTTCGGTCAATGCATGTGCGTCGATGCGATGCGCGACATGCATGACGCCGAATGCCGATGCCCATGCGCGGAATCGTTCGCGCCCGCACCATTCGAGCGCGTATCGGCGCGCGGTCGACTCGCACGCGCCGATTCACGCCATCGATCGACGGCGGCTCGCGAACGAACGATCGATTCAAACGCCGTACCGGTTATCCCGGCGCGACCGTCAACTCGATGACGCGCTCCGGCCGGCGGCCGTGGCCGGGCCAGTACGCGCTGCCGTGCATCCGGTGAACGAGACCGTACGGCGCGTCGACCGCGGGCGGCGTGTCGAAGCCTTTCTCGATCACCCTGTAGCCGGCGCGCAACGCGAACGCCGGATGATTGCCGTCGGCTCGGCTGTCGAAACCGGCGAAGCCGTCGCCGGCTTCCGGCATCGCGTTGACGAGCGACGCGTTGCTGCGCGTGACCTGGTCGGGCGAGATCGGCCCGGCTCCGGCGAGGCGCGACGCTTCGCGGTTCTTGCCGTCGGTGTCGACCGTGCTGTCGTGCGTGTCGTCGTTGTCGAGTTCGATGCTGCGCGGACGCGCGTGCGCTGTTCGAGCGGATGATTCCATCGCGGCTCTCCTGGCGGCGATACGCTCCGGATCAAAGCAAATCCCGTTCCGGGCGCGACGGGAAAAGGCGCGCGGGCGATCGCCGCGGTCGCGCGACGCGCACTGATTTGTCATGATTTATTTCAGCTAGAAGACGCGTTTTCTACAGAGTATGATTCTTTTCCTGCGAAGCGGCGACAGGGGATGAAGTCTCGCCGCCTCTGCCCGCGCCGGGGCGCCGCAGCACCCTTACAGACGGGTAGCGAACAACAAAGCAAGGGACTAGAGGTGGCGGACTCATGCAAGCGACTACTGCCTTCACGCACCGCGGTTATCTGTTGAATTGCGCGCCCGCACGCGCCAGTGACGGTTCGTTCAAGCCCTACGTCGTGATCTCCCGATCGAGCGACGGGGAGCTCGTCGCGAACCGTTTTTTTCCGATCGAGCTCCAGTTCAACGACGAAGGCGACGCGATCGCGCACGCGCGCGACTGGGCCGTACGCTGGATCGACGCGAGCAGCATCTCGATGTGACGCCGTCGCGCCGATGCGGCGTCGGCCGTCCGGCCGATCCCCGGGGTGCCGCCCCCGGACAAGAAACGCGGTAATCTTGCGGAACCCGTCACTTTATTAGCGGCCGTGCAACCGAGCGCGGCTGCCCGCATTGGCCTATGTCGACATCACCCGCCCGTCAGTGGGGCCTCGAAGAAATCGTCGCCGGCTTGCGCGAATCGCGCGAGGAACTCCATCGCACGCGCCATCCGCGCGGCATCCGCGAACTGCCGTCGCGCGATGCGATCTGCAAGATCGTGACCGGCCTGCGCGCGTCGATGTTTCCGACGCACTACGGCGCGCCCGACCTGACCGACGAAAGCGTCGACTACTACGTCGGCCACACGCTCGAAAGCACGCTGCGCATCCTGTCCGAGCAGATCCGCCGCGCGTTGCCGTTCCTGCCGGAGCATGTCGATACGCCGTTCGCCGAGCTCGACGAACGCGCGTTCGAGATCGCGCGCGAATTCGGCCGGCAGTTGCCGGCGATCCGCGCGCTGCTCGTCAGCGACATCCAGGCCGCGTACGCGGGCGATCCGGCCGCGCAGCACATCACCGAGATCCTGCTGTGCTATCCCGGTGTGCTCGCGATGATGCACCATCGGCTCGCGCACGCGCTGCACCAGCTCGGCGTGCCGCTGCTCGCGCGGTTCATCAATGAAATCGCCCATTCGGCGACCGGCATCGACATTCACCCGGGCGCGCAGATCGGCCCGAGCTTCTTCATCGACCACGGCACCGGTGTCGTGATCGGCGAAACCGCGATCATCGGCGAGCGCGTGCGCGTGTATCAGGCCGTCACGCTCGGCGCGAAGAGTTTCCCGGCCGATGGCGACGGCGCGCTGGTGAAGGGCAATGCCCGGCACCCGATCGTCGAGGACGACGTGGTGATCTATGCGGGCGCGACGATTCTCGGCCGCGTGACGATCGGGCGCGGCTCGGTGATCGGCGGCAACGTGTGGCTCACGCACAGCGTGCCGCCCGGCACGAGCGTCGCGCAGGGCAAGGTCCGCGAAGGCGGCAGCGCCGAGAAGCCGTAACGCGGCGGGCGGTTGGCGGCGGGCGGCGGGCGGCGGCGCGCTCGGTTCGAGCGGGCGCGCCGCGCGTGCGTCAGTGCTTGCCGTCCGGCGAGCGGTGCTTGTACAGCACGTCCTGGTCCACGCGGATCAGGTTCTGGCCCGCATCGACGACGAAATCCACGCCGTTGTACGCATTGCCCGTCAGCAGCAGGATCGCGCTCGCGACGTCGTCGGGGCCCGCGATGCGCGCGAGCGGCGTCGATGCGCGGCTCGCGTGTTCGAAGTCGGCCTGCGTCTGGTCGTCGCTCGGCAGCATCAGCCCCGGGAACACCGCATTCACGCGCAGCACCGGCGCGGACGACAGCGCGAGCATCTGCGTGAGGTTGCCGAGCGCGGCCTTCGCGACCGTGTAGCTGAAATGGTCGCGATGGAAGTTTTCCTTGATCTTCTGGTCGACCACGTTCACGACGACACCCTGCGTGCCGGCCGCGCGGGCCCGCTCGTAGAACGCACGCGTGAGCAGGATCGGCGCGCGGCAGTTGACGGCCCATGCCTGGTCGAACGCCGCGAGATCGAAGCTCGGGAAATGGTCCTGCCAGAACACCGACGCGTTGTTGACCAGCACGTCGAGGCGCCCGAAGCGCGCATAGACCCGATCGATCAGCGCGGCGATCTGCGCGGCATCGGACAGGTCGGCCTGCAGCGCCGCGGAATCGTGCCCGCGTTCGGCAAGCGCGCGGGCGGCGGCCTGCGCGGCATCGGCCGAACGGTCGTAGTGCACCGCGGTGCGATAGCCGTGCGCGGCGAAATACTCGGCGAACGCGCGCCCGGCCCGGCGCGCGGCGCCGGTCACGAGCACGACGGGCGCGTGCGCCGTTTGCTTCGTCTGCTCCATCAGGTATTCGTCAGGTTGACCGAGGAAGGATTCGCGACGATCGACAGGAATTCGCGACGCGTCGACGGATCGGTGCGGAACGTGCCGAGCATGCGCGACGTGACCATCTCGACGCCCGGCTTGTGCACGCCGCGCGTCGAGATGCACTGGTGCGCGGCTTCGAGGATCACGCCGACGCCCTTCGGCTGCAGCACGTCGAACAGCGTGTCGGCGATCTGCACGGTCATCTTTTCCTGGATCTGCAGGCGCTTCGCGAACGCGTCGACGAGGCGCGCGAGCTTCGAGATGCCGACGACGCGATGGTTCGGCAGATACGCGACGTGCGCGCGGCCGATGATCGGCACCATGTGGTGCTCGCAGTAGCTCTCGAAGCGGATGTCCTTCAGCACGATCATTTCGTCGTAGCCGTCGACTTCGCTGAACGTGCGCGCGAGGATGTCGCGCGGCTCCAGCGCGTAGCCGGCGAAGAACTGCTCGTAGGCGCGCACGACGCGTGCGGGCGTGTCGAGCAGGCCTTCGCGCGCGGGATCGTCGCCGGCCCAGCGCAGCAGCACGCGCACGGCGTCTTCCGCTTCTTCACGGCTCGGCCGCGAGGCGACCGGCTGGGCCTGTGCGGTTTTCTTTCCCTTACCCATGTAGTGGCTCCATCGAAGGCCGCCTGCGGCGGCCGATATCCGGGCATTGTTTCATGCTTTCGCCGCGCGTGCGTGCGGCCGCCGCGCCCGCTTCCTCACTTCGGCCATTCGTCCTGCTCGTCGTTGAACAGCGACGCGACGACGCCGCGCAGCCACGCGGTGCGCGGGTCGTTGTGATACTTGCGATGCCAGTGCTGCTTCAGGTCGAAGCGCGGCAGCGCGAGCGGCGGCTCGACGGGCACGATGAACGCGTGCTCGGCCGCATACGCATAGCCGATCGCGTGCGGCACCGTCGCGATCAGGTCGGTGCGGCTCAGGATGAACGGCAGGCTCATGAAGTGCGGCGTTTCGAGCACCGCGCGGCGCTGCATGCGCTGCTTCGCCAGATATTTCTCGAGCACTTCCTGGCTGCGCCCTTCGGCGCGCACCACCGCATGCCCGCACGCGAGGAACTGCTCGACCGTGAACGGCGGCGCCTGCTCGAACGGATGGCCGCGCCGCATCAGGCAGACGAACCGGTGCGTGAACAGCCGCTGCTGGAAGAAGTTGTTGCCGTCGAGATCGGGGAAGTAGCCGACTGCGAGATCGATCGACCCGGCTTCGAGGCCGCGGCCGACTTCGTCGTGCGCGAGCGAGACCGAACGCAGGTTCGCGCGCGGCGCAAGCGTCGCGAACGCCTGCAGCAGCTTCGGCAGGAACACGATCTCGCCGACGTCAGACAGCGCGATCGAGAACGTGTGCGTGCTCGCGGCCGGATCGAAATCGTGCGGCGCGACGAGGCCGCGCTCGATCTGCGCGAGCGCGTCTCGGGCGGCCGGCAGCAGCGCGAGCGCGCGCGGCGTCGGCTCCATCCCGCGCGACGTGCGCACGAACAGCGGATCGCCGAAGTACTCGCGCAGCCGGCCGAGCGCCGTGCTCACGCGCGGCTGGCTCACGCCGAGCAAGTCGCCAGCGCGGCTCACGTTGCGCGTGTCGTCGAGGGCGACGAGGTAGGGAATCAGGTTCAGATCGAGCGCATCCATCGTCGGACCAGTATCGCGGAAACGTATACAACTTATCTCGGCAATCGCGTTGCCGCATAGTCGGGAAAGCGCTGAAATGCGTTCACCACTCGAACCAATGTTCAATTTCGCATAGGCCCGAAGTGTGCGCGCAAGCGCCGATCGCGGCCGTCAGGAGACAAACATGCGCACCCAGGTCGCCATCGTCGGCGCCGGCCCGTCCGGCCTTCTGCTGTCCCATCTGCTGCGCCTGCAAGGCGTCGATTCCATCCTCGTCGAAGCGCGTTCGCGCGAATACTGCGAGAACCGCATCCGCGCCGGCGTGCTGGAGCAAGGCACGGTCGACACGCTGAACGAAGCCGGCCTCGGCGAGCGGATGCGCCGCGAAGGGCTCGAACATCACGGCATCGAGCTGCTGTTCGACGGCCAGCGTCATCGCATCGACCTGTCCGGGCTGACCGGCGGGCGCGCGATCACCGTCTACAGCCAGCACGAAGTCGTGCGCGACCTGATCGCGGCCGGCGTCGAACACGGCCATCAAATGCATTTCGAAGTCAGCGACGTCGCGCTGCACGACGTCGAAAGCGAGCGTCCGTTCGTCACGTTCAAGCACGCGGACGGGCGGGCCGATCGCATCGACTGCGACTACATCGCCGGCTGCGACGGCTTCCACGGCATCGCGCGCCAGACGATTCCGGCCGAGCGGCTGAAGACGTTCGAGCGCGTCTACCCGTTCGCGTGGCTCGGCATCCTCGCCGACGCTGCGCCGTCGCTCGACGAGCTCGTGTACGCGCACCACGACAACGGCTTCGCGCTGTTCTCGATGCGCTCGCCCACGGTCACGCGCCTGTACCTGCAGTGCAAGCCGGATGAAGACCTCGCCCAGTGGTCCGACGCACGGATCTGGGACGAACTGCACACGCGCTTCTCGAACGACACCGGCTGGACGCCGACCGAGGGCCGGATCACGCAGAAGAGCGTGACGCCGATGCGCAGCTTCGTGTCGGAAACGATGCAGCACGGGCGCCTGTTCCTCGCCGGCGACGCCGCGCACATCGTGCCGCCGACCGGCGCGAAGGGCATGAACCTCGCGGTGGCCGACGTTCGCGCGCTGTCTCGCGCGCTCGGCGCGCGCTACCGGACGGGCGACGCGACGCCGCTCGACGCCTATTCGGCGACCTGTCTCGAACGCGTATGGCGCGCCGAGCACTTCTCGTACTTCATGACGAACATGCTGCATGCGTCGCCGGACGATTCGCCGTTCGTCAATCGCCTGAAGTTTGCCGAGCTGAAATACGTGACGCGTTCGCGGGCGGCCGCGCAATCGCTCGCCGAAAACTACGTCGGCCTGCCGTTCGACGACGCGACGGCCCCCGAGGCAACCCGCCTTGACAACGCGCTGTGCGCGCCTCTATGATCGGCCCATCGTTCGCTAATCGAATCTAGGTTCGAATAGCGAACAAAAGCCGGGGTCGACGAGGGCCTCCGGCGCGGCACGCGGCACGCGCGTGTCCCCTCGACAGGCCGCGCACGAGCCGCGGGTTCGCATCAGGAAGAGACATGGTCAACAAGATTTTCGAATCGCTTCAGTCGGCGGTTGCCGACGTCCACGATGGCGCGACGATCATGATCGGCGGCTTCGGCACGGCCGGCATGCCGTCCGAGCTGATCGACGCGTTGATCGAACAGGGCGCGCGCGACCTGACGATCGTCAACAACAACGCGGGCAACGGCGAGACGGGTCTCGCGGCGCTCCTGAAGGCGAAAAAGGTGCGCAAGATCATCTGTTCGTTCCCGCGCCAGAGCGATTCGCAGGTGTTCGACGCACTGTACCGCGCGGGCGAGATCGAGCTGGAACTCGTGCCGCAGGGCAACCTCGCGGAGCGCATCCGCGCGGCGGGCGCCGGCATCGGCGGTTTCTTCACGCCGACGGGCTACGGCACCAAGCTCGCGGAAGGCAAGGAAACGCGCGTGATCGACGGCAAGCCGTATGTGTTCGAAACGCCGATCCACGCCGATTTCGCGCTCGTGAAGGCGTACAAGGGCGATCGCTGGGGCAATCTCGTGTACCGCAAGACCGCGCGCAACTTCGGGCCGATCATGGCCAGCGCCGCGAAGGTCGCGATCGTCCAGGTGTCGGAAGTCGTGCCGCTCGGCGCGCTGAACCCGGAGCACATCGTGACGCCGGGCATTTTCGTCCAGCGTGTCGTCGAGGTGCCGCAGGCCGCGCACGCGGCCGAACTGGCCGCCGAACACGCTGCATCGCAAGCCGCCTGATCGCCTTGAGGAAAACCGACATGAAACGACTGACCCGCGATGAAATGGCCAAGCGCGTCGCCCAGGACATCCCCGAAGGCGCGTACGTGAATCTCGGCATCGGCGTGCCGACGCTGGTGGCGAACCACCTCGATCCGGCCAAGGAAATCTTCCTGCACAGCGAGAACGGCCTGCTCGGCATGGGCCCGGCGCCCGCGCCCGGCGAGGAAGACGACGAACTGATCAACGCCGGCAAGCAGCACGTGACGCTGCTCACCGGCGGCGCCTATTTCCACCACTCGGATTCGTTCGCGATGATGCGCGGCGGCCACCTCGACTACTGCGTGCTCGGCGCGTTCCAGGTGTCGGCTGCCGGCGACCTCGCGAACTGGCACACGGGCGCGCCCGATGCGATTCCGGCCGTCGGCGGCGCGATGGACCTCGCGATCGGCGCGAAGCAGGTGTTCGTGATGATGGAGCACCTGACGAAGCAGGGCGAGAGCAAGATCGTCGCGCAGTGCTCGTATCCGGTCACCGGCGTGCAATGCGTGAGCCGCATCTACACCGATCTCGCGGTGCTCGACGTGACGGCCGACGGCCTCGCGGTGAACGAGATCTTCACCGACCTGTCGTTCGACGAGCTGCAGAAGCTGACCGGCGTGCCGCTGATCGACGCGACGCAGAAGGCCGCCGCCTGAACGGCAAGCATGCCGGTGCGCGCTTTCGAGCGCACGCCGGCGCGCTTGGGTAGACAATAGGCGCACGCCGTTTCCCCATTCCGATGCCATGCTCGAAGACAGCGCCCGCCTGACCTCCCTGATCTGCGGCACCGAGCCGCTCAACCGGATCTGGTCGCCCCGCGCGACGATCCAGCGAATGCTCGACGTCGAGGCCGCGCTCGCCCGCGCGCTTGCCGCGCAGCAGGTGATTCCCGCCGCCGCGGTCGCGCCGATCGAACGCGCGTGCGACGCCGGCCGGCTCGACGCCGACGCGCTCGCGCACGGCGCGGCGCTCGGCGGCAATCTCGCGATTCCGCTCGTCAAGCAACTCACCGCGCAAGTAAAGGCCGACGACCCCGAGGCCGCGAAGTTCGTCCACTGGGGCGCGACGAGCCAGGACATCATCGATACCGCGACCGTGCTGCAGTTGCACGACACGCTCGACGCGCTCGAACCGATGCTCGACGAAGCCTGTGCGTCGCTCGCGGCGCTCGCGCGCGCCCATCGCGCGACGCCGATGATCGGCCGCACGTGGCTGCAGCAGGCGCTGCCCATTACGCTCGGCCTCAAATTCGCTCAATGGCTCGATGCGCTGCTGCGCCATCGCGCACGTTTTGCCGAGTTGCGCGAACGTGTGCTCGTGCTGCAGTTCGGCGGCGCCGCCGGCACGCTCGCAAGCCTGCGCGAACATGCAGCCGGCGTGAGCGCCGCGCTCGCGGCCGACCTGAAGCTCGCGGTGCCGGCCGTGCCGTGGCATACGCAGCGCGACCGCATCGCGGAAGCCGCGTCGTGTTTCGGGATGCTGATCGGTACGCTCGGCAAGATCGCGCGCGACGTGTCGCTGCAGATGCAGACCGAAGTCGGCGAGCTCGGCGAACCGGCCGCCGCCGGCAAGGGCGGTTCGTCGACGATGCCGCACAAGCGCAACCCGGTCGGCTGCGCGGCCGTGCTGACGGCCGCGGTGCGTGCGCCGGGCCTCGTTGCGACCGTGTTCGCGGGGATGGTGCAGGAGCACGAGCGCGCACTCGGCGGCTGGCAGGCCGAATGGGATGCGTTGCCCGATCTCGCGCGCCTGGCGGGCGGCGCGCTCGCGCAGATCGCGCAGATCGTCGCGGGCCTCGACGTGAATACGGAGCGCCTCGCCGCGAACCTCGACCTCACGCACGGGCTGATCCTCGGCGAAGCCGTGATGCTCGCGCTCGGCGACCGCATCGGCCGGCTCGATGCGCACCACGTCGTCGAGCACGCGTCGAAGGAAGCCGTGCGCACCGGGGCGACGCTGTTCGACGTGCTCGCCGCCGATGCGACCGTGTCGGCCCACCTGTCGCGCGACGCGCTCGCGCGGCTGCTCGATCCCGCACATTACGTCGGCGAAGCGCAGGCCTATGTCGACGCCGTGCTCGCGCTGCATGCGGGTGCGAAACAACCAGGAGAACATTGATGCCTTTCGCCACTGTCAACGGCGTGACACTGCATTACCGGATCGACCGTGCCGCACGCGACGACGCGCCGTGGCTCGTCTTCTCGAATTCGCTCGGCGCCGACCTGCAGATGTGGGCGCCGCAGATCCGCCCGCTTGCCCAGCACTTCAACATCCTGCGCTACGACACCCGCGGCCACGGCCACTCCGACGCGCCGGCCGGTTCGTACACGATCGAGCAACTGGCGGGCGACGTAATCGGCCTGCTCGACCACGTCGGCATCGAGTGCGCGCATTTCTGCGGCATCTCGATGGGCGGGCTGACCGGCGCCGCGCTGGCCGCACGCTACCCGTCGCGCATCGTGCGCGCGGTCCTGTCGAATACCGCCGCGAAGATCGGTTCGCCGGAAGTGTGGGCGCCGCGTGCGCAGAAGGCGCGCGCCGAAGGCATGGCCGCGCTCGCCGACGCCGTGCTGCCGCGCTGGTTCACCGACGCATTCGTCGAACGCGAGCCGCGCCTGTTCGATGCGATCCGCGACACCTTCGTACATACCGACAAGGACGGCTACGCGGCCAACTGCGACGCGCTGAACGCGGCCGATCTGCGCGAGGAAGTGAAGGGCATCGCGTTGCCGGTGCTCGTCGTGACCGGCGCGAAGGACATGTCGACGCCGCCCGACCAGGGCCGCGCGCTTGCCGCCGCGATTCCCGGTGCGCTGCACGTCGAATTCGACGCCGCGCACATTTCGAACATCGAATGCACCGCCGGCTTCAACCGCGCGCTGCTCGATTTCCTGATTGCGTGAGGTGCCGGCGATGGATGACCAGGAACGTTATGAAGCAGGGATGAAGGTGCGTCGCGCCGTGCTCGGCGACGCGCACGTCGACCGTTCGCTCGAGAACCGCACCGAGGTGACCGACGAATTCCAGAACCTGATCACGCGTTATGCGTGGGGCGAGATCTGGACCCGCGACGGGCTGCCGCGCCATACGCGCAGCCTGTTGACCATCGCGATGATGGTGGCGTTGAACCGCGGCGAGGAACTGGCGCTGCACCTGCGTGCTGCGCGCAACAACGGCGTGACGCGCGACGAGATCAAGGAAGTGCTGCTGCAGACCGCGATCTATTGCGGCGTGCCGGCCGCGAATTCCGCGTTCCATCTCGCGGACAAGATCTTCAAGGAGCAAGATGCAGCCGGTTAAAGGCCGGCGGTGATCCGATCGGGCGGCCCGCCGAGGTTGGCGGGCCGTCGTCGATGAAGAACGCACCGGCAGCGAATCGGTGCGTGAACGAAGGAAAGGCGCGGCCACGAGGCCGCGCTTGTTGCATATATCAACGTTGCATGGGACCGGAAGGCGCCGACGCGCGCATTTCGGCCGACAAGGAGACAAGCGATGAATCGCGCACCCGTGGTCGATGTCCAGACCTTCATCAACGAGCAGCCGTTCGGCGGCTTTCAATGGCTCGTTTTCCTCATGTGTTTCGTGATCGTGCTGCTCGACGGCTTCGATACGGCCGCGATCGGCTTCATCGCGCCGTCGCTGCTCGGCGAATGGAACCTGACCAAGCCCGATCTCGCGCCCGTGCTCAGCGCCGCACTGTTCGGCCTCGCGTGCGGTGCGCTCGTGTCCGGCCCGCTGTCCGACCGGCTCGGCCGCCGCTCGCTGCTGCTCGGCTCGGTGTTCCTGTTCGGCGCCGCGTGCCTGATGTCCGCGTTCTCGAACACGATCGGACACCTGACGATCCTGCGTTTCGTCACCGGCGTCGGGCTCGGCGCCGCGATGCCGAACGCGGTCACGATGATGGGCGAATTCTGCCCGGACAAGCGCCGCGCGACCGTGATCAACCTGATGTTCTGCGGCTTTCCGCTCGGCGCCGCGTTCGGCGGTTTCCTCGCCGCATGGATGATTCCGCATTTCGGCTGGCGCAGCGTGCTGGTGCTCGGCGGCGTGACGCCGCTGCTGCTCGCCGTGCTGTTGCTGCTGAAGATGCCGGAATCGGTGCGCTTCATGGTCGCGAACGGCCAGGGCATCGACAGGATCCGCGCGACGCTCGCGCGCATCTCGCGCGACGCGCTGAACGCCGGTTCGTTCGCGTTGACCGAAGCCGCGCCGCAGACCGGCGGCAAGGGCCTCGGCGTCGTGCTGTCGCGCTCGTACATCGTCGGCTCGGTGATGCTGTGGCTCGCCTACTTCATGGGGCTCGTGATCTTCTACGCGTCGATCAACTGGATGCCGATCTTGCTGAAGGATGCGGGCCTGACGCCGAAGAGCGCGACGCTGATCTCGGCGCTGTTCCCGCTCGGTGGGGTGGGCGCCGTGCTGTGCGGCGTGCTGATGGACCGCTTCAACGCGAATCGCGTGATCGCCGTGTGCTATGCGCTGACGGCTGTGAGCGTGTATGCGATCGGGCAGGCGGCCGGCAACGTCGGGCTGCTGGTGCTGGTCGTGTTCGTGGCCGGCGTGCTGATGAACACCGCGCAGTCGTCGATGCCGGCGCTGGCCGCCGCGTTCTATCCGACCGAAGGGCGCGGCACGGGTGTCGCATGGATGCTCGGCGTCGGCCGGTTCGGCGGGATCGCCGGGTCGTTCCTCGTCGCCGAACTGACGCGCCGGCACTTCTCGTTCGCAGGGGTGTTCGCGACGATTGCCGTCGCGGGCGTACTCGCGTGCGTCGCGCTGCTGATCAAGCAGATGGCGCGGCCGCACGGCGTTGTGCAGCCGGCAGGCAAGATCGAGTCGCTCGGGCATTGAGCGGCGTTCGGGCCGGGCGATGCACCGGCCCCGAGCATGATCGATTCAGGCCGGTCGCACGCCGACCGACCGGCGCGCGACGACAGACCGGGCCGCGTTCGCGGCCCGTCGACATTCCGGCCGTCGCACCGTTACTCCTCCGCGTCGTGCTCCTTGACGAAGTTGCGCAGGTACGCGCGCAACGCGGCTTCCCGGCCGCGATGATCGTCGTGGTTCGCGGCGCCCATTTCTTCCTCGTCGCCGAACAGCGTCGGCGGCGCGCAGTACGTGCCGACTTCGATGTTCTCGCGCAGCACGCGGATATCGTGCGTGAGCGGGTGATACTCGGCGATCCAGTGCATTCCTTCGATGTACTCGCCCGTTCTCAGCATTGGCTTCATCGGCAATCTCCATGCAGAGCGGCGGTGCAACCGCCGAAGCGGTTGCATGCGCCCGTACCGAAAGGGTACGCCTGCCTCACGTGAAGCTCAACGGGCGGGCTTACGAGGGTTCAGCGCGGCAGCAGGTGCGCGACGAGCGGGTACAGCGACAGGAACAGCAGCACGGCCATCGTCACGTTGAAGATGCGCAGCGCGCGGGGATTCGACAGGAAGCGCCGCAGGCCGAGGCCGAACGCGGCCCACAGGCAGATGCACGGGAAGCCGATCAGGATGAACACGACGGACATCCAGGCGGCGTTCATTCCGTAGTCGGCGGACAGGCGGATCGTCGTCGCGGCGGTCAGCACCATCATCCATGCCTTCGGGTTGACCCACTGGAACGCGGCGGCTTCGATGAACGTCATCGGGCGCGGCTTGGCGCCGTGCGCCTTCACTTCGCCGGACGTACCGATCCGCCAGGCGAGGTACAACAGGTACGCGACGCTCGCGGCTTCGAGGATCGTGTACAGCAGCGGCAGGCGCTTGAACGCTTCGCCGAGGCCGAAGCCGACGCAGAGCATCAGGATCGCGACGCCGATGCTGATGCCGAACAGGTGCGGCATCGTGCGGCGGAAACCGAAGTTGACGCCCGACGCGAGCAGCATCGTGTTGTTGGGGCCGGGCGTGATCGACGTGACGAGCGCGAACAGCATGCCGGCGGGCAACGCGCTGAGGGTGAGGAATTCCATCGCGGATTCTCCATTCGGTTCGAGGCTGGGATGGAGATCAGTTTAGCGACGGTTTTCTGTACAGTACCGGTACAGTTGGCTTGACGAATGCCGGTACGGGGAGGGGCGAGTGCGTGACGGCGACCGTCAGTGCTACGCGGGTACCCGGCAGGGTTCTGCCTATCACAGGCGAACGATAGGCCGCTAACGTTCTTGCGATTCGTTGGGCCCAGACGTCCCAGCGGGCGGCAATGGGCGATTCGCAATCTCTATCGCTTCAGTTTGCGGCACACCCAAGGTCTGCAACAGGGATGAAGCTGCGCGCTCGGCAAAGCCGTTCTGACTGTACCCGATCATGTTCAACATGTCGGTAACCGGCTTCTCGTCCGCATCGAATCGGAGCTCGATCGCAATGGCGGTCAGTACCGCACCCCCGACCGTGATCACGCTCATCAGCGGGTCACTTGCCGAGAATCTCCCCGCGAGGATGCCTTTCTGAATATCCCTCAACAACCTGGGTCCGAGGCCGCGGCTGAGCGCTCGCATGGACAACCCTTCGCGGAGGAGAAATTGTCCCCAAACCGGCTCACTTCTGGCTCGCAGCAACGTATGGCGCAGCGATACAGAAATGATCTCGGCGGGGTCGGTGAGGTTGCCTGCGATGCGGTCCAGGGTATCCGCGAACTCCTCGAACACGATTTCCAAAACCGCGGCATGAATCGCTTCTTTCGATTCGAAGTGGTTGTAGAACGACCCGAACCCCACGTCCGCGGCTTCCGTAATTTCATTGATCGCGACGCCTTCCATCCCCTTTTGCGCCATGAGTACAAAGGCGGCATCCAGCAGGCGCGCCCGCGTCTCGCGCTTTCGGCGCGCGCCTCGAGGCTCGCGAACCTCAGGGCTCGACGGCCCTTGCCCGTTCGAGAAGACGGCCGGCGACGGTGTTCTGGTGCGACGGGAAGAAGTGTTGGGCATCGGCGTGCGCATGGATTCGGTGTTTGAGTATACGTTCGAACGTCAAAATTGACAAAATCATCAATTATGATTTCAATGTCATAAAGGCGGCCGGCAGTGGCCAGTCTCAAGAACTGGAGATGGAACGGTGGTGGAGACAAACCTGACGTGCGAGCCGGGCGTCCATGAAGGCAACGACGGCATGAGCTCTTCGGGCGGCCGCGACTTGCCGTCGGATGTAGACGTGCTCGTGGTGGGCTGCGGTCCCGTCGGCGCGGCGATCGGTGCGCTTCTTGGCCGGGACGGCGTGCGCGTGCTTGTCGTCGACAGGGCAGCGGAGATCTTCATGGCGCCACGTGCGATCGCGCTCGACAACGACGCGCTTCGCATCCTGCAGTACATCGGGGTGAACGAAGCCGACCTCGATACGGTGGCGATCCCGTACGTCCGGATGCGCTCTCCCTGGTTCGGAGAGTTCGGGCGCATCAATACGCTGGGGAGCATCGATGGCCATCCGAAGCTCGTGACGTTCTATCAACCGGACCTGGAGCGATGCTTGCGTTCGCGACTAGCCGCGCACCGCACGGCCCGAATGGCGCTCGGTGTGACGCTCGTCTCGCTCGACGAGCACGCCGATTACGTCGCCGCCACGCTCGACAGCGGGCCGGGCGCACGGCACGTCGTGCGCGCCCGCTACGTCGTCGGTGCCGACGGCGCCAGCTCGATCGTGCGCCAGCTGATCGGACAGGATTTCAAGGGCAAGACGTTCGCGGAGGACTGGTTGATCGTCGACGCGCGAAACGTGCGCCGACCCATCGACCATGTCGAGTTCATCTGTGACCATCGGCGGCCAACGCCTCATATGACCGCACCCGGGGGGCGCGAGCGTTGGGAGTTCATGCTCCATCCCGACGAGACGCGAGAAGAAATGGAATCCGACGAACGCATCCGCGAACTGCTCGCGCCGTGGGGCGGCATCGAGGACATGGTGATCGAACGCAAGGCCGTGTACCGTTTTCATGCCCGAACCGTCACGACGTTCAGCAAAGGGCGCGTTTTTCTCGCGGGTGACGCCGCCCATATCACTCCGCCGTTCGTTGGCCAGGGGCTCGTCGCCGGCCTGCGCGATGCCGCGAATCTCGGCTGGAAACTGGCGTGGGTCGTCAAAGGCCACGCAATCCCGAAAATCCTGGATTCCTACGATCAGGAACGACGACCGCACGCCAAGGCGATGATCGGCGTCGCGAAATTCATGGGCAAGCTCGTGATGCCGCGAAACGCCGGGATCGCGTTGTTCACGCATGGTCTGATGCGATTGACGCGGCTCGTTCCGCCGCTACGAAATCACTTCGACGAACTCGGGATCAAGCCGAAGAATGCGTTCCGGAGCGGTCTGTTCGTCCCCGGCCATTCGTCCACGCGGCTCGTGCGCGGCGCAGCCCTGCCGCAGGGATGGCTGCGCAGGCACGATGGGACGATCCGCCTGAGCGACGACGTGTTCGGTAGTGGTCTCGCGCTGATCGGATTCGGGCGGGATCCAGGCGTCGAACTCGACGCCGGCGCGCGAGCCGCGCTGATCGCGGCGGGCGGTGTCGTGGTGCAGGTCGTGCACCGCGGGCAGCGCCTTCATCGCATCGAGGACGACGGATGGGAGGACCTGGACGGTACGTTCATGCCGGGTGTCGTGCGGTTTGGCTGGGCGGCCGTGATTCGGCCGGACAAAACGGTCCTGCACGAAGGCCCGGTGGCCGACTCGACCCGTCTGGTTCTCGAATCCCTGCGATTGCTTGGTGCACGCACCTCGTTTTCGTCGCTGTCCGATCACATTGCCCAGCCGATTTCCTGAGGCCCCCATGAAGCTCACGACTGCACAACCCGCACGGAGTCCCCAGCCGACGACGAAGGCTCGGGCGCTTTCCTATTTGATGTTCGAGCGTCCCGATCTCGAACGGGCCGAACGATTTCTCAACGATTTCGGCCTGCGAACGGTATCCCGTGACGGCGAATATCTGTTTCTCCGAGGCACGGCCGCCACACCGTTCTGCTATGTCGTCCGGCAGGCTGAAAAAAATCGTTTCGTCGGCTTCGGGCTTGAAGTTGACGGTATCGACGCACTGCAAAAGCTTGCCGACGTGCCGGGCGCGTCGGACGTGGAGCCGTCGCCGTGGCCCGGAGGCGGCCATCGCGTCACGCTCGTCGATCCGTCGGGTTTTCGTGTCGACGCGGTCGCGGGACAAGCGCGGGCCGGCGCCCTGCCGCACCGGTCGGCGTTAGCGTTCAACTCGCCCGATTCCATCGTTCGCGTGAACGATACCCAGCGTGCGCCGCTGGCGGCGCCGGAAGTGATTCGCCTCGGTCATGTCGTGCTCGAACTCGCCGATTTCCAGGCGACTTGCGCGTGGTACACGTCTCACTTCGGTTTCATCCCGAGCGACGTTCAGGTGTTGCCGGATGGATCGCCCGCCGTCGCGTTCTTGCGGCTCGATCGCGGGGCGACCCCCACGGATCACCATACGCTGGCATTGGCACAGGGATTCGCAGCGCTTTACAGCCACTCGGCATTCGAGCTGGTGGACGCGGACGCCGTCGGGATCGGGCAGCGTGTGTTGAGCGAAAAAGGATGGACGCACGCATGGGGGATGGGTCGTCACATTCTCGGCAGCCAGGTCTTCGACTATTGGCAGGACCCTTGGGGCGACAAGCACGAACACTATTGCGATGGGGACATGTTCACGGCGGACGTGGCGACGGGCATCCACGAAGTCAGCCGTGAAGCGATGTCGCAGTGGGGCCCCCGGATGCCGCGCAGCTTCACCAAACCGAAGATCACCGCCGCAAGCATCGCATCGCTGATCCGAAACCTCCGGGCTAGTCCGGACGTCACGTTTGCGAAGCTGCGCACGCTCGCGAAGCTGTTTGCGTGACCTTCATCTTCACTCAGACCTGTTCGAGGCATCTTCATGGCATTGCACGTCTTGCACTACCGGCATCAGCGGCGCGCCCAATGGGGCGTGGTGAGGCACCACCGGATCACGCCGATACCGGGCGACTACCCGACGACCGGCGAATTCGTGCGAGCACATCGGATCGATGACCTCGCCGCGCTCGACGGAGAAACGATTCGCGAATCGGACGTCGAGTGGCTGTCGCCGGTCACGCGCAATCAACGGTTCGTTTGCCAGGGCGCCAACTATCGCCAGCACATGATCGAGTCCGGCATGAATCCGGATGCGAAGTCATTCAACATGATCTTCACGAAGGCGACGAGCTGCATCGTCGCCGCCGATTCCGACGTCATCCGGCCGCAACATGTGCGGTTTCTGGACTACGAGATCGAACTGGGGCTCGTGCTTCGCCGCGATATCACGTCCCGGCAAGCCATCACGGACACGAACCTGCACGAGTACGTGGCGGGCCTCGTGATCGTCAACGACTATTCCGCACGCGATATCCAGATTCCTCAAATGCAGTTTTACAAGGGAAAAAGCTATCGGACGTTCGGGCCCGTGGGGCCGTATCTGTGCCTGCTGGATTCAAGCGATATCGCGCGGCTGCGCGCGCTGACACTGACGCTGACCGTGAACGGGGAAGTGCGCCAGAGCGATTCGACCGCGAACCTCGTGTACGGTCCGGCCGAAACGCTCACGGAGCTTTCGGGGGTTCAGGATCTGAACGCCGGTGACTTGCTTGCAACGGGCACGCCGTCCGGATGCGCGCTCAGCATTCCGTCGCCGGCGAAGCAACGGGTTGCCGCGTTGCTGCCGGAGCACATGAAGTGGCGGATCTTCGCGAAGGTTCAGGCCGCGCGCCCGCAGTACCTGAAGGCCGGGGATCTGGTCGAGTCGCGGATCCGGAGCAGGGACGGGGCAATCGACCTCGGTGTGCAACGCAACCGAATCGTGGACGAGCTCGCATGAACGCCATCGCAACCGAAGCGGACGTGCTTCGGATCGAAAACCAGGGGCCGCCCGCCGACCTCCCGGCCAGCACTTACGAGATGATCGGCCGTGGTGCGGCGATCGACCCGACCGCGCCGGCCTTGTCATTTTTCCTGCGCGCCGACGATCATCGCAAGCCATTGCGCTGGAACTATGCGGCGCTTCTGCGGGATATCACCCGCGCCGCGAACATGTTTTCACGCCTCGGTATCGATCGCCACTCGGTGGTCGCCTACGTGCTGCCGAATTTGCCGGAAACGCATTTCGTCATCTGGGGAGGCGAAGCGGCCGGGATCGTGTGCGCGATCAATCCGTTGCTGGAGGGGCCGGCGATCGCATCGCTGCTCAAGGCCGCAAACGCAAAGGTGCTGGTGACGCTGGCGCCTTTTCCGGGAACGGATATCTGGTCGAAGATCCAGCCCATCCTGAGCGAGGTGCCATCGCTGCAAAGCCTCGTCCTGATCGATCTGGCCGAGCGTGTGCAGGGGTGGCGCCGAATTGCCGCCCGCGCGATGCAGCGTCGAGAATGCAAACGGTTGCACGGGCGCGCGGGCGTGCGCGGTGCCGTTCCGCGCCACGTCGAGATCCATGACTTCGACAGTGCGATGTCGCGTGAATCCGGCGATTCGCTGCTGAGCCCACGGCGTTTTGAAGCCGACGACATATCGTCTTACTTCTGTACGGGCGGCACGACGGGATTGCCGAAAATCGCGATTCGCCGGCACGGCAACGAGGTGGCCAATGCCTGGAGCGTCGGGCAGGTCGTCGGCGCCGGGATGGGCCCGGGGAAGACCGTGTTCTGCGGACTGCCGCTGTTCCATGTCAATGCCGTGCTGGCAACCGGCCTGGTGCCGTTCTCGCGCGGCGCACATGTGGTGCTGGGTACGCCACAGGGCTATCGCGGCGACGGCGTCGTCAAACGATTCTGGGAAATCGTCGAGCACCACAGGATCAATTTCTTCAGCGCGGTGCCGACCTTGTATTCGGCGTTGCTCGACGTGCCCGTCGACGGCCGGAACATCGACTCGCTGGAATATGGACTTTGCGGTGCCGCGCCGATGCCCGTGGAAGTATTTCGCCTGTTCCAGGATCGCACCGGGGTCCGGATCCTCGAAGGCTACGGGCTCACCGAGGGCGCATGCGTAAGCAGCGTCAATCCGCCAGGCGGCGAACGGCGTCTCGGTTCGATCGGCTTGCGCATCCCCGGCCAAATGATGAAGGCGGTGATACTCGACGACGCCGGCCGCTACGTGCGCGATTGCGTCGAGAACGAAGTCGGTGTGCTGACGATTTCCGGGCCGAACGTGTTCGCGGGCTATCTTCAGGAAGATCAGAACAAGAGCCTGTGGCTCGATCTCGGCGACGGCCGGCAGTGGCTCAACACCGGGGATCTCGCGCGCCGCGATGCCCAAGGCTACTTCTGGCTCACGGGCCGCCGCAAGGAGCTCATCATCCGGGGAGGTCACAATATCGATCCGGCGACGATCGAAGAACCGCTGCACCGCCACCCGGCAGTGCAAATCGCTGCGGCAATCGGACGTCCCGACGTGCATGCTGGCGAGCTGCCAGTCGCATACGTGCAGTTGAAAGCCGGCGCAACGGCAACCGAGACGGAGCTCGACACGTTCATACGCAGCATGATCGGCGAGCGCGCCGCGATACCGAAGCGGATTCATATCGTCGATGCGATGCCGCTTACGGCGGTCGGCAAGATCTTCAAGCCCGAACTCAAACGATGGGAGACGTTCGACGCGCTGGTCTCCGCGCTGAAGGATGCCGGCGTCGAGGGTGCGCGGGTGAGCATGGTGGACGACCCGTCGCGCGGGCTCACCCTGCATGTTGCGCTGAGCGATCACGCGCAGATTGCGAAGGTCAATACGGTGATGGGCCGCTTCCCGTTTGCCTTTTCGACTTCTGTCGAACCCGAACATCACTGATTGTCGATTCTCGGAACGTTTGGGGTTGAAGTAAGCAAATAACTTAGGAATTCGAAGTTAATGAAGAAGGGGATTTTTCTTGACGAAGCAGCACCCGATGCTTTTGGCCTCGTGTGTCATAAGCGCAGGACCAGCCCGAAAGTCATGCCTGGCGCACGAGGATGAAGACAGGTTTCACGATTCTTGAACACCAACACCAAAATCTGGAGACAAACATGAAACGGATCAGCGCAGGAACCGTCGTACTGGTCGCGGCCATCTCTGGCGCGCATGCCCAATCAGCCGGTCAGTGGGTGGTCAATGCCGGCTGGTCCCATTTTGCGCCGCAGGGGGCGGCGGATCCGCTGACCGTCAATGCGCTCGGCCAGTCACAAGTGATGACCGGCAGCGGTGGGGAGATCGCAAGCGGCGATACGTTCGGAGTGACCGCAACGTACTTCCTGACCGACCATATCGCGGCGACGACGGTCATGGGTTTTCCGCCGACATGGCACTTGAACGGCGCAGGTACGCTCAGCGGCTTCGGCGAGTTGGGGACCGCGCGGGCCTGGAGTCCGGCGATCATCTTCAACTACTACATCGGCCAACCGAATGCACGGTTCAGGCCGTATCTGGGTGCCGGCGTCACCTACACGTGGTTCAGCAACATCAAGCTCAGCAATCCCGTTTCCACCGGCCAGATCTATTTCTCGCCGACCGTCGGGACCGCGCTGGAGGGACCGACATCCGTGTCGCTCAGTCATTCCTTTGCGCCCGTCGTCAACGGCGGCCTGACCTACAACATCGATTCTCACTGGTCGATCAATGCGTCGGTGGCGTATTCGTGGGTATCGACACGCGCCACGCTCACTACCCGGTCATCCGTCGGCACGGTCACGAGCACCAGCAAATTCCGGGTCAATCCGATCGTGACGTTCCTGTCGGCTGGATACCGCTTCTGAACCGCATTAGCCAGGACACGTCGCACGCATGTTGCAGTCGCCGCCCAGCGCGGCTACGTGACGATCGCCGTCGAGTTTCAGCGTCGCATGGCCCGACCGCGGACGTTTCGTGATCCTTGCTCGCGACATGCGTCGAGTGCGATCGGAATGTTGAGGATTGCTAACCAGAAAGATGAATATGACACCGACGTTAGGAAACGTTCGAGCACGCGCTCTATCGACATAAATGACAAAATTATCAATATTGAGTTTAATGTCAATAAATGTTGTGGCCGGCCCCTGTGGGGCGCCTGGTTACCGATCGCGGCGACCAAGGCGTCGAGGGTTACTTGATTCCAAGGGAGCGCACTCGCAGCGGAGGCGTCCCGAACCGTCATACGCGGGTGTTGCTCGGGAGGGAAATGTGAAGTCGATTAGCTATGCTTACGCCGCTGCGCTCATCGCGGGATTGGCAACGCCACATGCGCATGCCGAACTGGGCGGCGCACCGATATCGCTGCCCGCCGCCGATCAGGCCGCGAAAGTGCGTGTGATGCGGCCTGCGAATCGAGCGGCCGATGGCCTGACGGCGAATCCAGCCGTTTACATCGTCCGTGAAACTACGCTCGGATCGGGAACCGTGATTCGCGAATACACATCGGGCGACGGAATCGTCTTCGGCATAGCGTGGCAAGGGCCGACGATTCCCGATCTCGGGTCGTTGCTCGGCGGTTATCTTCGCGATTACAGCGCGGGCGTGGAAGTCGCGCATGCACTTCGTGGCTGGCGTACGCCGGTATCTGTTTCGGCGCGCAATCTCGTGATCAAGACAGGAGGGCACATGGGGGCATTTTCCGGGCAAGCCTGGTTGCCGCCCGCGCTTCCGCCCGGCCTGACCGGCAACGATATCCTGTAACTCCCATGAAAATGATCATGAGCATTTTTCGGACGGTCGTCCGGTGGTTCAGCATATTCAGCTTGATGACCGTCTCGGCGGCTTTCCTCGTTGCGTGCGGCGGCGGCGATTCAGGTTCCGGCGAAACGGGCGCCAGTAGTTCTGGCGCATCGGACGGCAACACCGGAAATACCGCAATCGTTACGGTTGCGCGAGGCGTTGCACGCGTCGTCAACATTCCGACCGTCAACATCAAGATTTGTGCGCCCGGAACGTCACGCTGCCAGGTGGTGTCCAATGTGCTCGTTGACACCGCATCGTATGGCTTGCGGATCGTACGTGATGCAATTCCAAGCGTTATCGACAGCCTGCCTAAAACGACTACAAACGACGGATCGACGCTTTCCGAATGCGGCAAGTTCGTTTCGAGTTATACGTGGGGCACGGTTCGAACGATTGACCTTTCCATTGGCGATGAACGTGCGAGTTCCTTGCCGGTGCAGATCATCGGCGATCTTGCCACGGACAACGTGCCAAGTTCGTGTACAAACGGGAATGAAGCTGCGAACTCGGCCACGGCTCTTGGTGCAAACGGCATTCTTGGAATTGGTCCGGCGCCCTATGATTGTGGTGCACCCTGTGTGAAGGTCGCGTCGTTGAGCAACTACTACTCGTGCGCGGACGGAAACTCGAGCTGCGTACAAGTCACCGTGCCGCTATCGCAACAGATCAGCAATCCTGTCGGTCAGTTCGCCGCAGACAACAACGGCGTGATTGTAAAAATGCCGCAGATTTCGGAAGACGGTCGGGAAAGCGTGACGGGCTCGTTGATTTTTGGCATCGGCACTCAAGGCAACAATGCATTCGGCGCCACCACGAAGCTGATGTCAACGACGACGGGTGATGTGCCAGGAGCGTTCCTTTCCAGAAAGGTCACCGCGTTCTTCGATACTGGATCAAATGCGAATTTCTTCGATGACTCGGCGCAGATTGCGTGTGCCAAGAACACGCAATTCTACTGCCCGTCAACGACGACCACCTATGCTGCGACTCTGGTTGGGCTCGACGGCACAGTGAGCATGATTTCCCTGTCCGTTGCTAACGCAGATACGTTGTTCTCGAGGAGTTCAACATATGCATTCAATGACGTCGCAGGTCACTTCGGATCGTCCTCTTGGCTAGATCTCGGGCTGCCATATTTTTACGGTCGAACGATCTATTTTGGCCTGGATCGTTCGGCGGAAGGCGGCTCTGCGCCTTACGTCGCATACTGATGCCTTGAGGCGGGCCGGCAACCCATCAAGATACTTGTCATTGATCTGCAATCGGTTGGAAATTGAGTCGCCGAAGGAGATGGGTATTGGATCGGGGTGATACCGGCTCGTCCAGTCGGTCTGCTCAAGCGCTTATCGGCACCCCGTTATTCGCCCCTTCATGCACTTGAACCACAGCCTCACCGCCCCGACCCCGCCCGCCACCGGAATCCGCGGCAACAGAAACGGATCGTCGGCCGCGCCTGCGCATCCGCGCCGGGTCGTCGTCGCATTGTCGTAGCCGGCAGCGATGACCTGATCGCGCACGCGTGCGTCGAGATCGCCGTACGGATAACAGAACGATTCGACGCATTGGCCGCTCAGCATTTCGAGCTGCCGCTTCGATTCGGTCAACTGAAACGCAGAGACAGGCGCGGACACATGCGACAGCGCGACGTGATCGAGCGTGTGCGAGCCGATTTCGTGGCCGTGATCGCGCCACGCGAGCATGTCCGCGCACGTCATCAGCGGCGAGCGCGCGGTCGGGGCGCCCGCGTCCCAGTCGTTCGCGCCGCCGAACCGGCCGGCGACGAAGTAGCAGGTCGCGGTGAAGCCGAGCGCGTCCAGCACGGGCATCGCATGCGTCAGCACGTTGAGAAAGCCGTCGTCGAACGAAATGCCGAAGACCTTGCCCTGCCGCTCCCCGCGCAGGTACGGCTGCAGTTCGCGCACGCTCAGGCCGCGGTAGCCGAGCCGCTTGAACAGCGTCATCTGGCGGCGGAATGCGTCGGGCGCGACGCTCAGGCTGCGCAGCCGGTCGGTCGGCGGCGGCAACGGTCGGATCTGGTGATACATCAGAATCGGATAGCGTGGGGTGTGCGCAAGCATCGGGCGGATCGCAGGAAAGCGGGGTTACGCGGCCTTGCGGAAAATCCGCAGGGACTTGAAGTCGCCGACCTCGGCGAAATCGGCACGAGCGGCCCATTGCGCGATGATCGGCTCGGCCTTTCGGTAGGCCGACGAGCCCTTGTAGAACAGCAGGTGGCCGTCGGGCGCGGTATGACGTGCGAACAGGTCGAGCACGGCTTCGTCGGTCTTCGCGCCGTAGCGGCTGTTCGCTTCGTCGCGGAACTCGCACGGATGAAACAGCGTGACGGCGTCGAACGTCGGCAGCAGGCTCGAATTGCTCGTATAGATGTCGCCGAAATACGCGAGGTAGGTCTTGCTCACCTCGGGCTGCCGCGTGACGAGATCGACGTACGACTTGTATTCCTTCGGCGATGCCGTCACGCCGAAGACGGTGTTGTTCAGATGCGGCCGCGCGCATTCGACGCCTACGTGGTGGTGGCCGCCGGTACCGAAGTGATAGATGCGGATGCCCTTGAGGCGCACGGATTCCAGCCATTCGACGAAGTGCACGTCGCACGGACATTCCTGCGTGCGCAGGTCCCAGTACTTCTTCCAGATATTCATCGCCATTGCGTGGATCTCAAGGAGGTCGCCCAGCGGTACGGGTTGTGTCGAACCGATTTCTGATAGACGGACAACGTCGCGTCGACGAACGCGTCGAACGAGAATTCACGCTTGCCTTTCAGCCGCGCGCTGCGCCCCATCGCACGGACGCAGCCGGGTTCCTGCACGATCGCGCGCAGGACCGCTTCGATCGCCGCGGGCTCGCGCGGCGGGACGACCCAACCGTCCACGCCCGGTTCGACGTTCTCGGGCAGCCCGCCCACGCGCGTCACGATCGCGGGGCAGCCGAGCGACATCGCTTCGCGGCACGCGTACGACAGGCTCTCGTGGTACGACAGCACGAACGACACATCGATGATCGAGAACGGCGCCTGCACATCGTCGAGCCGTCCGGTGAACGCGGTGCGCGACGCCATGCCGTGCCGCGCGAGTTGCGCGCGCTGCTCGCCGGACGGTTCCGCGCCGACCAGCAGCACGCGAAACCGCTCGCGCTCGGTTTCGGGCAGGCGGCCGAGCGCGGCGATCAGGTCCATCCAGCCTTTTTCGGGCGCGGTGCCGGCGCTGCTGCCCAGCACGATCGCATCCGCGCCGGCCGCGCCGAACAGCGCGATCTTGCGACGGCGGATCTCGTCGGCCGCGAGTCGTTCGGCAGCCGGCCGGCGTACGCCGTGCTTGACGACCGTGACGTTGCCGTACGGCGAGCGCAGCGCGAGCATGCTCGCGACGTAGTCGCTGACCGCGATCGTATGGTCGGTCGCCAGCCGCGCGCGCAACTGGTTGCCGAAGCTGTCGGCGCGATAGGTGTTGTGCTTGGTCAGCACGACCGCGGGTCGATACCGGCACGCGAGCAGCGCCAGCATCACCTGCCGGTGATCGGCGGACCCGTTCACGTGGATCACGTCGAAGCGCTCCGCGACGATCAATCGATGCAGCCGCAGGATCTCCCGGCACAGCCGGTTCCAGCGCGGCTTGAATTCCATGTCGAAGATGCCCACGTCGGGGCTGTCCTTCAGCAGTCGCGACAGGCGGCTGCCTTGTGGCGACGCCACGGTCACGCGGTGATGGCGGCTCATCGCGACGGCGAGATCGCGAACGTAGGTGTCCTGGCCGCCGCCATAATCGCCGTGGAAGTTGGTGTACAGAATGTTCATCACGATGCCGCTTTCTCTCCGCCCTTCATTTACAAGGATTACTGATGAAATGAAGGGCTCGACCTGATGGAACGGAAGCAATGACGCGAACGCGATGTCGCGTCTCCGGCTCGAGATTGCGTGTCGACGTCAAGACATGGCGTCAACGCCAATCATTTCCAAATATTACAGATCGTTTACGTGACGTAGTGTCGAGGTCTGCGCATCTTTGTGCGAATGTGTCGCGATCGCTGGATCGTGTCGTCTCCTATGTGACGATCTCCGGCGATCGCGACCGGCACGGCGGTCCCGACCGGTACCTTCCCGCAACCCGAATTCCCCGGCATCCGACCGCGCCGAAAGCAGGCCGGACCGCGACACGATCCCTTTTTGCGGCGACACCAGGACGCAAATCAACCGATGTCGCTTTCAGATTTGAAAGCCGGCCCACCATTTGCGTTAGAATGCCCCCCCTTGTCCGCCCAGGCGATCGCCCGAAGCGGACAAGTCGCCCGCTTGGAGACACAGGTTTCGATTCGCAGCCGGACGCGAATGATGGGCAGCCGTTAGCAACATACGCTTTGTAATTTGGATCACTAATGAAAAAGAAGCACAACATTACCAAGTACATCGTTGTCGCGATGATTCTTGGCATCGCCGTGGGTTACGCCTGCCACAGCGCGTTTCCCGACCCGAAGATGGCGAAGGAGGTCGCCGGTTACGTGTCGTTGCTGTCCGATGTGTTCCTGCGCCTGATCAAGATGATCATCGCGCCGCTGGTGTTCGCGACGCTGACCGTCGGCATCGCGCAGATGGGCGACGGCAGCGCGGTGGGTCGCGTGGGCGTCAAGGCGTTCGGCTGGTTCTTCATCGCGTCGTTCACGTCGCTGCTGCTCGGCCTGCTGACCGCGACGCTTCTGCAGCCGGGCAGCCACCTGAGCCTGCCGCTGCCGCCGTCCGATGCGGCGCTCAACCTGAAGACCGGCGCGTTCACGCTGAAGGATTTCGTCGTGCATCTGGTGCCGAAGTCGATCGCCGAAGCGATGGCGAACAACGAAATCCTGCAGATCGTCGTGTTCTCGATCTTCTTCGGCACCGCGCTGTCCGCGCTCGGCGAATCGGGCAAGCGCCTGATCGGCGTGATCGACGATCTCGCGCAGGTGATGCTGAAGGTGACGGGCGCGGTGATGGGGTTCGCGCCGGTCGCGGTGTTCGCGGCGCTGGCGTCGACGATCACGACCGAAGGGCTCGGCATCCTGCTCACGTTCGCGAAGTTCATGGCGAGCTTCTATCTGGCGCTCGCGCTGCTGTGGGCCGTGCTGACGCTGGCCGGCGTGACGTTCCTCGGCAAGCGTGCGTTCACGCTGCTGCGGCTGATCCGCGAGCCGTTCCTGCTGTCGTTCGCGACGGCCAGCTCCGAGGCCGCGTATCCGAAGCTGCTGGACGCGCTCGACCGCTTCGGCGTGAACCGCAAGATCTCGAGCTTCGTGCTGCCGATCGGCTATTCGTTCAACCTCGACGGCTCGATGATGTACTGCACGTTCGCGGTGCTGTTCATCGCGCAGGTGTACGGCATCCATCTGCCGCTCGGCACGCAGATCACGATGCTGCTGATGCTGATGGTGACGTCGAAGGGGATGGCGGGCGTGCCGCGCGCATCGCTGGTCGTGATCGCGGCGACGCTCAACCAGTTCAACCTGCCCGAAGCCGGATTGCTGCTGATCATGGGCGTCGACATGTTCCTCGACATGGGGCGCTCGGCCACCAACGCCGTCGGCAACTCGATCGCGGCGGCCGTGGTCGCGAAGTGGGAAGGGCAGCTTGGCGAGCCGCGCGACGAGGCGGATTCGGATGGCGACGCCGGGCTCGAGCAGGCGCAAGTGCGGGAGACGGCGACGTCCGCATGATGTCCTCGCCTGGCAACTGATGCGAGCCGGCCGGGATTCGACATGGATTCCGGCCGGCGCGCGACACGCTCCGCCGGTCGTTCCCGCGGCCGCATCCGGCGATTCGCCCGATTCGCCGAGTCAACCCTTCGTTCTATCCGCCTTTGCCATATCGATACGTCGCACCGACTCAGCGGCGTTATTCCTGCAGGCAAAAGCCGGATTTTCCCGATCTCGAATCGTGCCGTAAGTGAACATTCACTGCATCGGCGACACCCGCCTCTTCGGGCGGTCCGCAATTTTTTTCGATTTATATGACGTTATGCTCGACGTGGCCGAGTATCGAATGCGTGCCCGATGTAATACCGACCGGGCCGGATGATTCAGCGGAAGTATTTACGTGTGACCGATTTTCAAACCATCCGGCCGCCCCTTCATGTGAATGACGCCACCATTCAGGAGAGCATCCGCCATGGTCGACCGGAAACCGATTCGGGCCGTACTGCTTGCCGCCGCGATTGCGACGATCGCGCCGGTCGGATATGCGGGCAATACCACCGACTGGATCGCCAACACTTACGGCACGCTCGCCGCCCATGTCGGCAACGTCGCGCGTTCGATGTGGGTCGCGCCCGAAGGCGTGATCTACACGGCGTCGATGTGGGACGAGGATGAAGGCGGCGTCGCGATCTACCAGAACGGCAAGAGCATTGGCTCGATCGGTGCGCATTCGGAATTCCAGGGCAGCGCGATCACCGGCAACGCGACGTCGCTGTTCGTCGCGCTGCAGCCCGGCAAGACGTACGGTAGCGGCGCGGTGGGGCGCTACAACCGCGCGACGAAGTATCGCGACCGCGTCATCCAGATCAGCGCGGCGACGAACCAGCCGCGCATCGACGTCGTGACCGGGCTCGCGACGGCCGGATCGTTGCTCTATGCGAGCGATTTCTACGGCAATCGCGTGCGCGTGTTCACCACCGATGGCGTGTGGCAGCGGGACATCGACGTGTCGGCGCCGGGCGCACTCGCGGTGGACGGCGCAGGCAACGTGTGGGTCGCGCAGAAGAATGCGGGCTCGATCGTCGGCTTCAGCCCGGCCGGCGCGTTGCTGAATACGATCCGGATGCCGGCCGGCTCGCACCCGTCGGCGCTGTATGTCGATGCGGCGGCCGGGCAACTGCTGGTGGGCGACGAAGGCCCCGACCAGAACATCAAGCGTTATTCGATCTCGGGCCGGCCCGCGCTGGCCGGCACGTTCGGCGTACGCGGCGGCTATCTCGACACGACGACGGGCATCAAGGGGCAGGTCGGCCCGCAACGCTTCACGCGCATCGTCGGGATCGGCAAGGATAGCGGCGGCAACCTCTATGTGCTCAACAACCCGTGGGGCGGCAGCTGGGATCTCGGCCGCAACGGCGCGACCGACATTCATGCGTACGGCAGCGGCGGCAATCTGCGCTGGACGCTGCAGTCGCTGAACTTCGAAGGCATCGCCGCGCCGGACCCGGTCACGGACGGCGCGCTGTTTTACGGCAGCACGCACGTATACAGCGGCAGCGCGGGCGGCAAGTTCGTCGCGAACACCGTCGATCCGTTCACGTATCCGTCGGACCCGCGCATCAACATGAGCGATACGCAGCGCGACGAACACTTCGGGTTGCTCACGTCGGTCGGCGCGAACCGGATCCTCGTCGCGGCCGGCCAGAATCCGCCGGTCTTCTACTTCTATCACTTCAACGCGGCGAACGGTTACATCGCGATTCCGGACGGCTCGATTCCGGGCCCGGCGTTCAACACGACGCAGCGCGTGACGGGCGGCTTCAGCCTCGACAGCCAGGGCGGCGTATGGGCCGGCCTCGACAAGACCGGCGCGATCACGCACTACCCGCTGACCGGCTTCGACGCGAACGGCAAGCCGTCGTGGGGGCCGGGCGTCGCGACCCGCATTCCGGCCAGCATCCAGCCGCTCACGCGCATCGTCTATCTCGCGGACAGCGACACGATGGTGCTCGCGCAGGGCGCGCTCGGCAGCAACGACTGGACGTCGATCGGCACGCGCATCGAGGTGTATCACGGCTGGCGCGCGGGCAATACGACGAAGCCGGACCCGGTGATCATGCTGCCGCACAGCGGCGCGAAATCGATCGACGCGGCGGGCAACCACCTGTTCGTCGGCTACTGGTTCAGCAGCAGCGGGCCGCTGTGGCCGAACGTCGACGCGTTCAATCTGACGACCGGCAATCTCGACACGACGCTCATCAACACGAGCCCCGCGACCGTCGACACCAGCAGCGCGATCGATGCGATGTACAGCATCCGCGCATACCGTCGGTCGAACGGCGAGTACGTGGTGATGAAGAACAACGTGAAAGGGAACAGCATCACCGTGTACCGGTGGACGCCGTGACGGGCAAGCGCCGATCTCGGCGGTGACAATACGATGGCTGTCATCGAAACGCCTTTGCTGTAACGATGTGTAATTGTCCGGGCCGCAATGGAACCGGTCACGTGCTTGACATTGGGTGGCGATGTAATTCCCGCACGTCGACGATCGCCGACGCGCCGTATTTCGATCGATAGTACGGGCTCCCGCCGCTGCGCGATACGGCCAGACGACGCCAGGGTTATGCCGGACACGTCAGACGATACTCGCCCCCACCAGTACAGAGGATTCCTATGAAAAATATCCAGGTCAAGCGCGCGCTCCGGCTCGGCGCGATCATGTCGGCCGTGCTGTTTGCATCGCAGGCATATGCGGACGGGTTCAACGCCGCCGATGCCGCCCGCGTGCCGAGCGGCCAGTTCGTCACGCCGCTGGCCGTGCGCGGCGCGGTGCGGCAATTTCTGAATCCCGGGCTGACGGCCTATCCGCATTTCGTCGCGGGGGAGGCCGTGCGCTCGCAATTGAGCCCCGACGGCAAGACGCTGGCAATCATCACCGCCGGTCAGAACTCGCTGTACAAGCCGGACGGCTCGGTCGATACCGCAGCGTCGACGCAGTTCATCTTCCTGTACGACGTCGCGGGCGCGAACAAGACGCACCCGGCGCTCAAGCAAGTGCTTCAGCAGACCAACGCGTTCGTCGGCCTGGTGTTTTCGCACGACGGCAGCAAGCTCTATGCGACCGGCGGCAGCGACGATGCGGTTTACGTGTATGCGCAGCACGGCGGTGCGTGGGCGCTGTCGACCACGATCGCGCTCGGCCACGGCGGCAAGGGCGTCGGCATTCGCGTGCAGCCGAACGCAGCCGGTCTCGCGCTGTCGGCCGACGGCAAGACGCTCGTCGTCGCGAACAACTACAACGATTCGATCAGCGTGATCGATACCGCGACCGGCAGCGTGCGCTACGAGCATGACTTGCGTCCGTTCTTCTCCGGCAACGAAGGCCGTAGCGGCGATGCCGGCGGCACGTTCCCGTTCGCGGTCGCGATGAAGGGCAACGGCATCGCATACGTATCGTCGGATCGCGATCGCGAAATCGTCGCGGTCGACGTGTCGTCGCCGTCGCATGGCCGCCTCGTGAAACGCATCAAGCTGGATGGCAACGCGCTCGGCATGACGCTCGACGCGTCGCAGTCGCGGCTGTTCGTCGCGCAGGACAACGCCGACCAGGTTGCGGTGATCGACACCGACAGCAACGCGGTCGTGAACCGGATCGATGCGCGCGCGCCGGCCGGCGTGCTCCCGCACGGCCAGGCGCATACGGGCGCGGCAACGTACGCAGTGACGCTGTCGCGCGACGGTCGCACGCTGTATGCGACCAACGCCGGCGCGAACGAAATCGCCGTCATACCGCTCGTCGGCGAGCGCGCGTATCGCGTCACGGGCTTGATCCCCACCGCGTTCGAGCCGCACGACGTGACGTTCAGCGCCGACGGCACGTGGATGTACGTCGTGAACGGCAAGAGCACGACCGGCCCGAACCCGGATCACCTGTTCGGCGCAACGCCGGCGCAGGCAGCCGCGTCGCACGCGTCGAACGAATATCAGTTCCAGCTCGAGCGCGCGTCGCTCGTGAGCGCGCCGGTGCCGGCGGCCCATGAACTGCCGATGCTCACGCAGCAGGCGGCCCGCAACAACTTCTATCGTCCGGAAGACAACGACCGCGACAACGAAGTGATGGGCTTCTTGCGCCGTCACATCAAGCACGTGATCTACGTCGTCAAGGAAAACCGCACGTTCGACCAGGTGCTCGGCGACATCGGCAACGGCGCCGACGGCGATCCGCGGCTGGCCCAGTTCGGCCGCAACATCACGCCGAACTTCCATCGTCTCGCGAGCCAGTTCGTGACGCTCGACAATTTCATGAACCCGGGCGACGGCAGCATGGACGGCTGGTCGTGGGCGCTGCAGGGGCGCGTCACCAACACGGAGACGATCACCCAGCAGATCAACTACGCGGCGGTCAATCGCGGCCTGTCGTACGAGAGCGAAGGCACCAACCGCAGCGTGCCGGTCAACTGGGAAACGGTGCAGCAGCGCGACGCGGCGGCCGGCCCCGCCGGCACGACGAACTACAGCAACGCGGCGGCGGCCCTGCCGGGCGGTGCGGCGAACCTGCTGCCCGGCACGGGCAACCATGCGTCGTCCGATGCGCCGTTCGGCCGTCAGCGCGGCTACATCTTCGATGCGGTGCTGGCCGGCGGCGGCACCGTCCGCAACTACGGCTTCCTCGTGAACAACGTCGGCAGCATCGGCACGGCCGCGAACCCGATCGTCGATCCGCATGCGGCCGGTGTCGTGCAGGCCGCCGCGCTCGATCCTCGGCTCGCGCCGATGACCGACGTGTACTTCCGCGGCTTCGACCAGACGTATCCGGATCAGTGGCGCCTCGACGAGTGGAAGCGCGAGTTCGACCAGTACGTCGCGAGCGGCAACCTGCCGACGCTGTCGCTGGTGCGTCTGTCGCACGATCACATGGGCGCGTTCGGCACGGCGTTCGCCGGCGTGAATACGCCGGAAACGCAGCAGGCGGACAACGATCTGGCCGTCGGCCGGCTCGTCGAGGCCGTGGCGAAGAGTCCGTATGCGAACGATACGCTGATCGTCGTAACCGAGGACGATGTGCAGGACGGTCCCGATCACGTGGATTCGCACCGCGGGCCTGCGTACATCGTCGGGCCGTATGTGAAGCAGGGCGCGGTGATCCGGACGCGCTACAGCCAGGTCAACGCGCTGCGTACCATCGAGGACGTGCTCGGTACGCAACACATGAACCTGAATACCGCGTATCAGCGACCGATGACCGACGTGTTCGACGTGCATGGCCCGGCGTCGTGGAGCTATACGGCCGTCGCGTCGACGGCGCTGAAGGGCACCGGGCTGCGCGTGGCCGAAGCGGCGGGCGAGAACGCGCTGCAATACGCGGCCGGCCCGGACGTCACGCCGACGCACGACGCCGCGTACTGGGCGAAGGTGACGGCGAAGTTCGACTTCGACGATGCCGACGAAGTGCCGGCGGATCAGTTCAACCGCGTGTTGTGGAAGGGGATGATGGGCGCGCGGCCGTATCCGAAGCTGCGCGGTGTGACGCAGAAGGTCGCGAGCCGCGACGACGATTGATCGTTCGGGCGGTCGAGGTGGAAGCGGGCCTTTCCGTCGGGAGGGCCCGTGCTTTTAGCGGGGCGCGTGGCAACTGAGGATATCGCCGGCTTCTGATGGGACCGCGCGACGTCACGCGCGCCAGATCATGTTCGCGCTCGTGTCGGTTTCCGATGCGACGCGAAAGCCGAGTCGCTCGTAGAGCCGCCGCGCCGGGTTGCCGTGCAGCACGCTGAGCGCTACCGGCACGCGCGCATGCGCGGCGTCGGTCAGCAGCGCGTGCAATACGGCTTCGCCGATTCCCTGCCGCTGGCGCGCGGGGTGGATCTGGATCTGATGGACGTGCCATTCGCCGACCGCGTGCGTCACCTTCAGCAGGCCGATGGCGTCGGCGCCTTCGCAGACGATCATCGCGTCGTCGAAGTTCGCGCGGATGCGCCGGTCGTGCGCTTCATCGTCGGTCGGCGCGCCGACGCGCTCCAGGTGCTCGGTCATCGTGAGCCGACGGAGCGTCAGCAGGAACGGGAGATCTTCCCGGGAGGCAGTACGCAGATGGATCGCCGGTTTCATGAGTGGTGAGCGGTTGCGTCGCGCGCGAGGCTTCGACGTGGATCACAGGCCCGGCAACGGAATCTGCAGGCCGGCCGGGCGATGTTCGAGGACATCCGTGACCTCGTACTCGGTTTTTGCCCCGTCCGAAGTGTGCCACTGCTGCATACGGACGTTGCACAGGAGCACGTCCCCCTTGCTGAAACTGATCTGACTGTTGTTCACGCGCGACAGGAAGCCGGCATCCGTGATCGTCGCGTGAATCGTCGACGTGCCGTCGTACAGGCGCCATGTGTTGTCGTCCTTGAACGCAAGCGACACGATCGAGAACGCCATCTTGCGATGCTCGTCGAGCAGGAGCGCAGCGGTTGGCTCGGGCGCGTGAAACCATGGCATCTCGTCGCGGGTGACCGTCTCGTACACCTCCGTGTCGGTGCCGGCCGCGAACATCTCGATGCCGTCGCGCGCGAGCGGCGCAAGCACTTGCGCGGTTGCATGGCGAACGCGGACGTCGCGCAGCAGCGTGAGCACGGGCAGGTCGATTTCGAGGGCGTCGCCGTCGACGTGCAGCACCGCGGTGTGGTCCTGCATTCGCACATGGGTGATCTCGCGCCCGCGCAGCCATTTGAGGACCGCGAAAAGCCCGTTCCTCGCTCTTGGCGCGGCGATGCCGAGCGCGGTCAGAATCGTGACCGCATTGGCGAGCGCCGTGCCTTCGTTGCCGCTCAACAGATCGCGCATTCGGCCGAGCAGGGAGGTCGCGAGCGTGAAATCGATGCCGAAGCTGCCGGTCTTGAAGCTGCCCCGCACGTTCACCTGCGGCCGAACCTGATCGCCGCACAGCGCGCGCGTCGACGCATCGAGCAAATCGCCGAAGGCGAGCAGCGCGGGCGCGAGTTCGCGCACGTCCATCTCGGACGATTCGAGCGCGGGCCCGTCGTAGGTGACGCGAAATCGGCTCATCGCGTCGCAGGGGCCGATATCGGCCGGGCCGGTACTGTTTCCATTTGCGGTCATGTGGCGTGCTGGCAGGAAAGATGGACGATACCCGAAACGAACGCTTTCGGACGTCCTTCATGTTGAACGCGAATGACCGTTTGCGCGCGATTTTGGCCATCCGGACAAGACGACTCGCCGACGCGTCCCGATAGCGGCCGACAAGCAACGAACTTGTCCGATAGCGTCAATCCGGACGCGAATCCATGTCAGGTTGCTGCGACCATGAATCGGTTTGAAGCGCTGCGCACGTAGATCGGGGCAATGCAACGCCAATTGAACGGTGAGCGATTTCTCGCGCTTCGCATCTACCGGCGGGCTGTGTGCATCCATCAGTTATCGAGCATGGCGAGTCGGTCGATCGCTTACTGGTTGACCGAAAATCATGTGCCGTTACGCACGTTCATCGATAGAAGCCGAAGCGCCATGCAGGGGCGCCGGTGGTCCGGGCAGGTCCGATTGGGCGCACACCTATTTCGATACGATGGAAATGGCGCTCAATGCGCGGAAAAGGCGAGTCCGTAAGGAAGGGCCGCGCGATCTTGCGGCGCGCGGCGGGTTCGATCAGTCGTACTCGACACGGGATGCGAAGGCCGGATATTGCCGGGCCATGTTCTGCAGGCACTCGCGCATCAGCTTCGCGTCGCGGGGAAAGCGGCGTTCGAATTCCGACCAGCCTTTCAGCCGAAGAATGAGCGGCATATCGACGAGCGCGGTAATGGCGTCCCAGAACGCATCCCAGTTTCGTCCATACCAATCGGGGAAATTCAACCTCTTCATCAGCCGTACGTGCAACTGTTCGGTCGATTCGATATCGTCGAGTTCGATTTCTACCCGTTCTTCGCGCGCCATCACGTGCTCCGACGGGCAGATCGCGAAGTATTCGTTTCCTGCTCCGCACGAAGTATGGCGGCGCGCGCTTCCGGCCGCCGCGCAATCCGCTCCCGCACCTCCGGCGCCGCGAGGCACGTGGCCACGGCCTCATACCCCGGCGCGCCCGGGTAAGGCGCCACGCGCGCAGGCGGGCTGTGATTGGCCGGGCACAACAGGATGGTTTCGTCGGGGCCGACCGCTGCCAGATCGAGGATCGCCGTCGAGCGGGTCAGCAGGAACAGCGGCCGCATGCCGGCGGCCGCGCGTTCGCGTAGATGCGCGATCAATGCCCGTTGGGTGGCGCGGTCGAGGCCTTGTTCGATCATGTCGACGATCCGCACGCGCGGGCTTGCCGCTTCGAGGCTGACGAGCAGTGCGGTCAGCGCCGCCGACGGCGTCGCGCCGTTGTCGACGAGCAACGCCGACGTGCGGCCGACGCGCGACTTCAGTTCCGGATCGGCGCGCAATGCGTCGGATGCCGCGGCGCAATCGTCGTCCAGCCGATCGAGGCCGACGAACACGGCGCCGGGCAACGCATCGGCCAGCCGAAGCGCGAGCCGCGTCTTGCCGCTCCCCAGCGAACCGATGATGTAGTTCAACGGCCGGATATCGCGACACTCGAACCGTTCGCCGCCCCACGGCCACGGCAGATTGAACGCGACACCCGCGTCCGTTTCGCCGAGCAGCCGCGTCAGGTCGCCATCGGCCGGCATCCGGCCGCGCGTGAGGTCGGCGCGCATCGCGCGCACGCCGTCGAGCTTGCTCACGAGCGCCCGAATCCCGTGATCGAGCGCCGCTTCGTGAGCAGCCAGCACGGCGTCGAGATGGCGCGCGTCGCCGTCGAGAACGCCCGCCACCTGTGCGAGCCCGAGGCCGAGCTTGCGCAGCGCCGCGATGTCGGCGGCACGCGCGAGATCTTCCGGGCCGTACGCGCGGTATCCGGCCGGCGTGCGTGCCGGCGTGACGAGGCCCTGCCGCTCGTACAGCCGCAGCGCCTTGATCGAGACGCCGAGCCGCGCGGCGGCGGCCGATGCGTTCAAACGGGGTGTGTCCGTACCCATCCGTCACCTCTTTGCCGACGATTCGTTGCGCTCAGCATAAAGGCGATCCCAAGGGTCGGGTCAAGCGCGATCGCCCGAGCGTTCAGTCGGCGTCCTTGAACTCGTCCCGCAGCGCGCGATACAACCGCCGATAGCGCGCGAGCCGCCCCGCCAGCAGATCGGCCGACGCGGCATCGGGCACGACCGTCTCCGCGACGGGCGGCGCGACACAGACGTCCTCCAGCGTGTCGCCCGTCGCCGCGAGCCGCGCAAGGCGCGCTGCGCCGAGCGCCGCCCCGACCGCGCCGTCCGCATGGCGCTGCATCGCGAGCCCCGTCGCATTCGCGCACAGCCGCGCCCAGAACGCGCTCTTCGAACCGCCGCCGATGAACGACACCGCGTCGAGCGTCGTGCCGGCCGCGCGCAGCGCGTCGTAGCCGTCGGCCATCGCGAACGCGACGCCCTCCATCACCGCATACGCGAGATCGTCGGCATCGTGCTCGTTCGACAGCCCGAAGAACACGCCACGCGCATGCGCGTCGTTGTGCGGTGTGCGCTCCCCGCCGAGATACGGCAGGAACAGCGGCGCGCGAGCCGGATCGGCGCGTTCGGCGCGCGCCGCCAGCGCGCCGGCGGTCGTGCCCTGCGCGCGCGCGAGCCAGTCGAGGCTCGCGGCGGCCGACAGGATCACGCTCATCTGGTGCCAGCGCCCTTCGACGCAGTGACAGAACGCGTGCACGGCGGCGTCCGGGTTCGGCGCGAAGCGGTCGTTGCCGGCGAACAGCACGCCCGACGTGCCGAGCGACAGAAAGCCGCTGCCGGCGCCCGTGACGCCCATGCCGATCGCGGACGCCGCGTTGTCGCCGGCGCCGCCGGCGATCGTCACGGGCCCGGCGATACCCCACTCGCGCCGCAGCGCGTCGCGCAACTGCGCCGCGGCCGCGTTGCCTTCGACGAGGCGCGGCATCTGTGCGCGCGACAGGTCGGCCGCGGCGAGCATCCGGTCGGACCAGTCGCGGCGCGCACAGTCGAGCCACAGCGTGCCCGACGCGTCGGACAGGTCGGACACGAATTCGCCGGACAGGCGCCAGATCAGGTAGTCCTTCGGCAGCAGCACCTTGTGCACCGCGCGAAACACGGCCGGCTCGTATTTCGCGAGCCACAGCAGCTTCGGCGCGGTGAAGCCGGGCATCGCCATGTTGCCGGTGATCGCGCGCGATTCCGGCACCAGTGCCTCGAGCTCGACGCATTCGGTGCCGGCGCGCGTGTCGTTCCACAGGATCGCGGGGCGCAGCACCTGATCCGCGCGGTCGATCAGCGTCGCACCGTGCATCTGGCCGGACAGCGCGATGCCGCGCAGCGCGGCGAAGCCGGCCGGGTGCGCGGCGCGCACCGACGCGATCGCGTCGAGCATCGCGTGCCACCACGCCTGCGGGCTTTGTTCGGACCAGCGCGGATGCGGCCGGCTGATCGACAGCGTGGCCGAGCCGGTCGCGAGCGGGGCCGACCGGGAATCGGTGAGGAGAACCTTGACCTCGGACGTACCGAGATCGATGCCGAGATATGTCACGTATGAAGCGTCCTGTCTGGGGCGCGCGGCGGCGCGCGTCGCGGGGGCGGCGCGTCGTCGCGGCCGTGCGGTTCGTTGAGCCGGTGCAGCGCGCGGAACTTCGACGGCGGCACCTGCTTCATCGCGAGAAACTGACGGTTGAAGTTCGACAGGTTGTTGAAGCCAACCCGGTAGCAGATGTCGGTCACCGTCAGGTCGGAAAACATCAGCAGCTCGCAGGCCTCGTTGATGCGCAGCCGGTTCAGGTAGCGCACGAACGACGAGCCGGTGTGACGCCGGAAAAACCGCGTGAAGGTGCTGACGCTCATGCCGGCGAACGCGGCGACGTCGGTTTCGCGCAGCATGCCGGGCAGGTTCTGCTGCAGGTACGACAGCACCTGGTTGATGGTCGACGACATGTAGTGCTGCGCGTCGCTGCGGTAGCCGGGCCCCGCGAGCACGCGCCGCTCGCGGCACGACGACAGCCGGTCGAACAGCGACATCAGGATCTCGACGCGCCGGCAGCCGTGCGCGTTCGCGAGTTCGAGCATCAGCGGCGCGACCTCGATGCCCACGCGGTCGGGAAACTGCACGCCGCGCGCCGCGTCGTCGATCAGGTCGATCACCGGCTGCAATTCGCTGAACGCGCCGACCATCTTCTCGATCGCATCGCGCGAGAACTGCAGCACGACGTCGCGCGACGGCACGCGTTCGCCGTCGGCGAGCTCGCTGACCCAGTTGTGCGGCAGATTCGGCCCGGTGACGATCAGGTTGCCGGGGCCGAAATCGCCGATGTGGTCGCCGACGAACACCTTGCCGCGCGACGCCTGGATCAGGTGAATCTCGTACTCCGGATGGAAGTGCCACTTCGCGACCGAATGCGGATAGTCGTGGACCCACGCGCGGAACGATTCGTCGCGGTGGGTGGGAACGATCTCGAGATCCGGGTTCATCGTGTGCTCCGTCGGGGCAGGCCGGCGTGCTACGAACGGGACGTCGACCAGCCCGTCGCGGCAGGCGGCGTGGCGCGCGTCGCGGCCGCCGGCGCCGCCGCGTGCGCGATCGGGTTCGCATCCGGCAGCGCGACGTTGCGCTCGGTGCCGGCGTCGAACAGATGCAGGGCTTCTTCGTCGAAGCGCAACGCTACCACGGCGCCCGGCGCTGGAGCCATCGGGGCCGGCACGAGGGCCGCGCACGGCTGGCCGCGCCAGTCCAGCGTGACGAGCGCCTCGGCGCCGAGCAATTCGACGAGTTCGACCGTGCCGGTCAGCGCGAGCGTGCCCGGGGTCGGATCGCCTTCGGAGACGAGCCGCAGGTGGTTCGGGCGAATCGCGGCCTTCACCTGCCGGCCGTCCTGCAGCCGCGCGAAGCGTGAGGACGCGAGCGGCCAGCGCGTGCCGTTGCAGTCGAGCAGCACGGTCGTGCCGACGCGCGCGATCGTGCCGTCCGCGAAGTTCATCGCGGGCGTGCCGACGAACCCGGCCGCGAACACGGTATGCGGCTGGCCGTACAACTCGGCCGGCGTGCCGATCTGCTCGATGCGGCCGCCGCGCATCAGCACGACGCGATCGGCGAGCGTCATCGCTTCGAGTTGGTCGTGCGTGACGTACAGCGTGGTCGTCTTCAACTGCCGATGCAGCCGCTTGATGTCGCCGCGCAACTGCGTGCGCAACTTCGCGTCGAGATTCGACAACGGCTCGTCGAACAGGAACACGTCGGGCGTCTTGATCATCGCGCGCGCGATCGCCGCGCGCTGCTGCTGGCCGCCCGACATCGCGCGCGGACGGCGCTCGAGCAGCGCGTCGAGGCTCAGGATGCGCGCGACGTCGCGCACGCGGCGGTCGATCTCGTCGGCCGGCACCTTCAGGCGCCGCAGGCCGAACGCGATGTTGTCGTACACCGTCATGTGCGGATACAGCGCATAGTTCTGGAACACCATCGCGACATTGCGCTCGCGCGGCGGCAGGTCGTTGACGACCGCGTCGCCGATCGCGAGCTCGCCGCCGGTGATCGCCTCGAGGCCCGCGATCATTCGCAACATCGTCGACTTG
Source organism: Burkholderia sp. MSMB2157WGS (assembly GCF_001532755.1). Taxonomy (NCBI): domain Bacteria; kingdom Pseudomonadati; phylum Pseudomonadota; class Betaproteobacteria; order Burkholderiales; family Burkholderiaceae; genus Burkholderia; species Burkholderia sp. MSMB2157WGS. The sequence continues at coordinate 94,801 of NZ_LPJG01000047.1, read as the reverse complement.
CCGCAGCCGGACGGGCCGAGCAGCACGATGAATTCGCCGTCGGCGATCTCGAGGTCGAGCGGATGCAGCACGGCGGGGCCGCCGTCGTAGTGCTTCGACAATGCGTGACAGACGATTCGGGCCATGGCTCAATCCATTTCGATCTGAATCTTGACGTCGCGCGGCTGCCCGCTCGCCGCTTCCTCGAATGCGCGCACGCCTTCGGAAAACGGGAACGTGCGCGAGATGAACGGCTTCACGTCGATCGCGCCGGATGCGATCAGCGCGAGCGCGCGCGGGAAGATGTTCGCGTAGCGGAACACCGATTCGATGCGGCCTTCCTTCGCCTGCAGCGCGACCACGTCGAGCGGCACCGGCGCCACCGGCATCCCGATCAGCACCGCGCAGCCACCGGGGCAGATCAGATCGACGAGGCCCGCATACGCGTTCGCGCTGCCGCTTGCCTCGAACACGACGTCCGCGCCCCAGCCGCCCGATGCGTCGGCCACCGCGTCGGCGAGCGGCTGCGTGCGCACGTCGACGGTCGTGACGGCCGGATTGCCGGCGAACAGCGCGAGCTTGTCCGGCACGACGTCGGCGAGGATCACGCGCGCGGCGCCGCCGGCAAGTGCGGCGAGCGCCGTCATCGCGCCGATCGTGCCGGCGCCGATCACGACCGCGAGGTCGCCCGGCTTCATCGCCGCCTTCTTCGCGGCCTGCAGGCCGATCGACAGCGGCTCGACGATCGCGCCTTCGGCGAACGACACGTTGTCGGGCAGCCGGTACGTGAACGCGGCCGGATGCACGACGAACGGCGTCAGGCAGCCGTGGACCGGCGGCGTCGCCCAGAAGCGCACGTCGGGATCGAGGTTGTAGAGCCCGCGCAGCGTCGCGGGCGAATCGAGGCGCGGCACTCCTGGCTCCATGCACACGCGGTCGCCGACGCGCAGGTGCGTGACGTCGGCGCCGGTCTCGACGACGGTGCCGGACGCTTCGTGACCGAGCACCATCGGCGCATCGACGCGGAACGGGCCGATTCCGCCGTGAACGTAGTAATGCACGTCGCTGCCGCAGACGCCGACCGTATGGACCTTGATCCGGACGTCGCCGGGGCCGACCTCTTGCGGCAGGTCGATGTCGCGCAGCGCGAGCTCGCGCGTGCGTTCGAGTACGAGCGCTTTCAACGTGTTCTCCTTATTTTCCCTTGACGATCGAATTGAGCAGCCGGCTCAGCATGCCGACGAATACGAGCGGCGGCAGCGCGAGCAGCACCGTCGACGCGTTGATCACGCCCCACGGCACTTCCTGGCCGAGCGACGTGAACGCGGACGCGACCACCGGCAGCGTCGCGCTGCGCGACGACGTGAGCGCGAGCGCGATCATCAGTTCGTTCCACACCAGTACGAAGCTGAACACGATGCCGCCGAGCAGCGTGCTCGCGCACACCGGCAGCGCGATGTGCCAGAACACCGCGTACGGGCCGTAGCCGTCGAGCGCGGCGGCTTCCTCGATTTCGCGCGGCAGCCGACGAAAGACGGGAATCGACAGCCACGTGATGGTCGACAGCGTGACGAGCAGGTACGTGACGATCATCGACAGCTTCGTGTCGTACAGCCCGAGATCGACCCAGATCGCGATCAGCGGCAGCGCGACCGCGACGGGCGGCAAAAAGCGCAGCGACAGCAGGAAGAACTGGATGTCGCGCTTGCCGCGCACGGGGTATCGCGCGATCGCATACGCGGCCGGCACGCCGAGCAGCGCGCCGATCAGCACGGCCGCGCCGACGATCGCGATGCTGTTGCCGAGGCTGATCAATACTTCGGGGCTCGACAGCACCTGTTCGTAGTTCGCGAGCGTCGGCGTGAAGAAGAAGCGCGGCGTCGGCGTGACGATGTCGAGCAGGTGCTTGAGCGAATTGAGCACGGCCCAGAACAGCGGGAACGCGGCGACGATCAGGATCGCGCCGGCGATCGCGACGGTGGACACGGTGGCGGCAGGGCCGCGGCGAGCCATTCGGCGAGCCATTCGGCGTGCCGTCAGTCGTCCCATTTGTTGACCCTCTTCCAGATGAGCGTGAAGACGAGCGTGGTCGCGACCATCATCAGCACGGCCATGCCCGACGCATACGACACCTTGCCGGCGAGGCCGATGCCCTGCTGGTACGCGTAGAGATCGAGCGTTTCGGTCGCGATGCCGGGGCCGCCCTTGGTCATCACGTAGATCAGGTCGAACGAGCGCAGCGATTCGACCATCTTGATGAACACGAGGCTCACGAGCGGCGCCTTGAGCATCGGCAGCGCGATGTACGCATGCACCTGCCACGTCGTCGCGTAGTCGAGCCGCGCGGCTTCGAGCGGCTCGGGCGGCAGCGTCTCCAGCAGCTTCAGGATCACGACCGCGAAGAACAGTCCCCACTGCCACACGTCGACGAGCGCGACCGCATACAGCGCAAGATGCGGATCGGCGAGAAACGCGGTGTGCTCGACGCCGAGCGTGCCGAGCAGCCAGCTCAGGATCCCGGTGAGCGGCGCGTACATGAACTTCCAGATGAACGCGGCCGACACGCGCGGCAGCAGCACCGGCATGATCAGCACCAGCGACGCGACACGGCGCCAGCGACCGTGCACGCGCTCGAACAGGAACACCGCGAGCGCGATGCCGACCAGCACCGCGCCGGCGACCGTGACGACTTCCCACAGCACCGACACCTCGATCGCGTTCAGGAAGCGCCGGTCCGACGCGAGCCGGACGAAGTTGCGCAGGCCGACGTATTCGCTGTCCGGGTAGCGCAGCACGCGGTTGCGCAACGCGAGGTTGATCGCGGCGATCGTCGGGACGAGGCTCAGGACCGCGAGCAGCGCGAGCGTCGGCGCGAGGAACACCCACGGCAGGCTCGTGCGGTCGCGGCGCGCGCCGGCGCGGCGGGCCGAGGACGGGGAAGGGGCGGGGCGGACGCCGAGCGCGCGTCCGCCGGCGCCGTCATTTGCGAGCGACATGTTCGAGCGCGTCCTTCGCGTACTGGTCCGCGTCGTCGAGCGTGCCGCGGATGTCCGTCTGCGTGCCGGTGAACACTTGTTCGAGCGCGATGCCGAGGTTGTCGCCGATATCCGGCCACTGCGGCGTACGCCAGATCGTCACCTGCGTGACGGGGTTGGTGTCGTTCAGCCCGGCCTGGATCTGCGGCGCGACGTGTTGCTTGAAGTACGGGCTGCCGATCGTGCTCGAGCGGTTGTAGTCGCTGAACACGCCGTTGCGCAGCCGTGCCTGCTCCTGGTCCTTGCTGGTCGCCCATGCGATGAAGCGGCCGGCGGCCATGCGCGTGCAGTCGTCCTTCGCGCCGACGGCCGAGATCGCGAAGCCGTGGCCGTACGCGGCCGACGGCAGCGGCGCGGGCGGCCGCGTGTAGCCGACCTTGCCGGCCACGCTCGACTTGCTCGCGTCTTCCATCCAGTCCGCGAACGGCGTCGACTCGATCATGAACGCGACCTTGCCGGAGCGGAACGCTTCGAGCGCGTTGCTCCAGTCGTAGGTGGCGGCGCCCGGCGGCGCGTACTTGAACAGGTCGCCGTAGAGCTGCGTGGCCTTCACGGCGGCCGGCGAATTGAACGCGGGCTGGCCGCCCTTGTCGGTCCACGTGCCGCCCATGCCGAGCATGAACGGCGACCAGCGCCACACGTTCATCCCCGAGCCGCGCTGGCCGCGCGCGACCCAGCCGTACAGCTTCGGCGGCGCGTTGAGCTTCTTGATCGCGGCGACGAGCTGGTCGAGCGTCTTCGGCACGGGGATGTGCGCGGCGTCGAGCAGGTCGCGGCGGTAGAACAGGAAGTCGCCGCCGCCGATCAGCGGCGCGAAGTACGCGACGCCGTTGTAGCTCGCGACCGCGCGGCGGCCGGGCAGGAAGTCGTCGTAGTCGTATTCCTTCGGGTAGTACTTGAGGAGCGGCACGATCCAGTTGGCCGACGCGAATTCGGCGACGTTCGCCTCGTCGACGTAGTAGATCTGGTAGGAGCCCGCGCCGGTCGACGCGTCGAGCCGCGATTTCGCGCGGCGGTCGTTCTCGCCGAAATAGCTGATCTCGACCTTCGTGCCGCTCTTCTTCTCGTAGTCGGCCAGCGATTTCTCCATCACCGACAGGCCGAGGCTCTTCTGCGCGAGCACCCGAAGGGTCGGCACCTTGCAGACCTGCGCGGCCGCGACGCCCGGCAGACAGGCGCCGAGCAGCACGCCGGCTGCGACGATTCGCATCTTGTTCACCCGTGTCTCCTTGATTCTGCTTGTTCGAATGCCGCCGATGACGGCAGGAACAATGGTGTGACGCGGGCGATGCGATCACCACATCAAAAGAGTTCGCGAACCGATACTTTTTGCTCAGGTTGGGTCGTGCGATGCACAAAATGTGGTGGTCGGGCGGTGGAGCGCCCTTTCGCGCCGCGCCGTGCATCTGGGAGAATGCGGCTGCGGCCGTGCGGATTCACGGCCCGCGTGCCGGCCGTCGCCGACACGGTGCGAGATTCGACAGGTGGGAAATTGACCGACAACGACGAACTTTCGCTGCGCCCGGAGAGCCGCTTCTGGCAGCTCGCGCCGGTGAGATGGTGGATCCGCGGGCACGGCCGCGACGGCTATTCGTTCCGCCTGCTGCTGTGTCCGCTCGCGATCGTGTTCGTGCTGGAATTCGTCTGCGTAATGGCCGGCGCGCTGTACACCAGCATCGCGATCAGCGCGGTCGCGACGCTGTTCCTCGGCATCGCCGGTTTCTACGGTGCGCAGCGCGAATGGCTGATGACGTCCGAGACCGCGCGCGCACTCGTGAAGGCGCTCATGAAGAAGGCGGCCGAGCGGCTCGCGTCGCTCGGCGTCGGTGCCACCGTGCTCGCGATCTTCGTCGCCGCGACGTCGCTGTCGCTCGTGATGTCGGGCCAGCCGGTGCTGGACAGCGTGTCGAAGGACGCGGTGTCGATCTTCATCGCGCTGGCGTTCCTGCCCGTGTACGTGTCCGGCGCGGTACGCAAGCTGGCGATCGCGCGGATCGAGGAGCTTGAGGCGTTGCGCCACGCGACCGTCGGCACGCGGCTGACATTCGACCGCGCCGGCGCCGTGCGCGCGGTGATCGTGCAGGGCGCGGCCGGCAAAGGGAGGGTATCGGTGATGGAGTACACGGTGCTCGGCTTTCGCCCACCGCTCGAACAGGTCGGGCGCGAACCGCGCGCATGAGCGGCAAGGCCCGCGCGTCAGGTCGGGAAGCGCTCGCCGTCGGCCGCCGGCACGAGATCGTCGGGCCACTGCACGTCGAACCGCGTGCCGCCCGCGCCGGTCGGCACGCACAGCGCTTCGCCGCGATGCGCATGCGCGATCGCCGCGACGACGGCGAGCCCGAGGCCGGTGCCGCCGGGTTGCGACTCGTCGACGCGCCGGAACGCCTGGAACACGTGCGGCGCGAACTCGGCGGGAATGCCCGGGCCGTCGTCCTCGACGCGCAGCCGGCACAATCCGTTCTCGATGCGCGTCTGGATCCGGATCGCGCCGGGCACCGCATGGCGGCGTGCGTTCTCCAGCAGCGCGAGCAACGCCTGGCGCATGCGGACCGGGTCGCAGCGCATGCGACGCGGGTCGAGATCGAGTTCCGGATGCTGGCCGGCGGCCTGCAGCGCGTGCGCGAACACGTCGACCACGGCGCGCACTTCGGCGGCGAGATCGGTGTCGCGGATCTCGATGTTCAGGTGGCCGCTGTCGGCGAGGCTGACCACGCGCAGATCCTCGATCAGCCGCGTCAGCCCTTCGACCTGCGCGAGCAGGCTGCGGTACAGCGCGTCGCTCGGCGTGAACACGCCTTCGGCAAGCCCCTGCAGCCGGCCGCGCAGCACGGTCACGGGCGTGCGCAGCTCGTGCGCGATCGCCGCGTTCCAGAAGGTTTGCTCGTCGGTCACGCGCTGCAGTTCGCTCGCGAGCGCGTTGAAGTTGTCGGCGAGCAGCGCCGCTTCCTTCAACGAACGGTCGCCGGCGACCGCGCGTGCGCCGAGATCGCCGCGCGCGACGCGGCGGATGCTGTCCGTCACCGAATTCAGCGGCACGAGGATGCGGCGCGACAGGTTGATCGCGACGATGACGGCAATCAGCAGGCCGACCAGCGTGGTCGAGATGATCCACACCCACTCCGGCCCGCTCGGGAGCCAGCTCTGCGGCTGGAACGACTCCGGCGAGTACTGGTACAGCAGGTAGTAGAACGCATAGGCCGTCACGACGATCAGCACCGTGATGCCGAAGGCGATCGCGCCCATCGTCAGCGCGATCTGGCGGCTCAGGCCATCGAGTCTCACTCGCCGCTCCACAGTTTGTAGCCGACGCCGCGCACGCTGGCCGGCACGCCCGCGACGCCGAGATCGTCGAGTTTCTTGCGCAGCTTGCTGACGTGGCTGTCGACCGTGCGCTCCAGCGCGTCGCCTTCCGGCAGGCAGGTCGCCATCAGCTCGGCGCGGCTGAACACGCGGCGCGGCGCGCGCGCGAGCTGCGCGAGCAGCTTGAATTCGGTGAGCGTCAGCACGAGCGTGTGGCGCGCGCCGTCGACTTCGACCGTCGCTTCGTGGTGCTCGAGATCGATCTCGAACGGCGCGGCGCGCAGCACGCGCTGCTCTTCCTGGCGCGAGCCGCCCATCGACCGGCGCAGCACCGCCTGGGCGCGCGCGACGACTTCGGCCGGGTTGAACGGCTTGACCACGTAGTCGTCGGCGCCGATGCGCAGCCCGGTCAGCTTGTCGATGTCCTGGTCGAGCGCGGTCAGCATGATGACCGGCGTATCGCCGCGATGGCGGATCTCGGCGAGCACCTTCCAGCCGTCGACGTGTGGCATCTGCACGTCGAGCAGCACGAGGTCGGGCTTCAGCGACAGGTGGAGTTCGAGCGCGCGGCGGCCGTCGGCGGCGTGCACGGTACGCAGGCCGTTGCGCGCGAAATAGGCGGTCAGGATCTCGGCGATCTCGGGTTCGTCCTCGGCGATGAGGACGAGCGCCTGTGCGCGCTGGCCGGCGCCGGGAGATGAAGAAAATTCGGGCATGGCCACTCGTTCGGATCTATCGGGGTTCCATCGAATCGCCATACTACCGCACGGCCCGCGCAACCGAACGGAGACGGGCGAGACCGGGTCGATCGCCGTTGCGTGCGCCGGCATTCCGCGACCTTTCGGAAGCGCTGCGATGCATTGCCCGACAGGGGAATACCCTGTCTTTTTTTTTCGATCTTGTTTTATGTATCATGACCTAACTTTTGCAACATGTACTAATTAGAAGCGCCGGAAAATCCATATCGGTACGGAGCAGTACGGCGTGTGTCCAGGCAGGAATGCGAACCGGATTCGCGCGCCCCGTCCGAGGGGCGCTCGGGCCGGCGGCAGGTGAAGCGGATCGGGATCGCATCCCGTCGTCAGACTCCGCGCGAACGATGGCCGCTTCCCGGCACGGGGGCCGGCGTTCGCGCCCATTGCAGGCGTCATTTACCGATCATGTCCAGGAAGTCATCCATCAGCGGGTCGGCCGACCTGCAGCGCAGGCAGTGGCTCAAGGTCGCGGGTGCGTCGGTCGCGGCGGGCGGTCTTGCACTCGGCGCCGCGCGGGCGAAGGCCGATTCGGCGCCTGTCGCGGGCCAGGACGGCGACGTCGTCGATGTCGCGATCGTCGGCGCCGGGCTGGCCGGCCTGACGGCCGCGCGCGACCTGCGCTACGCGGGCTGCGAATCCTTCGTCGTGCTGGAGGCGCGCGACCGCGTGGGCGGCCGCACGCTGAACTACGACGTCGGCGGCGGCTTCGTGACCGAAGTCGGCGGCCAGTGGATCGGCCCGGGCCAGACGGCGATCGCCGATCTCGCCCGCGAGCTGGAAGTCGGCACGTTCCCGAGCTACTACGCGGGCAAGACGGTGATCCTCGGCGGCGACGGGCGCGCCGAGATCGACCTGGCTGGCACCTTCGGCACCGACGAGGCCGTCGCGGCGAAGCTCGGCAAGTTGTCGCGCGACGTGCCGTCCGGTGCGCCGTGGACGTCGCCGAAGGTCGGCGAGCTCGACCGGCTGTCGGTCGGCGACTGGCTCGCGACACAGGGCATCAAGGCGGAAGACCGGATGGGCTGGAACGCATCGATCTCGCTGTCGGGCGGCGTCGCGCCGGCGAAGATGGGGCTGCTGCACTTCCTGTCGATGATCAACTCCGCCGATTGCGATTACGCGCAGCTCGACTCGATCAAGCACAGCGCACAGGAAACGCGGTTCGTCGGCGGCTCGCAGCGCCTGAGCATCCGGATGGCGCAGCAACTGGGCGACAAGGTGCGGCTGTCGTCGCCGGTGCGGCGGATCGTCGGCTGGGATCGCGACGTCGTCACGTTGCAGACCGATCGCGGCACGGTGCGCGCGAAAAAGGTCGTGATGGCGCTTCACCCGGCGCTGTGCCACCAGGTGCAGTTCGATCCGCCGTTGCCTGAAAGGCGCCACGCGCTGCAGCGCGCATGGCCGGCCCATTCGCCGGCGCGCAAGACGGCGATGGTCTATCGCCGCCCGTTCTGGCGCGACAAGGGCTTGAACGGCCACATCTTCCAGACCGACGGGCCGATCTTCTGGGCTTACGACAATTCGCCGCCGGGCGGCGAGATCGGCGTGATCAACGCATTCGTCCGGAATGCGCTGATGCCGTCGGATCCGCAGGCCGCGCAGCAGATGCACATGGATCTCTATGCGCAGGCGTGGGGCGACGAAGCGCGTGCGCCGGTGTCGTACCACGATCGCGACTGGGGGCTCGCCGACCCGTGGACGATCACGTGCGTGTCGGCGATCCCGCCCGGCTTCTGGAGCGCGCACGGCGACGCGCTGCGCGCGCCGTGCGGCAACCTGATCTGGTCGGGCACCGAGACCGCGAACATCTGGGCCGGCTACATGGACGGCGCCGTGCGCGCCGGTCACCAAAGCGCGCTTCAGGCGCTCAATGCGCTGCGTCGTGCTTAGGAGAGCGAAGATGAAGAAACGCATGCTGCTCGTCGCGGCGCTCGTGGCGATCGGTGCATTGCTGGCGCTCTACGGCCCGACGCTGCTCGGCTTCTATCGCCTGCAGCGCCATATCGATACGGCCGCGCAAGCCGATGACGCCGACGGCGGCCCGTGGCCGCGCGTGACCGACGCGTGCATGGGCTGCCACGGCGTGAAGGGCACGTCGCTCAGCCAGGCATATCCGAGCCTCGCCGGCCAGCCGGCGCAATACGTGGCCGCGCAGCTTCGCGCGTTTGCGGGCGGGCAACGCACGAACCCGACGATGGGCCCGCTCGCGATGACGATGAGCGAGGCCGAGATCACGCGGGTGGCCGGCTATTACGCGAAGCAGGCGCCGCTGGATAACCGCTATTTCAAGCCGGATGCACGACTGCGCACGAAAGGCGAGCAATTGGTAACGGGCGGCGCATGCGCGGCCTGCCACGGTGCGCGGTTGACGGGGCAGGCGCAGTTCCCGCGGCTGGCCGGGCAGGGTTACGACTATCTGCTCGCGCAGCTCGACGCGTTCGCGATGGGCTCGCGCAGCGAGGCGACCGGCACGATGCAGCGCGTCGCGCAGGCGATGTCGGCGGACGATCGGGCGGCGGTGGCGACCTATCTTGCGAGCCTCGCCCCCGCCAGGCAGTGAATCAACGGCAGCAATCGACTTCGGGAGTTCGAACCATGGATCACAGATCACTTGTCCTTTGTCTTGCCAGCGCGACGCTTGCGATGACGACCGGCGTCTACGGCTTCAAGTTCGTGCGCAAGCGCAACTTCCTGCTCGGCTTCGAGTGGTGGATCGTGACGATCTCCGCGTCCAACGCGGTGATCTTCTTCGCGACCGAATCGCCGGTGTCGTACTTCATTTCGCACTTCCTCGACGCGTTCTCGCGCGGGTTCGGGATGCCGGTGATCGCGGTCGCGGGCCTGATGGCCGTCACGCACGGCTACCGGCCGTCGCTGCGGCAGGACGTGACGCTGTTCGTGCTCGCGACGCTCGGGACGGTCGCGCTCGTGGCCGGTGTGTTGCAGCACGCGCTGCCGTACTTCTACGTGGCGATGTGGACGCTGATGTCGATCTATCTCGCCAGCTTCGTGTGGCGGCTCGTGCGTGCCGGCCATACGCTCCATGCGCTGACGACGACGTTCGCGCTCGTCGCGTCGCAGGCGGTCGCGTGCATCTACGATTTCTACAAGATTCCCGGCGAGGAAACCAACGTCGTATTCAACTTCTACGTACTGGCGTTGCTGACCTGGTCGTACCTGACCGCCGCGCTCTATCACGCGTATTGCGCACTGGAGCGCGACGCCGGACCGAACAACGTGAACGCGAGCGTCCTGTCGTATCCGAAATGAGTCGCGCCATCGCGGAAGCGGACGCGGCTCGCGCCGGTTGCAGGTCCGGCCGCGGCGAATCGCGGAGCGCACGGATGGACCGGGTTCGCCTGACCCGCGCCGAGCGGCGCGATGCGACGCGCGAACGCCTGATCGACGCCGCGCGCGCGATCTTCGCGGAGAAGGGGTATGCGGCCGCGAGCGTGGAAGACATTGCCGCGGCGGCCGGGCATACGCGTGGCGCGTTCTACTCGAACTTCCGCGGCAAGGCCGACGCGCTGTTCGAGCTGCTGCAGCGCGATCAGGGCGAGGCTGCCGCGGCATTGCAGCGGATCGTCGGTTCGCATGACCCGGCCGACGACGCGCAGCACGCGATGCTCGCGTACTGGCGAAGGGGCACGACCCGCTCTGCATCGCGCCTGATGTGGCTCGACGCGCAGCTCCAGGCAGCGCGCGATCCGCGGTTCCGCGCGCGCTTCGGCGCGTTGCTGCGCGAGCGGCAGGCGCTCGCGGCCGCGTGCATCGACGCGTATGCGGCGCGGGCCGGCGTGTCGCTGCCGTTGCCTGCGCCGGTGCTGGCGCTCGGCCTGACCGCGCTGTGCGACGGCTTGCAGTCGTGCGTCGCGGCCGACGCGCGAAGCATGGCCGACGCGCTGGCCGACGCGGTGCTGGTCGGCTTCGTCACGCACACGGTGTTCGACCGCGTGCGCGGATGAAGGCGCGAAGAAGCGGCAGCCGTGCGCTGTCGTGTGCGTGTATGAAGGCCGAAAGCCGATTGTCATGACGGGCCGGCGGCGGGCGGCGACATACGTTCGATCATGCAGACGAAACAGGGAATACCCCGTCTTTTTCTTTTCATTATTTTTGTCATGATGACCTAACATAGTCATCGTGTTCTACTGGTGACCGGCAATGAAGACGAACCGCCGGTCGTGGGCTGAACGAATCGGGAGATGAACGATGGATGCAATGACGCGCAAGGCGTTCTTCGAGGACGGAGCCGTGCTCGTGGAAGGGGTGCTCGACGACGAACAACTCGCGCAATGCCGCGCGGTGTTCGACTGGGGGATGGAGAACCCGGGGCCGATGGCGACGACGCTGCTCGACGGCACCGAATACCAGTCGCACAACGACAACGCGAACCCGTATGCGAAGGCGCGGCTCGACGCACTGGTCGGCACGCTGCCGTTCGGGCAGTTGTTCGCCGACCTGTGGGGCTCGAAGCACGTGTGGTACTTCGCCGAAGAGCTGTTCATGAAGGCCGGCGGCAAGAGCGCACGCTCGCCGTGGCACCAGGACACGTCGTACCTGCCGTGGCAGGGGATGCATTTCGGCAACGCGTGGATCAGCTTCGAGCACGTACCGAAGCGCAATGCGCTCGAGATCGTGCGCGGCTCGCATCACGGTGTGCGGCATGACGGCACGACGTTCCAGAACGCCGACGATCCGACCGACCCGTTGCATGGTGGCGACGTGTGGCCGCGCTTGCCGGACATCGAGGCCGAGCGCCGTGCGGCGCCGGATGCGTACGACATCCTGTCGTGGGAAACGAAACCGGGCGACGTGCTGCTGCTTCATCCAGGCGTGCTGCACGGCGGCGGCGCGGTCGACGCCGATTTCCCCGATCGCCACACGCTCGTGCTGCGCTTTTTCGGCGACGACGCGGTGTTCAGTCCGCTGCCGGACGAAAGCCGCTCGGGATTCACGCCGGCCGGCGTGCTGTTCGTCGAGGAACTCGCCGCGCTGAAGGCCGGCGATCCGTTCCGCGCGCCGTGTTTCCGTCAACTCGTCTGAACCGGGAGATTTTCATCATGACAGCCACTCCGAAGCGGCAATCGATCGTGCCGGCAGCGTTCCAGCCGTGGTACGACGCGTACCACTTCTCGCCGGCGACGCGCGTCGGCGACACGATCTGGGTGTCGGGCCAGGTCGGCCTCGACGCGCAGATGCAGCCGGCCGACGGCGTGCAGGCGCAGGCGCGGATCGCGTTCGAATGCCTGAAGACGATTCTCGAGGAAGCCGGCGCGAGTCTCGTCGACGTCGTCGAACTCACGACCTTCCATACGGATCTGCAACGCGAGACCGAAGGCTTCGCCGCGGTCAAGGACGTGTATTTCCCCGACCGTTACCCGTCGTGGACGGCGGTCGGCGTCACGCAACTGGCGCTGCCGGGGCTGTGCGTCGAGATTCGCGCGGTGGCGGTGGCCGGGTCCGGCAAGGGCTGACGGAAGGCACGACGGTTTTTCGCCGGTTCTGCGTTCCATTCGAATCGCAGTCCTGACGAAAAATACCGCAATGGCAGTCGAGCGGCAAGCGATCGGCCGGAGAAACCCCGGCCGGTGCGACCAGGTGCGACGTCGTCGTCGACTGACGGCGACGATCGAAACAAACGAGGTTTCGTCCGGAACGGGCGAGCGAAGGCGGAGCAGCAAGGAGAACCATGATGAAGAAGCATCGTTTCTGGACCACGTCCGCGATCGCGGCCGCTGCATGTGTCGCGATCGGCACCGCCGTCGCGGCGGACGATCTGACGCCGGCCGGCGCCGACCGCTCGGCGAGCAAGGACGGCGCGGTGCCGGCTTATGCCGGCAAGCAGTCGCCCGACGCCGGCTGGGAGTGGGGCAAGGTGCGCGGCGATTTCTGGAAGCATCGCAACGAGAAGCCGCTCTACTCGATCGACGCGGCGAACGTCGACAAGTATGCGGACAAGCTGTCGCCCGGCCAGGTCGCGCTGATCAAGCAGAAGAAGGGCTACCGGATGGACGTCTATCCGTCCCATCGCGAATGCCAGTTGCCGGATGCCGCCGAGCAGAACTCGAAGGCGAACCTCACGGCCGCGAAGCTGGATGCGAGCGGCGAGAACCTCGCCGCGGCCGCGTTGCCCGGTGTACCGTTTCCGCAACCCAAAAGCGGCATCGAAGCGATCCTGAACTACGAGATGCGCTATCGCGGCGAAGGCGTCGAATGGGCGCAGGTCGTCACGAGCATTTCGCCGCGCCCCGGCAGCAGTGAATGGATCGACGCGGTCGGCCCGCAGACTTTCTACTTCCCGTCGGCCAAGCTCGGCAAGACGTCGCCGCAGGACGTCGACCAGTTGAGCGCCGCCGTCTACTTCCAGATGAACTCGCCGGCCGCGCTGGCCGGGCAGGCCTTCGTCCAGCGGCAGTACTTCAACAAGGACTCGGAGACCTACTACTACTTCCCGGGCCAGCGCCGCGTGCGACGCATGCCGGCCTATACGCACGACGCGCCGTTGATCGGCTTCGAGAACCAGTACCTGATCGACGAGGCCAACATGATCAACGGCTCGCTCGACCGGTTCAACTGGAAGCTGGTCGGCAAGAAGGAAATGCTCGTCCCGTACAACGCGTTCGGCATGTACCGGTTCAAGAGCAAGCTGCACGACGTCGCGACGCCCGACGGCCTCGCCGCGGCGAACCGTCGGTACGAGACGCACCGGGTGTGGGTCGTCGAGGCGACGCTGAAGCCGAGCGCGCGACACGTCGCGTCGAAGAAGGTGTTCTATCTCGACGAGGACAGCTGGCTTGCGCTCGTCGGCGAGGACTACGACGCGCAGGGCAAGCTGTGGAAGGTGCGGGAAAGCTACCCGATTCCGGTGTGGGAGCTCGGCGGCACCTGCGACAACGAACCGCTCGCGCAGTACGACATGATCAACGGCCGCTACGTGTTCGATGCGTCGTCGATCGGCCAGGGCAAGGACATTCGCTGGTTCGGTCAGGCCGACGATCCGCGCTTCAAGCAGGATTTCTACACGGCGGAATCGCTGCGCTCGGTCAGCGAACGTTGACGGAGACCGGCTGACGGATACAAGGGCCGGCGCGCGCAAAGATCGTGCGCCGGCATCGAACAGGGGCGGAGGCGGATCATGGAACCGGCACGGTTATTCAGGAATACTACGATATCGTTGGCGATGGCGGGCGCCGCGACGTCGAGCGCGTATGCGTACGATTTCACGGCGGGCGGCGGCGCCGTGCAGGGCTCGTGGGTGACGAACCTGACGGCGGGAGCCGGCATCCGGACCAAAAACCCGAGCTGCTCGCTCACCGGCGATCCGAACGCGTTCGGCTGCGGTGCGGGCGCGAACACGAACCAATGGGGCTACGCGGACGACGGCGACCTGAATTATCGCAAGGGCCAGCCGTTCAGCACCTACGTCAGCGCGACCAGCGAGCTGCTGCTGAAGATGCCGGGCGAAGGGTTGAAGTTCATGGTGCGCGGCACGGGCATGTACGACTTCATGGCCCGGAACACGAATCGCACGCCGTTGTCGAGCACGGCGGCCGCGCAGGTCGTCTACAACGCGCAACTGCTCGACCTGTGGGCGCAGAAGGATTTCACGATCGGCGGGCGCAACGCGCACGTGCGGCTCGGCAACCAGGTGATCAACTGGGGCGAGAGCATGTTCGCGCAAAGCGGCATCAACGCGACGAACTCGATCGATGCGCAGAAACTGCTGATTCCCGGCTCGCAGCTCAAGCAGGCGCTGCTGCCCGCGCCGATGGCGAGCTTCGCGGCCGACCTCTCGCACGGGTTCAGTACCGAGGCGTATTACCAGTTCCAGTGGAACGGCAACCGCTATCCGCCGGTCGGGTCGTACTGGTCGGTGACGAACGGTTTCGGCCGCGGCGCGGAGCCGTTCACGATCAACACGAACAACCTGAACGTGACCGGGCCGAGTGCGGGCACGATCGCCAACGCGATCGGCGGACCGGGCGCGGCCGGCAACCAGGACACGCTCAACGCGATCAGGAACGGGCTCGTGAACGGCGCCTACGCCGGGCCGCCGTTCAACGACATCGGCCTGCCGAGCACGACGACCCTGCCGGCGAAATACCGGCCGCAGTTCGGCGTGAAGTTCAACTACTCGCCGCGCGCGTTCGACGCGAACTTCGCGTTCTACTACCTGAACTACACCGACAAGTCGCCGGTGCTCGCGTCGCTCGCGAACGGCACCGAGCAATGGTCGTATCTCGGCCGGCGCCAGTTGTTCGGCGTCAGCGCGAACTTCGGCGTCGGGCCGTGGGCGATCGGCACCGAGTTGTCGTACCGGCCGCGCGATGCGGTCGCGCTGTCGGGGTGCTACGGCGCGGGCGGCCCGCTCGACCTGAACACGAACGGCGTGGCCGGCGTGGACTGCCAGCAATGGGTCGACAAGAAGAAGTTTCAGTACGACATCAACGGATTGCTCGCGCTCACGCGCAGCGAGTACCCGTTCCTGAAGCTGCTCGGCGCCGATTCGGCCGCGCTGACGTGGGAACTGACGTGGATCTACTACCCGGGGCTGAGCTCGAGCGGCGTCACGCGCACGGTTGGCGGGCAGACCGTCACGCAGGTGCCGCAGACCGGCTACCTGCCGTGGCTGAACAACGGGTCGGCGGCCGGCTATCCGATCGGGATGGGCCAGGGCACGTCGAGCTCGGTGGGCGCGACGATCGACTTCAACTGGACCTATGACGGTTCGCTGATTCCCGGCTGGCAAGTCACGCCGGGCGTGACGTTCTCGACCGGCCTGTACGGCTACACGCCGACCTTCACCGCGAATTACATGCAGGGCGCGAAGTCGCTGAACGTCTACGTGCTGTTCAACCAGAACCCGCCGAACTGGCAGGCTGGCATCAACTTCACCGCGTTCTGGGGCGGCCACAACACGGTGGGCCAGCCTTATGCGGACCGCAATTTCGTCGGCTTGTTCGTCACGCGGAATTTCTGACGGCGGCGGATGGCAAGCGGCAGGTGGCAGGTGGCGTACGCCACCGGAATACATGAAGGGGTAACGTCGTGCTCAATCGTCTGGTCAGTCGCCTGGAAAGGCTTTTCTTCGGTCATCGCGCGATCGTGCTCGCGGCGATCGCGTTGTTCACCGTCGCGATGGCCGTGTTCGCCGTGCAACTGCGCATGGATGCCGGCTTCGACAAGCAGATGCCGATCGGGCACGAGTACATCCGCACGTTCCAGCAATACCGCAACGACCTGCTCGGCGCGAACCGGATCACGGTGGTCGTGCGCGCGAAGCACGGCTCGATCTGGTCGAAGCAGGGGCTGACGCGGCTGTACGACGTCACGCAGGCCGTCACGTACCTGCCGAACGTCGACCGGATCGGCGTGCGCTCGTTGTGGACGCCGAACGCGTTCGTCAACGAAGTGACCGACGAAGGGTTTCGCGCCGAGCCGATCATTCCCGGCACGGTGACGCCCGACCAGTTGACGCCCGACATCGTGGCGCGCGTGCGCCGCGCGACGACGCTCGGCGGCTACGTCGGCACGCTCGTGTCGCACGGCGAGGACAGCGCGATGATCACGGCCGAGCTGAACGAGCGCGACAGCGCCGGCAAGGTGCTCGACTACGTCGCGTTCAATCGCCTGCTCGAAGACAAGATCCGCAAGCCGTTCGAGGATGCCGGCTACGAGATCCAGATCATCGGCTTCGCGAAACAGATCGGCGATATCGCCGACGGCGCGACGGCCGTGCTCGGCTTCTGCGCGATCGCGCTCTTGCTGACCACGCTTGCGGTGTACTGGTACTGCCATTCGGTGCGCTTCACGGTGCTGCTGGTCGCGTGCTCGCTCACGTCGCTCGTGTGGCAGTTCGGCACGTTGAAGCTGCTCGGCTTCGGCCTCGATCCGCTCGCGGTGCTCGTGCCGTTCCTCGTGTTCGCGATCGGCGTATCGCATGGGGTGCAGCAGGTGAACTTCATCGTCCGCGAGATCGCGCACGGGCGGAGTTCGTTCGATGCGGCGCGCCACAGCTTCAGCGGCCTCTTGATCCCCGGCGTGCTCGCGCTGATCACCGCGTTCGTGTCGTTCATCACGCTGCTGCTGATCCCGATCCCGATGGTGCGCGAGCTGGCAATCACCGCGTCGCTCGGCGTCGCGTACAAGATCGTGACGAACCTGATCCTGCTGCCCGTCGCGGCATCGTGCTTCAACTTCACGAAAGCCTATGCGGACGCTTCGCTGAAGCGCGCGCAGCAACGTGCGAAGCCGCTGCGTGTGCTCGCACGCGTGGCGGAGCCGAAGGTCGCGGGCGTCGCCGTCGCGCTGACGGCGGCGATCTTCGCGCTCGCCGCGTGGCAGAGCCGCGACCGCGTGATCGGCACGCTGCAGCCGGGCGCGCCGGAGCTGCGCGCGGACGCCCGCTTCAACCGCGACGCGACGTCGATCGCCGGCAACTACGACATGGGCCTCGACTGGCTGACGGTGGCAATCGAATCGACCGGCAACGCGTGCGACAACCCGGCGGTCGGGCTGTACGAGGACGACTTTTCGGCGGCGATGAAGACCGAGCCGGGCGTCGTGTCGGTGCAGTCGTATTCGGCGATGCTGCGCGCATACAACCAGGGCTACAACGAGGACTTCCCGAAGATGAACGTCGTGCCGATCGCGCCCGAGAACTACGGCGCGGTGTCGGTCGACGTGTCGCGCCTGAAGGGCTTCATGAGCCGCGACTGCGGGATGACGGCCGTGCACCTGTTCCTGACCGACCACAAGGCGACGACGATCAACCGCATCCTCGACGACGTGAAGCAATACCGTGCATCGCATCCGTTCCCGGGCATCACGGTGCGGCTGGCCGCCGGCAACGCGGGCGTGCTCGCCGCGACGAACGACGAAGTCGAGAAGAGCGAGCTGCCGATGATGCTCTACGTGTATGCGGCGATCCTGGTGCTCGTGTTTCTCGCCTATCGCGACTGGCGCGCGATGCTCGCCTGTTGCGTGCCGCTGTCGGTCGCGACCTTCATCGGCTACTGGTTCATGAAGGAACTGCAGATCGGGCTGACGGTCGCGACGTTGCCGGTGATGGTGCTGGCGGTGGGGATCGGCGTCGATTACGCGTTCTACATCTACAACCGGCTGCAGGTGCATCTCGCAGGCGGACAGGACATCGTGAAGGCAGTGCAGCACGCGATGCTCGAAGTGGGCGTCGCGACGATCTTCACCGCGATCACGCTGGCGATCGGCGTCGCGACGTGGAGCTTCTCGGCGCTCAAGTTCCAGGCCGACATGGGCAAGCTGCTCGCGTTCATGTTCATCGTGAACCTGGTGATGGCGATGACCGCGCTGCCCGCGCTCGCGTCGCTGCTCGAGCGCTGGTTTCCGCGCCGCAAGCCGGCTCGCGCGCCGGGCCTGTTCAGCCACTGAAGCCGACGAACATTCCGACGGAGATCCAGTCATGGTCAAGACCTTTGCTGTGTGCGGCGCACTTTGCGTCGTGGCGACAGGCTTCGCACGCTTCCACGAAACGGTTGCGCAACAGCCCGCGCCGGCCCGCGCGTTCGCGACCGACGTGAAACGCGTCAGCGTGCGCCACGCCACGGGTGACGAAACGGCTGCGTCGCCGTCGTCGAACGACGGCGACGCCGGGCGTCAGACGGCGGCCGAGCAGGGTGCCGACAAGCCCCCGGCCGTCGCGCTCGGCGTCGCGCATGCCGGCTGGTCGGTGCTGTTCAGTCACTGATGCCCGCGCACACCATCACGGAGGTTCATCGATGATCAAGACACTCGTTGCCTGCACCGCGCTCTGCGCGGCCGCCGCGGCCCTCGCGCAACCGCAGGACGGAACGGTGGCGGCCTGGGCCGCGAAACCCGCGCATGCATGGGCCGCGCCGGCACACCGGATGCTGATGGACGCGGCGCGCGCCGGCGCGCGGATCGTCGCGGTCGGCGAGCACGGCATCGTGCTGCTGTCCGACGACGACGGCAAGACCTGGCGGCAGGCGCGACGCGTGCCGGTATCGGCGACGCTGTCGGCCGTGTCGTTCGCCGACGCGAAGCACGGCTGGGCCGTCGGCCAGTGGGGGGCGATTCTCGCGACCGACGACGGCGGCGACACGTGGGTCACGCAGCGGCTCGATACGTCGGTCGATCAGCCGCTGTTCTCGGTGCTGTTCACGAACGCGCGCGACGGCATTGCCGTCGGCCTGTGGTCGCTGATGCTGCAGACGCACGACGGCGGCAAGACGTGGGCGCGCACGACGCTGCCGAAGCCGCCGGGCGGCGGCAAGGCCGACCGCAATCTCTATCACGTGTTCGCCGACGCCGCGCAGGCGCTCTACATCGTCTCCGAACAGGGGATGGTGCTCAAGTCGGCCGACGGCGGCGCGAACTGGACCTATCTGCCGACGGGTGGCAAGGGGACGTTGTGGTCGGGCGTCGCGACGCCGGACGGGCGGATCGTGGTGGGCGGGCTGCTCGGCAGCCTGTTCGAGAGCCGCGACGGCGGCGCGACGTGGGCGGCGCAGCACACCGGCACGCGCAGCTCGATCACCGATCTCGTCGCGACCGGCGGCGGCCTGACCGGCGTCGGGCTGGACGGCCTCGTGCTGACGCAGCGCGTGGCCGGCGGCCCGTTCGACGTCGTGCAGCGCGCGGATCGCGCGACGCTGACCGCCGCGCTGATCGACGCGCGCGGCAAGCCGGTGCTGTTTTCGCAGGACGGCGTGCTGGCCGCGCCATGAGTCGAATCGATCGATAAAAACGAGGAAGCATGGAGCATTCGAAATGAAGCGCAAGGACAAGCCGGACATGCAGGCCCGGCGGCGGATATTGCGCGCCGCGGCCGCGGGCGCCGCGTCGCTCGCGGCCGGCGAGGTGTCGTTCGCCGAAGGCGCGGCGTCGGCATCGGCCGATCGCGGCGTGTTCGATGTCGTCGTCATCGGCGCCGGGCTCGCGGGGCTGACCGCCGCGCGTGACCTGAAGCGCGCCGGATGCGAATCGTTCGTCGTGGTCGAGGCGCGCGATCGCGTCGGCGGGCGGACCTACAATCACGATCTCGGCCGTGGCGTGGTGTCCGAAGCCGGCGGCCAGTGGATCGGCCCGGGGCAGACGGCGATCGCCGATCTCGCCCGCGAACTCGGCGTCGATACGTTCCCCACGTATTACGCGGGCAAGACCGTCGTGCTGGCGGGCGACACGCGTGTCGCCCAGGATTTCCACGGCGGCTCGGGCGGCGACGACGCGATCGGCGCGAAGCTCGGCGCACTCGCACGCGGCGTGCCGTCGCGCGAACCGTGGACCGCGCAGCGCGCGGCGGAGCTCGACAAGCTGACCTACGGCGACTGGCTGCTCAAGCAGGGCGTGACCTACGAGGACGGCTACTTCCTCGGCCTCGCGGCAAAGCTGTCGCTCGGCGGCGCGCCGGCGCAGCTCGGATTGCTGCACTACCTGTCGATGATCAACAGCGCCGATTGCGACTACGCGAAGCTCGAATCGACCAAGGGCGGCGCACAGGAAACGCGCTTCGTCGGCGGCTCGCAGGTGTTGAGCCTCCGGATGGCGAGCGAACTCGGCGCGAAGGTGCGACTGTCCTGCCCGGTGCGCAAGATCTCGGGCTGGGATCGCGACGTGGTCGACGTGCAGACCGATCGCGGCGTGCTGCGCGCGCGGCGCGTGATCGTCGCGCTCAATCCGGCGCTGTGCCAGCAGATCGCGTTCGATCCGCCGCTGCCGGAAGGCCGCGCGCAGTTGCAGCGGAACTGGCCGGCGAATGCGCCGATGCGCAAGACGGTGCACGTGTACGACCGGCCGTTCTGGCGCGACGGCGGCTACAACGGACAGATCTTCGAAGTCGGCGGCCCGGTGTTCATGGCGTACGACAACTCGCCGCCGGACGGCTCGGTGGGTGTGCTCGCCGCGTTCGTCGCGCCGGGCGCGCTGCCGGCCGAACCGAAGGCGGCCGAGCGAACGCTGTCGGCCATCTTTGCCCGCGCACTCGGCGACGAGGCGCTGCATCCGACGCAGTTCCACGACTACGACTGGGGCCGCGTCGATCCGTGGACGCTGCAGTGCATCCACCCGCTGCCGCCCGGCTTCTGGACGAAATGGGGCAAATTCCTGCGGCCGGAAGTCGGCCGGCTGATCTGGTCGGGTACCGAGACGGCCGACCTGTGGCCCGGCGCGATGGACGGCGCGGTGCGCGCCGGGCATCGCGCGGCGTTGCAGGCGCTCGGCAAGCTGGCCGGCCGCGGCGGGGAGGCCTGAATGAAACGAACCTGGATGAACGGCGCCGCGCTGTTGTTGGCGGGCGGTGCGGCGGCCGGCGTGCTGTACGGCCCGGACCTCCTCGACGGCATGCGTTACCAGAAGGCGATGGCCGCGATCGGCGAAGCCGACAAAGCCAACGGCGGCGCGTGGCCGCAGGCTCAGGAGACGTGCTTCTTCTGCCACGGCGCGCATGGACAGTCGCAGAACGCGTGGTATCCGTCGCTGTCGGGCCAGCCGGCCCCGTATATCGCCGCGCAACTGCGTGCGTTCGCCGCGGACCAGCGCCGCAACGCGTACATGGGGCCGCTTTCGCGCGAACTCGACGACGCGAAGATCGACGCGCTGGCGACCTACTTCGCGCGACAGGCGCCGGCGCGCAACGAACCCGTGCCGGCCGACGCGGCGCTCGACAAGCGCGGGATGGCGCTGGTCGACGCGCGAAGCTGCCGCGCGTGTCACGGCGCGGCGCTGACGGGCAAGGATCCGGCCCCGCGCCTCGCCGGCCAGGGACAGCTTTACCTGGAAGCGCAACTGGCGGCGTTCCGCTCGGGCGAGCGGCACGATCCGACCGGTGCGATGAACGGGTTGGCCGCGACGTTGTCGGGCGACGACACGCGTGCCGTTGCGCATTATCTGGCCGGTCTGTCGCCGGGCGGAGCGGCGAAATGATGCGCAAAACGCGTCGGGGCCGGGAATACCCTGCCTTTTTCTTTACCGTTTACTTTGTCATAGTGACCTAAGATTGGTAATGTGTTCTACAAAAGGACGCACCGGATACGAAGCAGCAGTACCCGACCTCGAACCGAACCGGTTCTCGACAATTCACGTTTCAGGAGACAAGCATGGCTAAGCACCCCGTCGTCGTTTATGGCGCAAGCGGTTACACCGGCATGTTGATCATGGACTGGCTGATCGACCAGAACATCCCGTTCACGGCGGTCGCGCGCAATGCGGCCCGCGCGAAGGACATGATGGCGCAGCGCGTCGTGCGGCTCGAATCCGCGCAATACGAAATCATCGAAGCGGAGCACGACGTCGATGCGCTCGTGAAGGCTTTCCGCGGTGCGAAGGTGGTGTGCAACACGGTCGGGCCGTTCTCGAGCTTCGGGCTCGTCGGCGTCGAGGCCGCGCTGAAGGCCGGCTGCCACCACCTCGATACGACCGGCGAACAGTCGTATATCCGTGCCGTGCGCGACGAATTCGGCGAGCAGTATCGCCAGGCCGGCCTGCTGGTGTCGTCGTCGAACGCCTACATGTACACGTTCGCCGAGATCGCCGCCGAGCTCGCGCTCGAAACGCCGGGCATCGATGCGCTGGAGACGGCCACGCTGACGCGCGGCCCGCGCGGTGCGGCCGGCGTGAGCATCGGCTCGACCGCGACGATCTTCGACGGCGCCCGCCACGAGTCCTGCTACCTGTGGGAGAAGGCGCTCGTGCCGCACGCCGCGGACGCATCGTTTACCGTCGCGACGCCCGAGCTGATGCAGCCGGTGTTCTGCCTGCCGTGGGGCGGCACGTCGCTGCCCGTCTATTTCGAGCACGATGCGCGCGTGCGCAGCTGCATCTCCTGCGTGGGCTTCTACGACAACAACGTGATGAAGCTGGTGCACCAGTTCGGGCAAAAGTGGGAAGCCGAATACAAGCACCTGCCTCGCGAACAGCAGGACGAGGTGCTGAAGCAGGTCGTCGCGTCGACCACGCCGACGATGCCGCCGCGCGAGCGCACGACGATCCAGCGCAGCGTCGATGTCGCGATCGGCCGCGGCCAGCTCGCGGCGGTGCGCGCGACCGTGCACGGCGTCACGCCGTACATCTCGACGGGCGCGATTCACGCGGCCGGCGTGCTCAAGCTGCTCGACGGCGATACCGCGCGCACGGGCTTCGCGTCCGGCTCGAAGGCATTCGGTCATCGCTACCTGCTCGGCTTCCTCGAACAGCGCGGGCTCGCGCGCGCGACGGTCACGCAGCTGTGACGGCCGCCGCCGCACCGGTACAGACCCAACGGAACTTGTGACATGGCCATTATCGATTTCTACGACCGCGGGTGGCGGCTCAATCCCGACGGCATCGCGTATATCCAGGACGAGCGCAACTACACGTTCCAGGAGATCGGCGAGCTGTCGTGCCGCATCGCCAACGGCTTGTTCGCCGCAGGCTTCGCGAAGGAGGCGAAGGCGGCGGTGTGGGCCGACAACGACGTGATCGGCTGGAGCTGCGCGCTCGGGATGTGGCGCGCCGGGCTCGCGTACATCCCGGTGAACGGCCGCAACGCGGTGGCCGAGAACCAGTACGTGCTCGATGCGTTCGACTGCGAAGTGCTGTTCTTCCATCAGGCGTTCGCGGCCGCGATCGATGCGCTGCGGCCGAGCCTGCCGAAGATCCGGCTGTGGGTATGTCTCGACGCCGACCTGCCGTGGGCGCCGTCGCTGGCGGCGTGGAGCGAGCGCCAGCCGGCGACGCCGCCGGTCGTCGATTACGCGATGGACGACGTCGTCGCGCTGTCGGCCACGGGCGGCACGACGGGTGCGCCGAAGGGCGTGATGAACACGCATCGTTCGCTGCAGACGTACTTCGCGCAATTCATGATCGCGATGACGTACGACGATGTGCGCCCCGTGAATCTCGCCGCGGCGCCGATGACGCACACGGCCGGCATGATGTCGCTGCCGTGCACCGCGCGCGGCGGCACGGTGGTCGTGCTGCCGAAGCCGGACCCGGCGTTGCTGCTCGGCGCGATCGTCAAGCATCGCGTGACCGAGTTCTTCCTGCCGCCGACCGTAATCTACCGGCTGCTCGATATCCCCGGCATCGAGCAGGTCGATTTCTCGTCGCTGCGCTACTTCCTGTACGGTGCCGCGCCGATGTCGGTCGAGAAGCTCAAGCGCGCGATCGACGTGTTCGGCCCGGTGATGACGGGCGGTTACGGGCAGACCGAGGCGCCCGCGTCGATTTCGTACCTGACGCCGGCCGAGCATTTCGTCGACGGCAAGCTGGCGCCCGACACGCGACTCGCGTCGGTCGGCCGCCCGAATCCGCTGGTGCGCGTCGAGATCGTCGGCGAGCGCGGCGAGTTGCTGAAGCAGGGCGAGACCGGCGAGATCTGCGTACGCGGCGATCTCGTGATGAAGGGCTACTACCGCGCGCCGGACAAGACGGCCGAGACGATCGTCGACGGCTGGCTGCACACCGGCGATATCGGCCATCTCGATCGCGATGGCTATCTGCACATCACCGACCGCAAGAAGGACATGATCATCAGCGGCGGCTTCAACGTCTATCCGAGCGAAATCGAGCAGGTGATCTGGGCGCATCCGGCCGTGCAGGACTGCGCGGTGATCGGCGTGCCCGACGACAAGTGGGGCGAGGCCGTGAAGGCGGTCGTCGAGCTCAATGCCGGGCAGCAGGTGAGCGCGGAAGAGCTCGTCGCGCTGTGCAAGGAGAAGCTCGGCTCGGTGAAGGCGCCCAAGAGCGTGGACTTCGTCGCCGCGCTGCCGCGCAGCACGGCCGGCAAAGTGTTGAAGAAGGACCTGCGCGAACGGTACTGGCAAGGCCGGCAACGCAGGATCTGAACCTGCTTCATATGGATTCCATACGATGAGCAACATCTACATCGCCGGTATCGCGATGACCGTGTTCGGCCGGCATCTCGAGCGCAGCCTCGACGATCTGGCGAGAGAGGCGCTGCAGCGCGCATTGCGGGAC
This sequence comes from Burkholderia sp. MSMB2157WGS, assembly GCF_001532755.1. Taxonomy (NCBI): domain Bacteria; kingdom Pseudomonadati; phylum Pseudomonadota; class Betaproteobacteria; order Burkholderiales; family Burkholderiaceae; genus Burkholderia; species Burkholderia sp. MSMB2157WGS. The sequence goes on along the minus strand of NZ_LPJG01000047.1, from coordinate 69,780 downwards.
GCCGGCTGCCATGCCGACGCGATCCGCGCCGCGTTCTACGCGGGCATCACCAACGGCGCGCTGCAAGGGCAGCTGTCGATTCCCGGTCAGGTCGTGTTCAGCAAGATCGGCCTCGAAGGCATCCCGGTGTTCAACGTCGAGAATGCGTGCGCGTCGGGCAGTACGGCCGTGCACCTCGCCGTGCGGCAGTTGCAGTCGGGCGCATGCGACGTCGCGCTCGCGCTCGGCGCGGAAAAGATGAACGTCGCGGACAAGGCGAAATCGTTCGCGCTGTTCGAGGCCGGCTGGGACGTGTCGCGCGTCGACGAGAATTTCGCGATGCTCGCGCGGCTCGGCGAAGGGATCGAGCCGCCGCCCGGCTCGGAATCCGACCGCCCGTACAGCCGCTTCATGAAGATCTACGCGGCGCTGTGCCGGCATCACATGCACACGTACGGCACGACCCAACGGCAGATCGCCGCCGTGTCGGCGAAGAACCACGGGCATTCGGTGCACAACCCGTACTCGCAGTTCCGCCAGCCGTTCACGATCGACGAGGTGCTGGCGGCCGCTCCGATCACGTACCCGATCACGCTGCCGATGTGCGCACCGCTGTCGGATGGCGCGGCGGCCGCCATCCTCTGCACGGAAGAAGGGCTGGAACGCATCGGCGCCGACCGCAGCCGCTGCGTCCGGATCGCCGCGAGCGTGATCCGCAGCTTCACGCGGCGGCGCATCGACGAGCCGCACAAGCACATCGGCCGGCTCGCCGCATTCCAGGCGTACGAGCAGGCCGGCGTGGGGCCGGAGGACATGGACGTGGCCGAAGTGCACGACGCGTCGGCGATGGGCGAAATCATCCAGGCCGAGAACCTCGGCTTCGTGCCGTTCGGCGAAGGCGGACCGGCCGCCGAGCGCGGCGAGTTCACGCTCGGCGGGCGCATCCCGATCAACACGTCGGGCGGCCTCGAATCGAAGGGGCATCCGCTCGGCGCGACCGGCATCGGTCAGTTGTACGAACTGGTCACGCAGTTGCGCGGCGAAGCGGGCGCACGGCAGGTGGACGGCGCCCGCCATGCGATCCAGGAGAACGGCGGCGGCTTGCAGGGCGTCGAAGAGGCGGCACTGGCGATTCACATTCTCAGCAGGGATTGACGGAGACGGACATGGGCGACGCACACGGCGCAATGGCGCTCGGGCAAGTGGCGCAGACAGGGCGGACGACGCGACCGGCGTCGGGCGGGGTCGGTGCGGCAGCGGCGATGCAGGCGGCGGGCACCGATGCGGGCGGGGCGCTCGTGCGCTGGGGCGAGGAAATGCGCGCCGACGCCGCGTTGCGGAAATATCGTCCCGTCGGCGGCTGGATCGAACCGCCCGAGCGCGCGCAACCGGCGCTCGAAGGCGACGTGCAGGCGGATGCGATCGTCGTCGGCGCCGGCTTTGCCGGCCTGTCGACCGCGCTGGAGCTGGCCGCGCGCGGTGCGAGCGTCGTCGTGCTCGAGCGCGAGTTCGCGGGCTTCGGCGCGAGCGGGCGCAACGCCGGCTATCTCGCCGGCGGCCAGGGGCTCGAATACGAGCTGTTTCTCAAGCGGGTCGGCCACGAACAGGCGAAGCGGATCGTCGGCTTCTACGACGAAGGCGTCGCGTACGTCGAACGCAAGCTCGCCGAATACGCGATCGACTGCGACTACCGCGCATCGGGCATCATTCGCGCGGGCGTGCATCCGTCGCAGGAAAAGCGCCTGCGCGAGAGCATGGCCACCGGGATCGAACTCGGCTCGCCTGCGCAGTTTCTCGATCGCGCGGCGATGCGCGAGCGCGGGATTCCACCGGCGTTCCTGTTCGGCGCGTACGTGCCGGGCGGCGGCACGCTCGATCCCGGCAAGTACGTGACGGGCTTGCGGCGGGCTGCGCTCGCGGCCGGCGTGAGACTTTACGAGAACACCGCGCTGCTCGAATTCGACGCGGGCGAGACGGTGCGCGTGCGCACCGCGCGCGGCAGCGCGAGTGCGCCGGTGCTGGTGCTCGCGACCAATGCGTACACGCCGCAACTCGGCCTGCTCGGCGACAAGGTGATGCCGCTGCGCGTATCGGCGCTCGAGACCGAGCCGCTGTCCGACGCGCAGCTCGAGGCGCTCGGCTGGCCGAATCGCGAGGGCATCGTCACGCCGCATCTGACGATGGAAAGCCACCGCCTGACCGCGCGCAACACGCTGTTGCTGACGACCAAGCGGCTGCACTACGTATACGGCTCGCAGACGCCGAACGTGCCGGACGGCGACACGTATCGCGCGCTTCTGAAGACGCTGCACGCGCGCTTTCCGCAACTCGGCGACGTGCCGGTGCGTGCTTGCTGGAGCGGCTACATCTCGTTCGCGGGCGATGCGTTGCCGGTGGTCGGCGCGGCCGGCGCGCACGGCAACGTGTTCTACACGGCCGGGTGCTCGGGGCATGGCGTCGGCACGCAATCGCTGATCGGCCGCGTGCTGGCCGAGCGCATTCACGACGGGCGATCGCCGCTGCTCGACGCGTTGACGCACAAGACGCCGTCGGTGCCACCCGAGCCGCTGCGATGGTGTGCGATGACCGCGATGCTCGGCGTCGCGAACCTGCTCGACGAACGCGTGAATCGCAAGGTGCGGCCGATGTAGCGGCGCATGCGGTCGTCGCGACGCGAAAACGCGCATCCGGCCGGGCCATCCGACGGAAGGGGCGGCTCGATGGAAAATGCAGCTCGCATCGGGTATAGTCGTTGGCGCTCCGTAAGGGACGGAGCGCCCATTCGACGAAGCCGAAACGCCCTCTTCACGACGAACACGATGACAGTGTCCAACGAGCCGCGCAGCACGAAAAAGCGACGCACCTCGACTCCCGCCGCCGCAGCCGGCAACACCGACGGCTTGCGGGCGCAGGGCCTGCGCACCCGCAACACGATCATTCGCGTCGCACGCAAGCTGCTGCTCGACGGCGGCCCGCTGGAATTCTCGCAGCGCGCGGTTGCCGCGGCCGCCGGCATCAGCGTCAGCAATCTGCAGTACTACTTCCCGACCCGCATCGCCGTGTTGCGGGCCGTCATCGAACCGGTCATCGACACCTATCTCGACGACATGAAGCGCGCGATGAGCAGCGAAGCGTCCCCGCGCGACGTGTTCGAAGAGATCATGCAGCGCTCGATCGCCGATGCGAAGGATGCCAAGTACAACGCACTGTTCCGGCATTTGCTGTCGTTTGCGGCTACCGATGCCGAATGTTTCAAGCTCTACGACGAGTGGTACACGACGCTGACGCGCGACCTCGCGCAACTGCTGCGCGCCGTCAATCCGGCGTTCAGCGCGGCCGACAGCCGGCATGCGGCGACGATGCTGATCGCGCTGGCCGACGGCCTCGCAATGCAGTACGGTACCGGGCGGCTGACGCAGGCGCTCGATGCGTATTTCCTCGCGACGTCGCGCGCGATCGCCTACGGCACGCTGACGGGTCCGGCCGGCAAGTAACCGCACGCGCCTGCAGCGGCCAAGCGAACCGGGACAGGGGAATACCCTGTCTTTTTTTTGCTTCCTGTGTTTGTCATGATGACCTATGTTTGGTATGTATTACTAGATGTGGGATGGCCGGGCGCGTCCGCTGCCGGGCCGACATGATTCGAGTCCAGGAGGAGAACGGAGATGATTCGTCTGAACAAGTCCGCGGCGCTGCCCGCGGTCGGCATGACCGGCTTCGAGACGCCGCTGAGCGAAGAGGAAAGCGCAATCCAGCACACGGTTCATCGTTTTGCGCGCGACGTGCTGCGGCCGATCGGCCGCGAGCTCGACCGGATGACGGCGGAGGACGTGATTGCCCCCGGCTCGCCGTACTGGGCCGCGATCGTCGAGAGCGCGAAGCTCGGGCTCGATCCGCAACTGATCGCGCAGTTTCCGCCGGAGACGGCCGTGCGCATCGAGTCGTTGATCGGCGAGGAGCTCGGCTGGGGCGATTCGGGCCTCGCCGTGTCGATCGGTGCGGCCACGATGCCGTTGATGATGGCGCACACGGTCGGCAACGCCGAACTGATCGAGATGTGCGCGGGCAAGGTCGGCTGCTGGATGAACACGCAGCCCGATCGCGGGTCGGATGCGGCAATCCTGTATCGGCAGGAGCTCGCCGGGAACGGCCGACAGCCGGTCGGCAACGTGACCGCGAAGGTCGGCGCCGACGAGATCGTGATCAACGGGCAAAGCTCGGCGTGGATCTCGAACGGCTCGGTCGCGCAGGTCGCGCTCGCGTACATGGCGGCCGACTACGGCGACGGCTTCTACGGCGAAGGCGAGCGCAGCGCGTTCACGAACGGCATCGCGATGATCCTGCCGCTCGATCTGCCCGGCGTGTCGCGCGGCAAGCCGCTCGACAAGATCGGCCAGCGCGCGCTGCCGCAGGGCGAGATCTATTTCGACAACGTGAAGGTGCCGAAGCGCTTCGCGGTCGCGCTGAAGGACGACTATCTCGGCAACCTCGCATCGACGTGGTCGTATGCGGGCACGCACATGTGCCAGGTGTTCGTCGGCGCGGCGCGGGCCGCATTCGAACTGGCGCTCGCGTATTGCCACGAGCGCAAGCAGGGCGGCGCGCTGCTGATGGATCACCAGATGACGCACCTGCGCATCGGCGAGATGCTGCGCCGGCTCGAAATGGCGCGCGCGATCGCGCGCCGCAGCCTCGCGTTCTCGCGGATGTCGCCCCAGAGTCATCCGTATGCGACCGCGCAGGCGAAGGTCAGCGTGACCGAGGAAGCGATGAAGATCACGCACGAGGCGTTTCAACTGTTCGGCGGCAACGGCACCACGCGCGAATTCCCGATCGAGAAGCTGTTCCGTGACGTGCGTTCGGCCCTGATCGAGGATGGCGAGAACTACATCCTCGCGTCGCGTCTCGGCGTGCTGGCAGGCCAGCTTTACGAGAACGGATGGACGCGCGAATAAGCGGGGGGCGAACGGGTCGCGCGGCCGGGCTTTCCGTTGCGGCTTACTTTCGCGTGTAAAGAAGACACGGCGGCCGGACCGGCCCGCTGGAACGGAACGCGCGTGCCCATGCAGCGGCACGCGCGTCCGGACTCAGATGCGACCGAGCAGCACCAGTATCACGACAATGACGACGATCAGCCCGACGGTCCCCGACGGCCAATAACCCCAGCTTCGGCTATGTGGCCATGCGGGAAATGCTCCGATGAGCAACAGAATCAGAACGATGATGAGGATCGTACCGAGCATCGCATCCCTCCTGGATTTATTCGACACGGTGTGCGCCGACGCAATTCGCGTGCCGCGCCGGCGTGCAGGTGAAAGCCGGCGCAAGCGCATTGTCTGGATCCCGTGAATTCATGTGATGAATACCGATCGATTCAGGAAATAAATTTCAAAAATGCACGCCCGGTCGCTATGCTGGGCCTTCGGTTTCCCTCAGGCGAGCGCAATGGCTGAACTCTTTCTGGTACGGCACGGGCAGGCGTCATTCGGCACCGACGACTACGACCGGCTGTCCGCGGTGGGCGACCAGCAGGGCGTCTGGCTCGGCGAATACTTCGCGCGGCAGGGCCTGACGTTCGACCGCGTGATCTGCGGCACGATGAACCGCCATGCGCAGACGGTCGCCGCGATCCTGCGCGGAATGGGCCGCGAAGGCGTCGCGGTCGACCGCCATCCGGGCCTGAACGAATACGATTTCCACGGGCTGTTCGCGGCAGCCGCCAGCGACTATCCGGAGATCGCGCGGCTCGCGGCCGGCTCGATGAAGGAACACTTCCGCGCGCTGCGGCAGGTACTGCACCTGTGGACCGAGGACAAGCTCGGCGATGCGGCCCCCGAAACCTGGGCCGATTTCCAGCAGCGCGTGGCCGACGCGCGCGCCGCGATCCGCCACGGCGGCGGCCAGCGCGTGCTGGCGGTGAGTTCCGGCGGCCCGATCGCGGTCACCGTGCAGCAGGTGCTCGCGGCGCCGCCGTCGAGCGCGATCGCGCTGAACCTGCAGATCCGCAACAGCAGTCTTTCGCAGTTTTTCTTCAACGCCGACGCGTTCCACCTCGCGTCGTTCAACGGCATCCCGCATCTGGAGGATCCCGAACGACACGCGCTGCGGACCTACGGCTGACCCACGAACGATCGCGACGATGACGAACCCTTCCCCGCAACTCGACGTAGCCCGCCTCACGCGCTATCTGGAAACGCATGTGCCGGGCTTCGAAGGCCCGGTCGACATGGAGAAGTTTGTCGGCGGCCAGTCGAATCCGACTTTCCTGCTGAAGGCGAAGAGCGGCCGCTACGTGCTGCGCCGCCAGCCGCCGGGCGAACTGCTGAAATCCGCGCACGCGGTCGACCGCGAATTCCGCGTGCTGCGCGCGCTGTCGGGCACCGCGGTGCCGGTCGCGCATCCGTATCACCTCTGCGAAGACCGCGACGTGATCGGCAGCCTGTTCTACGTGATGAGTTTCGAGGATGGCCGGATTTTCTGGGATCCCGCGCTGCCGGAACTGCCGAAGGCCGAGCGCGCGACCTGCTACGACGCGCTGCTGCAGACGATGGCCGCGCTGCACGACGTCGATGTCGACGCGGTGGGCCTCGCCGACTACGGCCGCCCGGGCAACTACTTCGAACGCCAGATCGGCGTGTGGACGAAGCAGTATCGCGCGGCCGAAACCGGGCGCCTCGACGCGATGGAGACGCTGATCGACTGGCTGCCCAAAGCGTGCCCCGAGGACACGGGCCGGCCGGCGCTGGTGCACGGCGATTTCCGGATCGACAACCTGATGTTCGCGCGTGACGGCTATCGCGTGCAGGCCGTGCTCGACTGGGAACTGTCGACGCTCGGCAACCCGCTCGCCGACCTCGCGTATTTCTGCATGTGCCTGCGGCTGCCGTCCGGCGGGCAGGTGCGCGGGCTGGCGGGCCAGGATCGCGCGGCGCTCGGCATTCCTGACGAAGCGGCGATCGTCGCGCGCTACTGCGAGCTGCGCGGCATCGCGCCGATCCGCGACTGGCATTTCTACCTCGCATTCAGTTTCTTCCGGCTCGCGGCGATCGCGCAGGGCGTGAAGGCGCGCGCGCTGCAGGGCAACGCATCGAGCGAGCAGGCGCTGCGCGTCGGCGAAATGGCCGGCCGGCTGGCCGAAATGGCCGTCGGCGCGATCGACGCGCATCGCTGACGGCGCCGCGAAGCGCCGCGCGGCGACACGACATCCCAATCAATGGAGGAGCACAGCAACATGGCAACGAACCTGTTCGACCTGACGGGCAAGATCGCACTGGTGACGGGCGCGAGCCGCGGCATCGGCGAGGAAATCGCGAAGCTGCTCGCGCAGCAGGGCGCGCACGTGATCGTATCCAGCCGCAAGCTCGACGACTGCCGGGCCGTGGCCGATGCGATCGTCGCGGCGGGCGGTCGCGCCGAGGCGCTGGCGTGCCACGTCGGGCGTCTGGAGGACATCGCCGCGACGTTCGAGCATATCCGCGGCAAGCACGGCCGCCTCGACATCCTCGTGAACAACGCGGCCGCGAACCCGTATTTCGGGCACATCCTCGATACCGATCTCGCCGCGTACGAGAAGACCGTCGACGTGAACATCCGCGGCTACTTCTTCATGTCGGTCGAGGCCGGCAAGCTGATGAAGACGCACGGCGGCGGCGCGATCGTCAACACGGCGTCGGTGAACGCGTTGCAGCCGGGCGACCGGCAAGGCATCTACTCGATCACGAAGGCGGCCGTCGTCAACATGACGAAGGCGTTCGCGAAGGAATGCGGGCCGCTCGGCATCCGCGTGAATGCGTTGCTGCCGGGGCTCACGAAGACCAAGTTCGCGGGTGCGCTGTTCGCCGACAAGGACATCTACGAGACGTGGAAGGCGAAGATTCCGCTGCGCCGCCACGCGGAGCCGCGCGAAATGGCCGGCACCGTGCTGTATCTGGTGTCGGACGCGGCGAGCTACACGAACGGCGAATGCATCGTCGTCGACGGTGGCCTGACGATCTGAGCGCGCGATGAAACTCGACAGCTACGCCGGGCAGGCCGTGATGATCACCGGCGCCGCGAGCGGCTTCGGCGCGCTGCTCGCGAGCGAACTCGCAGCGATGGGTGCGCGGCTCGCGCTCGGCGACCTGAACGGCGAGGCGCTCGAGCGCGTGGCCGCGCCGCTGCGCGCGGCCGGCGCCGACGTGATCGCGCAGCGCTGCGACGTGCGCGTCGAAACGGACGTCGCGGCGCTGGTGCATGACGCCGTCGCGCGTTTCGGGCGGCTCGACGTCGGCATCAACAACGCTGGCATCGCACCGCCGATGAAGGCGCTGATCGATACCGACGAGGCCGATCTCGACCTGAGCTTCGCGGTGAACGCGAAAGGCGTGTTCTTCGGGATGAAGCATCAGATCCGCCAGATGCTCGCGCAGCGCGAAGGCGTGATCCTGAACGTCGCGTCGATGGCCGGGCTCGGCGGCGCGCCGAAGCTGGCCGCGTATGCGGCGTCGAAACATGCGGTGGTCGGGCTCACGAAGACGGCCGCGCTCGAATACGCGCGCCATGGCATCCGCGTGAACGCGGTGTGTCCGTTCTACAGCACGACGCCGATGGTCACCGACGGCGATATCGGCGAGCGCCAGGATTTTCTCGCAAAGGGCTCGCCGATGAAGCGGCTCGGCCGGCCCGACGAAGTCGTCGCGGCGATGCTGATGCTGTGCGCGAAGGAAAACACCTATCTGACCGGGCAGGCCGTCGCCGTCGACGGCGGTGTCTCTGCCTTCTGACCCGAACGAACGGAACACGACAATCTCGAGGAGTCGATCATGGACTTTGGCTACACCCCGAAAGTGGAAGCGCTGCGCGAACGCGTGCGCGCATTCATGGACGCGCACATCGTGCCGCGCATCCGTCAGTGGAACGACGAAGTGCACGCGGGCCAGTATCCGGTGTCGTTCATGGAGGAACTGAAGGAGCGCGCGAAAGCGGAAGGCCTGTGGAACCTGTTCCTGCCGCACCTGAAGGACGACGAGCCGGGCACGGGCCTGACGAACCTCGAATACGCGCCGCTCGCCGAGATCATGGGGCGCGTGAGCTGGGCGTCTGAAGTATTCAACTGCAACGCGCCGGACACCGGCAACATGGAGCTGCTGCACATGTTCGCGACGCCCGAGCAGCGCGAACAGTGGCTGCTGCCGCTGCTGCGCGGCGAGATCCGTTCGGCGTTCGCGATGACCGAGCCCGACGTCGCGTCGTCGGATGCGACCAACATCACGACGCGTATCGAGCGCGTGGGCGACGAGTACGTGATCAACGGCCGCAAATGGTTCATCACGAACGCCGCGCATCCGAACTGCAAGATCTTCATCGTGATGGGCAAGACCGATCCCGATGCCGAATCGCACCAGCAGCAAAGCATGATCCTCGTGCCGCGCGACACGCCGGGCGTGACGGTCGTGCGCAACATCACGGTGGTCAATCACCACGCGCCGGAAGGGCACTGCGAGATCACGTTCGACGACGTGCGCGTACCGGCGCGCAACCTGCTCGGCGAGGAAGGCAGCGGCTTCGCGCTCGCGCAGGCGCGCCTCGGCCCGGGTCGCATCCACCACTGCATGCGTTCGATCGGCGCGGCCGAGCTGGCGCTGGAACTGATGATCGACCGCGCGCAGTCGCGCGTCGCGTTCGGCAAGCCGCTGAACCGGCACGGCACCGTCGGCGAATGGATCGCGCGCTCGCGCATCGAGATCGACCAGGCGCGCCTGCTGGTGCTGAAGGCCGCGTGGATGATCGACAAGGTCGGCGCGAAGGCGGCGCGCAAGGAGATCTCGATGATCAAGGCGCTCGTGCCGACCGTCTACACGAACGTGTGCGACCGCGCGATGCAGGTATTCGGCGCAGCGGGCTTGAGCCCGGATACGCCGCTGGCCGACCTGTGGACCTGGGGCCGCGCGCTGCGCTTCGCCGACGGCCCGGACGAGGTGCACCTGCAGGCGATCGCGCGGATGGAGATCAGGGACGGCGAGCCCGGTGCGACGGCGCCGTACCTGACGCCGCCGCCGCGCGGCTGAGCGGGGCGACGTGGACGAACGAATGGCGCCCGCCGTAAGATCTCGGCAAGGAGATCCGGCGATGCGCCTTTCGAAGATTGATCTGAACCTGTTCGTCGTATTCGAGGCGATCTACAACAAGCGCAACCTGACGCGCGCGGCCGAGGTGCTGAACCTCACGCAGCCGGCCGTCAGCAACGCGCTGGCGCGGCTGCGCAAGACGCTGAACGATCCGCTGTTCGTCAGCACGCCGGCCGGGATGATGCCGACGCCGATGGCCGAGAACATCGTCGGCCGCGTGCGCGAGGCGTTGCAACTGCTCGATTCGAGCGCGCACGAAGGCGACGTGTTCGATCCGGCTTCGTCCGAGCGCGTATTCCGGCTCAGCATGAGCGACCTGACCGAAGCGCTGCTGCTGCCGGCGCTCGGCGAGTTGCTGCAGACGCATGCGCCCGGCATGCACGTGCGCAGCTACACGATGGATCGACGCGAAGTCGCGACCGCGCTCGCGAACGGGTCGGTCGACCTCGCGATCGACGCGCCGCTGATCGGCGATCCGCACCTGCACCAGACGCTGCTCGTGCAGGACCGCTACGCGTGCATGATCCGCGACGACCACCCGTTCAAGGGCGATACGCTGACCATGGACGACTACCTGTCGATGGGCCACATCCACGTATCGAGCCGGCGCAAGGGCAGCGGGCACGTCGACGCGGAACTGACGCGGCTCGGGCTGCGCCGCAACATCCAGATGCGCGTGCAGCACTACATGGTCGCGCCGCTGATCGCGATGCGCGGCGATCTCGCGCTGACGGCGCCGCTGCGGCTGCTGCGGCGCTATCCGGCGCGGATTCTCGAACTGCCGTTCGAGATGCCGGGGCTCGACTACTTCTGCTACTGGCATCGTAGCGCCGATCAGGATCAGGGTAGCCGGTGGCTGCGCGAGCAGTTGATGACGCTGATGGGCGGGATGGGGGAGGGGCGGTGAGGGAACGCCGTGCATGCGGTCGTCGCCGTCGACGCGATCGGTCGCGCGCACCGTCCTGAGCGGTGGTCCTCGATAAGGCGTTTTTCGACAGTTGCGGCGACGTCATCCGTCGGTAGAATCGGTACTTCCCTACCGGAGTGCCTCGCATGGACTCTCACGCCCCGAATCGCCACGCGCTGGCGCCGCTCGTGTACCACGAAACCGTGGCCGACTATTTGCGCCGGCACGAGCCGGACGTCTGGCGCTGGACCGGCGAGCGCCAGACGCATGCCGAACAGCTCGAATCGCTGCGCGCTTCGTTGCTGCGGGAAACCTACCGGATCGACGCCGATGCGCACGGCAACGTCCATGCCGCCCTGGCGCTGGCGATGGAGCGGCTCGGGATCGTCGACGTGCCGGCCACGCTCTATCAGTCGCCAGGCACCCAGATGAATGCGTCGCTCGTATTCGTACCGGGCGAGATCCACATCCTGTTGCAGGGCCCCGTTCTGGAGCGGCTGGCACCGGAGGAGCTGCTGGCGATCCTCGGGCACGAGCTCGCACACTATGTGCTGTGGTCGCTCGACGGAGGCCGGTTCCTGACCGCGGACCGGATCCTTAACGATGCGGTGGCCGCTCCCGGCGGAGCCGACAGCCATCGCGAGACGTTTCGGCGTTATGCATTGCACACCGAACTCTTTGCCGATCGCGGGGGCGCATTGGCTGCGGATGCGGTGGCGCCCGCCGTTTCGACGCTCGTGAAGGTGCAGACGGGCATCAGCACGGTGGATGCAGCGGCTTATCTGCGTCAGGCCGCCGAGATCGAATCGAACGAATCGGGCGCCAGCGCGGCATTGAGCCACCCCGAGACTTTCATCCGTGCACGTGCGCTTGCGCTGTGGTGGGACGGCGAGGCAAGCCTCGACAGCTGGATCGACACGCGCCTGCACGGCCCGCTTTCGCTGGAGCGGCTCGACTTGCCGGGTCAGGCGCGCCTGCAGGCGCTGACGCGCGGATTCCTCGCGCATTACCTCGACGGCGCGTCGCTGGCCAGCGACGCCGTGCTGGCCCAGGTGCGCATGCTGTTCCCGGACTGGCGCGACGATGAGCCCGTCGCCGGCCCGGATGCATTCGACGCGGCAGGTGTCGACGACAGCGTGCGCAGCTACCTGAACGCCCTGATGATGGATCTCGCGCTGGCGGACCCCGATCAGCGCGACGTGGCGTTGTTGCGCGCCGGGCAGGTTGCCCGGTCGCTCGGCAGTCTCGACGCATTGCAGCTCAACCTCCGGCGCGACGCGGGCCTCGGCAAGCGCGAACTCGAACGCTACAAGCGGCAACTGGCCGAGGAGAAGGACGCATGAACGACAGGATCGCCGACGGTGCGCCGCGCACGCTGCGTACGCTGATTGCCGCGCAGGCCGGCGCGGCGTTGTCGACCGACGACGTGCTCGTGCTGGTGCTGCCGTTGTTCGCGCAGGTGGCGGAACTTCACGCGCAGGGCAAGGTGGCGTCGCTGGACGCGGACAGCATCGTGATCGACGAAGGGGGCGGCCTGGCGCTGCGACGCCCCGACGGCGAAGCGCCGCAGATGGACGTCGGCGCCGTGCATCGCGTCCAGCCGCACCCTGCGTCGGGCCTGAACATCGTCGGTGCGCTGCAACTGGAGCACACGCCCGATGGCCATCACAGCCAGACCGATCTTGCATTGCAGCTTGACGCAGCGGCTCCGGTCGTGCGGCCCGTCTATTTGCCAGGGTACGCGAGCTGGGAGCGATCCATCGGGCATCACGACGAGATCACCGACGTGTTCATGCTGGGGATGGTGCTGGCCAGCCTCGCATGCGGGCTGAACTTCGAAACCGAAAGCGACCTGCGCGCGTTCGTCGAGCATCGACGCAATCTGTTCGTGCTTCATGAACGGCTGCATCCGATCGTTGCGGCGGCGATCGTCGAAATGACGGAAGTAAACCGCCATGATCGCGCGACCGACGTGGCCGCGCTTGCGATGCGCCTGCGCACCTGGCGCGAGCAGCCGCTCGGCCTGGACGTCGAGCGTGCATTGGCCGGGGCGACAGGGGCGGCGTCGCGCCGCGGTGCAGTGCTGACGCACCTGCGCGACCGCTTGTTCGATCTGTCGCGTCGCAACCGGCTGCTGCATTTCCGGCCGACCGCGGCGACCGTCAACCTGACCGTGGCCAGCGTGCCGCTGATGCTGCATATCGAAAGCGTGCGCCCGGAGCACATCTGCACGTGGGGCGGACCGTTCGCCGCCGACCTCGTGGCCGGCAAGGCAGTGGCGTTACAGCAATGGCTGCGGTTCGACGATCAACCGTACCTGCCCGCGTCGCTGGACCGGCTGATCGCCGATACTCGCCGCGAACGGGCCGAATTCGGCTTCAGCAACCTGCGTCTCGTGATCGCGTTCCTGCGCTGGCACAACCTGAAGGACGCTCCCGACGAGCGTATCGTCTCGCCGCTGCTCTGGTTGCCGGTCGAACTCGTCAAGCGCAAGGGCGTGCGCGATCAGTACGTGATCCAGTGCGCTGGCGGCGACGCCGAATTCAATCCGGCGCTGCGGCACCATCTCAGTCAGCTCTACGACATCCGGTTACCCGAGACGGTCGACCTGGGCAAGATCACGCTGGCTGAGATTCATGCGGATATCCTGACGCAGATCCGGAGGTCGGAACCCTCGGTCGAGCTTCGGCTCGTCGACAAGGCGTCCGTACGGCTGGTGCGCCAGAAGGCACAACAGCGCATGCAGCAATACCGACGGCGGAAGCCCGCGGCACGTGCAGGCGGTTCGCACGGCGGTCGGCTGCCCTCTTTCAGCTATGCGCAAGACGATTACCGACCGCTCGGCCGCGCGTTGTTCGAGGAATGGGTGCGGCCGAGCGAACTGCCGCAGCGTTTCGAGGCCGGCGCCACGCCGGGCGCCAGCCTGCGTCGGCCGCAGATGGCGGGCGCAGCGGCAGAGGCCGTCGACGAGCGGCAGGGTTACGTGCTGCAGGAATCCGACGGGCATCGCTATGCGTGGGATTTCGATCTGACGCAGGTCACGCTGGCCAATTTCAACTACAGGAAGATGTCGCTGGTGCGTGACTACGCGCAACTGCTCGACGAGACCACCGCGAATCCCGCCTTCGACCGGGTGTTCTCGATCGAGCCGCGCGAGGTCGAAGCGTCGGCGGCCGCGCCGCTGCCGGCAGGAGAGCAATGGAACGTGGTGGCTTCCGATGCGACCCAGAATGCGTCGGTGAGCCTGGCGCGCAGCCAGCGCAGCTTCATCATCCAAGGGCCGCCGGGCACCGGCAAGTCGCAAACCATTACCAACCTCATCGCCGATTACGCGGGGCGCGGCAAGCGTGTGCTGTTCGTATGCGAAAAGCGTGCGGCGCTGGACGTGGTGTTCCACCGGCTCAAGCAGAGCGGGCTGGACGCGCTGTGTTGCCTCATCCACGATTCGCAGTCGGACAAGAAGGCGTTCGTCGCCGATCTGAAGGGCTGCTACGAGCGATGGATCGCCCAACCGCACGACAGCGAAGCGCTGCACGCACGACGAGCGGCGTTGATCGATGCGCTCGACGTACAGCAGCGACGCATCGATGCATTCGAAGCGGCGATGGCGGCTGCGCCCGACGCGCTGGGTGGCAGCGTGCGCACCTTGCTGCGGCGGCTGGTCGCGCTGCCGGCGGTACCGGATGTCGGCTTTGCTTTGCGCGAGCGCTTGCCGGCGCTGGCCGTTTGGGACCGGCATGGCGAGCTGACCCGGCGCGTGCATCGTGCGATGCGCGAACGGTTCGGCGCGAACAGTCTGGCCTCGCAACCTTTCGCACGGCTGTCTGCGGCGCTGCTGGCCGACGAGCGGGCATTCGGGCGGGTCGAGCAACTGTGCCAGGACGCCGACGCGCTGTTCGACGCGCTCGATCCGGTGCTCGACAGCACGGTGGCGTCGATCGGACACGCCACGGCGCTGTCGCGCGCATGCGCGATCGCAGCCGATTGCCAGTGGCTGATCGATACCGGCCTCGCCGCGCATCTCGACGTGCTCGATCCGGCGTCGTCCGCGCAGACGGTATTGCGAGAAGCCCGCGATGCGTTGTCCGCGCACGCAGACGCGCTCACGGCCGCGCAGGCTGCCACCGTGCACTGGCGAGACAAGCTGTCGCCGGGCGATACCGTGTCGGCGCTCGCACTCGCGCGCCGGCTCGAGGCGTCGGCGATGCGATGGCTGCAGCCGGCATGGTGGCGGTTGCGCGGCGAGCTTCGGCGTCGCTACGACTTCGCGCAGCATGCGGTGCATCCCGGCTACGTCAAGGTGCTGGAGCAGCTTGCCGCCGAGCAGGCCGCGGCTGCGGCACTCGACGCAGCCGATGTCGAGTGCCGCAAGCGCTATGGCGTGAGCGAAATGGCGGCGTTTCTGCGCGCGCTGGCCGAGCTGGAGGCGCGGCTGGCGTCGGACGGCGATCTGCGCGAACGGATCGCGAATCTGCGTCAGGCGGTCGATCCGCTTGCTGCCGCGCGTATCGATGCCGGCGCACGCGAGGCCCTCGACAAGCTCGAGCGTCGCATCCGCGACAACCTGGTCATGGACGATGACGTGTCGCTGGCCGAAATCGCCGAGGCGCTGCGCGATCTTCGGGAGGGACTGGACGACCTGCCTGATTTGCTGCCGCTGTTGCGTGCGGTCCACGCGGCCGACCCCGCCTATGCGGCGACGCTGCAGTCCGTCGACCTCGCGCCCGCGGAGCTGGAGGCGCTGATTGCCGACGAGGCGTTGCGCCGCCTGGAGCGCGAGAATCCGGTGCTCGCGCGATTCGGCGGCGTGGCGCTCGCACAGGCCGCGCGTGCCGCGGCCCGGATCCAGCGCGAATTGCTGACCGTGAATGCCCAGGTCGTGAGCGCGACGTTGCATCGGCAGTTTGCCGACCACGTGCGCCAGTCGTCGTTATCGGCGACGCAACTCGATGCCGACGGCAAGACCTTCAAGAAGCGCTACGCAACCGGCCGGCGCGAGCTCGAACACGAGTTCGGCAAAAGCATGCGCCACCGTTCGATCCGCGATCTCGCCGATGACGAAACGGGCATGGTCGTCAACGACCTGAAGCCGATCTGGCTGATGAGCCCGCTATCCGTATCCGATACGCTGCCGCTGTCGCCCGATCTGTTCGACGTGGTGATTTTCGATGAGGCCAGTCAGATTCCCACCGAGGAAGCCGTGCCTGCGCTCAGCCGTGCCCGTCAGGTCGTGGTGGTCGGCGACGAGATGCAGTTGCCGCCGACGAGCTTTTTCACGGCAGCGGGCGCGGATGGCGACGACGAGATCGTGATCGAGGAAGAGGGCGAGCGCATCGCCATCAATCTCGACTCCGACAGCCTGTTGAATCAGGCAGCGCGCAATTTGCCCGCGACGCTGCTGGCATGGCATTACCGCAGCCGGCACGAAGCGTTGATCAGCTTCTCCAATGCGGCGTTCTACGACGGTCGTCTCGTTACGATTCCGGACCGCGTGCTGGAGCGCGCCGACGAGGACGGGTGGTCGGTGCGGTCGAGCCAGGACGATGCCGGCATCGTGGGCGCCGACGCGTTGCTCGCGCGGCCGATCAGTTTTCATCGGCTCGACGACGGCGTGTACGTCGAGCGGGGCAACGTGCCCGAAGCGCGCTATATCGCGTCGCTCGTACGCGAGATGCTGCGCCGGGAGACGGGCCTGAGCCTCGGCATCGTCGCGTTTTCCGAGGCGCAGCAGAACGCGATCGAAGCGGCGCTGGAGGCACTGGCGGCCGAAGACGCCGACTTCGCCACGCGGCTCGAGCGCGAGTACGTGCGCGAGGACGACGACCAGTTCAACGGCCTGTTCGTGAAGAACCTGGAAAACGTTCAGGGCGACGAACGCGATGTGATCATTCTCAGCATCTGCTACGCACCGGGCCCGGACGGCAGGATGCTGATGAATTTCGGGCCGATCAACCAGCGTGGCGGCGAAAAGCGTCTGAACGTCATCTTCAGCCGCGCAAGGCACCGGATGGCGGTGGTTTCCACGATTCAAGCCGATGCGATCACGAACGTGCACAACGACGGCGCGGCCGCGCTGCGGGCATTCCTGCAATTTGCGCAGGCGAGCGCCACAGGCCAGTTCGACCGTGCACAGGCGGTGCTCGGTGCGCTGAATCAGGGTGCGCGCGATGCGTTCACGCGGCGGACATCGCCTGACGCCATTCGCGATGCGTTGGCCGAAGCACTGCGCGCACGCGGTCACCAGGTCGATATCGACGTCGGCCGTTCGCAATTCCGCTGCGACCTGGCGATCGTCGATTCGTCGAAGCGGGACTACGCGCTTGCGATCCTGCTCGACAACCCAGCCCATGTCGTGACCGATACGGCGGAGCGCTATGTATTCCGGCCCGGCATCCTGCGCGGCTTCGGCTGGCGTGTGCTGGACATCCCCGGGAAAGATTGGCTTGATGACCCGGCCGCGGTGCTGGCGCGCATCGAGGCAATGCTTGCTGACGGTGAAGATCGAGCACTCGATCAGGAAATCGAGCTGCCGACGCCGGTTGTTCAGACGCCCGCGCAGGAGGCGGAAACTGTGCAGGGCGAGACTGCAGCGGCGACTGGCGTGCCGACGGAACGCGTGAGATCGCTGCGATTCGAGCAAGGCACTTCCAGCAAGTTCTGGCGCGCCAGCCTGCGGGGCACGGAGCTGAACGTGACGTACGGTCGGATCGGATCGGCAGGACAAGCCAACCTCAAGCAATTCGAAACCGTCGAGCGTGCACAGCGCGAGATGGACAAGCTGGTGGCGGAGAAACTGCGCAAGGGCTATGTCGAAGACCCGGCCGGGTGACGGCCGGCGTTCGATCCGCCGTTCATGCACGCGTTCCGCACGCAGCTGTGGTGCGACTTCACGTTTTCCGCGTTCCGCGCGTGAATTGGTGGCGTGTTCGATTTGACCGGGTGAAGCGGGGCCGATCTCGGGACACCGGGCATCACGCGGGGGATGAACGGGGATGGCGGCGTGCACATGCGTGCCGCCGTATCGTCAATACGAATCGTCGTCGAAGCGAGACGCCGCCGGCTGGCGCTTCATGTCCTTCAGCCAGCGCCTGACGTTGTCCGGATCCTCGAATTCGCGTAGCGCGACGGCCAGGTCCTGGTTGCTCCGCTGCATGCCGGCGATGTCGCGCGTCAGCATGCGCAGCACGGTATCGGGCGTGACCTTGGTGGACGACGCGATGCCATAGGTGCGCCGGAAATCGTGCTCGACGTGTTCGATCTCCCGATCGAGCTCGCGCAGTTGTTCCTCGAGGATGCCGTTGTAGCGCGTCAGCCGCGCTTCGCCGAGGCCGTCGATCGCGCGCCGGTCGATCTGTTCGATTTCCAGCTGCAATTCCAGCAACTGCAGCAGGTTGCCCTTGTCGTAAGCGTGATTGACGCGCTGCATCAGCGCGGTCTTGCGTGTCTGTTCGTTCGGATCGGATTCGCGATCGGGGTGCAGCGCGCTGGCCAGCTTGCGATAGATTTCGCGGATCGATTTGTTCGATTCGGCCTGTTCGGCTTCGATCCGCGCCTGCGCGGCCGATTGCTTCGGTGCTTTCTTGCGCTTCGCGCGCTGCGCCTCGCGGGCCGCGTGCGCGGCCATGTCGCGCTCGAACTGGGCATCGAGTTCGGCCTGCATCCGCTCGGCGAGTTCGTCGGGGGACAGCGAGTCGAGATCCTCGGGCGAGGGCGACTGCGATTCGGGTTCCCGTTTCGGTTTCGTCGGCTCGGGAGCGGCCGTTGCGTTGCCGACGCGATCGGATCCGGCATGCCGGTGGTAAATCACCTTCAACGCCGCGTCGTCGCTGGTGTGCAGCAAATCGCGCGCCATGTCGGCGATCAGGTCGGACAGCGTGCGCTGCTCGGCTTTGCTCAAGCCCTTCTGCAGGAACGCGTCGTCGAGCAGATGGATCAGCCGGATGCGCAGCGCCGTTGCCTCCTGTTCGAGCGGCAACAGCCCGTCGACGAACTTCTTCTGGAACGCCGGCATGACGGCTTCCCACGCACCGAGACGTTCGCGCCGCTTTTCGATTTGCTCGACGAGCGTATTGAACGTCTTCTGGGCTTTCGACAGGCTGGCTGTCTCGTGGCTGGGCGCGATGGCGACCGCGGCACCGCGACGTCCGGTCATGATCGATGTCCTCCGGCCGCGGCGGGAGGCGCGGCAGGCCGGTATTTTAGCCGGATGGGGGCGCCCCCGAAACGGCTCGCGGCGCGTTAGCGCTTCATCGTCGCAGCCGCCGGCGCGCCCGAGTCCATGCCCGGTGCGCCGTTCGCCCCGTAGGCGGCTTCCGCGCTTTTGCGTTCCGCGAGGCGCTTCGCGGCGAGGCGTTCCTGCGCGGCGACGATGTCGCCCGGATAGTTGTCGCCGTCACCGGCGACCGGCTCGTAGCCGACCGACTCGAGATCGAGCAGTTCCTGGCGCACTTGCGCGCGCGTGAGCGTCGAGTGCGACGACTGTGCGTACGACGCGGCCGGTGCGGTGAGAAGGGCGGTAGCGGTGACAGTGGCGATGGCGGCGATGATGGATTTCACGGTTTCCTCGGACGATTTCGTTGCGGTTTGCTGAACCGACGAGGAAAGTTTAGGAACCTTGACCGGCCTGATAAATGGCGATTCCAGGCGAACTGTGTTCCAGAATGGGTGAAAGTGCGCGATGTGGACGGCACGCGATGGAGATCGACGTCACATGGCAGCGAGATGCGACGACTGCGCCGACGCGTGTACGGACGCGTCATCGTTCGTCAGTCGCCGAACAACTGCCCCTGCCCGGAGATCACGCGTTCGAAATCGTCCCGCAGGAACGGCAGGATCGCATCGGCGACGGGTTGCAGCTGACGACTCAGATAGAACGCATAGTCGATCGGCGAACGCATCGTCTCCAGCGGCTCGGGGCCGGCCGTCGTCATCACGTAGCTGAT
The DNA here is from genome assembly GCF_001532755.1 of Burkholderia sp. MSMB2157WGS. Lineage (NCBI taxonomy): Bacteria > Pseudomonadati > Pseudomonadota > Betaproteobacteria > Burkholderiales > Burkholderiaceae > Burkholderia > Burkholderia sp. MSMB2157WGS. Next base: position 49,846 of record NZ_LPJG01000047.1, on the reverse strand, counting down.
CCAGCCGCCGCGCTGATACTGCAGCGGCCGGCCTTGCGCGAGGTTGAACTCGTCGGCGATGCGCGCTGCGCGCACGTGCGGCGGCACGTTGCGTTCGTACTCGCGCAGCGGCCGGCGCACGCGCTTGCGGTAGACGAGCTGATCGTCGAATTCGCCGGCGAGCGTGCGCCGCACGTAATCGCGAATGAAATCCCGGTACGGCTCGCGTCTGAACACGCGCCGGTACAGCTCGCGCTGGAACTGCTGCGCGAGCGGCGTCCAGTCGGTGCGCACCGTCTCGAGCCCCTTGAACACGAGGTCCTCGCCGCCGTCGGCCGTCGCCGCGAGGCCCGCGTAGCGCTTCTTGCTGCCTTCTTCCGCACCGCGCACGGTCGGCATCAGGAACCGGCGGTAATGTCGCTCGTACTGCAGCTCCAGCGCGCTGTCGAGCCCGAATTGGTCGCGCAGGTGCGCATGCCACCAGCGATTCACGTGCTCGACGAGCGCGCGGCCCTTGGCGCCGGCTTCGTCGTCGTCGTGCGCGCGGCCGAGCCACACGAAGGTCGAATCGGTATCGCCGTAAATCACTTCGTAACCCTGCGCTTCGATCAGTTTGCGCGTGCGATGCATGATCTCGTGGCCGCGCATCGTGATCGACGACGCGAGGCGCGGGTCGAAGAAGCGGCAGCCCGTCGAGCCGAGCACGCCGTAAAACGAATTCATGATGATCTTCAGCGCCTGCGACAGCGGCGCGTTGCGCTGCCGCTTCGCGTCGTCGCGGCCCTCCCACACGCGGCGCACGATGTCGGGCAGGCAGTGCGCGGTGCGCGAGAAGCGCGCGCCGAGAAAGCCGGGCACCGATGCGTCGTCGCCGGGATTCGCGAGCCCTTCGATCAACCCGACCGGATCGATCAGGAACGTGCGGATGATCGACGGATAGAGGCTCTTGTAGTCGAACACGAGCACCGAGTCGTACAGGCCGGGGCGCGAATCCATCACGAAGCCACCGGGGCTGTTCTGCCCCGTCACGTCGCCGAGGTTCGGCGCGACATAGCCGAGCCGGTGCATGCGCGGCAGGTACAGGTGCGTGAAGGCTGCCACCGACCCGCCGGTGCGGTCGGCCGCGAGCCCGGTGACGCTCGCGCGTTCCAGCGCGAAGGACAGCAGGTCGGCCTTGTCGAAGATGCGCGTGACGAGTTCGCAGTCCTTCAGGTTGTAGCGCGCGAGCGCGGGCTTGTCGTGATCGAAGCGGCGCTGGATCTCGTCCATGCGCTGGTACGGATTGTCGATCGACTTGCCTTCGCCGAGCAACGCTTGCGACACGTATTCGAGGCTGAACGACGGGAACGTCCACGTCGCCGATTTCAGCATGTCGATGCCGTCGAGGATCAGCCGGCCGGCCGCGCCTGCGAAGAAGTGGTCGGGCTGCTGGCCGTGCGCGCGCCAGTCGAGCACGCTGCCGCCGCGCCCGAGCTTGAGCGGCACGCCGTATTGCTCTGCGTGCGCATGCAGGATGCGCAGGTCGAACTGCACGAGGTTCCAGCCGATCACCGCATCGGGGTCGTGTTCGTCGAACCAGTCGTTCAGGCGCGCGAGCATCGCGGCCCGGGTGTCGCAGTAGTCGAGGCGGAAGTCGACGGCGCTCGCGTCGGCATCGCCGTTCGGCGGTCCGAGCATGTAGACCTGCCGTTGTCCGCAGCCTTCGAGCGCGATCGAATACAGCTCGCCGTGGACGCTGGTTTCGATGTCGAGCGACACGCAGCGCAGCGCCGGGCGGTAGCCGGTCGCGGGCTTCAGCTCGGCGCCGGTCAGCGTGCCGTCGCGGCCGGGCTGGCCGCGAAACTCGACGCATGCGGTGATGAAGCGCTCCATCGCATAGCGATCGGGCGGCTGCACGTCGGCTTCGTAGACGTCGACGCCGGCCGCCGCGAGGCGCTTCTGCAGCCCGGACAGATGGCGATAGCGCCGGCAATAGAGGCCGACGACCGGGCGCCGGCTGAAATCGCGCAGCGCGAGCGGGCGCAGTTCCGCGTCGCGTTCGCCGGCCAGCGTGCGTTCGGCGAGCGCCTGCTGTTCGGCCGGAATGAACGCGACGGCTTCCTGCGGGCGCAACCGCACGCGGCGCGGACCGCGTTCGGTCGCCAGCCAGAACTCGATCTCGATACCGGATGCGGTGTCCCGCCAGTGGCGGGTAAGGATGAAACCCTGCTCGAACGCCGTCAAAACGCTTGCTCGTCGTGGATGCCCAGGCGGCGGATTTTAGCGCTTGAACGGCTGTCGTGCCGCTGCGGGCGCTTGGCAACAGGCGGCAGGAAGCCGTCGAGCGATGCGGATGCGGCGCAACGGAAGCGACGGCATGGCGATGACGGCCGAGGTAGACGGCCAGGCACCCGACGGACAACGGACGCTATTCGCGACGCAGCGCTTCGAGCACGGTTGAGGGCGACCGCTGGCCGGCGCCATAACCGTTCGACTGTAGCCTGGGCATCATGCCGACCACGAAGTCGATGAACGCCCTTACCTTGGCCGGGACGTGGTTTCGACTGGGATAGTAGACGTAAAGAGGAAACGTCTCGTCGCACCAGTCCGTCAGAACCGGCTCCAGCGTGCCCGCACGCAGGTGCGTGTCGATTCCGAGGTCGATCACCTGGGCGATCCCGAAGCCGGCGAGGCAGGCGCCGATTTTGGTTCCCGCATCCGTGACGGTCAGGGTGCCGCTGACGGCCACTTTCACTTTCTCGTCGTCGCGCCAGAACTCCCAGTCGAAGGGGCGGCCGGTAGCCGGGTCGATGGCGAGGATGCATTCATGGCCGCCGTCGACCAGATCCTGCGGCGACCTCGGCCGACCGCGCTGCTCCAGGTAGGACGGCGCGGCCAGAGTCAGTACCCGCGGACTGTATAGCCTGCGGCAGACCAAGGTCGAAATGGACGGCGGTCCAAATCGGATGGCGAGATCGAATCCCTCGCTGACCAGGTCCGAGAGATCGCTCCGGGTTTCCAGCTTCAGGTGAAGCGCGGGGTGATCCTTCATGAACCGGGTCAGCTCCGGGGCCAGCACGAGGCGTGCGAACACGGCATCGCATGCGACACGGAGCGTTCCGTTGACGACCGAGGTCTGATCGGAGGCGTCGACGGCCGCCTCTTCGATTCCCTGGAGTAACGGCAGCACCTTCGACAACAACGCATGGCCGGCGTCCGTCACTTCGACGTGCCGGCTGGTGCGATGCACGAGCTTTGCGCGCAAGCGGTCCTCCAGTCGCTGGATGGCGCGACTGACCGCCGGCTGAGTCTTGCCCAGACGCGATGCCGCACGGCCGAAACTGCCGGATTCGGCCAGGGCTGCCAGGACGAGCAAGCCGCTGACCAGCCCTCCATCGAGGTCTTCCATCATCCATGTGTTCCTGTAATGGCAGCGATAACCGGGTCGCCGTAGCAGAGAGCGGGAAGGATCGCTCACTATACGAGCCGTTCACTACCGAGGAAAGCCAACAATGACCCAGACCCAAGCCGTCGTCGCTTTGATCGACGATTATTTCAACCTCGCTTATGAGCCGCAGAGCCGTGACTTCGACAAGATTTTCCATCCGAACGGCTTCGTTCAGTGGCTGGATGAAGGCCGGTTGCGCACGCTGTCGTCGTCGGAGTACGCGGCGCTCATCGGCGGGAGGCCCAGTCCTCGATCGACCGGCGCGCCGAGAGACGAGGCGATCCTCTCGATGGAGCATGTCTCTGACGGCCTTTCAACGGCGACGGTGCGGGTGCGGATCGGCAACCGGCTGTTCAACGATCACTTCGTCATGCATAAGGTGGCGGGCGACTGGCTGATCTCGACCAAGGCGTCCGCCATCGTGCGTACGTTCGACTGAAGCGCAGCGCGGCAGTGTCCGGTTTCGTCGGCGTGCGACAAGATGCGCGCCGACACCGACGAATGAAAACCGCGGGAAATTCATCGATTTCCCGCGGTTTTCATGCTGCCGAGCATTGACCGACTTGAAGCGGGCGCCTGAGGCCCGACTCGAACCGGCACTGCTCAAACATGCCCTTCATGCTCGATCGGGCTGCCATGCGCGGGCCGTGCGGCCAGCGACGGCAGCGGCGCACCGCTTGCCCGCGCCGCCCGCTTCGCCCACATCGCCGTCAGGATCGGCACGAGTATCGCCGTCACGAGGCACGCGGTCGCGACGATCGCGGTGGCCGCCGGCACCATCGGCTTGAACTTCGGAATCATCTCGCCGATGATCGCCGGGTTCGCGACCGCAGCGCCCGCCGTCGACGACGCGGCAAGCCCGGCCGTCCCGTTGCCGCCGCCCAGGACCTTGTCGGCGAGCATCAACGGCACGCCCGTCACGACGATTACCGCGAGCCCGAGCGCGATGCCCGGCAGCCCGCTCTTCGCGATCACGTTCAGATCGATGCCGTTGCCGAGCGCGAAGCCGAAGAACGGAATCAGCGGATGCACGCAGCGTCCGAACAATTCGCGCAGCTCCACGTCGAGGTTGCCGAGCGTGAAGCCGATCAGGAACGGTAGCACCGCGCCGACGAAGAGCCGCGTCTCGAACACCGCGACGCCGGCCGCGCCGAGAATCAGCATGCTGACGAGCGGCCCCGATTCGATCGACATCAGCACGAACGCGCCGGCTTCTTCCCGGGTGCCGTACTGCTGCATCACGGCCGCATAGAGGCCGCCATTGGTCATGTCCATCGACGTCGTGATCGCGAGCAGCGACAGGCCCGCGAACAGGCCCGTGCGGATGCCGTCGTCGGGGATGAAGCGCGCGGCGATCACCGTCGCGAGCCATGCGACCGCGATTTTCGTCGCGAGCAGCGTGCCCGATTTGCGCAGCACGACGCCCGTCGCGCGCAGGTCGATCGTCGCGCCCATGCAGAAGAACCAGACGGCGAGAATCGGCACCGTGCCCGCGATCAGGCCGTTGGTGAACGAGCCGAAGTACTTCCCGGCGTTCGGCGCGAACGTGTGCACGCACGCGCCCAGCAGCATCGGGACCAGCATGAGTCCGCCCGGAATGCGGTCGATGGCCTGTTTCAGCTTCACGTCTCCTCCGTGGACGTCGATGCGTCCCGTTGTCGAATGATGTCTGCTGACTGACTATAGGACAGGATTCGGAACGATGGTCCGTTTTTGTGAGTTTCGACGGTAGTCGTATACCCGTAATGCTAGATAGCGCTGATCTGAAAGGAATTTATCGATCCACCAGACGAGATCGAAAATCCGGATCGACGTTCCGAATTCAAGAAATGTGTGCTTCAATCCTCATCGGGGCGACCGGCGGCGACGGTGCGGGCGGCGGCCCCCTTCCCGATGGAGAACCGGCATGGACGTGCGGCATGGCATTCACGGCGAACACGCGAAGACGCTCGACACGGCCGGCCTGCGCCGGCATTTCCTGGTGGAGAAGGTGTTCGCGCCGGACGCACTGTCGCTCACCTACAGCCATATCGACCGCATCGTCGTCGGCGGCGCGTGGCCCGCGACGCGGCCGGTCGAGGTGCCGGCGTCGCTCGGCGCCGCGATGGGCGTGAGCCATCTGCTGGAGCGGCGCGAACTCGGGGCGATCAACATCGGCGGGCCCGGCTGGGTCGAGGTCGACGGCCAGCGTCATGCGGTGGGCACGGAGGAGGCGATCTACATCGGGCAAGGCGGGCAGGGTGTCGTGTTCGGCAGCGACGATCGCGCGCAATCCGCGAAGTTCTACCTGAACTGCGCGCCCGCGCACACGGCCTATCCGACCCGCACGATCACGCTCGCGCAGGCATCGCCGGAAACGCTCGGCGACGCGGCCACGAGCAACCGCCGCACGATCTACAAGTTCATCGTGCCCGATGTATTGCCGACCTGCCAGTTGTCGATGGGGATGACGAAACTCGAGCCCGGCAGCGTGTGGAACACGATGCCGTGCCATACGCACGAGCGGCGGATGGAAGTGTATTTCTACTTCAACCTCGCCGCCGACGCGGCCGTGTTCCACATGCTCGGCGAGCCGCAGGAGACGCGTCACGTGGTGGTGCACGACGAGCAGGCCGTGATCTCGCCGAGCTGGTCGATTCATTCCGGCGTCGGCACGCAGGCGTACACGTTCATCTGGGGGATGGCGGGCGAGAACCAGGTGTTCAAGGACATGGACCACATCGCCGTTGCCGACCTGCGCTGACATCATGAAACGCGATACACCCGATCTTCCCGCCGCCGATGCGCATGCCGTGCTCGCCGGCCTGTTCGACCTGACCGGCAAGGTCGCGATCGTCACCGGCTGCAACACGGGGCTCGGCGCGGCGATGGCCGTCGCGCTCGCGTCGGCCGGGTGCGACATCGTCGGCGCGAACCGTTCGTCGTCCGATGCAACGTCGGCGCGCGTGGCGGCCGTGGGGCGGCGTTTCGTCGACGTGCGCGCGGATCTGTCGACGCTCGAGCCGGTCGAGCGGATCGTCGGCGGCGCGCTGGATGCTTTCGGCCATGTCGACATCCTCGTCAACAACGCGGGCATGATCCGCCGTTGCGATGCGCTCGAGTTCACCGAAGCCGACTGGGACGCCGTGATCGACGTGAACCTGAAGAGCGTATTTTTCCTGTCGCAGGCGGTCGCGCGGCAGATGGTGCGGCAGGGGCGCGGCGGCAAGATCGTGAACGTCGCGTCGATGCTGTCGTTCCAGGGCGGCATTCGCGTGCCGTCGTACACGGCGTCGAAGAGCGGCGTGCTGGGCCTCACCCGGTTGCTCGCGAACGAATGGGCCGCGCGCGGGATCAACGTGAACGCGATCGCGCCCGGCTACATGGCGACCGACAACACCGCGCCGTTGCGCGAGGACAGCCGGCGCAGCGACGAAATCCTCGCCCGCATCCCGGCCGGCCGCTGGGGCGTGCCGGACGATCTCGCGGGCGCGGCGGTGTTTCTCGCGTCGCGCGCGTCGGACTACGTGCACGGTCATACGCTCGCCGTCGACGGCGGATGGCTCGCGCGCTGACCGGGTCGCGCGACGAACGCGTTATGCTCTCCCGATTCGCATCTCACGGATTCACGGACTCACGGACATGACAGCAACGCCCAGGCAGCGCAAGCGCGATCAGGCGAATCAGGAAACCGGGGCGGACCTTGCGGCGGCAGGCGCCGTCGAGAGGCCCGATTCGGTTGCCGCCGTCGGCAAGGTCTTCACGATCCTCGCCGCGCTCGGCGAGCGCCGCGAGATCGGCATCAGCGAACTGTCGCACCAGCTCGGCATGTCGAAGACGACGGTGCATCGCTTCCTGCAGACGCTCAAGGCGCTCGGCTATGTCGCGCAGGAAGGCGAGACCGATCGCTACCGGCTGACGATCCGGCTGTTCGAGCTCGGCAGCAAGGCACTGGAGAGCGTGGATCTCGTGCGCGAGGCCGATCTCGAGATGCGCCGCATCGGGCAACTGACGCGCGAAGCCGTGCATCTCGGTGCGTTCGACGAGGACGCGATCATCTACATCCACAAGATCGACGCCGATTACGGGCTGCGCATGCAGTCGCGCATCGGCCGGCGCAATCCGCTGTACAGCACGGCGATCGGCAAGGTGCTGCTCGCATGGATGTCGCCAGCCGACGCGCGGGCGGTGCTGGCCGGCATCGAGTTCAGGAAGTCGACCGCGAAAACGCTCGCGTCGGCGGATGCGGTGATGAGCATCCTGCCGCACGTGCGACGGCAGGGCTACGGCGAGGACAACGAGGAGCAGGAGGATGGGCTGCTGTGCCTCGCGGTGCCCGTGTTCGATCGTTTCGGTCGCGTGATCGCGGGGTTGTCGCTGTCGTTTCCGACGATGCGGTGCGGCGCGGACACGAAGGCGCATTACGTCGCGCTGCTGAAGGAGGCCGGGCAGGCGATCTCCGCGCGGCTCGGGCATCATCCGGAAGCGGCGGGCGTCGAAGCGACGACGGTCGCGCAGGATTGAGCGCGGGCCGGACGCGAACCGGCAAACCGAAAAAATACGGCGTTCACGAACGAACCATGCAGATGAAGACGACGATGCACATCGGCATCGCGATGCTGGTGCTCGGCGCGAGCCTGGGCGTGCACGGCGCGCACGCGAAGAGCTCGGTCGATTGCGGGAAGCTCGACGCAGCCGCGAGCGGCCCGGACGACAACTTCCGACCGCCGGCGTCCGGCACGGTCGTCGGGGCGGGGCGCGCGTATTTCTACTCGGCGCCCGACGCGCAGTGCGTCACGAAGCGGACCTTCATCGTCCCCGGCGATTCTGTGACCGTCTACAAGTCGCACGGGCGCTGGTACAACGTCATGTACGTGAACGGCAAGACCGGCGACGACGTCGAAGGATGGGTCGAGCAGGGCCGCGTGCACCTCGGCGGTCAATACGGCGCGCAGTAGTCGCCGTCGGCGGCGCCGCTACACCGTCGCCGACGCGAAATCCCGCGTCAGGTGCGCCGCGCGCATGGGTCGCTGATACAGGTAGCCCTGCGCGTACTGGATTCCGACCGCATGCAGCGCGCGATGCTGCGCTTCCGTCTCCACGCCTTCCGCGATGATCTTCAGGCCGTAGTGATGCGCGACGGCCGCGATCCCCTCGATCAGCCCCGCGCTGCCATGGTCCAGCTGCGAGACGAACTGTCGGTCGATCTTCACGTAGTCGAACGGAAAGCGCGACAGCATGTCGAGATTGCTGTGATGCGTGCCGAAATCGTCGATCGCGAACTTCGCGCCTTTCGACCGCAGCGCCTGGAAGATCTCGGTGGTTCGCGCGTTCTTCTCGAGCAGGATGCGCTCGGTGACTTCGAGCACCAGCGTGAAGCCGGGCGGCAGCGCGCGGATCGCTTCCTCGACGACGGCCACGAACCGCCCGCGCTCGAGGTCCTGCGGCGCGACGTTCACGGCGATGCGCAGCGGCGCGGACGGCGTCAGTGCGGTCAGCTCGGACACGGCGGTGCGCAGCACGAATTCGGTGACCTTCGGCAGCACGGTGCTCGATTCCACCTGCGGGATGAACACGGCCGGGCTGATGGCCCCCCACTTCGGATGGTGCCAGCGCAGCAGCGCTTCGACGCCGACCGTCCTGCGTGTCTGCACGTCGACGATCGGCTGGTACACGACATGGAATTCGTTGCGCCGGAGCGCGTGGCGCACCGCCTTCAGCAACAGTCGGCGCGGCGCCATCGCGAGCAGGTACGCGGCCATCACGAGGCTGTCGGCCAGCAGCACGATCGTCGCGCAGATCAGCCGGTAGTGGCGCTGGACCTGTGACGCGTAGTGCGCCGAGGCGACGACCGACACCGTGAACGGCCAGTGCTGCGAAGCAATCGTGCTGCCGCCCGCGGGGCCTGCGTCCGTTTCCGGCGTGAACTTCCCGTGCTGATCGAGACGGCCCGAGCCCGCGATCGACAGCACGGCCGTCGCCGCTTCATTGCCGGTGCCGTGGGCGAGCGCGTCGGCCACGTAGTCGCCTTCGATCAGGTACAGGACGCCCGCGCCGCGCGCGGTGGCGCGAAACGCGGACAGCACCGGAATGTCGTGCTGGAACGGCGTCTGGCGCAGCAGCGTGACGATCGTCGATCCCGGTTCGGGTTCGCGTGCATAGGCGGCGAGCGGCAGGTCGATCGAACCGAGCGCCGACGAGCACATGACGCGCCCGTCGTTCACCAGCGCGACCGCACGCAGATAACGCAGGCGAGTGCCCACTTCGGCCAGCGTCCGGAACACCGTCGCACAGGGCCGCCCGACGAGTGCGGTCAGCTCGTCCGCGTGCCGAAGGCGAACGCCGTCCAGGATGCGGTCCACGGAGGTCACGATGTCGTTTGCCACGACGCGCTCGTGCGCGGTGACGGCATCGCGCGCGTAGCGGTCGGCCAGCACGATTGCAAACGCGGGCACGAGCACGCAGATGATCGCGGCGGCGAGAAACACGACGCGAGGCCACGCGCCGCTGCGCTGGAAAACGGGTTTCGAGCCGCGGGGGCGTGCCCACGGTCCTGCGGTCGCCTTTGGTGTTGTACGCATGGCGCGGCAAATCGAACCGGTCGATGTGCAAACGGCGCGCATGCCGCATGCCTGATTCGGGCCATGCGGCTCGCGCGCCGGTTTCGGGACGCCGGTCGATTCGGCCGTTGCGACGGGCATCGGCACGCGCCTGTCGCGATCGGCCATCTATCCGGCAGCATTCCGTAATAACATGCTCGCATCGAGCATGTATATGGACGCAGCGTACCGAAAAAAGCCCCGGCCGCACAGTGTGTGCAGCCGGGACGAAAGACACCGTCTCTTGGCACGAGGATGGTGCGCGGCAAGTATAAGATGCGGCGCGCCATTGCGAAATATTGTTGTCTAAATATTGATGAGATTTCGCGATTGTGTCTCAAAAAGAAACATTTTCATGTGGTGCCGTTGTCGGCCGACTGCCGCCGGCGTGTCAAAACCGGAGCGTTGCGATGGAGAAAATGCCGCCCCCGGTCATCGTGACCGACGGCGCCGCCGCGGCGGACGGTGGTTCACTGTGGATTCGGATCTCGGTGGACGGAGCTGCTCGCGACTATTCGCTCGATCGCGCGCTCGCGTCGCGCGGTACGCCGCGTTACGACAGCATCCGCGGCGCGCATGGCGTGCTGTCGAACGAAGAACGGCAGGAATTGCGGGTGCTGCTGGAACGCATTGCCGACCCCGGGATGTGGGCCGGCATCGTCGGCGCGTTCATCCAGGTGCTGAACCGCCCCGACGCATCATGAACGATGCGGTGCCCGCGGCGCTTCAGAAATCGTTGCGCATCTTGTGGAGCAGGCCGCTGGGCGACTGGTGCGTGTCCACGGCGGTGAGGACATCGGTCAGGAACCACGGCAGGTTCAGTTGCGTGTCGGAATCGCCGACGCAGACGCGGATCGGCGGCGCGCTGGAGGGGGAGCGGGCGCCTTGCGACGCATCCCGCGACGGCACGCAATTCTTTGCGTATGCCTGAGTCGGGGCCGCCGAGGCGGCGCCGGATGGCGCGCCGGCGATAGCCGGCACGCCGATGGTGGCAAACAGGGTCAGGACGGCGGCAAGCGCGACGCGTTTCATGAGAGTCCTCCGACGATGCTCGTTCGACCGACCGAGCCGCCGCGAGTTCGTTGGCGCGAGATGCCGGCCGGCCGCACCGCTGCAGGCTGCGGCGCTGCGCTTCACTTCACTGATACCCGTAACACTGCTTCAGCCCCGCGTAGTCGTAGAAGTGGCTGCCCGGCGCGATCTTCGCGCCGTCGCACGCGGCCTGGAAATCCGTTTCGCGCTCGTTGTACAGCATCTTCACGATGAGCCGCGACCCGTTGCGATAGACGTCCCACTGCATGTTCGCGGCCATCGGCGACACCTGGTCGCCGCGCCACGGGTTGTTCGCATACGTGTACGTCTGTGCCTGCGGTGTCGGCACGAACACGTTCTTCAGATTCATGATCGACGCGAACGGAATCACGATCTCCGCATGCGTGAAGCGCAGCTTCGCGGCGTGCGTCAGGTCCCCGCGCGCGATTGCGTCGACTTCGCCGAAGAAGTCGTCCTGCAGCACCTTCGCCATCCGGTACGTCACCGGGTTCGCTTCCTGGATGCCGGGCCCTTTCTGATAGTAGTCCTCGGCATCCTGCAGATACGCGAGATACTGCGCCTGCTCGGCGCCGATGTACTTCTCCATCGTGACGCCGCCGGTTTCCGCGGTCATGGCGGGCGCAACCTGCAACAGGTTGTACAGCACGTTCACCGCGTCGACGGCCGTCGCGATCTTCGTCTTGCCGTCGCCCTTCAGCGTGTTGGTGAATTTGCCGTCCGACGACGTGAACGCATAGGTGCCGGTGTTCGCGAACGTGTAGCCGTCGGAGCCGAGCTTCGCGATGAAGGCCGGCGACACGAGTGCGGACAGCACCGTCTGCGCGACGTCGGCCGCCTGCGGCGCGGCCTTGATCGCCTTCAGCTTCGCGGCCACCGTCGCGTCGTTTGCATAGGCCTGGTACGCCTGGCTCGCCTGATAGGTCGCGTAGTACGGATCGCTCGTGTCGGTCACGAGATCGGTGGCCGGCTTCAGCGAGTGGAAGTACAGCAGGAAACGGTTGGTGCCGGCCGGCTGCGCGACCGGTGCGCTCGCCGGATAGCCGGCCGGCGCGGCCGGCAGCGTGATGGCCGGCGCCAGTGCCGGCTGCGCGGCGACGAGTGCCGCCGAGAAATACGTCGAACTGTCGACCGCGCGATCCTGGCCCGAGTTGACGACGACCACCTGCCGATTGCCCGTCGCGAACAGCGCGGGCAGCCGCTGCGCGAGACGCGCGGCGAGTTGCTGATGTTCGCGGATGCCGGTTTGAGTCAGGTTGCCGTAACCGGGCGTCGAGATGCCCTGCACGCCGTAGCCGAGCAGCGCATTGGCCTTCATCATCGCGTACGTGTCGGCCTTGAGCTGCGCGCCGAGCGTGGTCAGCGCGCCGTCGGCCTCGGCCTTGGCCAGCATCGCGTAGATCGCGCCGTCGTACTTGAAGCCCGACAGCCCGCGCGAGCCGTGACGTGCGACGAGTTCGGTATAGACCGGCGCGTAGCCGGCCGGCGGCGCTTCGTACGTTGCGGCGTCCTGCTGCGGGCGGTACGGCGTCTTCGTCTGGTAGTAGGTCGCGGGTGCCGGGGCCGGCGCGGGCTCAGGCATGGGCTGCGGCGCGGGCGCCGTGCCGTTGTTGTCGGCCGACGTGGCAGGCGGCGTCGAGTCGTCCCCGCCGCAAGCGGCGAGCAACAGGCAGGCAATCGTGAGAGCGGCGGCGGTGCGGATCGGGCGTGTCATCGTGGCGGGCAACGGACGGGACGATGCGCATGCGCGTCGTCCCGTCGCCGGGGGAAAGTGGTTGAGCCCCGCAGTGTTGCAAGCGACTTTGACAGCAGAATGTCAGGATGCGGTCGGGCAATCGTCGGATTGCCGCCGGATCGACGATGATGGCCGACTCGAGCGGGCCCGGGGTCCGGCGTTCAGTGCAGCTCGGCCGATGCGATCGAGCGCACCGTGTCGGTGATGTTCACACAGCGCGAGAACCCGAAATGCTCGGCTTCGCGGCGTTCCGGTTCGCTGCTCGCGATTCCGACCGCGCGCTCCCTCGGCACGCCGAGCGCCTGCAGCGCGACGTCGAACGGATGCCGATTCGATCGGGAGTCCTGTTGATCGGTGTCCGTGACGACGACCGAGAAGCGGTCGAGGTTCGCGCGGCCGAACTGGCCTTCGAACATGTCGTTGAGCCGCGCGGCCGGCAGCGTCGTGACGAGACCGAGCCGATAACCTTCTTCCGATGCCCGGTCCAGCCAACGGAGGATCGCGTCGCGTTGATGGCGCGACTCGCGCGAATCCGGCGTTGCTTCGATCTGCGCGAATGCTGCGTCGAGACGGGTGACGATGGCTTCGATGACCACGGTGATTCCTTTTCAGAAACGTGATGATCCGTTCGCCGACGGGAATGCCACACACCTTAGCGTCGATGCGGAAAATGCGACCAATCAATATTTATAGCCGACTCATACGATTCGACTTATGAATGGGGCGGCAGGCCAGAGTGGGCGTGGGATACGCGTCGCATGGCATTTCACGCACGCATCGCATCGTATCGACGGCGTTCGATGCGATGCACCGGCGTGGCGCACGTTCCGGCTGCATCGCGCATATCCATATGGAAAAACGGCATATCGGACGATGCTCGCCCGATATGCCGCGCTGTGAGGCTGCGTGCGAACGGCGACGATCAATGCAGCTTGATCGACGGCTGGTTGCGGCTTTGCAGCCAGTGGCTCAGCGACTGGAACAGCGCGCGCTTGATGCCGACCACGCTGAACAGGTGCTTGCGATACAGGAACTTGTACAGCCCGATCGCCGCCAGTCCGTCGACGATCAGCGAGCGCGAGCGCATGCCGATATCCGCCTGATACACGGCGCCCGCATGCCCGAGCGACACGACGGTGCCCGCATCGCGGAACGTGAAGCCGGGCACGGGCTTGCCGGCGACGCGGCGTGCGAATGCGTCGGCCAGATACACGGCCTGCTGATGCGCGACCTGCGCACGCGGCGGCAGGAACCCGCCTGCACCGGCCGACGGGCACGCGGCGCAGTCGCCGAACGCGTACACGTGCGGATCGTCGGGCGTCTGCAGCGTGTCGGTCACGATCACCTGGTTCGACCGGTTGAGCGCGATGTCGCCGATGTCCCGCAGCATCGCGGGGCCGGCGACGCCGGCTGCCCAGATCGTGATGTCGCTCGCGAGGCGTTCGCCGGTTGCGGTCGTCACGGCATCCGCGCCGACTTCCGCCACGCGCGTATCGGTCAGCACGTCGACGTTCAGCGCGCGAAGCTGCGCGTGCATCTTGCCGGACAGCCGTTCGTCGAGCGCCGGCAGGATGCGCGGGCCGCCTTCGATCAGCCGGATATGCACGTCGCGCGCGGACACCAGCGCCTTGAAGCGATACGTCGTCAGTTGCTGGACCGCATGCCGCAGCGCGGCGGCCAGCTCGACGCCCGTTGCGCCCGCACCGATCACGTTGATGCAGATCGGCGCGCTGCGCCGTGCCGGCTGCTGCTCGGCCAGGTGATTCGCCTTCGTGCAGGCAGCAAGGAACTTGCGGCGGAAATCCTCGGCCTGGTCGAGGTTTTCGAGCGGCAGCGCATGATGCGCGGCGCCCGGCACGTTGAAGTAGTTCGTCACGCTGCCGACCGCCAGCACGAGATCGTCGTAGTCGAGCACGCGTTGCGGCAGGATTTCCGTGCCGTCCGCATCCTGCACGGCCGCGATCGTCGCCGTGCGCGCCGCGCGATCGACCCGCTGCAGCGCCCCCTGCACGAAGCGAAAGCCGTGGCGCTTCGCCTGCGCCGCGTATTCGATCGTGTGGGAAGCCGGATCGCGATGGCCCGATGCGGCTTCGTGCAGCAGCGGCTTCCAGAAATGCGTCGGATAGCGGTCGACGAGCACGACGTCGGCCTGCCCGCGGCGTCCGACCGTATCGCCGAGACGCGTCGCGAGCTGCAGGCCGCCGGCGCCGCCGCCGACGATCACGATGCGCGGCAGGCGCGGTGCGTGGTCCGTTGCAAGGTTGGGCGTGGTGTAGTCCATGTTCGGCTCCCGCTGAATGACGATTCGGATGACATTGCTCAGGAACCGACGATATAGTTTCGAACCCACTCGAACAATTTAATGTTTATAAGCAACTCATATGTATTCACTTATAGGAAAGACCGCGACGTTCCGACAGTTGAAGGCGCTGGACATGATTGCGCGGCTCGGCAGCGTGTCGCGCGCGGCCGAGGAACTGAACCTGACGCAGCCGGCCGTGTCGCTGCAGGTTCGGTTGCTCGAGGAGGCCGTGGGCGCCGCGTTGTTGCAGCGAGTGGGGCGCGGCGTGCAACTGACCGCGGCCGGCGAGATCGTGGCGCGCTATGCGCGCGAGATCCTGCATCTGTGGAGCGAGGCCGGCGACGAGGTGGCCGCGCTGACGGGCGATCTCGGCGGCACGTTGCGGATCGGCGCGATCACGACGGCCGAATACCTGATCCCGCCGCTGCTCGTCAAATTCACTGCCACGCGTCCGCACGTGAAGACGTATTTCAAGGTCGGTAATCGCGACGACATCATCCGCATGCTCGCGACGCACGAAATCGATCTCGCGGTGATGGGCAGCGCACCGAAGGAGCTGCGTACGCATGCGGTCGAGTTCGCGAAGCACCCGATGGTGTTCGTCGCGGCGCCCGACCATCCGCTGATGCGGCGCAAGCGCGTCGCGCTGAAGGATCTCGAATCCGCGCACCTGCTCGTGCGCGAACGCGGCGCCGGCACGCGCTCGACCGTCGAGAGCCTGTTCAAGAACGCGGGCTACCGCTTTCATGTGGGCTCCGAACTGTCGAGCAACGAGGCGATCAAGCAAATGGCCGAAGCCGGGCTCGGCGTCGCGTTCCTGTCGTTGCACGCGTGTGCGCTCGAACTGCGCACGGGGCTGCTTGGGCAACTGCCGTTTCCCGGCAACCCGATCGAGCGCGAATGGTATGTGGTGACCCTCGCCGACCGGCGCATCTCGCAGGTGACGGGGTTGTTTCGCGATTTCCTGATCAAGCAGGGTGCGCCGGTGATCGACGGCGCAACGGTGGCGCCGCACGAGCGGCGGCGCAAGTAGGCGGCCGCAAGTAGGTGACGCAAGTAGGCGGGGTGTCGACCGGTCGGTCAGACGAGCCCGAAATCGTCGTTGCTGTCGGGAATCGACGCGAGCAGCCGTTCGAGCCGGTACCAGCCGACGATGCGCAGGCACCACGCGGCGATGGCCGGGCGGCCGTGGCGTGGGTGGGGGCCGGCTGAAGGGCGGGCGGCGCAGGGCGAGCGCGCGACGAACGCCGCGCGTTGCGGGCAGTAATGGGGCATGACGGGCTCCGTAGGTGTCGGATGAGCCGATCGTAAGCGGGGCGGCGCCCGTCGGCGCGCACGCAAGGATCGTCCCGAGCAGAAACGGATGATCTTTTTGTGCTCGATGCGCAGACGGCCGGGCACGGCCGGCACGCCGGCGCGAAACGCGTCACAATGCGCATTCGTCACCCGATCTGGTGGAGACCCTCGATGAGCGATCCGATTCTTGCCGCGCCGACGGACAACGGCGTCCCGGTCAGCCTGCGCTCCAGCCGCGGGCTCGGCTGGCAGGGCTTCGGCGCGTCGCTGCTGGAGATCCGCGCGGGCACGTACCGGATTCCGGCAGCCGAGCATCACCGGATCGGCGTGCACATCGGCGCGCCGGTGCGGGCGGATTGCGTATGCGACGGCGAGCGCGTGTCGCGTATCCAGGCGCACGGCGACGTCGACGTGATTCCGGCCGGCCTGCCCGGCCAGTGGACCGACAGCGCCGACTGCCGGATTCTGCACATCGCGCTCAGCGACACCTTCGTGCGGCGCACGGTCGAGCAGCTCGAACTGAAGCCGTCGCACGCGCAGATCCGCCGGCGGCTGCAGGTGCGCGACCCGCGGCTGCAGCACATTGCATGGGCGATGGCCGCCGAACTCGAAGCGGAAGACGCATCGGATCCGCTCTATGCGGAAAGCCTGTGCACGGCGCTCGTCGCGCGGCTGGTCGACGGCCAGCCCGCGTTTCGCGAACGCCGGCGCACGCTTGCGCCGAAGGCCGCTGCGCGCGTGATCGACTATGTCGAAGCGAATCTCGACCGGCGCATGACACTGGCCGAGCTCGCGGCGCTCGTGTCGATCAGCGTGCCGCATTTCAAGGTACTGTTCCGCGAAACGCTCGGGATGCCCGTGCATCAGTACGTCGTGCGGCGGCGGGTGGAGCGCGCGAAGGCGCTGCTGCTCGAAGGGAGGCTCAGCATCAGCCAGATCGCGCTGGAAGCCGGGTTCGCGCATCAGAGTCACATGGCGAACTGGATGAACCGCGTGCTCGGCGCGACGCCGACGGAGATTGCGCGGTCGGGCGCGCGGGGCGGGTTGCGGCTGGCCTATGACGGCGAGGATGGAGGCAGGGACGCATAACGAAACAGCGCTGCACGGGCGTTGCATTCGATCCGGCGGCAATTGTCCAACAGGGTGTTGGACAATTGCCGCGTTCGCTTCTCCGGCGCACACGAGCGCTGTCGACGCGCGACGCGTCGGATGTGAGCGGCGGTTCGTTTCAGGTGGGTTGTGCCTCGTGATCGGCAGATCGCCCGACGCGACGCGATCGGTGTCGCATCCAGCAGCGCGCATGGCAACCGCCGTTCATCCCGCCATCCTTTTCTGCTCGATTCATCCGTCCGTGCGCGCCACCCGGGCCGCGCATGCCGACAATCACAGCACTTCCATCCCCCAAGGAGCGAATCGTGTTCGTGATCTTCGGCGCATCCGGCAACGTCGGCCAGTCGACCGTGACGACCTTGCGCAACGCAGGCCATTCCGTGCGCGCGGTGCTGCGCGACGCACGCCATCGTGAACGCTTCGTGCAACTCGGCTGCGATGTCGCGATCGCGGACCTGACGGACGCGCACGCGATCGCCGCGGCGATCGACGGCGCGCAGGCCGTGCAGATGCTGTGCCCGGTGCCGGTTGCCGATCCCGATCCGGCCGCGACGATGACGCGGACGATCGACGCGGCGACCGCCGCGCTCGCAGCGAATCCGCCGCCGGCGCTGCTCGCGTTGTCGGACTACGGTGCGGAGCTTGAAGGCAATACGGGTATCACGCGCTTGTTCCATGACTTCGAGGAACGACTGAAGACGATTCCGACGCAATTGACGCTGCTGCGCTCGGCCGAGCATGTGCAGAACTGGGCCCGCGTGCTGCAGGTCGCGCTGGGCACCGGTGTGCTGCCGAGCTTTCACCATCCGGTCGACAAGGTGTTTCCGACGGTCTGGGCGCCCGACGTGGGCGTCGTCGCGGCGCGGCTGCTGCTCGATGCGCCGGAAGGCGGTAGCGGGCCGCGCATCGTCAGCGTCGAAGGGCCGCGGCGGGTGAGCGTGACGGCGATCGCGGCTACGTTGGGCACGGCGGCGGGCCGTGCGATCGTCGCGCACGAACTGCCGCGCGACACGTGGAGCGCGACGCTGCTGCGCGCCGGGCTCGGCGAACGCCATGCGCAACTGATCGTCGATTTGTACGACGTGCACAACGCGGGGCGGATCGACGTCGAGGCCGACGTGTCGGAGCGAGTGTACGGTACGACGCCGCTGGAGGAGGCCCTCGCGCAACTGGTGCGCCGGCATGCGCGTTGAGCGAAGCGTCGGCGCGCGGCGTGTCACGCAGGCCGTCGCACCCTGTTCAACACCGCAAACGACAGGGATCCGATCACGATCCCCCAGAACGCGGACCCGAGCCCGAGCCACGTCATCCCCGACGCGGTCGCGAGGAACGTGATCACCGACGCTTCGCGATGGTTCTCGTCCTCGAAGATCCCGTGCACGTTCGCGCCGATCGCGCCGATCAGCGCGAGCCCCGCCAGAATCGCGACGAACGCCTTCGGCAGTGCGAAGAACACCGTGACGATCGTGCCGGCGAAGAGTCCGCCGATCAGGTAGAACGCGCCGTTCGCGAGCCCGGCGACGTACCGTCGGTCCGCGTCCTCGTGCGCGTCCTTGCCGGTGCACAGCGCCGCGGTAATCGCCGCGACGACGATCGTGATCCCGCCGAAGCACGCGACGACCAGCGACATCACGCTGGTCGCCGTAATGATCGGGCGCGCCGGCGTGCGATAGCCGGACACGCGCAAAATCGTCATCCCCGGCAGGAACTGGCCGGTGAGGCTGACGACGACGAGCGGCAGCGCCAGGCTGAGCGTCGTGCCGAGCGTCCACTCGGGGGCGATGAAGATCGGCCGCGCGAGGCTCGGCGACACGTTGCCGAGATGCGTCATCCCGAGCAGCGTCGCGAGCGCGGCGCCCGTCAGCAGCACGAGCACGATGCTGTAGCGCGGCAGCAGGCGCCTGAAGATCACGTAGGCGGCGATCATCCCGAACGCGAGCGCGGGCTGCGCGGACGCGGCCGAGAACGCATGCATGCCGAACGGCAGCAGGATGCCGGCCATCATCCCGCAGGCGATGCCGCGCGGGATGTGACGCACCAGCCGGTCGAAATAGCCGGAGACGCCGATCGCCAGGATGATCAGCGCAGCCGTGATGTACGCGCCGACGGCCTGATTGAGCGTCAGTTGCGGAAACAGGCCGACGAGCAACGCGGTGCCGGGCGCCGACCACGCGGTGACGACGGGCACCTTCAGCTTCCAGCTGGCGACGAGGCCCGACACGCCCGCGCCGATCGAGATCGCCCAGACCCACGACGACACCATGTCGTTGGACGCGTGCGCGGCCTGCGACGCCTGGAAGAAGATCGCGAGCGGGCCTGCATAGGAAATCAGGACCGCAAGAAAACCCGCGGTGATCGCGGAAACGGACCAGTCGTGGCCGAGCGTGCGGATCGCGCCGGATGGGGTGTTCGGTTGCATCGTCTTCGGGGAATGCGGCGCGCGGCCGGGCGGCGGAGCCGGGGCGAATGATGGTTGGAAGCCCGGATGAGCCGCCATTCTGGACATTGCCGACGCAATTGGCAATTCGGGCGCGGCCGAGCGGCATTGTCGGCATTTCGTAAGAATTGGCGCGCAAGCCCGGAGGGTCGACAGCGCGTGCCGGGCGACGTCACGTGCTGATCTGCAACACCTCGTCGACCACCGCCACTTTGATCCCGCTGCCCGTCGACAGCGACGCCGTGCCCTCGCCGAACGGATGCACGGGCGGATCGGTCGGCGTCCACGCATGGCGTGCGAGCAGTTCGCGATAGCCGCCGCGGATCACGAAGCCCCCGCATTTGCGCGCATATGCGTCGCGTCGCATCCGGTACGCGCGCGGCAGGTCGTACCACGGCAGCTTCGGCAGGTCGTGATGGACGAGGTGATAGTTGTTGTTCAGGTACAGCAGCCGCATCGCGAACCCGGCTTCGTTGATCGCGATGCGCGCCTTCGGATGCGGTGCGGCGCGATGCTCGTACAGCGAGCGGATCATCGCGAGCGACAGCGCGGGCCATGTCACGAGCAGCAGGTAGTACCACCACGGCACGCCGATCGCGCAGTGCAGCCACGCGAGCAGCGCCGCCACGCACGCGGCATGCGTCGCCCACATCGGCAGATAACGGAAGTCGCCGCGCCGGAACGCGGCGAACGCATCGCCGAACGTCGCGGCGATGGCCAGCGGCGGCCCGACGACGATTCGTCCGGCGAAAGTCTTGCGCGCGACCGTCAGCGCCCGGCGCCAGCGTGGCAGCCGCGCCCAGCGTTCGCGCGTCACGTAGTTCGTTTCGGGATCGACGCCCGGCACGGTCAGGTCTTCGTCGCGGTGATGATCGAGGTGCGTGTCGCGATACAGCGTGTACGGATACCAGACGGTCAGCGGCGGATAGCCGAGCAGCTTGTTCACGAACGCGGAACGCGTCGGGTGGCCGTGCAGCAGTTCGTGCTGCAGCGACAGATGCCACGCGCCGAGCAGGATCAGCGGCGGCGTCGCGGCGGCGAGCGACAGGTGCCCGTCGCGCACGAGCAGCAGCACGGCGAGCCAGCCGCCGTAGATGACGACGACCAGCAGCCAGGTCGGCCACTCGGTGCGGGCGGTGAAGCGGGCGTCGAGCGCGGCGATCGCGCGCGCGTGGTCGACGTCGAAATATTCGGCCATGGCGTTGAGGCGGGGTGGATCGGGCAGTGCGGGGAACGAGCGGGGGAACCGGGGCGCTCGGCCCGGGTGCGCTGGTGTCTCGCGGATCACGGTCGACCTGCACGGCGTCGCGCGCGGTGGCGGCGCCGACAGGCATTCGAACGGTACCGGGGCGGGGCGGCGACGCCAACCAATCGATTCGCATTTGCTTATCGTGCCGGCGCCGATAAGCATCGGGGCCGCCGCCGATGCGTAGAATGTCCGCATGAAGCCCTGGATCGCCGTCTTGCCGATGTACAACGTGACGCCGCGCCACACGGCCCTGTGGCGCGCGCTGCTGCGCGACGCTCTCGATGGGTTCGCGAAGGCGGGCGGGCCCGCCGGCGTCGTTTTGCCCGACGCGCCGTTCGACGACCTGCATGCGCTATGGCGGCGCGACGATCTGCTGCTGTCGCAGACCTGCGGCTATCCGTACCGGATGCTGGGCCTGCGCGATACCGTGCGATTGATCGCGACCCCGGTGTTCGACGCGCCCGGTTGCGACGGTGCGCGCTACAGCAGCGTGCTGGTCGTGTCGGCGCGCGCGCATGCGGGCGGCGCGACGACGCTCGCCGCATGCCGCGGATTGCGAGCTGCCTTCAACGGCGAGGATTCACACAGCGGGATGAATGCATTCCGGCACGCGATCGCGCCGCATGCGCGCGACGGCCGGTTTTTCGGCTCGGTCACGCCGTTCGGTTCGCACCTGAACGTGCTGCGTGCGCTGGCGTCGGGAGAGGCCGATTGCGCGGCGATCGACTGCGTGACGTTCGCGTACGTGCGCGACGCGCTGCCCGGTCTGCTGACGGATATCCGGATCGTCGGCACGACGGCATCCGCGCCGGGATTGCCGTTCATCGCATCGCGGGCGCTGGCGGACACGCAGGTCGGCGCGTTGCAGGATGCGCTCGATCGCGCGGTCGCGGCCGATGCGCAGCGCGCGCGCGTGCTGAGGCTGAAGGGATTCGACCGGCTGTCGCCGGCCGACTACGACGCGATTGCGCGGTTCGAGCGGGAAGCCGTCGCGCTCGGCTATCCCGAACTCGCGTGACGCACGGAGCGCGGCGGCGCCGCGGCCGTCCGCCCCGCGGCCCGTTTACTCCTCGTCCATCAACCGGACCTTGACCCGCTTGCCCTTGATCTTCCCGGCATTGAGCTTGCGCAGCGCGTCGCGCGCGACGCCGCGCTCGATCGCGACATAGGTCGAGAACTCGGTCACGTTGATCTTGCCGATCTGCTTGCCGTCGAACCCGGCGTCGCCGGTCAGTGCGCCGAGCACGTCGCCCGGACGAATCTTGTCCTTGCGGCCGCCGAGAATCTGCAGCGTTTCCATCGGCGGCAGCAGCACGCTGTCGTCCGCCGGCGTCAATTCGGCGAGCGGATGCCATTCGACGTCGCGCTTCTGCGCCTGTTCGATCGCGCCGACGCGGCCCATCTCGTCCATGCTCGCGAGGCTCAGCGCCCAGCCGTCCTGATCCGCGCGGCCCGTGCGACCGATGCGGTGCACGTGCACTTCGGGGTCGGGCGTCACGTCGACGTTGATCACCGCTTCGAGCTGCGCGATGTCGAGCCCGCGCGCGGCGACGTCGGTCGCGACCAGCACCGAGCAGCTGCGGTTCGCGAACTGGATCAGCACCTGGTCGCGCTCGCGCTGATCGAGCTCGCCGTGCAGCGCGAGCGCGTGAAAGCCCTGCGCGTGCAGCACGGCAAGCAGATCGCGGCACTGCTGCTTGGTGTTGCAGAACGCGATCGTGCTCACCGGCCGATAGTGGTTCAGCAACTGGCCGACCGCATGCAGCCGCTCGTCCTCGGTCACTTCATAGAAGCGCTGGCGGATCTTGCTGTCGTCGTGGCGTTCCGCGAGCTTGATTTCCTTCGGATTGCGCAGGAACTGTTGGCTCAGCTTCGCGATGCCGTCCGGATAGGTCGCGGAGAACAGCAGCGTCTGGCGCGTCGTCGGGCACATCCGCGCGACCTTCGCGATGTCGTCGAAGAAGCCCATGTCGAGCATCCGGTCGGCTTCGTCGAGCACGAGCGTGTTCAGCGCGTCGAGCTTCAGGTTGCCGCGATCGAGGTGATCCATGATGCGGCCCGGCGTCCCGACGACGATATGCGCACCGTGCTCGAGGCTCTGCGCCTGCGGACGCATCGGCGTGCCGCCGCACAGCGTCAGCACCTTCACGTTTTCCTCGGCGCGCGCGAGGCGGCGCACTTCCTGCGCGACCTGATCGGCGAGCTCGCGCGTCGGGCACAGGATCATCGCCTGTACGTCGAAACGGCGCGCATCGAGGCGCGCGAGCAGCGCGAGCGAGAACGCGGCGGTCTTGCCGCTGCCCGTCTTCGCCTGCGCGATCAGGTCCTGGCCGGCCAGCGCGACCGGCAGGCTGGCGGCCTGGATCGGCGTCATGTCGACATAGCCGAGCTGCGCGAGGTTCGCGAGCGTGGCGGGCGTCAGCGGCAGCGCGCTGAACGGCGTGGCGGTCGGTTGGGTCAAGACAGGTCTCCGAGGTAGGGGCGGCCTTCCATCTGCTCGTAGACGACGTTGCCTTCGTCGTCCTCGAAGCGTTCGAGATAGTTGCGGGCGCCGCACAGCGGGCAGCGGAACAGCAACCCCTGGCCCTCGTCCTTGATGACGACGTCGGACTGCTCCCACTGCGTGCCGCAGCTCTGGTTTCGGCAGGTAAACACGGTCTTTCTCCAGCTGAATTCGGTTGTGCGCCCTTTGCGGGCGGTCGCGGGCGTCGCACGGCCGCGGCGCTCGCGTGCACCCGCGGGCGCGGGGCGGTGCGGACGGAGGCGTAAGGGTGCGACGCTGCGGATGATGGATCGGGAGGGCGATTCGGGATCGCGCGTGCCGCAATTCTAGCGGATACCGCGCGCCACGCCGGGCCGGATGCGGCGGAACCGGCGCCATCGGTCGATTTTGCCCGGATATCGCGACCGTGCGGCCGGTGGCGCGCATCGGGCGCGCCGGGCGTCGACGCAAAAACGGCCATCCTCCCGGATGGCCGTGGATCGCCGCCTGCCTCCCCGTGCTCCGGGGCGAGACGATGTCCGCCTTTCAGGCGAAACAGGCCGGAACGGGCGACGGTCGCCCGTCGGGTTCGCGTGGCGTGTCGCGGTTCGGCGCGTTACAGCGCCATGTCGGCCGACGCCTTCGCCGGGCGGGCCGGCGCGGCGCCGGCGCCGGACGGAGCCGGCGCGCCCAGGTCGATCTTCGGCGGCGGCGCGAGTTGCAGCACGTCGCTCGTGTAGGTCCATTCCTCGACGACCTTCGCCGGGCTGTCGTTCAGCTTGGTGCCGTAGCTCGGCACGATCTGGCGGATCTTCTGCTGCCACTCGGGCGTCGCGACCTTGTCCTTGAACACCTTCTGCATCAGGTTCAGCATGATCGGCGCGGCGGTCGATGCGCCCGGCGACGCGCCGAGCAGGCCCGCGATGCTGCCGTCCTTCGAGCTGACGATTTCGGTGCCGAGCTTCAGCACGCCGCCCTTGACCGGGTCGCGCTTGATGATCTGCACGCGCTGGCCGGCCTGCCACAGGCGCCAGTCTTCCTTCTTCGCGTTCGGGAAGTATTCCTTCAGCGCGTTGAAGCGGTCGTCGTCGGACAGCATCAACTGGCCGGCGAGGTACTGCACCAGCGGGAATTCGTCGACGCCCACGCGCATCATCGGCGCGACGTTGTGCAGATTGGTGCTCTTCGCGAGGTCGAAGTACGAGCCGTTCTTCAGGAACTTGGTCGAGAACGTCGCGAACGGCCCGAACAGGATGATCTTCTTGCCGTCGATGATCCGCGTGTCGAGGTGCGGCACCGACATCGGCGGCGAGCCGACCGACGCCTTGCCGTATGCCTTCGCGAGATGCTGCTTCACGACCTCGGGGTTGTCGGTCACGAGGAACGAGCCGCCGACCGGGAACGCGCCGTAGTCCTTCGCTTCGGGGATGCCCGACGCCTGCAGCAGGTGCAGCGCACCGCCGCCCGCGCCGATGAACACGAATTTCGCGTCGACCGCTTGCGGCGGTTCGTCCGAGTGCAGCTTGACCCACGACACGTGCCACGTGCCGTCGGCGTTGCGCGAGATCTCGCGTACTTCGCTCGACAGCGACAGCGTGAAGTTCGGCTGCGTCTTCAGGTAGCCGACGAACTGGCGCGTGATCTCGCCGAAGTTCACGTCGGTGCCGATCGGCGTCCACGTCGCGGCCACCTTCTGGTTGCGATCGCGGCCTTCCATCATCAGCGGCACCCACTGCTTGATCTGGTCGTAGTCTTCCGAATACTGCATCCCGCGGAACAGCGGGCTGGCCTGCAGCGCTTCGTAGCGCTTCTTCAGGAAACGGACGTTGTCGTCGCCCCAGACGAAGCTCATGTGCGGCGTCGAGTTGATGAACGAATGCGGGTTCTTCAGCACGCCCTGTTTCACCTGCCACGCCCAGAACTGGCGCGAGATCTGGAACGACTCGTTGATCTCGATCGCCTTCGAGATGTCGATCTTGCCGTCCGCCTTCTCCGGCGTGTAGTTCAGCTCCGCGAGCGCCGAGTGGCCGGTGCCGGCGTTGTTCCAGCCGTTCGAGCTTTCCAGCGCGACGCCGTCGAGGCGCTCGACCATCGTCATCGACCAGTCGGGCTGGAGTTCGTGCAGCCAGACGCCGAGCGTCGAGCTCATGATGCCGCCGCCCACCAGCAGGACGTCGACCTTCTTCGTGTCGGCGGCGTGCGCGGACGATGTCGCGACGCACAGCGCGAGCGCCGACAGTATTACCCGTAACGTTTTGATCACAGCAGATCCCTTTTTCAACTTGGATGCATCGGTTTGCCATGCCGCCCGGCACGCGGTTCCCGCGGTTCCGTTTCGCCGAAACACGGATCCGGAGATCCGGACCGCGAATCCGGAACTCCGGATCGACGCTGCGCGCCGTTGCATTTGCGCACGCGAAGCCATTCGGAAGGACACCTTCGGATCGGCTTCCCGCGAGCCGGCGAGCGCCTGCGTCGTGACGGTGCGCCACGCGTCCGGGCCGTGGCGGCAAGCCTGGGCGGACGGCGCTTCGGGCCGCGTCGAAAGCGGCCGCGTGCGGCGCGTTTTGCCGGGGCGGGACGGCAAGGGGCGCGTAATATAACCGAACTCGGACAACATGTCGCAGACGCTGAATATCCTTGTTTTTGTGGGGTTTTTCGTGCGTCCGGGTTTCCGGAATGGCGAGGCGGGAAAGCGAGATTTCGCGGGAAGCGCAGGGGCGTCGGGCGGCCGACGTCAATGCTTCGCCGGCGAGGTTGACCGGCTGCGCCGTGCGATGGCTGAAGGAAAGCGCAAGCGGCGGACTCGGGCCGTATCGTGACCGGCGCGCGCGGCTACGATGGAGAGTGGGTCGAATCCATCTTTGCGCAAATTACTGGATGTGGCGAGTGCCGGTTCCATGGGTGGGGCCGGTTGACGTGCCGTCGCTTCCCGTCCTGCCCGCGCCGCTTCGAGCGGAAACGAGTCGGAACGGCTGAACAAAACCTGACGAGCGTCGCGACCTCGGTTTTCCTTCGATTGACGTTCAAGAAATCAGAGCGAATCGTCGCGAATTCGATTGACGGTATCGAGCGTGACTGGGCGGGTCGTCGACGAGATCGGTATCAGCGGCACTCCGTTGCGGCTTATCTGGTCGGTTGTCGTTCGCTGCAATGCCGCGCGAGCGAGCTCGGAAATGACCTTGCCGACACTCATACCGGGCCTTGCACGTTCCCGGGCGAATGCGAGAACGTCGTCATCGATGTCGATTGTTGTACGCATGAGGTAGTTCTCCCATTAGGCAGCAAACATCTAGCACTAGGCGTCAAGCAGGTCTCTGAAGGTGGAGCAATCTCGCGCCGTGTCGAGATGTGAAATGCATATCGCGCGCCAACCGCAGGCGAAGACCTCAGGCCGCGATATCGGCGAACACGTCGTGGTCGATCACACCGGGCACGAGGCGCGGCTGCCGCAACCACTCGAACGCGAGCTCGACGATCATCGGCGTCGGCCGGCTGCAATGTAGCGACCTGAGCGATTCGCGGTCGATCCACGCGCAGTGTGCGATCTCCTGCGCGGGACGCGCGATCGCAGCCGGATCGATCTCGGCGAGAAACACGTGATGCAGCTTGTGCGTGCCCGCGATCCGGAACAAGTAGCGCGCGTTGCCGCACGCGAGCCCGGTTTCCTCCTGCAATTCGCGCCGCGCGGCGTCGCGCAGCGATTCGCCGTCGTGCGGCTTGCCGCCGGGCAGCGCCCAGCGGGCATTCAACCGGGCGACCAGAAGGATCCGGTCGCCGCGTCGACAAAGGACGGTGGCGCGTTCTTTCATTTCGGTTTCCTGATTTCATGCCCGCGTCGAACGGCGGACAAAAAGACGCCGCCCGCGAAGGGCGGCAAGGTAAGGACAGTTCGCTACTGCGTGCCGGACGAGATGACCGTTTCGTCCAGCACGGCCATTGTCGCGAGACGATGTCGCGCAGTGAATCAGACGGGTCCGATTCGAAGGCGGATCGGGCGACAACTCGACCGGGCGCGGCTGCGTACCGCGACGCGGTGATCGCCGCCGTGGTCGTGATGGCGGCGGGCGCTCCGGGCGCGCCCGCCGCCGCGGCGATTACACGCGTCGGACGGGCGTGCTGTCCGTGCGACGCTCCGCGTCGTGCACGATGTGCAGCTCGCGCGTGCGGATCGGCAGCGCGCAGTTCGCATCCGCGAGCGCCTTGCGCGCCTGGCGCGCGAGACGCCAGCGCATGTCCCAGAACTTGTCTGTATGCGTCCACACGCGCATGTTCGCGACGGCCGTGCTGTCGTCGAAGCGCATCACCATCACGTCCGGCGCCGGGTCCTGTAGCACGTCGGGATCGGCCACGGCCAGTGCGTGCAGTGCCTCCAGCGCGCGATCGATATCGTCGTGCACGGACACTTCCACTTCGAGATCGAGGCGGCGCGTCGGGTTGCGCGTGTAGTTGCGGATCGCGCTGCCCCACAGTGCGCTGTTCGGCACGTATTCGCAGATGCCGTCCGGCTTCGTGAGGCGCGTCATGAAGAGCCCGACCTCTTCGACGGTGCCCGCGACGCCCGTGCCGCCGTCGATGTAGTCGCCGACCTTGAACGGCCGCAGCAGCAGAAGCATGATGCCGGCCGCGATGTTCTGCATCGTGCCCTGCAGCGCGAGCCCGATGGCCAGGCCGGCCGCGCCGAGCACCGCGACGATGCTCGCGGTTTCGATGCCGAGCTGCGACAGCGCGCCGACGATCGCGACGATGCGGATGCCCCATACGGCGACGTCGCAGAGGATCGGCCGCAGCGTGTCGTCGACGCGTTCCTTGTTCGAGAGCAGCCGGTTCAGCCAGTTGCCGATGCGTTTCGACAGCCACCAGCCGGCGACGAGCAGCGCCACTGCGGCGCAGAGTTTGATGGAAAGCGTGGACAACGCGTTCCACAGGAACGTCCAGCGTTCCGGATGAAGTTGATCGAGAAACATGACGGGATTCCGGTTGGATGAAACGATGCGCGGCGCGCATGAGCGTGCGCAGGCAGCGTTCGACCATGCACGGCGCGCGATGGTTCGCACGCGTGAGTGGAGGCGGAGTCGTTGTCGTGCCGGATGAACGGTACATCCGGATTTCGTTCCGGTACTAAACGTTGTTCCAGGAAAATAGGATTGGTCCTATTTGCCCGTTTCAAGCCGCCCGATACACTCGATTTCATATTGCCGGATCGCGACGCCTGTTCCTTCGCGATACCCGGTTTTCCCGAATTTCCATTGATAGCGAGTGACGACGTCATGCGGTTCGACCTGCGTTCCCGTCTCGCACGCGAACAAGGTCGATCCGCCCGATGCGGCGTCGCGCGTTTCCCGATGTACCGCGCGCTGTTGCGCGGCGTCATCGCGGCAGCCTGCGTGGCCGGCGCCCAGAGCGCGCCAGCTCAGGGCGCTCACGATGTCGCCCCCTTCGCATTCGCGATGGCGGAAGCCACCGACCTTGGCGACGTGCCTTTCTTCAATTCCGCGCGCACGACGTGGGGTGGCCTGCGTGTATCGGCAGCGCCGCTCGACGTCGCGTACGCGCCGCATGCATCGAACTTCTCGTCGAGCGGCGATAGCGACGACCCTGTCGCGCGCTTCGGCGCATGCGTGGCGTACCGCGTGCTGTGCGACACGGCGCGCGGTGCGGTCGAACGCGCGTACGCGACCCGGTTCGATTACGGGCTTGCGTCGCCGCTGTCCGTGCTGGGGTCGTCGGCGGCATTCGAGCCGCGTCCCGTCGATTTGACTTCCGCCGAACCGTTCGTGCTCGCGCAGCCCGATCGCGGCGCGCGAGCCAGTGCGATCGATGGCACGCTGCAGGCGTCGCTGGCGCTCGCCGAGCTGCCCGACGGCGTTGCCGCGCAGGTCCTGCGCGCGTTGACCGGCCGTATCGATGCGAAGCAACGCGGCGCGGTCGGCGACACCTTCCGCGTGGCATACGAACCCGACGACGGTGCGGCGGCGCCGGGCCGCGTGCGCGCGACGGCGTTCGACGTCCGTTTCCGCGGCCAGCGGGTTTCAGGTGTGTGGTTCGCAACAGGGGCACACGCGTCGGGCGCCTATTACGACTTCGACGGCATGCCGCTCGCCGGCGCACACTTCGCGATGCCGGTCGCGGCGACGCGGATCAGCTCGCAGTTCGGCACGCGCGTGCATCCGGTGAGCGGTGCGCGTCACGTGCATTCGGGTGTCGATCTCGCGGCGCCGGCAGGTCGTGCCGTCCATGCGTCGGCGCACGGCGTCGTGACGTTCATCGGCACCGAGCCGCGCGGCTACGGCAAGTACGTGGTGATTCGTCATGACGACGGTTACGCGTCGTACTACGCGCACCTGTCGGCGTTCGAGCCGACGCTGCGAGTCGGCGCGCGCGTCGTGCGCGGCGAGCGCGTCGGCGCGGTCGGCAGCACGGGTACGGCGACCGGCCCGCATCTGCATTTCGAGGTTCGGCGGCACGACCGTCTCGTCGATCCGATCGAACTGGTACAGGCGGCCCGCGCGGCGAAGCTGAAGGGAGAACGGCGCGTGGCGTTCAACCGTGCGACGCATGCCGCGCGGACGCAACTGGCGTCGGCCGCGTGGTCACAGCCGGTCGCGATGTCGGCGACGGTCACGCCGAGCGCAGGCTGAGCGTCGGTGGGTGCCCGTCCGTCTCGGCCAGTGTCGGGCCGCCGGCGTGCGTGATCGCGCATTCGCGCGCTGGTTCGCCGGTGCGCCCGAATTCGCACGGCAAGACATCATGCGAAGCAACATCGCTGAATGGCGTATGACCCGTGCGCAGTGAATCGTTCGACGAACGATGTCAAATTTTCCGATCGTTTCGGATTGCAACGCGATCGTCTTTCGAGGCGGCAACGAAACCCGGTAAATTTCACCGGTTTCCGTTTGGCCAGCCCGCGAAGTTTGCAGATATCCCGCTTTTCTGCGACGCAGCAAATTTTCCTTCATTGTTTCCCAGTACGAAATTAATCGACCTCTGATTGTCGATATATCTCATTTGGTTCTTGTGATTATTTCGAGACAGGTGCTATAACGCGTTTCACGTACCGATTGATAGCAATAACATCATCAATAAAGGCCGGCGGAACGATGAAAAGAAAAACGAGGCACCTGGGTTTGGGTGGGATGGCGATCCTGACCGGCGCGATGCCGGTGGGCGTTCATGCGGCGTGTTCGGCCACGGCGCCAGGCAGCGGCGCGACGGTCACGTGTTCCGGCGCTGGCATCCCTTCGGTCGTGGCCACGGCCGGCAGTACCAACGTGACGATCAATCTCGATGCGACCGCGACGGGCAGCTATGTGCTGAGCGCCACGCCGACGCCGTTCTCCGTCGACACGTCGAGCGCGATCGCCAACAACGGCAGCGTGTCGATGTCCGGCAACGGCACGGGCGTCGCGAACCGCGGCGCGGCGCTGCTCGGCGTGAACAACGGCAACACGCTCACGAACGGCGCGAGCGGCACGATCTCGACGACGGGCGCGTACAACGACGGGATGGCCGCGAACGGCAACAACAACACGCTCGTCAACAACGGCGCGATCACGACCACCGGCAACAACGCGTACGGGATGACGGCCGCGTGGGGGCAGAGCAACCCGGGCGCGTCGGGCAACCAGATCGTCAACACGGGCGCCGTGACGACATCCGGCAGCAACGCACGCGCGGCATCGCTGCTCGGCGGCAACGGTACGATCACCAACAGCGGCACGCTGACGTCGAACGGCAAGGACGCGCCGGCCGTCTACATGCAGGGCAACAACGACACGCTGGTCAACAGCGGCACGATCCAGACTACCGGCACCGCGACGAGCGGCGGCAGCGTCGACGCGGTCGTGTCGAACACGCTCGGCAGCTCGTTTACCGCAACGATCACGAACCAGGCCGGCGGCCGGATCATCAGCAACAACGGCATCGGCGTGCGCTCGACCAACGGGGCGACGACGATCACCAACGCGGGGCTGATCCAGGGCGGCGGCGGCACCGCGATCCAGGGCGGCAACGGCAACGTGACGCTGATCCTGCAGACCGGCTCGCAGATCGTCGGCACGGCGAACGGTGGCGCCGGTACCAACACGGTGACGCTGCAGGGCACGGGCACCGCGTCGAACGCATTCACGAATTTCCAGAGCCTGACGATGGCCGGCGCCGACTGGACGTGGGCCGGCACCGGCACGTTCTCGACCGCGCTCGTGCAGAGCGGCACGCTGAACCTCACGGGTACGCTCGGCACGACGACGGCGTCGGTCGTCGCGACCGTCAACGCAGGCGCGACGCTGCAGGCGAATGCAGCGAACCTGCCGCTGTCCGTGACCGATAACGGGCTCGTGCGGTTCCAGCAGGATAGCGCCGGCACGTATGCCGGCACGATCGGCGGAAGTGGCGCCGTGGAGAAAACCGGTGCGGGCACGCTCGCGCTCGCACCGTCGGGAGCGGGCGGAAACACTTATTCGGGCGGAACGACGATCACCCAAGGCACGCTGTCGGTCGCAGCCGACAATGCGCTCGGCGCTTCGTCAGGAACACTGACTTTCAACGGCGGCACGCTGCAACTCGGCAGCGCGTTCGATCTCGCGGCGAGCCGTGCGGTATCGATCACGTCGAACGGCGGCACGATCGATACGCAGGGCTTCAACTCGACGATCGCGCAGAACGTCACCGGCGCCGGTTCGCTGACGAAGCTCGGTAGCGGCACGCTGACGCTGAATGGATCGAACAGCTACGCAGGCGGCACGAACGTGAATGCGGGCACCGTGGTCGTCGGCGACGGCACGAGCGCATCGGCGGCGCTGGGCGGCGGCGGGCCGGTGACGATCGCCGCGGGCGCGACGCTCGGCGGTTACGGCAGCGTGACGGGCAACGTGACGAACAGCGGCACGCTCTCGGTCGGGAATGCGCTCGCGAGCCTCGCCAGCGGCGCGACCGGCAATTTCCGGATCAACGGCAGCCTGACCAACGCGGGCCTCGCGCAGCTCGGCGGCAGCGGCGTGGGCAATACGCTGACGGTCGCCGGCAACTACATCGGGCAGAACGCGACGCTCGCCCTGAACACGACGCTCGCCGGCGACGGCGCACCGTCGGACAAGCTGATCGTCAGCGGCGGCGTGGCGAGCGGTGCAAGCACGCTGAAGGTGACGAACGTCGGCGGTGCGGGCGCGCAGACGGTGGCCGACGGCATCCAGGTCGTGCAGGCGACGAACGGTGCGACCACGAGCGCGAGCGCGTTCTCGCTGTCGGGCGGATCGGTCAGCGCAGGCGCCTATACATATTTTCTCGCGAAGGGCGGCGCATCGAACGGCACCGGCGAAAGCTGGTATCTGCGCAATACGGTGCCACCAAAGCCGGAGCCACCGGTCGTGCAGCCAGGTCAGCCGACGCCGCCGACCGAACCGTCGATCACGCCGGCCGAAGGCACGCCCGAATCGATCGTCGAAGCCGTGGATCACGCAGGCACCGGAGGCACGTCCGAACCCGTGTACCGTCCCGAGGTACCGCTGTACGCGGAAGCGCCGGCTGTCGCGCGGCAGCTCGGGTTGCTGCAGATCGATACCTTCCACGATCGCGAGGGCGAACAGGGGCTGCTGGCCGAGAACGGTTCGGTGCCTGCGGCGTGGGCGCGCGTGTGGGGCGGTCATGGCGACATCAAGCAGAAGGGTGACGTGACGCCGTCGTTCGACGGCACGGTATGGGGGATGCAGGTCGGGCAGGACCTGTATGCCGACACCACCGCCAGCGGCCACCGCAATCACTACGGCTTTTTTCTCGGTTTCTCGCGTGCCGTGGGCGACGTGAACGGCTTCGCGCTCGCGCAGCAGGACATGGGCGTGGGTTCGCTGCAGGTCAACGCATACAACCTCGGCGGCTACTGGACGCACATCGGCCCGGGCGGCTGGTACACGGATGCGGTCGTGATGGGCAGCGCACTCACGGTGCGCACGCATTCGAACGACAACGTGAGCGGTTCGACGGACGGCAATGCGTTCACGGGTTCCGTGGAAGCCGGCTTCCCGGTCGCGCTGGGCGGCGGGCTGACGCTGGAGCCGCAGGCGCAGCTGGTGTGGCAATGGCTGTCGTTGGGCAAGTTCAACGACGGCGTGTCGGACGTCACGTGGAACAACGGCAACACGTTCCTCGGCCGGATCGGCGCGCGGCTGCAATACGCGTTCGATGCGAACGGCGTGAGCTGGAAGCCGTACCTGCGCGCGAACGTGCTGCGCTCGTTCGGCACGGACGACAAGACGACGTTCGGCGGCACGACGACGCTCGGCACGCAGGTGGGGCAGACGGCCGGGCAGATCGGCGCGGGGCTCGTCGCGCAGCTGACGAAGCGCGGCAGCGTGTATGCGACGGTCAGCTATCTGACGAACCTCGGCGGCGAGCACCAGCGCACGATTACCGGGAACGCGGGCGTGCGCTGGGCGTGGTGAAGCCCGGCGCGTCGATCGCCGCGGCGGACGACTGCGGGCGGTTCGGCTGCGGCGCGAGCACTCGATGCTCGCATCTGGCAGCGTATCGTTTGGAGCACAACAGCGTTTGAACCCTGTGGCCGCGCCCACCGGCCACCATCGAACGCCCGCGCCGCAGCCGGACCGTGCGCGGCATCCGGACGGCCGTCGGTCGAAGCGTGCGCTGCAAGCCCCGATCGCCAGTCGCTCGTCGAACCGGAATCGCACGTCGACAGCGTAGCCCGAAGGGCGACGCAGGCCAATCAGCCCGGTCCGAATCCACGCCGGTCGCGACGAGCCATCAGGTCTGTCGGCCGAATCGAAGACCCATCGTTCTCCGTGTCTCCTCTCCTCGGCACCGTCGGCCGCGGGTCGTTTCCCGCGCGCCTTCGACCATTGCGTGACCCGAATCGTCTCGCCATCGACGCCGCATCTTCGTCGCGGAAATGTCAACTACTGTGCGCCCGTGCGCCGAATCATCCCAGTCCGATGGACCCGCCGAAAGTGCGTGCGTAGCATCAAGCGATTGCATCGGTCGCTGTATCTCGTATGCCGGGATTCCGCATCCATTCGGCTCTTTCGGCCCGATGCAACGGAGAAAATCGATGCGCGCGGAATCCGCTCCGTGATCGGCCAGATGAGGAAGCAGGAAAATGAATTCGAAGCAGTCCTTGAAGTTCGACGCGAGGCGTGCACGTCAGTGCGTGCTGAAGCCGCTCGCCATGTTGATTCCGTTGATTGCGGGCGGTCATGCGTATGCAGCTCAAGGCGGCGCGATCGCGGCCGGCGCCGGCAGCATCACGCATAGCGGTCCGAACACGCAGATCGACCAGACGTCGTCGAAGATGATCGTCAACTGGAAGAATTTCGACATCGGCAAAGGGGAAACGGTCAACATCGCCCAACCGAATGCCAATGCCGCGATCCTGAACCGCGTGCAATCGGGCGACATGACGTCGATTCAAGGTGCGCTGAACGCGAACGGGCGCGTGTTCGTCGTGAACCCGAACGGCATCGTGGTCGGCAAGGGCGCGACGATCAATGCGAACAGCGTGGTGTTGTCTGCGGCCGACGTGTCGGACGGCGACTTCATGGCGAATCGCCCGCTGACGCTGCAGAACGCCAACGGTGCGACGGGCACCGTGCGTAACGACGGCACGATCACGACGCAGAGCGGCGCAGTACTGGCTGGCGCGCGCGTCATCAACGGCCCCGACGGGGGCGTCGTGGCCGAGAACGGCAGCGTCGGGCTTCTGGCGGGCGGTAAGGTGATGCTCGAGCTGGCCGCGGACGGCAGCGTGCAAGGCGCCTACGTCACCGATGGCGCGGCTGGCGCATTGGCGGCCAACGACGGGGTGGTTTCGGCCGGCAACGGCTGGGCGCGACTGGAAGGGAATACGACCGATGCGTTGCGCTCTGAAGTCGTGCGCAATACCGGCCACCTCGAAGCGGCGTCGCTTGCGGACCTGGGTGGAGTGGACGGAGCAGGTACCGTGTCGATGTACGCCGCCAACGGCGCCCCGAGGAGTGCCGATATCCGTGTCGGTGGCGATATCAGCGCACGCAACATAGAAATTCGCGGTACCGGCGGAGTGACGTTCGACGGAGCGACGTTGAGCACCAACCGCGGAGACGGTATCCGACGCGCGGCCGATACCACCGTGAATGCCAATCGGGTCACCGTGTCGGCGAACGGCGCGACGTCCGACGGCACGATGAAGATCGTCGGGAGTGGGCCGGATTCGACTTATCTCCAGCAGGGCGATCTGATCCTGACCAACGGCTCGATGAGCGCCTCCGGGTTCGATCGGATCGACCAACGTGGCGGGCTGTTGTATGCACGAGGCCCTGTGGATCTCTCCGCACGCGAGATCGTGATCGGCAATGTGACGACGCCCGATCTCCTGACGGCGAAGGCCGGGGGCAACCTGACCGTCGCGGGGACCGGGGCGGTCAGCGCCGACACGGTTGCACTGGAAGCAAACAACGATCTGAACGTGGCCGGCACCGGGACGGTCAGCGCGGGGCGGGCCATATTGACTGCAAACGACAAGCTGAGTGTCGACGGACGGGTCCACGCGACCGGTAGCGCGGGGTTGTTCGGCAAGAACGTGGATATTGCCGGCGAAGTGACGACGCCGGACGCGTCGCGGTTCGGAAACCTGACTATTGCAACGGCCGATGGCGGCGGCGGTGTGCTTCGGATCGACGGTGTCGTCGACGGTACGGGGCAAGTCGTGCTCTTCGGGGATCGAGGCGTCGAACAGTCTTCGGCTGGCGTTTTGCGCGGCGGCAGACTGTTGCGGGTCGCGACCAACGAGAACGGTCACGTCGTGCTCAACGGCACGGTTCACGCGCCGTCCGGTTATACCGTCGCGAACTCGGCTACTTCGTCGACCTCGTACGCGCCGGGCGACTACGCACCGGGGCAGGCGCACGGCGCGACCGTCGCACCGGTCGATCCGGTCGTTCCGGTACAGCCGGGCCGGGGCGGTTCGATCGTTGCCGGCGCGGGCGCCATCGAACAGGACGGCAAGGTCACCGACGTCCAGCAGTCGACCGACCGCATGGTCGTGAACTGGAAGGATTTCGACATCGCACGCGACGAGGCCATCAATTTCCGGCAACCGAATGCGAATGCAGCCGTGCTCAACCGCGTGGCATCCGGCAAGGTCACGTCGATCGACGGCGCGCTGAACGCGAACGGCCGCGTCTTCGTGCTGAATCCGGACGGCATCGTGGTCGGCAAGGGCGCGACGATCAACGCGAACGGCGTGACGCTGGCGGCCGCCGACACGTCGGACGACGACTTCATGCAAAAGCGCGCGCTGCGCTTCAACGTGGATCCGGCCAAGCGCGCGATCGTCCAGAACGAAGGGACGATCGCATCGAGAACCGGCGCGGCGCTGATCGGCCGCGAGGCGACGAACCTCGCGTCCGGGCGCATCACGAGCGGCAACGGCAACGTCGCGCTGGCCGCAGGCGGCGGCGCAACGATGTCGCTGAACGCGGACGGCAGCCTGAACCAGGTCGACGTGACGGATGCGACCGATCGCGCACTGGTGGCGAACGACGGCCGGATCACGGCCGACAACGGCTATGCGAGCCTGCAGGCCTACGCATCCGGCGCTGCCGATGCGGAAGTTGCACGCAACCGCGGCCAGATCGACGCGATCAACCGGTCGAACGCGAGCCGGTCGGCAAGCGGCCTGAGCCGGGGTGACGTGCTGATCAGCGGCCGCAATGCCGACAACGGCGACCAGGGCGGTATCGTCAACATCCGCGGCCGGATCACCGGGCAGAACATTCGCGTGGCCAGCACCGGCGACCTGAATCTGTCGAACGGCGCCACGCTGGGCACGCGAAGCGTCGGTCCCGACTACGGCGTGACGCTGGCCGGCCGGCGTGTGGCGATTGCATCGACCGGCGCGACGATCAACGGCGATGCGACCGTGCAGGGCGTGGGCGATAACGCCATGTACGTGCAGGACGGGCCGTTGAACACGTCCGGCCAATTGTCGATGAGCAACATCGGCACGTCGCGATAAACCGCGCCGCATGCCGCACGGGATGCCCTCCGTGCGGCATGGGCGAACGCGAACGTGACGCTTGCGTTCGCTTTTGCGCGTTCCGGGGCAGGCGATCGTTACGCCTGCCCCTCTTGAATTCGCCGGTAGTCGTCGCGGCGCGTGCCGCGAATGGTTCGTCTGACGGATGCACGGCTCGGCGCCGTGCCTCTTTTCCGTCCTATCCGCTGCAACGCAGGCTTGCGGCGTCGCATCCCGAATCTCTCGAAGAGCCGCATGACCGGAAGCCGCAGCAGGCGTCCGCGCCTGACTTGCGGCTATTTGTTGGCGGAACTCATCATGAAATCGACGTTGACCATCGGTCGTCGCATGGACGGCGCGACGGCGCGCATCTCTGCCTCCGCGTTGCTGCTGTTCGCCGCTGCGCGTGCCGACGGGCAGACTTTGCAGCCACCCGGAAACGCAGGCCAGTTGCTGCAGCAGAATCAGTCTCTGTTGTCCCCCGGTGTCGACGGCGTGCGCCGGCAGGAAGGTGCGGACGATGGGGGCGTCGACGATCGCGCCGGCGCTGCCGGAAGCGGCACGGCGACGCTGCACGTCACGCGCTTCGAGTTGAACGAAACACTGGGCGAACCGCTCGACAGCGACGTCGCGCGGCTGTTCGCGAGCGCGGCGGGCCGCGACCTGACGTTCGAGCAGATCACGATGGTGCGCATGCAGCTCAACGCGCTGCTGCGTCGGCAACTCGGCTTGCTGGTATTCGCGATCCTGCCGGAGCAGGATGCGCGCAACGGCGTCGTGCGCTTCACGATCGTGCGCGGGCATGTCGAAAGCATCGAACTGCACAATCGCTCGCGTGTGTCGGACGCGACGCTCGAGCGCGTCGTGCCGGGTGCGGGCAAGCGCGGGGCTGCGCTGCTCGCGATCACGCGCCCCGATCTGAGCGACGTGCAGCACGCCGCGCAGATCGCGCGCACATTGCCCGGTGTCGCATCCGTGACGCCGATGCTGACGCAAGGCGAGACCGAGGGCGGCACGCGCGTGGTGCTCGACGTCGCGCCCGAACCGGCCATCGAAGCGACGGCGGTCGCCGACAACGGCGGATCGCCGAGTACCGGACGCTACCGGGTCGGCGCGCAAGTGACCGCGAACAGCCCGTTGGGCATCGGCGATCGCGCGCGCGTGCTGGCCTACAATGCGCCGTCCGCGATTCAGGATCGGGACGGCGCGCATGGCAAGACGTGGATCGGTCTCGCTTCGTACGATGTCCCGCTGGGCGGCGCGGGAACGCGCGGCGGCGTTCAGTACTCTCGCGTTCAATATGCGTTGGGTGGCCCCTTGCAGGATCTGGGCGACGGTTATGCGGACGTGATCGGCGCGTATGTCAGGCATCCGCTGGTGTCGACGCCAAAGGACGATCTGAGCGTCGGTGTCGCGTACAACCGGAAGCTGCTGAAGGATGCGTTCTTTTCCTACGCGTTTCGCCGGCGCTCGAACGTGGCGAGCGTCTCGCTGAACGGTTCGCATTTCGGCGACTGGAAAGGGCGGGCCAACGGATTGCAATACGCGTTCACGGTCGATGCCGGCGACGTGAAGCAGCTCGAAGTCGGACTGGGCGACCCGTCCACGCAGGGACGCTTCGTGAAGTGGGGCGGCTCCGCCGATTTCACGCAGATGCTGTGGCCGGGCGCCAATATTCGCGCACGCATGAGCGCGCAGTTCGCGAGCACGCACCTCGATCCGTCGGAACAGATGACCCTAGGTGGGCCGAACGCGGTGCGCGCCTATGGATACGACGCGCCGAGCGTCGATCAAGGCGCAATCGCGTCGGTCGATCTGACGCAGGAGATTGCCGCGGTGCCCGGCCTTTCGGCGCGCGTGTTCGCGGATGTCGGCCGCGGTCAGATCAACAAGTCGCGCTCGCTGGCCGGTGCGGACAACACGTGGAACGCGCGCGGCTACGGCGTGGGGCTGTCGTATCAGTACAAGGCCCGGGCGCGCGTCGACGTGTCTCATGCGTTCAGGGTCGGCGCACCGGCCGGCCAGCGGCCGGACGCCGGACAGACATGGGTCACGGCGACGCTCAATTTCTGAGCGTCGCGCTCCCGGATCGCCACGCCATGAGGGCTGGCGATGGCCGCGGCATGCGCCCCGGTGCCGCGCAATCCTCAGCCCAACGGCCAGTTCAGGAACACGATGCCGTCGTTGTAATCGTCATCGGTGCCGTCTTCCGAGCCGACGATCCCGAAGTACGACTTCTTGAAGATGTCGACCTGGCGCGAGCCGAGCCGCGACGGCTTGCCGTTCACCGTCACGATCACGCGTACGCGTCCCTTGCCGGAGTCGAGCACCTTCGTGCCGAGATTCTGGTCCTGGACGCCGGCGCCCTTGAACGTGGCGGCCGGTTGCGGGTTGTCGTCGATGTAGACGTCGATCGTCTGGTCGTTCGCCGCATTGGTGAGCGCGGTCACGCCGAACTTGGTGTTCGGCGGGAGGTTGAACGTGCCGTCGCGTTCGCCGCCACCGCCGATGTTGCCGGCACCGCTGCCGCCGCTGCCGCCGCTGCCGGTTTCGGCGCCCTGGTTTCCGCCGGACTGGGACGGCGATTGGGCGGACGCTTCGCCGATCGCGGAAAGGCTGGCGAACGAATCGATATGCATCGTGCTGCCGCGCACGCTCTTCCACTGCGCTTTCACGAACGTGACGTCGCTCGTGACGTCGATCGCGACGACGAGCGTGAACGGCACGCGTCCGCTGGTTTCCGGTGCCTTGGTGGAATGGGTGAAGCAGCCGTCCGCGACCACGCCCTTGTCGGTCGCGATGGCGAAATAGATGCCGGGATAGTTGTTGCCGGTGGCATACGGCGTCGGCACGTTGAGCGTGACCAGCAACTTGCCGTCGCGAATGTTTTGCTTCGCGATGTCGAGGTGCAGGCCCGGTATGTCGACGTACGCCTCGGACGTCAGGACGGGCGCGCTGTTGATCGAAGTCGAAAGAATGGGCATGAAGGTCTCCAATGCCGAAACGGGGTTCGATTGAATTGCCGTGTGCGGTTCGACGCGCAACCGTCGGGCTGCCGCTGCGAGCGGCCTCCCGACGACTGCCTGACGATCGCTCGATCGATCAGCCGATCGGCCACTGCAGCACGACGATGCCGTCGTTGTAGTCGCTGTCGTGACCGTCTTCCGACACGACGATCCCGAAGTTCACCGTGAACGGCGACCCGTCCGACTTCTTGCCGGTGACCGGCGCGAGTCGCGCGTCGGTAGCCGACGGCTTGCCGTTTACCGTGATTTCGAAGCGGATCTTGCCGTTGCCGGAATTCAGCGTGGCTTCGCGCGGGCCGTCGCGCGTGGTCAGCTTGTGATAGGCGGCGGGTTCGGTGCTGTCGCCGATGAACAGTTTGATGTGCTGCTGCTCGGCGGCATTCGCGAAGAAAATCGCGCGAAAATCGGTATTCGGCGGAATCGAGAATTCGCCGGCGCGATTCGAGGACGTTTGAGAGTCGGCCATGCTTTCCTCCTGAGGAACGGTGTTTAAGGCGTCTCGCCGCGTCATGCAAACGTTTGCCGTTTGAAACGCGGTGTGAAAAGCATGTCGAAAAATAAATTGAAAAATATTCGCCGGCAGATTATTTATTGTTCAATCAATTGAAACCGAAGGCGAATCGATTGACTTGAATGGAATAAATGAAACGATATTGGCGATTTCGATAAATTGTATCGACGCGAATTGCGTTTCTTTGAATGATCGTCATGGCGCCGGTTCGGCTTCGGAGCGGGCGCTCGGCGTTCGCATATGGCAGCGTTGCGTTTCAACACCATCAATCTCTGTCGTGGCCGCGCCCACCGACCACCACCGAACGCCCACACCGAAGCCGGACGGCAAAGGAGGGGTGCGGCAAACGGCGAAGATTGATGACCGACTCACTCCGACATGAATAGGGCTTCACCGATGCCGCACCACGAAAGCATATCGGCGGGCGGCGCCTGCGCCTATCGGACTGGACTGATTCTGGTGGCGGCGCTCGGTACGGGTATCGCCGTGAATCCGGCGGCCGCGCAACCGGCGGCGATCGGCGGCTTTCCGATAGCGATGCACGACACGGGCAACTGACTGAGCGGTAGATCGAGCGACGCTGCGACGAGCGTGCCGAAGGTGTCGATTGGCACGCCGCGGTTCCGGTCGTCCGAATGACGAAAGTTATCCATCACCGTGTCGCCGATGAGGCGGATCCGATCGCCGGCCGTGATCGCGTACCGGCGAAATCAGCCCAGTCCGATTTACTTGCCCGCGTACCGAACGCGATACTGGAATCGGTGAATTTCCATTCAAACGAGCGCGGTGCGGTTTGCCGAGGACGTACTCCTATGGACATCATGGGCTATCGACACATCATCGGGCGGTTGGCGACACGGGTCGCGCATCCGTTCGCAGGCGTGCGGCTCCAGTGCGGGCCGTGTGCCCGGCGCCCTGCCGTCGTGGTGGCGATGGCGGGATCGATGTTCGGGTCGATGTGCGTCGCGGCGCCTCACGCGCACGAGCTGCGGCGGCCGGCCGCGATCGGGATGCACGACGGCGCGAATACCCCGCACCCCGGTTTCGTCGCGCGTCCGGCCGCCGCACCCGGCGGTGCGGCGCCGAGCGGCTCCGACGAAGCGAGCCGAAAAGCGCGCGAGTCGGCCACGCTGGCGGCGGCTCACGCCAAGGCGCGCTATCCGCGCAAGCCCGATGCGTCGTCCGACACGGCGAAGGCGCTCGGCATGACCGATGCCGAGCTGGCGTCGTGGCTCATCGACATCCGCCGGCAGGCATCGGCCCCGATCCTGCGGCCGCAGCGACGCGGCGAGGCCGAGCTTCACCCGATGTATCCGGCGCGCCCGACCGACTCCTGACGCCGCCCGCGCCTTCTTCCAACGACCGGCCGACCGCCGGTCGCATGCCCCGCCCATTTCCCGCGCACGCTTCGCCGTGCGCCGGCGACGGCGCATCCAACCATAAACGGAGACCCGCATGCAGTTCTACGACGAAATGCATCTCGAAGGCGGCGCCGTGCGGCGCCACTACGAAGCGTTCCAGCACTGGCTGAGCGAGCAGACCGACGACACGATGCGCCGCAAGCGCGCGGAAGCGGATCTGATGTTCCGGCGCGTCGGCATCACGTTCGCCGTCAACGACGACGAATCGGGCGGCGAGCGGCTGATCCCGTTCGACCAGAT
Source organism: Burkholderia sp. MSMB2157WGS (assembly GCF_001532755.1). Taxonomy (NCBI): domain Bacteria; kingdom Pseudomonadati; phylum Pseudomonadota; class Betaproteobacteria; order Burkholderiales; family Burkholderiaceae; genus Burkholderia; species Burkholderia sp. MSMB2157WGS. The sequence goes on along the minus strand of NZ_LPJG01000047.1, from coordinate 7,001 downwards.
TCCCCGCATCGTGCCCGCCGACGCGTGGCGCACGCTCGAAGCCGGCCTGCGGCAGCGCGTGGAGGCGCTGAACCGGTTCCTGCACGACGTCTACCACCGCGGCGACATCGTGCGCGCGGGCATCGTGCCGGCCGCGCAGATCTACGCGAACGCGCAGTACCGGCCCGAAATGCAGAACGTCGAGGTGCCGCGCGACATTCGCGCGCACATCGCGGGCGTCGACCTCGTGCGGGCCGGCGACGACGGTGCGTTCTACGTGCTCGAGGACAACCTGCGCGTGCCGTCGGGCGTGTCGTACATGCTGGAGAACCGCAAGATGATGATGCGGCTCTTTCCCGATTTGTTCGTGCGCAACCGCATCGCGCCCGTCGCGCACTATCCGGACCTGCTGCTCGATACGCTGCGCGCGAGCGCGCCGGACGGCGTCGACGATCCGGTGGTCGTCGTGATGACGCCGGGCATGTACAACGCCGCGTATTTCGAGCACACGTTCCTCGCGCAGCAGATGGGCGTCGAGCTCGTCGAGGGCAAGGACCTGTTCGTCGACGGCGGGTATGTGCATATGCGTACGACTCACGGGCCGAAGCGCGTCGACGTGATCTATCGCCGGCTCGACGACGATTTTCTCGATCCGCTCGCGTTCCGCAGCGATTCGGCGCTCGGCGTGCCGGGGCTGCTCGGCGCGTATCGCGCGGGACGCGTGACGATCGCGAACGCGATCGGCACCGGCATCGCCGACGACAAGTCGATCTACCCGTTCGTGCCCGACATGATCGCGTTCTATCTCGGCGAGCAGCCGATCCTGAACAACGTGCCGACCTACCAGTGCCGCAAGCCCGACGATCTCGCGTACACGCTTGCGCATCTGCCCGAGCTCGTCGTCAAGGAAGTGCACGGCGCGGGCGGCTACGGGATGCTCGTCGGCCCGGCCGCGACCCGGGCCGAGATCGACGCGTTCCGCGCGCGGCTCGTCGCGCAGCCGGACAACTACATCGCGCAGCCGACGCTTGCGCTGTCCACCTGCCCGACCTTCGTCGAAGCCGGCATCGCGCCGCGCCATATCGACCTGCGTCCGTTCGTGCTGTCGGGCCGTACCGTGAAGATGGTCGCGGGCGGTCTCACGCGCGTCGCGCTGAAGGAAGGCTCGCTGGTGGTGAATTCGTCGCAGGGCGGCGGCACGAAGGACACGTGGGTCGCGGGCTGAGCCCGAAGCGCAGGGCCGCCGGATGGAGCGACGGCCGGAATCACAAGACACAGGAGGCAGCATGCTGAGCCGCACCGCGGATCATATCTACTGGATGGCGCGCTATCTGGAGCGAGCGGAGAACACCGCGCGCATCGTCGACATCAATCTCAAATCGCTGCTGCTGCCGCAGGGCGCCGAACGGCAGCGCCGCACGCTGCGCGCGCTGCTGCGCTCGGTCGAACTCGAACCCGCGTTCGCGGCGAAACATGGCGAACCCGCGCCGGAAACCGTCATCGCGTTTCTGGTCGCCGATCGCGACAACCCGTCGAGCATTTACGCATGCCTGCGCAGCGCGCGGGAGAACGCGCGCGCGGTGCGCGGCCTGCTGACGACGGAGTGGTGGGAGACGATCAACCACACGTGGATCGAGTGCGTCGAGCAGCTCGGATCGGATGCGCTCGCGTCCGATCCGCATGGGTTTCTCGAATGGGTGAAGTCGCGCGTGCACCTCGCGCGCGGCGTGTCGATCGGCACCGCGATGCGCGACGACGCCTATTACTTCTCGCGGCTCGGCACGTTTCTCGAGCGTGCGGACAACGTCGCGCGGATGCTCGACGTGCGCTTTCTCGACATCGAACAGGCGACGGCCGACACCCCCGACGAGATCGACGAGTTCTATTACTGGACGTCGATTCTCACGTCGGTGTCGGGCATGGAGATTTATCACAAGGTCTATCGCGACGTCGTGACACCCGAGCGCGTGGCCGAACTGCTGTTGCTGAACCCCGCGATGCCGCGCTCGCTGCGCGCGGCGATCGACGATTTCTGCATGACGCTCGACAAGCTGAAGAACGCCGCGTCGGCCGAATGCGAACGCGAGGCCGGCCGACTGCGCGCGGAGCTGCACTACGCGGATATCCGCAAGATCCGCGCGCAGGGGCTGCACGCATTCCTGAACGAATCGCTCGAGCGCGTCTATGCGCTCGGCAACATGGTCTCGCGCGCCTTCATGATGTCCGCGAGCTGAATCGAGGTTCCCATGTATCTGACCATCCGACACGACACGATCTATCGCTATTCGGCGCCGCTCACCTATTCGATCCAGCAGATCCGGATGACGCCGCCGACGCTCCCGTCGCAGTACGTCGCGGGCTGGCGGATCGCCGCGCCCGGCGCGCTCGACGCATCGACCGACGCATACGGCAACGCGCTGCATTCGCTGGTCGTCACGCGGCCGCTGACCGAGATCGCGCTGCACGCGCACGGCGCGATCGACACGCAACCGCTCGACGACGGCCGGCTCGGGCTCGATCCGGGGCCTGTGCCGGTCGAGCACTACACGTGCCCGACGCGGCTCACCGAGGCCGACGACGCGATCCGCGAACTCGCCGTGCCGCTCGGCGCGGGCGACGGGCCCGATGCGTTCGTCGCGCTGGCCGAGCGGATCGCGGGCACGGTTGCGTACCGGCAGGGCGTCACGGCCGCGACGAGCACGGCGGCCGATGCGCTGGCGCTGCGCCACGGCGTATGCCAGGACCACGCGCATCTGATGCTCGCATGCTGTCGCGCCGGCGGCGTGCCCGCGCGCTACGTAAGCGGCTATTTCGATGCGGGCGACGTCGAGCATGCCGCGAGCCATGCGTGGGTCGACGTATGGGTGCGCGAGATCGGCTGGGTGTCGATCGACGTCACGCACGCGCGCTTCGCGGGCGAAGCGTATTGCCGTGTCGCGACGGGGCGCGACTACGAAGCGGCGGCGCCCGTGCGCGGCATGCGCATCGGCGGCGGCGAAGAGTCGCTCGACGTGAAGGTGGACGTGCAGGCAGGAGGCGCGCAATGACGTACTGTGTCGCGATGCGCGTGGACGAAGGGCTCGTGTTCCTGTCCGATTCGCGCACCAACGCGGGCATCGATCACGTGAGCACGTTCCGCAAGATGGTGCTGTTCGAGGTACCGGACGAACAGGTCGTCGTGCTGCTGTCGTCCGGCAATCTCGCGATCACGCAGGCCGTGACGCAGCATCTGGCGTCGCAGCCGAAGACCGATCCGCAGTCGATCTGGCGCGTGCGCTCGATGCACGATGCGGCGCGGCTCGTCGGCGACGCGGTGCGAGCCGTCCACGCGCGCGACGCGCAATCGCTGCGCGAGTTCGGCGTCGATTTCAACTGCAGCTTCATCGTCGGCGGGCAGGTGCGCGGGGAGGCGCCGCGACTGTTCCAGATCTATGCGGCCGGCAACTTCATCGAGGCGTCGACGCTGAGCCCGTATGTGCAGATCGGCGAAGCGAAGTACGGCAAGCCGATCATCGAGCGGATGCTGTGCGAAGCGATGTCGCTCGCGGACGCGACGAAGTGCGCGCTGATCTCGATGAACTCGACGATCCGCTCGAACGTGTCGGTCGGCTTGCCGGTCGATCTGCTGGTGTACGAGCGCGATACGCTGAGCGCGACCAAGTTCGCGACCTTCGACGAACACGATCCCTATTACGGGATGCTGAATACGACGTGGGCGCAGCGGCAGCGGGCGATGTTCGACGAGATTCCGAATTTGCCGTGGGCGGAGGTGGGCACGGTGGCGCCGCCGAAAGTGGCGCCGGGGCGGTCGACGCTGCGGGACGGCGCGGAGGGAGACACGAGCACGATGTGCGCGCGAGGGGGCGAGTAGGCGGACCGCTTTCCCGCGCGGTGCGTTGCCGTTCCATCGAGCGCGGCGATTCGCGGCTGGCATCCCGGTACCGCAAAATCAGACTCGACTGATTCCGATTCCCCTTCGTCTCCACGACAATTTCAATTCCACGAGGCGCCGGGCATGGCCCCTGCCGCTTCACGGAAACGATCTGCGATTGCGGCCGCTCCTGTCGAGCGGCCGTTTTTTTGCGTCATGTCACGTTACGTCAACGGAGAACCATGGTGGCGATGTCGGTTGAACGCCTGATTCCTGAAATCCTGTTCGGCTTCACGGGCCTGGTCGGCATCATCAATCCGATCGGCATGGCTTTCGTGTTTCTCGAGCGCACGCAGTCGCTGACGGAAGCCGAGCGTGCGCAACTGACGAAGAAGCTGGCGATCAACGTGTTCGGCACGCTGCTCGTGATCTTCTTCGTCGGCGCACCGGTGCTGAACTTCTTCGGTATCTCGATGGAGGCGCTGCGGATCGGAGGCGGGTTCGCGGTGGCGGTCGCCGGCTGGTCGATGCTGAATGCGCCCGACGTGCCGGGCGGCTCCGCGCCGGCGCAGGGCGGCGATCTGCAAAGCCTGATGTCGCGCGCGTTCTTTCCGCTGACGGTGCCGCTCACGATCGGCCCAGGTTCGATCGCGGCCGGTATCGCGCTGCACGCGAACCGCACGCGCGGCGTGGCCGACTATTTGATGTCGGGGGTGATTTCGGTGGCGGTCGCCGCGCTGGTCGCGCTCGCGATCTGGCAGATCTATAGCCGCGCGACGACGCTCGCCCGATATCTCGGCGCCGACGGGACGAAGGTCGCCATGCGCGTGTCGGCGTTTCTACTGCTGTGCGTGGGCGTGCAGATCATGCTGACGGGCGTGTCGGAGTTCGTCCGTACGGTGGGCGCGCAGGCGGGGTGAGCGTGCTGCAACCGTCATTCGCCGATATGGGTCGCGTGGCAGCTGACGCCCGCCCTGGCGGCGTCGAACGTCGACGGTCGAAAAGGCGATGCACGGCACCGATCGCCGCCGGACGGCTCCGATCGACACGGCCCGATAGGGCGCGCGGAGCCCGGCATGCGGGCGCGGGGAGATCGACAGCAACCCGGTGAAGATTAGGACTGGTCCGATTTAGTCGCTGCGAAGGAATGCCTAAAGTGGCGTTGGCTATGGCGTCGCGATCGCCCCGCGGCGAACGGCGACATCGTCACCGCACGGTATGCCGGGCGCATGGCCCGACGTGCCGTTGCGGGCAGTCATTCAGCCGAACGCTGCGCGTCGCCGATGGCCGGTGATCGCGGACTGGACTGGTGCCGAGCGACATGGTCGCCAATTTCCGCGTTTTGGCTGCATTCGTTCATCACAGCCGGGCCCACAGCGATTCACCGCTTACCTGCCGGGCGATACGGGAGTCTCGTCGTGCACTACAACATTTGCATCGTCCGGCCCGAGGACTACGCGCATTCGGGCGCGTTCACGGAACTCGCCGAAGTCATCGCTTACGGGCTCGAAGATCTCGGTCACGGCGTCAGCTTCAGCGAGAACAACATGATGGCGGGCGCGCGCAACATCCTGATCGGTTGCCATCTTGCCGATCCCGGCGCGACCGGGCACGTCCCGAACGACACGATAATCGTCAATACCGAGCAGCTCCATGTCGACGAACAACCGTGGAACCAGAACATCTACCGCTGGACCGCTCGTTACGAGACGTGGGACTACAGCAAGCGGAACATCGCGAAGCTGCGCCACCTGGGCATCGGGCATGCACGCTACTTGAAACTCGGTTTCCATCCGAAGCTGCGTCGTATTGCACATGACGTGGAACAGGACATCGACGTGCTGTTCTACGGCACGATCGGGCCGCGGCGAGCGGCGATACTCGACGCGTTGCGGGCGCGCGGTCTGACAGTGGGTGTCGTGAGCGGAGTCTACGGCCAAGCGCGCGACGCGTACGTCGCGCGTGCCAAAGTCGTGCTGAACCTGCATCACTACGCATCCCACATCTTCGAGATCGTGCGTGTGTTCTATCTGATGACGAACGGCAAGGCCGTAGTCGGCGAGGTGTCGCCGACCACGGCGGTCGACGACGACTATGCAGGCGGATTCCATGCGGCGTCATACGACGGGCTGGTCGACGCATGCGTCGAGCTGGTCCGGAACACTTCACGGCGTCGGCTGCTGGAGGCGGAGGCGCTCAGAACGATACGCCGGCATTCGCAGGCACGCGCGCTTGCGCCGCTGCTGAGACAGGAGCCGACGGCTGCGTAGCAGCGCGGACCCGGCGCACCCGACCGTATCCGGTACGGGGCCGTTCGAGTCGACGCGCTACGCCGGGTCGATCGTGAAATTCGCGAACGCGTAGTGCGCGCGGCACGTCCACAGCGTGTCGCCGCCGCGATGGAACACCGCGACGCCGTCGCGCACGGTCATCCGCGTGCGCGGATACACGGCGCCGTGGCCGTTGACGGCCGCGGCGAGATCGTTGCGTTCCTTGCAGACGGCCCAGTATTCGCCGTCTTGCAATGTCGTCTGTCGTGGGTTCATGTCGACTCCGAGCGAGATCGGTGAGGCGGTGGGGCGTACGCGCGACAGGCTCCGATGCGGACGCTCGACGCTCGCATATGGCAGCGTTATCGAGTTGCAGCAAGATCAGCGCCCTTCAAAGCGTGGCCGCGCCCACCGGCCACCATCGAGCGCCCGCATCGAAGCCGTCGCAGGCGGACGGTGCGCGAGATCCGGAATCGCGTGAGCGTTGCCCGGTGAGGCGCGCTCAGCGCCGTCGATCCGGTACCGCGCACAACAAGCTTATCGTCGAAGGCACCGTCGGCCTATCGGACTGGGATGATTCGGCAGGTGGGCAATCGACGCTCAAAGCCCCCACGCAAGGTAGTGCGACACGCCGATCGTCAGCGCGGCTCCGATCAACGCCGCATACGGCATCGCATTCAGCCACCACGCGCGCTTCGGAGCGTCGAGCGCCATGTCGCGCTGCATCTGCGTGGGAAAGCGGCCGCGATCCTGCCAGTAGTGGCGATAGAGGAACACCGGCACGATCAGCAGCATCGCGATCAGCCCGTTGCGCAGCGTGCCTTCGCCTTGCAGGTTCGCGCCCGCGCCGACGTAGACGAGGTTCGCATAGCCGCAGATCG
>NZ_LPJG01000046.1:0-124128 GCF_001532755.1 Burkholderia sp. MSMB2157WGS | reverse complement strand
GAATCCGCCTCGCCTGACAACTCAACCAAGCCGGAAATCTCCACTTCCGACCGGGACTAATTCTGGTTCAGGGTCACACCCTCGGACGCGTTGATCTTCTACATGAGCTCCGGCAGTTCTGCCTCGCTGACGCGCTTCATGTGCACGACAGTACCTTCAGCGCGCCTCGGAGGTCAGGCGCCGGATCACGCTCTGCCCGGCCGGTGGCGATGGCATATCGAAAGATTTGCTCGTTGCTTGAATCGCTTTGTGCGTGAGCTCAATCGCGTCACGCGCCTCGATCTTTCGGATGACTTCAAGCCGAGATCTCGGCGATCGGGCGTCCACCGAGCACTGGAAACAGCTCGCGCTCGAGAAGCTTCATGATCCGGTCCGCACGACGCTCGCTCCATGCATCCCGGCGTTTCTCGTGCCCTTCCCGGGCAATGGGCTCGAACGAGTTTTCACGATCGAGGCTACGTTGGAGCTTGACGCGCTTCTTTTCGTGCGACGGATCAAGGCCGGCACGCAACTGGACAGTCGCCTCATCGCGCGCCTTTCGCGCCGCGAGGATCGAGACGGCCGGATACACACCGAGGGCAACACGCTTTTCCTTTCCGTCGACTCGATACTTCTGGCACCAGTACTTCGACCCGCTCGGCATGACCTCCAGGTACATGCCTGGCCGTCGGCCAGCTTGTAGGTTTTTCGCGAGGTTTGGCCGCACGGACAGCGACGTCAGTAAGGGGCATTTGGTCATGGGGGGGGCATTTTGATGCCCCCAGATCAGAAAAACTGCCCCCTACGATTCCCCCTGATTTCGTGGGCATCAATGGGAAGTGTTGGGCGACCATTGAAAGAAAAAGCCCCGCGAGTCAATGAATTGCGGGGCTTTTTGGTCAACGATGGGAATCGTTGGGAGATACTTTGGTGCGTGAGGCCGGACTCGAACCGGCACACCCTTGCGGGCGTCAGGACCTAAACCTGGTGCGTCTACCAATTTCGCCACTCACGCGCATTTCCGTCGCCTGACCGCGCGGGACGCAAGATGCGTGCTCCACGCGCCCGGGACTTCACGCCGGCCCGAAAACCGGCACGCCCGATCAGGCGAGCGCGAGATTCTACCCGATCCGTGCGGGCTTGTCTCGCCCCGCCGGCGCCCGTCGTGCCGCGGTGCTAGAATGCCGCGCTCGACGTTTCGGCAGCGCGCCGCCGCGCGTCCCCCGAACCCGCCCCAACCGATTCAGCCCGTGAACTTCGACGACTACTGTCAGCAAAAGGCCGCCCCCGCAGGCTCCAGCGTCTACTACGCGCTGCGTCAGGCGCCGCTCGCCACGCAGCCGCGCCTGACCGCGCTGTTCGCGCTGCGCCGCGAACTCGAGGAAACCGTCAAGGAAACCAGCGATCCGACCGTCGGTCACACGAAGCTCGCGTGGTGGCACAAGGAACTCGCGGCACTGGCCGACGGGCAACCGTCGCACCCCGTCACGAAGGCGCTCGCGCAGCATCACCCGGAGATCGCCGCCGAGGCCGATGCGCTGCGCACGCTCGTCAACGGTTACGGGATGGACCTCGAGCAGGCGCGCTACCTCGATTTCGCGAACCTGCAGCGCTATATCGTGCAGGTCGGCGGCACCTTCGCGTCGCTGGTTGCGCGCGCCAGTTCGGCGCACCCGGCCGACCCGCAGCCATGGGCCGCGGACGTCGGCCGCGCGCTGATGCTCGCGCAATTCGTGCAGGAGCTCGGCAACGACGCGCGCCACGGCCGCATCTATCTGCCGATCGACGAACTGCAGCGCTACAACGTGACCGCGGCCGACCTGCTGAACCGCCGCTACAGCCCGGCGTTCACCGAATTGCTGCAATTCCAGACGACCCGCGCGCGCGAAGCGCTCGCGGCCGCCGATGCGGCGATTCCCGCCGCCGAACGCCGCGCGCAACGCACGCTGCGCGCGCAGATCGCGCTGGCCGGCGCGCTGCTCGACGAAATCGCGCGCGACGGCTACCAGGTGCTGCATCAGCGCATCGCGCTGACGCCGATCCGCAAGCTGTGGATTGCGTGGCGCGCCGCGCGCCGCCGTTGAGCCGCGCGCATCACGCCTTCAGCAGCGGTAGCGTGTCGAAACGCTGCTGCAGCACGCGCGTCGCGTCGAGCCCCCACCAGGGCCCGAGCACGGTCGCGTAAAGCTGGCGGAAATCGACCGCGACCGGCAGGTTGCCGTTGCCGTCGAGCCGCCCGAGCGCGGGCGGCGCACCGTACAGCCCGCCCGCCACGCGGCCGCCCATCACGAAATGCGGCGCGGCCGTGCCGTGATCGGTGCCGTTGCTCTGGTTCTCGCGCACGCGCCGGCCGAATTCCGCATACGTCATCACGAGCGTCTCGTTCCAGCGCCCGAGTTCGATCAACGCCGCGCGCATCGCGCTCATCCCGTCCGCGAACTGCTTGAGCAGCGCGGCGTGCTGCCCCGGCTGGTTCTGGTGCGTGTCGAAGCCGTTGAGCGTCAGGCGCAGCACCGCGACACCGTCCTGCGCGCCGGGCCCGGACGCTTCGCACGCGGCCAGCACCTGCATCGCGGTCTTCACCGACGTGCCGAACGCGCCGGCCGGAAAGGCCGTCCTGAATTCGCGCATCCCGCCGCGCGGGCGCAGCCGGTCGGCCGCCTTCACGATGTCGTTCTCGACGTCGATGATGTGCGCGAGCGCCGGGTTCTGTTCGCGCAGCGACGACGGCTCGGCGAGCCGGGCCGCACGGATGAACTGCGCGGGATTGACGAGCGCGATCGCGCGCGCGCCGTTCGACAACGGCCCCATCTCGGCGCTGCCGAGCACGACGCCGTCCGCCGCGAAACCGGGCGGCACGGGCGCCTGCGCGAACGTGCGCGTGAGCCAACCCTCGTGCAGGTACTGATCCGAGCGCGACGCGGTGTCCCAGATCTCGATCGAGCGGAAATGCGACAGGTTCGGCTGCGGATAGCCGACACCCTGCACGACCGCGACCTGCCCGTCGCGCCACAGCGGCATCAGCGGCGCGAGCGACGGGTGCAGCCCCGTCTGCGCGTCGAGCTGCAGCACCTGCTCGCGCTTGATGCCGATACCGCGCCGGAACGAGTAGTACAGTGGGTCCGCATACGGCACCACCGTGTTGAGGCCGTCGTTGCCACCCTTGAGCTCGACGAGGATCAGCACGTTCGCATACCCGGCCGCAGGCTTTCGGCCGGCCTGCGGCGCGGCAGCCGCCGCCGCGGGCGCCTGCCACATCGACACGCCGGCCGCCGCCGCGGCGCCCGTCAGCGTCAGAAAATCACGTCGGTTCATCGCACATCCTTTGGTTCGCCGCCCGCGGCCGCCGCCCGCTTCGTCGTCGTTCGCATCATTTCAGTTGATAGGCCGGATCCATCAGCAGCGCCTCGAGATACGCGCTGCCGGTCGAATCCGTGTCGATCGCCGCGACCGGCGAGAGTTGCAGCACCGCATGCTGCAATTGCAGCTCGGTGGACAGTCCCGCGATCGCCTGCGGCCGCGCACGATACTGCGCGAGCCAGCGCTCGAGGTCGAAACGCAAGCCGCCGCGCGCGGGCTTCGCGGGCATGCCGCGCAGGCCGGCGGCGGACGCCGCGTCGGCCACCGGCATCGCGTGCGCGCTCGGCGACGGCGCGATCGCACGGGCCGGCGGCCGCATGCCGGCCGTCTCGGTCGCGCGGAACAACTGCTCGACGAACTGCTTGCGCGACAGCAGCGTCGTGCTGTTGATCCACAACGCGCCGCCTGGCCAGCCCTTCACGTTCGGCGGATAGAACAGGTTCTGTCCGAGCGTGCGCACGGTGTTCGCGAGCATCTGCGGATCGCCGTACGCCACGTCGAACAGCCGCACCGAGCCGACCACGAATTCCGCCGGCGACTTGACCAGCACGCCGCGGTTGCGCGGATCCCAGAACGCGTCGGTCGACCACAGCGCGGCGAGCGCCGCGCGAATGTCGTAGCCGCTCGCGCGAAACCGCTCGGCCACCGCGTCGAGCGCGCGCGGCTCCGGCGTATCGGACACGAACTCGCGCCACAGCTTGGCGGCGATGAAGCGCGCGGTGTCCGGCCGCTTCAGCAGGATGTCGAGAAAGCCGTCGCCGTCGAACGGCCCGGTTTCGCCGAGGATCGTCTTGTCGCCGGCATCGTGCCATTCGGGCCGCACCGCGAAGCGCAGCGTGTCGGGATCGACCGTCCAGCCCGTCATCGCGCGCGCGGCCTCGGTCACGTCGTGTTGCGTGTAATGCCCTTCGCCGAGCGTGAACAGTTCCATCACCTCGCGCGCGAAATTCTCGTTCGGGCGGCCCTTGCGATTGCTCGCGCCGTCGAGATACTGCAGCATCGCCGGATCCTTCGCGACCGCGTGCAGCAGCGAGCCGAAGTTGCCGAGCGCCTCGCGGCGAAACAGCGCGTTCTGCGCGGCCATCGTCTGCGGGTAAGGCACCTTGTCCTGCCCGGACGTGAAATGCCCGTGCCAGAACAGCGTCATGCGCTCGGTGAGCGGCGACGGCGTCGCGACCATCTCGTTAACCCAGGCCGCACGCAACGCATCGTAGCGGCGATTGCGCTCGCGCTGCTCGTCGCGCCGCATGTCGGGCGTCAGCGCCTGGCGCTGCGCGCGTGTCGGCGGCGGCTCGGCGAGCCAGTCGGGCCACGTCGTGACGGGTTCGCGCCGTGCACTGCCGAGCGTATCGGCCACGACCTGCGCGCGCGTCATGCCGACGATGCGCGCGACTTCGGCGGGAGCGGGAGAAAAACCGGTGCGACCGAGAAAAAACACCGCGTCGTCGGCATCGAGCGGCGACTGCATGGCAGGCGACGGCGCCGGTGCGGCAGCGTTCGCTTTCATCGTCATGGACTCCCGGAACGCACCGGCGGTGCGGATGCCCGTACAACGGCATTCGGCGGCCGAAAGTTGACGGAAAAAATGCTACGAATTCTTTCCGCGCGGGGATTTCCGCGCAACGCGAACGACGGCACGCATCAGCGCTTGTACAACTCGCGCACGGCGTCTTCGATGTGCTGGCGCAACAGGTGCCGCTCTTCGGGCGTCATGTGCCCGTCGCGACGGCGCTGTTCGAGATCGGGAGGCACGGCGGAACGGGCCGTCATATCGGCGGCGCGATCGGGCTGCGGCGCTTTGCCGCGCGGCAGCTTGCGCGACGATGCGCCCTGCTCGGGGCGCTGCGCATACGCGAGGTTCGACGCATACGGACCGGCAAGCGCGATCGTCAGCATCAGTGCAATCCGGGCAGATCGCATGACCGTCCTCGCTTCTTTGGTCGATTTGTTCCCTTCGTCACGCGGCAACCGGCTACCTCTGGTACTTGAAAAACCCTGCGGAATTCGGGTGTACAAAGATGAAAGATGGAGTGCAGGGGAGTATCTACCGAATTTCGGCTTCGAGTAAAGGAATCTCTATAGCGTGCCTTTACTCGGCGCGACACTACGGGTAAATTTTGTAACCGACTGTAACGCACGAAAATACGCGGCCGTGCGCCAATTCCCATTCGCGATAAGATGCCGATCATGGAAACGAAAAACCCCTCCAAGATTCTCGTCGTCGACGACGACCCTCGCCTGCGCGATCTGCTGCGCCGCTATCTCGGCGAACAGGGTTTCAACGTCTACGTCGCGGAAAACGCGACCGCAATGAACAAGCTCTGGGTCCGCGAGCGTTTCGACCTGCTCGTGCTCGACCTGATGCTGCCCGGCGAAGACGGCCTGTCGATCTGCCGCCGGCTGCGCGGCAGCAACGACCGCACGCCGATCATCATGCTCACCGCGAAGGGCGAGGACGTCGATCGCATCGTCGGCCTCGAGATGGGCGCCGACGATTACCTGCCGAAGCCGTTCAATCCGCGCGAACTGGTCGCGCGCATTCATGCGGTGCTGCGCCGCCAGGCGCCGGCCGAACTGCCGGGCGCACCGTCGGAAACCACCGAGGTGTTCGAGTTCGGCGAATTCTCGCTGAATCTCGCCACGCGCACGCTGACCAAGTCCGGCCAGGAAATTCCGCTGACCACCGGCGAATTCTCGGTGCTGAAAGTGTTCGCGCGTCATCCGCGTCAGCCGCTGTCGCGCGAAAAGCTGATGGAGCTCGCACGCGGCCGTGAATACGAAGTGTTCGACCGCAGCCTCGACGTGCAGATTTCGCGCCTGCGCAAGCTGATCGAACCGGATCCGGGCAGCCCGCGCTTCATCCAGACCGTCTGGGGCCTCGGCTACGTGTTCATCCCGGACGGCGCCGCCTGAGCTTTTTCCTTCCCGGTTTCGCCCCGCCCACGGCCCGTCCCATGCGTATCGACCGGCGCCTTCTGCAGCTCGCGTTCGGCGGGCTGTTCTGGCGCACCTTCCTGCTGATCGCGCTGCTGATCTCGGTCAGTCTCGCCGCGTGGTTCCAGAGCTTTCGCGTGATCGAGCGCGAGCCGCGCGCGCAGCGCGTCGCGCTCCAGCTCGTCGCGGTCGTGAAACTCACCCGCACCGCCCTGCTCTATTCCGATCCCGACTTGCGGCGCGCGCTGCTGCAGGATCTCGAGAGCAACGAGGGCGTGCGCGTGTACCCGCGCGAAAAAACCGACAAGTTCACGCTGCAGCCCGACGAATCGCTGACCCGCCTGATCGAACACGACATCCGCAGCCGCCTCGGCGACGATACCGTGATCGCGCAGTCGGTCAACGACATTCCCGGCGTGTGGATCAGCTTCAAGATCGACGACGACGATTACTGGGTCGCGCTCGATCGCGACCAGCTCGACAACGTCACGGGCCTGCAGTGGGCCGGCTGGGGGCTGTTCGCGCTCGCGCTGTCGCTATTCGGCTCCGCGTTCATCACCAGCCTCGTGAACCGGCCGTTCTCGCGGCTCGCGCTCGCCGCGCGCCAGGTCGGTTCGGGCCAGGCGCCCGAGCCGCTGCCCGAGCGCGGGATGGGCGTCGCGGCCGAGACCAACCGCAGCTTCAACCAGATGGTGCGCGACCTCGAACAGCTCGAGGCCGATCGCGCGCTGATGCTCGCGGGCATCTCGCACGACCTGCGCACGCCGCTCGCGCGGCTGCGGCTCGAAACCGAGATGAGCCCGTCCGACCAGGCGACCAAGGACGCGATGGTCGACGACATCGAGCAAATGGACCGCATCATCGCGGCCTTCATCGACTACGCGCGCCCGTCGCAGCGCAAGCCCGAGCCCGTCGATCTGTCGTCGGTCGCGCAGGACGTCGCCGCGCGCGTGTCGGGCGAGGACGGCGTCGAAATCCGCACGCGGCTCGCGCCGAGCGCGATCATCGAAGCCGACGAGACCGACATGCGGCGCGTGATCGGCAACCTCGTCGAGAACGCGCGCAAGTACGGTCAGAGCAAGCAGGACGGCATCTCGCGCATCACGCTCGAGACGCGCGTGTCGCATGCGCGCGTCGAGCTGTCGGTGAGCGACGAAGGCCCCGGCATCCCCGAGGATCAGTTGCCGCTCGTGATGCGGCCGTTTTACCGCGTCGACACCGCGCGCACCAAGGCGGACGGCACGGGGCTCGGCATGGCGATCGTGCTGCGGCTCGTCGGCCGCTACCGCGGCGCGCTGCGCCTGCGTAACCGCCACCCGGAAGCCGGCCTCGAAGTCACGCTCGAATTCCCCGGCGCCGGCAAGGCGCGTGCGACCGCATGACACGTTCGCGCACGCATCTTGCGCGTCACACTATCGATCCGGTTGACAAAAGCTATGAAGGTCGTTAGTCAAAATCTATTGATGCGGCGCATCAATAGTGTTATAGTCATTTTCATGCTGTCACATCATCGTTGCAGCACCGAGGTAGCTTGACTCAGTCTTCTTCCCAACTCACACAGGAGTATCCGCATGAAAACCGTGGGCGATAAACTCGAAGCTTTCACCGTCGTAGCCGCGAAGCCGGGCTTCAACAATCACGAGGAAAACGGCCAGTCGGCGTTCGAGACCATCACCGAAGCGTCGTTCCCGGGCAAGTGGAAGATCATCTACTTCTATCCGAAGGATTTCACGTTCGTGTGCCCGACGGAAATCGTCGAGTTCGCGAAGCTCACGAAGCAGTTCGAAGAGCGCGACGCCGTCCTGCTCGGCGGCAGCTCGGACAACGAATTCGTCAAGCTCGCATGGCGCCGTGAGCACAAGGACCTCGACAAGCTGAACCACTATTCGTTCGGCGACGTCAAGGGCGAACTGATCGACCAGCTCGGCGTGCGCGACAAGGAAGCCGGCGTGGCCCTGCGTGCAACGTTCATCGTCGATCCGGACAACACGATCCAGCACGTTTCGGTGAACAACCTGAACGTCGGCCGCAGCCCGGAAGAAGTCCTGCGCATTCTGGACGGCCTGCAAACGGACGAACTGTGCCCGTGCAACCGTGCAGTCGGCGGCGCAACGCTGTAAGCGCATCGATGCACGAAGCCCGCGGCGCACGTCCTGCCTGCGGGCTTTTTTAACGGCCAACCCATAGGAGATATCAATGGAATTCATCGACTCGATTAAGGCACGCATCCCCGACTACGCGAAGGACATTCGCCTGAACCTCGACGGCACGATCTCGCGCTCGTCGCTCGAAGGCACCGACGCGGTCGGCGTAGCACTGGCGGCGGCCATCGCGGCGAAGAGCACGGTGCTCGTCAAGACGATCCGCGAAGCCGGCGTGCTGTCGCCCGAGGAGACGAACGCCGTGCTGACGGCGGCCGCGCTGATGGGGATGAACAACACCTGGTATCCGTACGTCGAGATGGCCGACGACGCCGACCTGAAGACGCAGCGCGCCGAATTGCGGATGGGCGCGTATGCGACGCACGGCGGCGTCGACAAGCGCAAGTTCGAGATGTACGCGCTCGCCGCGTCGATCGTCGGCAAGTGCCACTTCTGCGTGAAGTCGCACTATGCGCTGCTGAAGAACGAGCAAGGGATGACCGTCACGCAACTGCGCGACGTCGGCCGCATCGCGTCGGTGATCAACGCCGCCGCGCAGGTGATCGCCGCCGAAGGCGAGTAAGCCGCGCCGCCCCACTCGGGGCCGGCTCCGCATGAAAAAAATGCCACGCGCTTGCGTGGCATTTTTGCTTTCCGGCGGGACGCCGCGCGGGCGCCGCCGCCCGGTCGCGGTTTCAGCCCTGCTTCACCAGCAGTGCGGCGGCCTGCGCCTCGATCCCCTCGCCGCGGCCGAGATAGCCGAGCTTCTCGTTGGTCTTCGCCTTCACGTTCACGCGCTCGAGCGGCAGCCCGAGATCGGCCGCGATGTTCGCGCGCATCCCGTCGATGTGCGGCGCGAGCTTGGGCGCCTGCGCGATCACCGTGCTGTCGACGTTCTGGATCGCGAAGCCGGCCGCGTTCACGCGGGCGACGCACTCGCGCAGCAGCACGCGGCTGTCCGCGCCCTTGAATGCCGCATCCGTGTCGGAGAAATGACGGCCGATGTCGCCGAGCGCCGCCGCGCCGAACAGCGCGTCGGTGATCGCGTGCAGCAGCACGTCCGCGTCCGAGTGGCCGAGCAGACCGCGCTCGTACGGAATCGTCACGCCGCCGATGATGAGCGGGCGTCCCGGGACGAGCTGATGCACGTCGTAGCCTTGTCCGATTCTGAAATCCATGCGTAATCCGGTTTGAGATGAGGGAAAAGTCAGGAAGCGTTCGCGGCCCGCGCGAGAATCGCTTCCGCGAGCGCGAAATCTTCCGGGTACGTGACCTTGAAATTGCGCAGGCTGCCCTGCACGACGCGCGGCGTATGGCCGGCCCATTCGATCGCGCTCGCTTCGTCGGTCAGGTCGTGCCCTTCGCGCTGCGCGCGCAGGATCGCGTCGCGCAGCATGCCGATGCGGAACATCTGCGGGGTCTGCGCCTGCCACAGCGCGTCGCGCGACTCCGTGCGCGCGATCGCGTCGCCGCCGGCCGGCACGCGCTTGAGCGTGTCGGCCACCGGCAGCGCGACGATGCCGCCGACCGGGTCGTCCTTCAGCGTCGTGACGAGCGTGCGGATCAGCGCCGGCGTGATGCCCGGGCGCGCGGCGTCGTGCACGAGCACCCAGTCGTGGTCGGTCGCGCCGAATTCGGCCAGCTCCAGCAGCCCGTTGAGCACCGACGCCTGCCGCGAGCCGCCGCCGCAGCGGCGCACCGCGAAGCGCAGGCCCGCGAAGCGGCGTGCGTCGAAATGGGAGTCGTCGGGCGCGAGCACGACGAGCGTCTGCGAGAACTCGCTGCATGCGTCGAACGCGGCGAGCGTGTAGTGCAGCAGCGCGCGGCCGGCCAGCGTGCGATATTGCTTCGGCACGGCCGAGCCGGAACGGCTGCCCGTGCCGGCACAGGGAATCAGGGCGAAAAGTCGGGGAGTCACGAAGGCAAACGCCGGAAAGATGAAATCGAGAAGCGGATTTTATAATAGGTCTTTCGTCTCGACCGGCGCACCGCGCTGCGCCCGTGCACGCCACCCCTGTCGTCCCTATGCCAGATAACGCTTCCACCCCGTCCGCTTCACCCGTTGCCCGCGTCAAGCCCGGCCAGCGCTTCGCCTTCGACGGCGCGCACGGCTCCGCCGACGCGCTCGCCATCGCCCGTTATCTCGCCGACAACCGTCCGGACGTGCCGCTGCTCGCGGTGATCTGCGCGAACGCGGTCGACGCGCAGCGGCTGTCGCAGGAAATCCCCTACTTCTCGCCCGATGCGCGCGTGCGCCTGCTGCCCGACTGGGAAACGCTGCCGTACGACACCTTCTCCCCGCACCAGGACCTCGTGTCGGAGCGGCTCGCGACGCTGCACGACCTCGGCGAGGGCCGCTGCGACATCCTGCTCGTGCCCGCCACGACCGCGCTGTACCGGATGCCGCCGGCGTCGTTCATGGCCGCGTACACGTTCGCGTTCGCGCAGGGCGAGCGGCTCGACGAGGCGAAGCTGAAGGCCCAGCTCACGCTGGCCGGCTACGAGCACGTGAGCCAGGTCGTGCGCCCCGGCGAATACTGCGTGCGCGGCTCGCTGATCGACCTGTACCCGATGGGCTCGCCGCTGCCGTACCGGATCGACCTGTTCGACGACCAGGTCGATTCGATCCGCGCGTTCGATCCCGACACGCAGCGCAGCCTCTACCCGGTGCGCGACGTGCGCCTGCTGCCCGGCCGCGAGTTCCCGTTCGACGAAGCCGCGCGCACGGCCTTCCGCAGCCGCTGGCGCGAAACCTTCGAAGGCGACCCGAGCCGCGCGCCGATCTACAAGGACATCGGCAACGGCGTGCCGTCGGCCGGCATCGAGTATTACCTGCCGCTGTTCTTCGACGAGACGGCCACGCTGTTCCACTATCTGCCGCAGGACGCGCATCTCGTGTTCGCCGGCGATCTGGACGCATCGATCCGCCGCTTCACGGCCGATACGAAGCAGCGTCACGCGTTCCTCGCGCACGATCGCGAGCGGCCGATCCTCGAGCCGCAGCGGCTGTTCCTGTCCGACGAGGATTTCTTCGCGTTCGCGAAGCCGTTCGCGCGCGTCGTGCTGCCCGCGCAGCCGGCCGGCGGCTGGGCGACCGCGCTGCCCGAGCTCACCGTCGACCGCCATGCCGACGATCCGCTCGCCTCGCTGCGCAGGTTCGTCGAATCGTCGGGCAAGCGCGTGCTGCTGACGGTCGAATCGGCCGGCCGCCGCGAGACGATCCTGCAACTGCTCGCCGAGCATCACCTGCGCCCCGCGTCGAACGACCACTTCGCGGGCTGGCTCGCGAGCGACGAACGCTTCGCGCTCGGCGTCGCGCCGCTCGCGACCGGCTTCGCGGTGCCGGGCGAAGGCTATGCGATCGTCACCGAGACCGAGCTGTACGGCGCGCTCGGCCGCCGCGCGGGCCGCCGCCGGCAGGAACAGGCGAGCAACGTCGACGCGATGGTGCGCGACCTGTCGGAGCTGAAGGTCGGCGACCCGGTCGTCCACGCGCAGCACGGCATCGGCCGCTACATGGGCCTCGTGTCGATGGATCTCGGCGAAGGCGAGACCGAATTCCTGCATCTCGAATACTCGGGCGACAGCAAGCTCTACGTGCCCGTCGCGCAACTGCACGTGATCTCGCGCTACAGCGGCGCCGATCCCGACAGCGCGCCGCTGCACGCGCTCGGCTCCGGCCAGTGGGAGCGCGCGAAACGCAAGGCCGCGCAGCAGATCCGCGACACGGCCGCCGAGCTGCTGAACCTGTACGCGCGCCGCGCGGCCCGCGAAGGCCACGCGTTCTCGCTCGATCCGCGCGACTACGTGAAATTCGCGGAAAGCTTCGGCTTCGAGGAAACCCCCGACCAGGCCGCGGCGATCGCGGCCGTGATCGGCGACATGACGAGCGGCAAGCCGATGGATCGCCTCGTGTGCGGCGACGTCGGCTTCGGCAAGACCGAGGTCGCGCTGCGTGCGGCGTTCATCGCGGTGCTGGGCGGCAAGCAGGTCGCGCTGCTGTCGCCGACCACGCTGCTCGCCGAGCAGCACACGCAGACCTTCGCCGACCGCTTCGCGGACTGGCCGGTGCGCATCGTCGAGCTGTCGCGCTTCAAGACCGCAAAGGAAGTGAACGCGGCGATCGCGCAGATCAACGAAGGCAGCGTCGACATCGTGATCGGCACGCACAAGCTGCTGTCGTCGGACGTGCAGTTCAAGCGCCTCGGCCTCGTGATCATCGACGAGGAACACCGCTTCGGCGTGCGCCAGAAGGAAGCGCTGAAGGCGCTGCGCGCGGAGGTCGACGTGCTGACGCTCACCGCGACGCCGATTCCGCGCACGCTCGGGATGGCGCTCGAAGGGCTGCGCGATTTCTCGGTGATCGCGACCGCGCCGCAGAAGCGGCTCGCGATCAAGACTTTCGTGCGGCGCGAGGAAGAAAGCGTGATCCGCGAGGCGATGCTGCGCGAGCTGAAGCGCGGCGGCCAGGTGTACTTCCTGCACAACGAAGTCGAGACGATCGAGAACCGCAAGGCGATGCTCGAGGCGCTCGTGCCCGAGGCGCGCATCGTGATCGCGCACGGCCAGATGCACGAACGCGAACTCGAACGCGTGATGCGCGACTTCGTCGCGCAACGCGCGAACGTGCTGCTGTGCACGACCATCATCGAGACCGGCATCGACGTGCCGAGCGCGAACACGATCATCATGCACCGCGCGGACAAGTTCGGCCTCGCGCAGCTTCACCAGCTGCGCGGCCGCGTCGGCCGCTCGCACCACCAGGCGTATGCGTATCTGCTGGTCCACGATCCGCAGTCGCTGACCAAGCAGGCGCAGCGCCGGCTGGAAGCGATCCAGCAGATGGAGGAGCTGGGCTCGGGCTTCTATCTCGCGATGCACGACCTCGAGATCCGCGGCACCGGCGAAGTGCTCGGCGACAAGCAGTCGGGCGAAATCCACGAGATCGGCTTCCAGCTCTATACGGACATGCTGAACGACGCGGTGAAGGCGCTGAAGAACGGCAAGGAGCCCGACCTCACCGCCCCGCTCGCCGCGACGACCGAAATCAACCTGCATGCGCCCGCGATCCTGCCGGCCGACTACTGCGCGGACGTACAGGAGCGGCTGTCGCTGTACAAGCGGCTCGCGAACTGCGAGCACGGCGACGCGATCGACGGCATCCAGGAGGAACTGATCGACCGCTTCGGCAAGCTGCCGCCGCAGGCGCACGCGCTCGTCGAGACGCACCGGCTGCGGATCGCCGCGAAGCCGCTCGGCATCGTGAAGATCGACGCGAGCGAGGCCGCGATCGGTCTGCAGTTCGAGCCGAACCCGCCGATCGACCCGATGCGGATCATCGAGATGGTGCAGAAGCATCGCCATATCAAGCTCGCGGGGCAGGACAAGCTGCGCATCGAGACGCGCTCGCCCGACCTCGCGATCCGCGTGTCGACGATCAAGGAAACGCTGCGCGCGCTCGGCCCGAAACAGGGGGCGGCCGTCGCGGCGCGTTGACGCGATCCTGACGGGCGCGACGTTGCTGCACCGCATCGCGCCCGACGAAGGCGGGCCGGCGCGTTTTTGAGTATGATTTCCCATTCATCAGACGGAGTTTTGCCATGTCCACTCTCGACGCGACCGCACCGTCCGCCGCAACCGAAGGCGACGCATCGCTCGTCAGCCTGCCCTGGGTCAAGCAGCTCGTGTCGATGGACACGACGAGCCGCGTGCCGAACCTCGGCCTGATCGAAACGGTGCGCGACGCGCTCGCCGCGAAGGGCATCGCGTCGACGATCACGCACGATCCGCGCGAAGGCTGGGCAAACCTGTTTGCCACCGTGCCCGCGCACGACGGCTCGACCAACGGCGGCATCGTGCTGTCGGGCCACACCGACGTCGTGCCGGTCGACGGCCAGCAATGGGACAGCAACCCGTTCGCGCCGGAAATCCGCGACGGCCGCCTGTACGGCCGCGGCACCTGCGACATGAAAGGCTTCATCGGCGCGGCGCTCGCGCTGCTGCCCGAGATGCAGGCGACGAAGCTCGCGAAGCCGATCCATTTCGCGCTGTCGTACGACGAGGAAATCGGCTGTGCGGGCGCGCCGCTGATGATCGCCGATCTGGTGAAGCGCGGCGTGCAGCCGTCCGGCTGCATCGTCGGCGAGCCGACCAGCATGCGGCCGATCATCGCGCACAAGGGCATCAACGCATACCGCTGCTGCGTGCGCGGCCATGCCGCGCATTCGTCGCTGACGCCGAAGGGGCTCAACGCGATCGAGTATGCGGCGCGCCTCATCTGCCACATCCGCGACATCGCCGAGCGCTTTCGCACCGAAGGCCCGTTCGACGAACTGTACGACGTGCCGTTCACCACCGCGCAGACGAGCACGATCCAGGGCGGCAACGCGATCAACACGGTGCCGGCCGAGTGCCGCTTCGACTTCGAATTCCGCAACCTGCCGACGCTCGACCCCGAGCAAATCTTCACGCGCATCCAAGCGTATGCGCAGGAAACGCTGTTGCCGCAGATGCTTCGCGAACATCCGAACGCCGCGATCGAGTTCTCGAAGATCGCCGCGGCGCCCGGCCTCGACGCGACCGAACAGGCCGCGATCACGCAGCTCGTGCGCGCGCTGACGGCCGACCAGGACAAGCGCAAGGTCGCGTACGGCACCGAGGCCGGCCTGTTCGAGCGCGCGGGCATCCCGAGCGTCGTGTGCGGGCCCGGCAACATCGAGCAGGCGCACAAGCCGAACGAATATGTCGAGCTCGCGCAGCTCGCCGGCTGCGAGCAGTTCCTGCGCAAGTTCATCCGCAGCATGTCGGTCGACGCGCACTGACTGCCTCCCGCCACGCCGGCCCGCGTGCGCGGGCCGGTCCACTCCGCCTCCCGCCACGTCATGTCGACTGAACAGCAAGGCACCGCCCATACGACGATCGACGGCGAGCCGATTCCGACGCTCGACGAAATCGCCGCGCAGCATTTCGCGTTGTCGCCGTGGGTCGCGCGCACGCCCGTGTTCGAGCGCGCCGACCTGCCGTCCCTCGAAGGCACGCACGTCAACTTCAAGTTCGAGCTGCTGCAGGCGAGCGGCAGCTTCAAGGCGCGCGGCGCGTTCACGCACCTGCTCGCGCTCGACGAAGGCCGCAAGAACGCCGGCGTCACCTGCGTGTCGGCCGGCAATCATGCGGCGGCCGTCGCGTATGCGGCGATGCGGCTCGGCAGCAGCGCGAAGGTCGTGATGTTCCATACCGCGAGCCCGACGCGCATCGCGCAATGCAAGCAGTACCGCGCGGAAGTCGTGCTGACGGGCAGCGCGTCGCAGGCGTTCGATCTCGTGCGGCGCATCGAGGCCGAGGAAGGCCGCTTCTTCATTCATCCGTTCAACGGCTATCACACGATCCTCGGCACCGCGACGCTCGGCTACGAATGGGCGACGCAGACGCCGGACCTCGACGCGGTGATCGTGCCGATCGGCGGCGGCGGCCTCGCGGCCGGCATGGCGACCGCGCTGCGACTCGCGAATCCGCGCGTGCGCGTGTACGGCGTCGAGCCGGAAGGCGCCGACGCGATGAGCCGCAGCTTCGCGGCCAATCACACGATCAAGATGAGCGCGATGCAGACGATCGCCGATTCGCTGATGGCGCCGCATACCGAGGAATACAGCTACCAGTTGTGCCGGCGCCACCTCGAGCGCATCGTCACCGTATCCGACGACGCGCTGCGCGCCGCGATGCTGTTCCTGTTCTCGCACCTGAAACTGTCGGTCGAGCCGGCCTGCGCGGCCGCCCTCGCCGCGCTGCTCGGCCCGCTGCGCGAAACGCTGCAGGGCAAGCGCGTCGGCGTGCTGCTGTCGGGCACGAATACCGACCCCGCCACGCTCGGCATGCATCTCGCGCACGCGCAACTGCAGCACTGATCGCGCCGCGCGCCTGCGCAGGCCAACCGAGGGTTATCCCCAGATTATGTTGACAGCCCTGTTGATAACCCGCCGGACACACACGCAAGTGGTTGAGCGTGCAGCGTTTTGCGCGCGCGAAGGTCGATCGTCACGAAATGGGCAGATGCGGCGGCTGGCCGCATGCGCGGCGGCACTCGCACTGCTCGCCGGTTGCGCGGCGCCGCCCTCGTTCACCTCCAGCGCACCACCCGCGTCCTGCACGCCACCGGGCGAAAGCCGCATGCTGCAGGCCGATCTGCTGTTCGGGCGCGACATCGCGGGGCGCGGCCCCGTCACCGATGCCGAACGCGCGGCGTTCCTCGCCGACACGGTCACGCCGCGCTTCCCCGACGGTCTCACCTACTGGGACACGCACGGCCAATGGCGCGATCGTGCGACCGGCGGGGTCACGCACGAAGACAGCTTCGTCATCCGTATCATCGCCGACGATACGCCGGACACGCGCACGCGGCTCGCCGCGATCCGGCAAGCGTACGCCCGGCGATTTCACCAGCAATCGGTCGGCATGACCGTCGTGCCGGCCTGCGCGTCGTTCTGATGCACCGTCTTCCGCCGCCGGCCGCGTAAAAAAACCGGGCGCCCGAAGGCGCCCGTCGCATGGGTGAAGAACAACGTACCGCTCACTTGTTCTCGAACATGTCCATGATCTGCTGTTTCTCCTGCGGCGTGACGGGCGGCGGCGCCAGCCCGGCCGCGCCGGCCGAGCCGAGTGCGTCGTTCGCGCTGATCGCGTTCTCGGCCGGGTTGATGTCGACGTTCGCGACGAAGCCGTTACCCGGCGTGCGATCGGCGTAGTACAGTTCGCCGTCGATCGTGGTCAGCCCGTCCGGCATCGGCATCTGCTGCTCGGGCACGCCGTTCAGCGCGGTGCGCATGTAGTTCACCCAGATCGGCAACGCGAGTTGCGCGCCGAATTCGCGGCTACCGAGGCTCTTCGGCTGGTCGAAGCCCATCCACGCGACCGCGACGAGCGACTGCTGATAGCCGGCGAACCAGCCGTCCTTCGCGTCGTTCGTGGTACCCGTCTTGCCCTGCAGGTCGTTGCGGCCCAGCGCGTTGGTGCCCGCGCCCGTGCCGGCCGTCGCGACCGAATGCAGCAGGCTGTTCATCACGTAAGCGTTGCGGCCTTCGATCGTGCGCGGCGCCGTGCCGCCCGCGACCACCGGCTGCGACTTCTGCAACGGCTGGCCGCGCGCGTCGTCGACTTCGGCGATCAGGTACGGATCGACCTTGTAACCGCCGTTCGCGAACACCGCATAGCCGGTCGCGAGCTGCAGCGGCGTCACGAGGCCCGCGCCGAGCGCCATCGGCAGGTAAGGCGGCGTCTTCGCCGGATCGAAGCCGAAGCGCTGCGTCACGTACTGCTGCGCATACTGCGTGCCGATCGACGCGAGGATCCGGATCGATACCAGGTTCTTCGAACGCTGCAGGCCGGTGCGCATCGTCATCGGGCCGTCGGGCTGGTCGTCGTCCTTCGGCTCCCATGCGGTGCCGCCCGGCACGCTCGGCGGGAAGTACAGCGGCGCGTCGTTGATCATCGTCGCCGGCCCGAGCCCCTTGTCGAGCGACGCCGAATAGATGAACGGCTTGAACGACGAGCCCGGCTGCCGCCATGCCTGCGTCACGTGGTTGAACTTGCTCTTGTTGAAGTCGAAGCCGCCGACGAGCGAGCGGATCGCGCCGTCCTGCGGCGCGATCGCGACGAGCGCGCCTTCGACCTGCGGCAACTGCACGACCTGCCAGCCCGTCTTGCCGTCCTTCAGCACGCGCACGACCGAGCCCGGCTTGATGCGCAGCGCGTTGTTCGCGCGAGGCCCGAGCGCGGCCGATACGAAGCGCAGCCCGGCCGGGCCGATCGTCGTGGTCGCCCCGCCGACGAACTGCACCTCGACCGCGTTCGGCGAGGCGGACAGCACGACCGCCGACTGCAGGTCGCCGTTGTCCGGGTGATCGGCGAGCGCGTCGTCGATCGCCTCGTCGCGCTCGTCGCCGGCCGGCGGCAGGTTGATCGACGCTTCGGGGCCGCGATAGCCGTGACGGCGCTCGTAGTCGAGAATGCCGCGACGCACCGCCTGATACGCGGCTTCCTGGTCGGCCGAGTTGATCGTCGTCGTGACGGTCAGCCCGCGCGTGTAGGTTTCGTCCTTGTATTGCTCGTACATCATCTGCCGCACCATCTCGGCGACGTACTCGCCGTGCACCGCGTACTGGTTGCCCGGCGTGCGCACGTGGATCTCTTCCTTGATCGCTTCGTCGTACTGCGGTTGCGTGATGTAGCCGATGTCGAGCATGCGCTTCAGGATGTATTCCTGACGCACCTTCGCGCGCTTCGGATTGACGACCGGGTTGTACGCGGACGGCGCCTTCGGCAGCCCCGCGAGCATCGCCGCTTCCGCGAGCGTGATGTCCTTCAGGTCCTTGCCGAAATACACGCGCGCCGCGGCCGCGAAGCCGTACGAACGCTGGCCGAGATAGATCTGGTTCATGTACAGCTCGAGAATCTGGTCCTTCGTCAGGGCCTTCTCGATCTTGTACGCGAGCAGCATCTCGTAGATCTTGCGCGTGTAGGTCTTCTCGCTCGACAGGAAGAAGTTGCGCGCGACCTGCATCGTGATCGTGCTCGCGCCCTGGCGCGCGCCGCCGTGCATCAGGTCGGCCACGCCCGCGCGCAGGATGCCGAGGAAGTCGACGCCGCCGTGCTCGTAGAAGCGGTAGTCCTCGATCGCGAGCACGGCCTTCTTCATCACGTCGGGTATGTCCTGGAAGCGCACGAGGCTGCGGCGCTCCTCGCCGAACTCGCCGATCAGTACGTGATCGGCGGTGAACACGCGCAGCGGCACCTTCGGCTGGTAGTTGGTCAGCGCATCGAGCGACGGCAGTTGCGGCGCCATCACGACCAGCGCGTAGCCGACGATCAGCGCGCCGACGACCGCCAGTGTCGCGAACAGGCCGACGAACCACAGCGCGACGCGCGAGCCGAACGTGCGGCGGCGCCCTCCGTCACCTCCGCTGCGCGGCTGCGCACGGCGGCCGTCGTCGCGGTCGTCGTCGGGGTAATAGGCTCCGGACGGCGAACGGCGCAGCGTGTAGTGGGGTTCGTTCCTGTCGGAAGAAGAAGGCGGTCGTTTGATAATTGGCATGTCGGAATGGCGGGCGTACATCGCGCCCTCGGACGCATGCGGAAATGCAAGCGGATGAATCGGAGTGGGTACATCGAGATGCGGCTGTCACGTCGACAGACCCCGCCGCGCGGCGATCCGTTCCCGCGACGTGACAGCGCATTTTAATGAAATCGACCGAGAGCCTTCGCGATTTTTTGTAAAAATTCCCGCAATGCCGTGATTTCCGGAACGTATTGTCGCCATCCTCGGCCTATGATGGACACGCGATACGGCACGCGCGGGCGATTTTCTTTCAGCGGCGAAAGGTTCGACGTCCTGATGCGCGAGCCGCTTGAACTCGCGCGTTTAAGCCGTATTTAAGTGAACCGGTGGTGTAATATCCGCCGGCTCACGCGGGCCGGAACCGGCTCGCGGCGGGCACTGCCGCGGTCACGCGGCGCCTTTCAACCACGGAGGATTTCATGTCGCTTTTCGACTCTATTTCGCGCACGATCAAAGGCCTGCTGAACGACGCGGCCGATTCGGTACAGGATCCGTCGCGCGACGCACGGCAGATCGTGCGGGAGCTCGACGACAGCATCGGCCGTGCCGAGAATTCGCTGATCGAGATCGAGGCACAGGTCGCGACCCAACGCAGCAAGCGCGATGCGGCCGACGACAAGGTGAAGAAGTACGAGGACGGCGCGAAGCGCGCGCTGCAGGGCGGCGACGAAGCGCTCGCCCGCGAGGCGCTCGCCGCGCAGGCGAACGCGGAAGCCGAGCGCGATGCGCTCGCGGCCGAGCTGACGACGCTCGAGCCGTCGGTCGAGAAGCTGAAGGGGCAGATCGCCGACATGCGTCAGCGCCGCAACGACCTGAATGCGCGCTCGAACATCCTGCAGGCCAAGCAGGAAATCGCGCAGGCGAAGGACGTGGCCGCCAGCGCGCTGGGCGGCATCGGCGGCAAGAACCTGTCCGAGGACTTCCAGAAGCTCGAGGACAAGGTCGCGCTGCAGAACGCACGCTCGGACGCGCGCCTGAATTCGGCCGACACGTCGAGCGGCAAGGCGCTCGACGACAAGCTCGCCGCGTTGAACAAGGGCCCGTCGGTCGAGGATCGCCTCGCCGCGCTGAAGAAGCAGCTCGATACGCCCGCGCAGTAACCGCCGCGCGGGCAACCGCGCCGCGCCCCGGCCCGGGTGCGCGGCGCGCACCGATCGTCAGGAGACGGGCGCCTGCGCCCGGTTCGACCATGAAGAAATCCCTCGCCGCACTCGGCCTCTCGCTGATGTTGCTGTCGTCCGCCGCGTTTGCGGTCCCGTCGTTGCAGCAGGTCGAACAATCGATCGCGCAGCGCGACTGGCAACGCGCCGACACGCAGCTGTCGCAAGTCATCGACGCCCATCCGAACAACGCGCACGCGCGCTACCTGTATGCGCAGGTGCTGGACCGCGAAGGTCGCGCGTCCGACGCGCTCGCGCAACTGCAGCGCGCGAAATCGCTCGATCCGCAACTGCGCTTCACCGACGCGTCGCGTTTCGCGCAGACGGAGTCGCGCATTCGCGCCGACGCCGCGCGCGTGAGCGGCAACACGCCGTCGGCCACGCAGGCCGGCACGCTGCAGCCGGGGCTCGCCCCCGCCGTCGCGCCGGCCGACAAGCACGGTCCGTCGACCGGCATGTGGATCGGCCTCGGGCTGATCGTCGCCGTGATCGCGCTGGTACTGCGCTGGACGCTGCGGCGCGCACGCACGGCCGACGACGGCCGCGCCGACGACGAACGCCGCACGCAGCTCAAGCGCGCGACCGACGTGCTGAACGACATCCGGCCGCTGAAGCTCGATGCGAAACTGTCGACCGCGCCCGGCGCCGCGGCGCTGACCGGCGAACTCGAAGCGATCGAGAACGACGCGCGCACGCTCGTCGAGACGCTGTCGAACGGCAAGAATCCGGTGCCGCCGTATCGCGTCGACGAACTCGAACAGCGTCACGCCAGCGTGAAGGCGCGCGTCGAAGGCCGCCCCGACCCGGCCGCGCAGCCCGCGGCGCCGGCGAACGGCAGCGGTTCCGTGTACGCGCAGGAAGCCGACCGCATGACGGGCGCGCAGGGCCAGCCGTATCAGCAACAGCCCTACCCGCCGCAACAACCGTATCCGCAACAGCAGCCGCCCGTCGTGATCCAGCAAGGCGGCGGGTTCGGCGGCGGAATGGGCGGGCTGCTGACCGGCGTGCTGCTCGGCGAAGCGATGTCCGGCGGCCGCGATCGCGTGGTCGAGCGCGACGTGATCGTCGACGGCGAGCATCGCCGGCACGAAGCCGATCCGGGCTTCGATCTCGGCCGCGGCGACGATTCGAACTGGAGCGACGGCAGCGGCGGCGGCGGGATGGATCTCGGCAGCAACGACGACGGCTGGACCGACGACAACACCTGAGCACCCGCGCACCGGGCGTCGACGTGCGTGTCGACACCCGGCACGCACGCCGGGCCCCGCTGCATGACCGGCCGCGCCGACACGCGGATTTGTCAATCATTTCAAGATGGACTACCGGCAATGGGGCACGTTCGCTATCATGCGGCCATCGGCGTGCCACCGACCCTCATTCGACGCAAAGCAATCCAGCGCGTCGCGGCACGCCTCCCTCGCCCCCAACCAGGAGAAAGCCGCTCATGAGCATCATCAAGGAATTCAAGGAGTTCGCCGTCAAGGGCAACGTGATGGATCTCGCCGTCGGCGTGATCATCGGCGGCGCGTTCTCGAAGATCGTCGACTCGGTCGTGAAGGACCTCATCATGCCGGTCATCGGCGTGCTGACCGGCGGCCTGGATTTCTCGAACAAGTTCGTTCTGCTCGGCACCATCCCGCCGTCGTTCAAGGGTAATCCCGATTCGTTCAAGGACCTGCAGGCCGCGGGCGTCGCCGCGTTCGGCTACGGCTCGTTCATTACCGTGGCGATCAATTTCGTGATCCTTGCGTTCATCATTTTCCTGATGGTGAAATTCATCAACAAACTGCGCAAGCCGGAAGAAGCCGCGCCGGCCGCGACGCCGGAAGACACCGTGCTGCTGCGCGAGATCCGCGATTCGCTCAAGCAGCGCTGATCGCCACGCGCTCCGCCCGCCAGGCCCGCCTCGTGCGGGCCTTTTTATTGCGCGCACGATGCACCGCCGCATGCGGCCTATCTCATTTTTTTGTGACGCGCGAATGCACGCGCGGGAAAAGCAGGTCTATGATGGAGACTAAACGACAGTACGGGCGCCAAGACGCTGGCTGTGTCGATCATGGCGAGCAGGTCGACGGGAGACATTGATCGTCGTACTGCACGAATGCAGCATTTTCGTGTGCTATAAAGGATCGACATGCGGCGTACATAGCCGGGAGTGGGTCGCATGAAAGTGCCGCATTTCTTGCAATTGTTTTTGAGGCGAGTGTTTATGTCCTTCCCGAAAAAACGTCGGCGTGTGCAACAGGATGGCCAGGAGTCATTCCTCGCGGTCTTGCGCCACTCGAAACCGTTTGCCCAGCTCGACACCAAGATTGCCCGCGCCCGCGCGCAGGACGAACCCGTCCTCTACGCGCACGTGCTGCCCGGCCTCGACGTGCTCCTGTGCAGCGTACGCGGCGCGCAGCCGCCCTATCCGGCCATCGCCGAGCTGCGCAAGCGCTGCATCGAATCGATCGCCAACGCGCTCGAGCAGCCGCTCGACGGCCTCGAGAACGGCGGATACTGGTACGAAGCCAACGGCTTCGGCTTCCTCGTCTTCGCGAGCCGTGCGCGTGCGCGCATCCTGCCCGAGTTTGGTGCAGGCACGAAAGCCAGCCTGCGCGGCGGCCTCGGCCGCCAGAACGCGGGCGACACGACACCCCGCTCGCTCGGCTGATCCGCCGGTCATTCGATGGGCCGCCTCCGGGCGGCCCATCTGCCATTCACGCGCCCCGCTTGCCGCTCACGACGCCTGCCGACGGCCGGGGTTCGGTCGCACGATGTCGATGAACGCGGCGAAATCGGCGCCGGCAAGCCCCTGCGCGGCGCCGAGCCTCAGCACCTGCTGCACGGTGGCCGACACGGGCATCACCGCGCCCGTGTCGCGAGCGGCGTCCGCGATGGCATCGACATCCTTCTGAAACGTACTCAGCGCGCCGATCGGCGGATGGCCGCCCGACGTCATGCGCGGCACGAACGTCTGCAGCAGCACCGAATCGGCCCAGCCGCCGGCCAGCGCCTCGGCCAGACGCGCGGCGTCGATGCCGCTCGCCTGCGCCAGGCCGACCGCCTCGGCGATCGCGGTGACCGTCGCGGTGACGATCGCCTGGTTGCACAGCTTCGCCGTCTGGCCGGCGCCCGCGTCGCCCATGTGCGTGATGCGCGACGCGTACGTATCGATCAGCGGGCGCACCGCGTCGAGATCGGCCGCGCGGCCGCCGGCCATCACCGCGAGCGTGCCGGCCTGCGCGCCCGGCACGCCGCCGGACACCGGCGCATCGACCCAGCCGACCTCGAGTGCGGCCGCGCGCGCCGCGTAGTCGCGCGTGGCGGCCGGCGGAATGCTTGAATGATCGACGATGCGCTGCAGGCGGCGCGCGCTCGCGTCACCGGAAAGCAGCCCGTGCTCGCCGAACACGACGTCGCCGACCGCCCGGCCGTCGAGGACGCACACGAATACCGTCTCGACGCGCTCGGCCAGCTCGCGCGGCGTGCCGACCACCTGCGCACCGTCCTTCACCAGCGCATCGGCCTTGTCGCGCGAGCGATTCCACACGCCGACGCGATGCCCGGCCGCCAGCAGATGCCGAATCATCGGCGCGCCCATCAATCCCGGTCCGCAAAATCCGACTTCCACGATGTTCCTCGTCTCCGATATGGGTTGCACTTGCCGCCCATCATACCTATCACTCAAGAAGCCGGGCACGGATGGGACCGTTGCGGAACCGTAGCGGGACCGCGCCTTGCACCGGCCCACCATACGAACGTCCCAGGGAGCGCATCATGAGCGACCACGTGTACAAGATGATCGAGCTGACCGGTTCGTCGCGGCAATCGAGCGACGACGCGATCCGCAACGCGATCTCGAAAGCCGGCAAGACGTTGCACAACCTGCACTGGTTCCAGGTGACCGAAACGCGCGGCCACATCGAAGGCGACCAGGTCGTGCACTGGCAGGTCACGCTGAAGGTCGGCATGCGCATCGACGACTGACGCACCCGCCGCCGCCCCTCGCGCCACGCGCCGGATCCGCGCAGTTCGGGTCCGCGCGGCGCCGCGCGCCCCGCCTTCGCCCCCGTTCAGGTCCCTCGTCGCGGCCTGGCCGGCGGGCATCCGCGGGTATCCATCTCTTGACGCTGATTTTCGTTCATATTAAAAACGATATACCCGACCACCCCCTCGATCAGCCCAGCCATATAAACCGGAGATAACATGAGTCAGCAACGCGAGGCGATCGACACGTACCTCTTGCGCGTCTTGCACACCTTGTTGATGGAGCGCAGCGTCACGCGCGCGGCCGTCAAACTGAACCAGTCGCAACCGGCGATCAGCGCCGCGCTGCGGCGCCTGCGCGACATCACCGGCGATCCGCTGCTGGTGCGCGGCAAATCCGGCATGGTGCCGACCGAATACGGGCTGCGCCTGCTCGAGCCCGTGCAGAACGCACTGCGTGAAATCGAGCGCATCAAGTTCCAGCAGCACAATTTCGACCCGGCCACGTCGATCCGCTGCTACCGGATCGGCTGCCCCGACTACCTGAACGTGCTGTTCGTGCCGACGGTCGTCGAACGCTTCCGTCAGGCCGCGCCGAACGCGACGCTCGAGTTCCACTCGCTCGGCCCCGCGTTCGACTACGAGCTCGCGCTGGAGGACGGCAAGCTCGACATCGTCGTCGGCAACTGGCCCGAGCCGCCCGAGCAGCTGCACCTGTCGAATCTGTTCGTCGACGAAATCGTCTGCCTGATGAGCAACACGCACCCGTTCGCCAAGCGCGGCGGGCTCACGCTCGACCAGTACCTGAACGCACCGCATCTCGCGCCGACGCCGTATTCGGTCGGCCAGCGCGGCGCGATCGACGTGCATCTCGCGCGCGAGCGGCTCAAGCGTCATGTGGTCGTCACGCTGCCGTACTTCAACCTCGCGCCTTACGTGCTCGTGAAGTCGGACCTGATCTTCACGACCACGCGGCTGTTCGCCGATCACTACGCGAAGTTCCTGCCGCTGTCGGTCGTGCCCGCACCGCTCGACTTCCCGCCGATGCAGTACTACCAGCTGTGGCACGAGCGCTGCCATTACTCCGACGAAGTGCGCTGGCTGCGCAGCCTCGTCGCCGAAGCCACCCGCACGCTGATCGAGGCGTAATCGCAGACGGCGCGCAGCGCGCGCCGGTCGTGCCGGTCGCACCGTTACGCGGCGGCCCGGTGCGTGGCGCGGCGGGTCGCGGCCGCAACGGCCGCGCGGCTGCTGCGTAGCGTGCGGCGCCACCGCCCCGCCGACGCGTCAGCGCGACGCTTCCACCAGCGCGTGTGCAAGCGCGTTGTGACGCTCGGTCACGGGCGGCAGATCGAGCGTCGCGAGCCGCCCTTCCCGCACCACCACCTTGCCGTTCACCACCGTGTACGCCGTCTGCGACGGCGCACAGAACACGAGCGCCGCGACCGGATCGTGCAGCGCGCCCGCGAACAGCGGCTGACGCAGGTCGAACGCGGCGAAGTCCGCGGCCATGCCGGGTTTCAGTGCGCCGATGTCGTCACGGTTCAACACCTTCGCGCCGCCGAGCGTCGCGATCTCGAGCGCCTCGCGCGCGGTCATCGCATCGGGCCCGAAGCCGACCCGCTGCAGCAGCAGCGCCTGCCGCACTTCCGCGACCATCTGCGCGCCGTCGTTCGACGCGGAGCCGTCGACGCCGAGGCCGACCGGCACGCCCGCGAGCCGCATCTTCTTCACCGGCGCGATGCCGGACGCCAACCGCATGTTCGAACATGGGCAGTGCGCGACGCCCGTGCCGGTACGCGCGAACAGGCCGATGCCCGCCTCGTCGAGTTGCACGCAGTGCGCATGCCACACGTCGTGGCCGACCCAGCCGAGATCTTCCGCATATTCGGCGGGCGTCATCCCGAACTTCTCGCGGCTGTACGCGATATCGTTGACGTTCTCCGCGAGGTGCGTGTGGAGCGACACGCCGTACTCGCGCGCGAGCACGGCCGCGTCGCGCATCAGCTCGCGGCTCACCGAGAACGGCGAGCACGGCGCGACGACCACGCGCAGCATCGCGTAGCGGCCTTCGTCGTGATAGGTCTCGATCAGGCGCTGCGCGTCGCGCAGGATGTCGGGTTCGCGCTCGACGACCGAATCGGGCGGCAGTCCGCCGTCGCGCTGGCCGACGCTCATCGCGCCGCGGCTCGCGTGAAAACGCATGCCGATCCGCTGCGCGGCGCCGATGCTGTCGTCGAGCCGGCTGCCGTTCGGGTAGATGTACAGATGGTCGCTCGACGTCGTGCAGCCCGACTGCAGCAGCTCGGCCATCGCGGTGAGCGTCGACACCTCGATCATCTCGGGCGTCAGATGCGCCCAGATCCGGTACAGGTTCGTGAGCCAGCCGAACAGTTCGGCGTTCTGCGCGGCCGGCACCGCACGCGTGAGGCTCTGGTACATGTGGTGGTGCGTATTCACGAGCCCCGGGATCACGAGGTGGCCGCGCAGGTCGAGCACTTCGTCGGCGGTGTCGGGCAGCTCGGCGGTCGGGCCGACCGCGACGATCCGGTTGTCTTCGATGTAGAGCCCCGCGTCGCGCAACTCGCGGCGCGTGTCGTCCATGGTCACGAGCACGTCGGCGTGCTTGACCAGCAGGGTCGTCGGGCGGGATGAAGAGGAGTTCGGCGCGCGTGCGCCGGCGTGCTGCTCGAGATTCATGCGTTCTCCGCGTCGGTCTGCCTCCAGGGCTGTCCTGGAGGCGGTCACACAGCCGTTCGAACGCTGAATCGCGGCACGCCCCGGTGCCTGCGTCCGTTCGAACGCCCTGGCCCGGTTACCCGGCGTGCTCGCCGTCTTCGGGGTACGCGCCGGCCACGGGCCGACGCGCACGACGGGAGGATCGCCCAGGCGCGCGCCGCGCACAATACGCGATCCGGAATGCCGCCCCTCAGGGATTCGGTATGGTACGCCGCCCGACGCCCCGCCGGGCGCCCCGAGGGGTACCCCGACGGGTGCCCGAAATCCGCGCTCGAAGCCGTTCCGGCGTGCCGTCGACAGCCGCTCATGCGCGGCGCATTATCTTCGATATCGCGCCCGTATTTGCGCGGGGAACCTTTTTACAATGCCTGCACGGCGCTCGCTTCAATCTCGCCGACGGGTATGTAGCCACGTGACGTGGAGCCTCGATCCGCCGCACGGTCAATGGATCGAGTCGCCGCCGAACCTCGCATTCACACAAGGAACAACGAATGGGAAAGCTCACTACCCACGTACTCGATACGGCGCACGGTCGCCCCGGCGCCGCCATCAAGGTGGACCTCTACGCGCTGGACGGCGATTCGCGCCGCGCGATCAAGACCGTGCTGACCAATAGCGACGGCCGCTGCGACGAACCGCTGCTCGAAGGCGCCGCGCTCGCCGCCGGCGAATACGAACTCGTGTTCCATGCCGGCGACTACTTCGCGGCGCTCGGCGTGAAGGTGCCCGAACCCCGCTTCGTCGACCGCGTCGTCCTGCGCTTCGGCATCGCCGACACCGGCTCGCACTACCACGTGCCGCTGCTCGTGTCGCCGTGGTCGTACAGCACCTATCGCGGCAGCTGACAGACGAATCGGCGCCTGCATCAAGACAAACGATCTGAGTCTGGAGGAGTTTCATGGAAGGCTTCATCACCGACTGGCTGAACCTCGCGCTGCGATGGCTGCACGTCATCGTCGCCATCGCGTGGATCGGCGAGTCGTTCTATTTCGTCGCGCTCGACAACAGCCTGAAACCGCCGACCGACCCGAACCAACGCAAGCGCGGCGTGTTCGGCGAGCTGTGGCACGTCCACGGCGGCGGTTTCTACAACATGCAGAAGTACACGGTCGCCCCGCCGGAAATGCCCGACGACCTGCACTGGTCGAAGTGGCCGTCGTACACGACGTGGCTGTCGGGCTTCACGCTGTTCTTCGTGCTGTACCTGCTCGCACCGAACACGTACCTGATCGACAAGAACGTGCTCGACATGGGCCCGGTGGTCGCCGTGGCCTCCGCCCTCGGCTTCCTCGCCGCCGGCTGGATCGTCTACGACTCGCTGTGCCGCATCCTCGGCACCAACGATCGCGTGCTCGGCATCTGCGTCGGCCTGTACGTCGTGATCGCCGCGTACCTCGCGTGCCACATCTTCTCGGGCCGGGCCGCCTACCTGATCGTCGGCGCGATGCTCGCGACGATCATGTCGGCGAACGTGTTCTTCGTGATCATCCCGGGCCAGCGCAAGATGGTCGACAAGATGCTCAAGGGCGAGGAACCGAACCCGATCTACGGCAAGCGCGGCAAGCAGCGTTCGGTGCACAACACGTACTTCACGCTGCCGGTCGTGTTCGCGATGCTGTCGAATCACTATGCGATGACGTACACGAACAAGTTCAACTGGGTCGTGCTCGTGCTGATCATGCTGGCCGGCGCGCTGATTCGCCAGTTCTTCGTGATGCGCCACCGCGGCAAGCAGCTGTGGTACCTGCCGATCGGCGGCGTCGCGCTGCTGTCGGGCGCGCTGGTGTGGACGATGCCGAAGCCGGTCGCCCCGGAAGCGCAAGCGGCCAACGCACCGAAGATCGTGATCAACGACATCATGCCGATCCTGCAGCAGCGCTGCGTCGAGTGCCACTCGTCGAAGCCGACGCTGATGGGCAGCGCGCCCGCGGGCGTGATGTTCGACACGCCGGACGAAGTGTCGAAGAACGCGCAGCGTATCTACGAACAAGCCGTGCGCCTGAAGGCGATGCCGATCGGCAACGTCACGCACATGACCGACGACGAGCGGACGAAGCTCGCCGCGTGGTTCGAGGGCGGCGCCGCGAAGTAAGCGCCCGGTTCGACCGCGCCTGAACGACGGGCCCGCTTCGGCGGGCCTGTTTTTTTGTATACCGCGATGCGGCTCGACGGCGACGTCGAGCCGCACCGGTCAGCCGGCCGAATAGCGCGGCGCGTAGCTCGCCTTGCGCGCGGCAAGCTGCGTCGCCCGCTCCGCCGGCGTGACGTAGCGCGTCGTCGCCGGCAGCACCGAGCGCAGGTCGGCCAGCTTCACGAGCGTCGCATGCGCGGCAGGCGCCGCGCCGGCCGACGTCGCGGATAACCCTTGCCAGCGCAGATTCAGAAAGCCTTCGTGGATGCCCACCGTATCCACCCAGTTGTAGACGCCCGGATCGCTCGGCGATACGACGAACGTGAGCGTACCGTCCGGATTCGCGACCGCCTGGTTGTTGTTCAGCGACTGCGTGTGATTCACGTAGTCGGTCGTGATCAGCCAGCGGCCATAGGCGGGCGCGATGAAGTATTTCGCGCCGCCAAGGCTGACCGTCACCACCAACGCTTCGTCGTCGGCGATCCGGAATGCGCTGTAGGTGGCCGCCTGCGTCGACAGCCGCCCGGCCGAGCCGCCCAGCGATACGGCCGGAATCGTATTGACCGGCTGCGCGTTCGCGAGCGCGTTGTAGCTGGCGAACGTGCTGCCGCCGTTGCCGACCTGCGCGGCCAGCGCGGCGATCATCTCGGCCTTGGTCGGCGCCGCCGTCGACGAAGCGCCGGACACGCGCTCGACCGACAGATCGTCGAATTGCTGCACGCCCCATTCGGCGACGGTATCGCGAATGAAGAACGATGCGGCGACTGCCGGCAACACGACGTGATTGCCGGTACCGTCTCCCGCGCCGGAATCCGCGGTAATCGTGAAGCTGCCGTCCGCACCGACCCGCAGCTGATCGCCGGTCAGGTTCGACAGCGTCGCGTGACGGCTGTCCCACAAGCTGACGTTGCTGTCGACCGGGCCGTCGCGATGCACGTTACCGCGAATCACGTAACGCGCCGTCGGGTCGACCGGAAAGCTGCGATAAATCGTGTCCGGATTGTCGAACGTCGTGCGCGAGCCCGGCACGTCGATGCCGAACCACGTATGCGGCGCGGCGAGTCCGGAGATCACTTTCGGCGCGTTCGGATCACGGTTCGTGATCGCGAGCGCGCTCGACATCGCCGATTCGTCGACGGCCGTCTGCAGATAGGCGAGCGACTCGTCCGGCACGCCGCCCACCGCCTGGGCCGCGGCCAGCCATTGCGCCTTCAGCGCAGCCTTCGCCTGCACGACCGCGGGCGCGGCCACCAGTTCGAGCGCGAGTTTCTCCGCCGCGATCTGATCGGGCGTGGCAAGCGGGTTCGCGCTACGGACCGCGCTCGTGCCGGTACTGGCGACGATGCCGCCGTCGCTGCCGCCGCATGCGGCGAGCGCCAGCACGGCCGCCGCCGCTGTCGCGGCGATCGGGAGTCTTCCGTTCATATCGGGATGTTCGTGGGAGGAGGTTCGAGGATTCGGAACGCATCGGCCCGCCGGGCCGACAAAGCGGTCAAGATACCGGGCTCCCGTGCCGCGACGAACCAACGATATGGAATATGCAAAGTCCTCGCGCGACAACCGTGCAGCGAAATGAAAAAAGCCCGCGCATCGTGCGCGGGCTTCCCGAGTAACGCCGCCGTCGGTTCAGGCCGTCACCGCATCCAGTGCATCCTCGGTGAGCCACAGCGACTCCTGCAGATCCTGCTCGTTCAGGTTCACCCCGTCGCCGCCGCGATCGACGACGATGAAATCGCTCACGCCGCCCAACGCGATCAGCGGGTGATGCCATACGCCCTTCGCGTAGTTGACGCCCTGCCAGCCGCTCGTCACGAATGCGCGGATCTTCGCCGGATCGAGTTCGCCCGCGGGCGCGACGACGACGAGATACGGCTGGTCGTTCAGCGGCACGAACGCCTGGCTGCCGAGCGGATGGCGCTCGAGCATCTTCACCTCGAACGGCAGCGTGCGCGGCTGGCCGCGGAACAGGTTGACGAGCGTGCGACCGCCTTCATCGGTCACGTCGACTTTCGCGAGATCGTGAAAGCGGATCGTCGTGCCGAGGTTGATCGGGATCTGCTTGGCCCCTTCCGTTTCGATCACGTCGCCGAACGGCGCGAATGCTTCCTTGGTCAGCGGTTCGATGGCAAGCGTCTTCATTTGTCGAGCGTCCCCCACAGTCGCAGGCGCGACACGCCGCCGTCCGGAATGATGTTCAGCCGCACGTGCGTGACGGGGCCGAGCGACGCGACGTCGTGTTCGAAGTAGTGCTGCTTGTCCATCTGCAGCTTCTGCTCGCCGAGCAGCACCGGCCAGAACATCGACTGCGTGATCAACGAGCTGTCCGTGCCGCCCGACACGTAGGCGGCCTGGATCGAGCAGCGATCCGGGTAGTTGCCCTTGAAGAACGCGGTATCGACTTCGATCTTGCGGATCACGCCCGGGTGCGCGAGCGCGATGATCGCCCAGTCGTTGCCCGGTTCGCGGCGGCGGCGGGTTTCCCAGCCGTCGCCCATGTTCACGCCGCGGCCCGGCAGCAGCAGATTCGACGCGACGCCGAAGTGCTGGTTGTTCGCCGCCACCACGTAACCGCCGTTTTCCATCGCCGCGAGGTCGAACTGCTCGGTCGCGCTCGCACCGGCCCAGTCGAGCTGCGGCTGGCCGTACACGCGCAGGCGCGCGATGCCGCCGTCCGGGTAGATGTTCACGCGCAGGTGCGTGAACGCGCGCGCGTCGCTCGCTTCGACGTAGTGATGGCTGTTGCCTTGCAGCGTGGTCGACGCGACGATCTCGACCCACTCGGTCGCCTGCGTCGGCGCGCCGTCGGCCACGAACGCGGCCTCGATCGACGCAGCCGGCGGGAAGTTGCCGGTGAAGTGGCTCGTGTCGATGTCGAAGCCCTTGATCACGCCGGGGCGCGCGAGCTTGACGATGCACCAGTCGTAGCCGGTCGTGCGCTTGCGGCGCGTCTCCCAGCCGTCCATCCACTTGCCGTGGTCGTCGTACTTGCCGGGGATGAAGACGGCCGGCTCGGGGTTCAGCATCCGGTCCTTCGGCGCGAAGAAATCGTCGCTGGCCTCGAGCGCCTGCGCACCGAGACGCGGGTCGGCAAGATTCACGTAGCGCCGCGTGAAATCGGGTGCGTTCGGATCGAGAAGCGGAACAGCCATGATGTTTCCTTGTTTCAGTGAGGCGATCGGGCCGCTGCGACGCAGCAGGCCGTTGCGGTGTCGGGCGGCGGTGTCAGGCGTCGATCAGGTCGTCGAGGCGAAAGCGCGCGATCCGGTAGATCTGGTCGAGGCTCGCGCGCAGCTCCTCGGCGCGCGAATGATTCACGCGCGACTCGAAGTTCGCGATGATGCCGTGGCGGTCGTAGCCGCGCACCGCGAGGATGAACGGGAAGCCGAACTTCTCGCGATACGTGCGGTTCAGCGTCAGCAGCTTGTCGAATTCTTCCTGCGTGCACTGGTCGAGGCCCGCGCCGCTTTGCTCGCGGGTCGACTCGGCCGTCAGTTCGCCGCGCACGGCGGCCTTGCCGGCCAGCTCCGGGTGGGCGTTGATCAGCGCGAGCTGGCGCGCTTCGCCGCTGGTTTCCACCGCATCCGACATCGTCTTGTGCAGCGCGTCGATGCTCGCGAACGGCCGCTCGCCCGCGGCGACCTCGGCCACCCACGGCGAATGTTCGAAAATCCCCGACAACGCCGCGACGAATGCGCTCGGCGCCATCGTGTTCAGTTGTTCCAACGTGTAGCGCATCGCCTTCATGCTTTCCCTTCGTTTCGATGATTGGGCTGATACGGATGATGTTCACGCCAGTGACGCGCGATATCGACACGGCGCGTCACCCATACGCGATCGTGCTTCTCGATGTGATCGAGGAAACGCTGCAGCCCGCGGAACCGGCCCGGCCGGCCGAGCAGCCGGCAATGCATGCCGATCGACAGCATCTTCGGCGCCTCGTCGCCCTCCGCGTACAGCACGTCGAATGCGTCGCGCAGGTAGTGGAAGAAGTGATCGCCGGTGTTGAAGCCCTGCGGCGTCGCGAAACGCATGTCGTTCGTGTCGAGCGTGTACGGCACGATCAGTTGCGGCGACGTGCGCCCGCCCGACACCTCGACGTCCATCCAGAACGGCAGGTCGTCGCCGTAGTTGTCGGAGTCGTACAGGAAGCCGCCGTATTCGGCGACCAGGCGGTGCGTGTTCGGGCTGTCGCGGCCGGTATACCAGCCGAGCGGGCGCTCGCCCGTCACGCGCTCGATCGCTTCCATCCCGAGGCGCATGTGTTCGGCTTCGAGTTCCGGCGTCATGCTCTGGTAGTGAATCCAGCGCCAGCCGTGGCACGCGATTTCATGGCCGAGCTCGACGAATGCGCGCGCGAGCTCCGGATGACGCTCGATCGCCATGCCGACGCCGAATACCGTCAGCGGCAACCCGCGCTTCTCGAATTCGCGCAGGATGCGCCACACGCCGGCCCGCGACCCGTATTCGTAGATCGACTCCATGCTCATGTGGCGGTCCGGATACGCGGCCGCGCCGACGATTTCGGACAGGAACTGCTCGGAGCCCGGATCGCCGTGCAGCACGCAGTTCTCGCCGCCCTCCTCGTAATTCAGCACGAATTGCACGGCGACGCGGGCACGCCCCGGCCAGTTCGCCTGAACGGGATGGCGGCCGTAGCCGATCAGGTCGCGAGGATAGTTGGGATCGAGTGACATGGTTCGAAAGGCAACGAAAGCGGGCCGAGTGAGCAGGCTGAAATATAGGGTTCGCATCGACTGCGCGGCGCCCGGAGGCGGGCCGCACCAGCCGATGCGACGACGGCCCAGTGTAGCGAAAACGTTCATACGCGCCCATACAGCGGCGCAGATAGTGCGTGTCAGACGGTGTGTATGTGCGGGCGCGGCAAATCCGCGACCGGTTCCGCCGCCTCCCCGTCCGGCGGGCTGAAGCGGGCGAACGCACCGTCGTAGCGCTTCGGCAGCGGCCGCGCGTAGTCGCCGCGCTTCGCGGTCGCGAGGCGCAACGCGACGAGCGCCTCGGCCCACTTGACGGCCGCCGTGACGCCCTCGACCACCGGCGCACCGATCTGCTGCTCGATCTCGTGCGCGAATTCGGCCATCCCCGCGCAGCCGAGCACGATCGCGTCGGCGCCGTCCTCGTCGAGCGCGCGCCGGCATTCGTCGACGATGATCCGGCGCGCGGCCGAGCCGGGCCGGTCGAGTTCGAGCACCGCGACGTCGGTCGCGCGCACGTTGCGGCAGAACCGCTTCATCCCGTAGCGCTCCGCGAGGTGCCACGCCATCCCGCAGGTGCGCGCGAGCGTCGTGACGACCGAGAAGCCCGGCGCGAGCACGCTCGCCGCATGCATCGCGGCCTCGGCGATGCCGATCACCGGCCCGCGCGCGAGCTCGCGCGCCGCATACAGGCCCGGATCGCCGAAACACGCGATCACGTATGCGTCGCAGCCGTCGCGCTCGCCCTGAGCGATCTCGGCGAGCAGCCCCGGCGTCGCGAGCGCCTCGTCGTAATACCCTTCGATCGACGGCGGCCCCATCGGCGGACTCACGGCCACGATCTCCGTGCCGGCGGCCGCG
The DNA here is from genome assembly GCF_001532755.1 of Burkholderia sp. MSMB2157WGS. Classification (NCBI taxonomy): domain Bacteria; kingdom Pseudomonadati; phylum Pseudomonadota; class Betaproteobacteria; order Burkholderiales; family Burkholderiaceae; genus Burkholderia; species Burkholderia sp. MSMB2157WGS. The sequence goes on along the minus strand of NZ_LPJG01000046.1, from coordinate 89,032 downwards.
ACCTCGCGCGCGCAGCGGCCCATCGCGTCGGTCATCCGCTGCGTCGTATTCGGATTGATCAGTCGGATCTTCATCGCAGGCTCCTTACGCCTTCGCGCCTGCAAGCAGCCGGTAGAACCCGAAGCCGAGCCCCGCGCCGATGAACCACGAGAAATTCGCGACGCCCTGCCAGCCCGGCACCATCACGCACACGACCGCGATCACCGCGGCCGGCAGCAGTGCGGCGAGCGCGCGGCGGTTCACGCCGCCCGTGTACCAGTACGCGCCGCTTTCCGACATCGTGTACAGGTCGTCGCGCACGAGGCGGCCGCGCTTGACGAGGTAGAAGTCGGCGATCAGCACGCCGTACAGCGGGCCGATGAACGCGCCGAGCACGTCGAGCGTGTAATGGATCACCGCCGGATTGTTGAACAGGTTCCACGGCGTGATGAAGATCGACGCGACGGCGGCGAGCATCCCGCCCGCGCGCCAGCTGATCAGGCGCGGCGCGACGTTCGAGAAATCGAACGCGGGCGATACGAAGTTCGCGACGATGTTGATGCCGATCGTCGCGATCGTGAACGTCAGCGCGCCGAGGATCACCGCGGTCGGATGGTCGATGCGGCCGACCGTCTCGACCGGGTCGGTGATCAGTTCGCCGAACACCGGCAGCGTCGCGGCGGTGGTGATCACCGTGACGAGCGAGAACGCGAGGAAGTTGACGGGCAGCCCCCAGAAATTGCCGCGCTTCACGTCGCCGAACGAGCGGCAGTAGCGCGAGAAGTCGCCGAAGTTGAGCATCGGCCCGGAGAAGTACGACACGACGAGCGACACGGCGGTGATCATCACCGGAATCACTTCCGCGCCGTGATACTTGACGCCGCCGAGGTTGATGCCGATGTTGCGCCAACCCGCGCGCCACACCATGTAGCCGGCCAGGATGAACATCACGACATAGACGGCCGGACCCGCAAAGTCGATGAACTTCTTGATCGTCTCCATCCCGTTCCAGAACACGAACGCCTGGAGCACCCACAGCAGCATGAAGCCGGCCCAGCCGACCGCCGACAGCCCGAGGAAGCCGTAGCGATGGACGTCCGCATACGGCAGCCACTGCGGAAAGAATTTCAGCACGACGATCACGAGCGCGCTCGACGCGAGATAGGTCTGGATGCCGTACCACGCGATCGCGATCAGCCCGCGGATCACGGCCGGCACGTTCGCGCCGAGCACGCCGAAGGTCGCGCGGCACGCGACCGGATACGGCACGCCGATCTGCTGGCTCGGCCGCGCGATGAGGTTGCACAGCGCGTTCACGAGACCGATGCCGACGATCAGCGCGATCAGCACCTGCCAGCTCGTCAGTCCGAGCGCGAACAGGCTGCCCGCGAACACGTAGCCGCCGACGCTGTGCACGTCCGACATCCAGAACGCGAAGATGTTGTACGCGCCCCATGTCTGATTTTTAAGGGGTGCCAAATCTTCGTTGTACAGACGTTCGCTGTAACCGTCCGGCAATGCCGGACCGCCGCCCTCGCCGCCTTCTTCCGCCGGATAGGCGCTGTCGTGCGCCACACTGAATTGAGCCATGACTTCTCCTTGACGCGGCCGGCAGGCCGCTCCACCGTCATCGATATCGCTCCGGATCGTCGTCCGGAGTCGGACCAGCGACCCGCGGCAAACACCGTGGGCCTGCATTGCTCTCGTCGTGTGGCGCGCGGCCGGGTTCGCGTCGCCGCTCAGGCGCCGCCGAACACTTCGCGCAAATCGACCTGCCCTTGCGCGGGCCGGTCCAGCATCTTCAGTTCGACATGCTGCAGGTGGCGCGCCATCAGCGTCACCGCCTGCTTCGGATCGCCCGCCTCCAGTGCGGCGAGGATCTCGTCGTGGTCGTCGCACGAGCACGGGCTGCGCCCGTGCGATTCGTACAGCGCCGACATCAGCGTCGAGCGTGCGACGAGCCCTTCGAGGCACTCGCTGAGCGTCGCATTGCCCATCAGCGTCGCGAGCGCCGTATGGAATTCGCCCGACAGCCGGATCCACGCCGCGAAGTCGTGCCGCTCGAACGCCTTGCGTTCCTTGTCGATCAGCGCCGCGACGCCCTTCAGCCGCTTGGCGCCGGGGCCGGTCGCGAGCCGCTCGACCACGGCCAGCTCGATGATCCGGCGCATCTCGAACACTTCGTGCACGTCCTGCAGCGACGGGCTCGCGACGAACGCGCCGCGGTTCGGCTCGAGGTCGACCAGTTTGTCGGTCGCGAGCTGCGCGAGCGCCTGGCGGATCGTCCCGCGCTTCACGCCGAACACCTCGCAGAGCTGCGCCTCCGTCAGCTTCGCGCCGGGCGCGAGCCGATGCTCGAGGATCGCGGTGCGGATGCGCTCGGCGATCGCTTCGGGACCGGCTGCGCCGGACGGATGGGAATCGGGCTCGTTCATGATCTGCATCGTGTGATGGTCCTCATCCTAGGATGGACATAAAGATTGTCAACAATTCTTTTGCGAGATTTCGCACGATCGGCGTGCGTCGGCGCGTCTCCATTCGGTGCAACGCGCACGGAATCCATGCACGACAAGCGTGTCAGGCAATACGGAGGCCCTTCTCGTCGTATACCCTCCCGGCCATTTTGTTGACAAAAATGGTGCAAAATCAAACGTGGATCGTGTGGACGTCGACGAAAAATATTGACCGTTAGTTGCGCATTTACATAAAGAAAAAGGCGGGGAAACCCGCCTTTCGAATCGATCGCACCGGCATCAGCCGAGATGCGGATAGTCCGACAGCGTCAGCCGGAACCCGTGCGCATTCGCGACCAGTTGCGCCTGCGCACCGAACGGCAGCGTCAACAGGTCGGGCACATGGCCGAACTGGAGCCCCGTGACGACCGGAATCCCGACCACCGCGCGCACCTGGTCGATCATCGCCTGCATGTCGTAGCCGTTGTCGTACTCGAACGGCCGCGCACCGGTGAACTGGCCGAGCACGAGCGCCTGCTGGCGCGCGAGCAGCCCCGACAGGTGCAGTTGATAGATCATCCGCTCGATCCGGAACGGCTGCTCGTTGACGTCTTCGATGAACAAGATGCCGCCCTCGATGTCGGGCATGTACGGCGTGCCGACCAGCGACGTGAGGATCGCGAGGTTGCCGCCCCACAGCGTGCCCGTCACGTTCACCGTCTGCACCTGCGGTGCGTCGGCGACGATCGTCGTGCTCGGCTGCGTCAGCGTCTGCCAGAAATGCTGCATCGTGAAGTCGCTCGGCGTTTCCGCGCCGAAATCGGCCGACAGCATCGGGCCGCCGAACGTCTTGATGCGCGCCTTCGCGTACAGCGCCAGCTGGATCGCCGTGAAGTCGCTGTGGCCGACGAGCGCGATCGGCTGGTCGCGCAGCCGGCGCTCGAGCCCGCGATAGTCGAGCCCGTGCAGGATGCGCGCGGCGCCGTAGCCGCCGCGCACCGCGAGCGCGATGTCCGGCAGCGGCCGCTCGGGATCGGCGAGGCGGTTCAGATCGCTCGCCCGCTCGCCGTCGGTGCCGCCGAAACGCTGGAAGCGCCGCTGCGTCGCCTCGATGTTCTCGATGCGTTGCTGTGCGCTGCTGAGGCGCTCGAGCGCGCGGTTGATCGCGTCGGGGTCGTGCGGATAGCCGGACGGCGCCAGCAGGCGGATGGTGTAGGACGCGGCGGGCTGGAAGGACATGGCGAAAGGTGTCGGGATCGTCAAACCTGCTTAGAGGGTCCGAACCGTGTCCGGTTCACGAAAACCGTGCACGCCCGCCACGACGGGCGCGACGGCGGCGCCTATGACGCGCCCGATTCGGCGTCGCGGGCGAGCCGCGCTTCGCGCAGCGCGCGACGGCGCTCGGCGAAGAACGACTTCAGCGCGGCGCCGCACTCGTCGGCGAGCACGCCGCCGATCACTTCGGTGTGGTGGTTGAGCTGCGGATTCGCGAATGCGTCGATCACGCTGCCGCACGCGCCCGTCTTCGGATCGGCCGCGCCATAGACGACCCGCGCGATGCGCGCATGCATGATCGCGCCCGCGCACATCAGGCACGGTTCGAGCGTCACATACAGCTCGCAGCCGGGCATCCGGTAATTGCGCAGCTGCTGCGCGGCCATGCGCAGCGCGGCCATTTCGGCATGCGCGGACGGATCGTGCCCGCCGATCGGATGGTTGAAGCCGCGCGCGATCACTTCGTCGCCGCGCACGAGCACCGCGCCGACCGGCACTTCGCCGGCCGCGCGCGCCTCTTCGGCGGCGGCCTGCGCCAGACGCATGAAATGCAGGTCGCGCGCCGATACGGGCGCGGCTTCGTGAACGGGAGAATCGGCGGCGGGGTCAGCGGCTGCGGCGGCTGCCGAGCGGGCTGCGTCGTGCAGCGCGTCGGACGTCACATCGTCCCCGCTTCGGCGGGTGCGTCGTCGAGCCCGCGCTCGCACAGGCGTTCCGCGATGCGCCGGCAGTAGTCGCGCGGCATCACCATCGGGCCGCCGCGCAGCGATTCGAGCGCCATGTCGAGCGCGAGGATCTTCGCCTGCAGCCGGCAGCGCGCGGCGCGGTCGCTGACCGCCTGCACTTCGTCGTGCAGGTTGCGCAGCGCGCGCAGTTGCTCGACGGCCGGCGGCACGAAGCCCGCGTTCTTCAGGATACGGTTGGCCACCCGCACCTCCTCGGGCACGAGCAGGTCGTCATCCAGCGCCTGCGGCGCGCCGGTACCCGGCAAATCGTCGAACTCGCCCCGCGCGGCGGCGGCGGCAATACGTTGTTCGACCAGGGCGTCAAGCAATCTCATCAGTCAATCGGAACAATGCGGCAGGCCGAATTCTAGCAGGGTGACGCCGGTATGACAGGCCCTTCGAATATATGCTCGATATTGCGTTTTTAGGGACCGAATCGCAGCGCATGCGCGCCGATCGCCGTCACTTGCCGCTGTGCTGCGCCGCAGCAGGCCGAGCGCCGTGCGGACGCTTCCGGACGGCGGCGATGGCCTGCCCATTTTTGATCCACGACGATCCCGCAGCCCACCGCCGCCCCGACGAAAATGCCGGCCGCCTGCTCGCCTCCCCGCCTTCGCCACCCCGCCTTTGCCGCCCGATTACGCAGCTACCGTTTCCGGCCGCGCTTTCGCGAACGGCCGGAACATCGTCGCGATCAGGAACGCGCCGACCCCGATCGCGAACGATCCGAGGTACAGCCAGCCGTAGCTGCCGAGCGCGTCGACGATCAGCCCACCCGCGACCGGGCCCGCGGCCATCCCGAGGCTGCCGGCCATCGCGCAGCCGCCGATCACGGTGCCCATCATCCGCAGCGGGAAATTCTCGCGCGCGAGCACCGAATAGAGCGGCATCACGCCCGCATAGACGAAACCGAACAGCGTCGCGACCGCGTAGAAGCCGTCGAGCGAGCGCACGAAGTAATAGCCGAGCGCGCCGAACGCCTGCGCGAGCAATCCCGCCGCCAGCATGCGCTTCGCGCCGAGGCGATCGCCGAGTATCCCGAACGCGATCCGGCCGCCCATGCCAGCGAGCCCTTCCACGCTGTAGATCGACACCGCGACGATCAGCGGAATCCCGCAGGTCACCGCGTAGCTGACCGTGTGGAAGATCGGGCCCGAATGCGTCGCGCAGCAGAAGAAATTGGTCAGCAGCAATACCGCGAACTGCGGCGAGCGCAGCGCATCCGCGACCGACATCGCGGCGGGCGCGCCGGCGGACGCTGGCGCGGGCGCCGCGTGCGCGGCTGCAGCGTCGAGCGCCGGCGCCCGGCGCACCAGCAGCGACACCGGAATCATCACGACGGCCGCCAGCACGGCAATCAGCAGCATCGACGTGCGCCAGTCGCGCACCGACACGAGCCATGCGGCCAGCGGCGCCATCGTCATCGGCGCCATCCCCATGCCGGCCGACACGAGCGATACCGCGAGGCTGCGGTGCGTGTCGAACCAGCCGGTCACGCACGCCATCATCGGCGCGAATATCGCGGCCGTCGCGCTGCCGACGGCCAGCCCGAAGCTCAGCTGGAACACGAGCAGCGACGGCGCGCGGCTCGCGAGCGCCAGGCTCGCCGACAGCAGCACGGCGCCCGCGACGACGACCGGCCGCGTGCCGACGCGGTCCGACAGGCTGCCCCACGCCATGCTCGCAAACGCCATCGCGATGAAGCCGAGCGTCATCGCGGCGGAAATGCCGGTCATCGACCAGCCCGTCTCGCGCGCGATGGAGCGCAGGAACACCGGCAACGAAAACATCGCGCCGATCGCGACGCAGCCCATCAGGCCGCCCGCGGCGACGATCACCCAGCGGTATCGGGAATCCGGCATGTGGCGTGTCATCGGGTATCTCCTCGTTCGTTGCGCCATTCGCGGCAACCGGGTGTCCGCTGCATGGCGCGGCGCGCGGCCCGGTCGTTATCGATACGACGGACGACGCATCGGGAAATCGACATGCGCGGCGCATGATCTGCGGATTTTTTATTGTCGGCGGTCCCGCGCGCATCGCAAGGGTCGGATCGTCCGGTCGCCCCACCGCCTGCCGCCCCGCTTTTCCGCAACGGGAAATTCGAAAGCAGAAATGGTTGGTTGGGGCGCGCACGTGCGCTGGCTACACTCGCCCCATCTTGTCATAACAAGTCGACCGATGACGCCACCCAACGTCGTGCCGCTGTCCGCGGCCCCGCTCTACGTGCAGATCAAGGACACGCTGCGCGCGCGCATTCTCGACGGCACCTATGCGCCGCACAGCCGGATGCCGTCCGAGCACGAGCTCTGCGCGACGTTCGACGTCAGCCGCATCACGGTGCGCCAGGCGCTCGGCGACCTGCAGAAGGAAGGCCTGCTGTTCAAGCTGCACGGCAAGGGCACGTTCGTGTCGAAGCCGAAGGCCTTCCAGAACGTGACGTCGCTGCAGGGGTTCGCGGAGGCGATGTCGTCGATGGGCTACGAAATCGTCAATCAGTTGCGCAGCCTGCGCACCGTGAAGGCCGATCGCCATCTCGCGACGAAGCTGAACGTGCCCGAGGGCGCACCGCTCGTCGAGATCCATCGCGTGCGGCTGCTGAACCGCGAACCCGTGTCGCTCGAACAGACCTGGGTGCCCGAGGCGCTCGGCAAGCGCCTCGCCGGCGCCGATCTCGCGACCCGCGACATCTTCCTGATCCTGGAGAACGACTGCGGCATTGCGCTCGGCCATGCCGACGTGTCGATCGACGCGATCCTCGCCGACGACGAAATCGTCGACGCGCTGCACGTCGAGGAAAGCAGCCCCGTGCTGCGTATCGAACGTCTCACGCACGATGCGTCCGGTGCGCCGATCGACTACGAAACCCTCTACTTCCGCGGCGACGCCTTCCAGTACCGGCTGCGCGTCGACCGGCAGAAGGCACGCAAACCTGCAAGGAACCCGCGATGAATACCCATGTGCACGAATACGACGTCGTCGTGGTCGGCGGCGGCACGGCCGGCCCGATGGCCGCCATCAAGGCGAAGGAGCGCGATCCGTCCCTGCGCGTGCTGCTGCTCGAGAAGGCCCACGTGAAACGCAGCGGCGCGATCTCGATGGGGATGGACGGCCTGAACAACGCGGTGATCCCCGGTCATGCGACGCCCGAGCAGTACACGCGCGAGATCACGATCGCCAACGACGGAATCGTCGACCAGGAAGCCGTGTACGCGTACGCCGCGCACAGCTTCACGACGATCGAGCAGCTCGATCGCTGGGGCGTGAAGTTCGAGAAGGACGGCACCGGCGACTACGCGGTGAAGAAGGTCCATCACATGGGCTCGTACGTGCTGCCGATGCCGGAGGGCCACGACATCAAGAAGGTGCTGTACCGGCAACTGAAGCGCGCACGCATCGCGATCACGAACCGGATCGTCGCGACGCGCGTGCTGACCGACGCGCAGGGCCGCGCGAGCGGCGTGCTCGGCTTCGACTGCCGCACCGCCGAATTCCACGTGATCCGCGCGAAGGCCGTGATCCTCTGCTGCGGCGCGGCCGGCCGCCTCGGTCTGCCGGCATCGGGCTACCTGATGGGCACGTACGAGAACCCGACCAACGCGGGCGACGGCTACGCGATGGCCTATCACGCGGGCGCGGCGCTCGCGAACCTCGAATGCTTCCAGATCAATCCGTTGATCAAGGATTACAACGGCCCGGCCTGCGCGTACGTGACCGGCCCACTCGGCGGCTTCACCGCGAACGGCAAGGGCGAACGCTTCATCGAATGCGACTACTGGAGCGGCCAGATGATGTGGGAGTTCTACCAGGAACTGCAGAGCGGCAACGGCCCCGTGTTCCTGAAGCTCGACCATCTCGCGGAAGAAACGATCCGGACCATCGAGCAGATCCTGCATACGAACGAACGGCCGAGCCGCGGCCGTTTCCATGCGGGGCGCGGCACCGACTACCGCAGCCAGATGGTCGAGATGCACATCTCGGAGATCGGCTTCTGCAGCGGCCACAGCGCATCGGGCGTATATGTGAATGCGCGCGCGGAGACGACCGTGCCGGGGCTGTACGCGGCCGGCGACATGGCGGCCGTTCCGCACAACTACATGCTCGGCGCATTCACGTACGGCTGGTTCGCCGGGCAAAATGCGGCCGACTACGCGGCCGGCCGCGAACACGCGCCGGTGGACGACCGACAGGTCGACGCCGAGCGTTCGCGCGTGCTCGCGCCGTTGCTGCGCGAGCGCGGCCTGGCGCCGGCGCAGGTCGAGTACAAGCTGCGCCGCATGGTGAACGACTATCTGCAACCGCCGAAGGTGACGCGCAAGATGGAAATCGGGCTGCAACGTTTTGATGAAATTACTGAGGATATCGAAGAAATCAAGGCCGATAACCCGCACGAACTGATGCGCGCGGCCGAAGTGCGCGCGATCCGCGACTGCGCGGAAATGGCCGCACGCGCGTCGCTGTTCCGCACCGAGAGCCGCTGGGGGTTGTACCACCATCGCGTCGATTTCCCGCACCGCAACGACGCCGAATGGTTCTGCCACACGTGGCTGCGCAAGGATGCCGCGGGCGCGATGCGCAGCGAGAAGCGGCCGGTCGAACCGTACGTCGTGCCGCTCGCCGACGACGAACGCGGCGCCTACGCGCAGTTGCGCATCCGCGAACCGGCCGCGCTCGCGGCCACCCTTTGAGGAGCCTTGCCATGCCCCATACCCCGCACGACATCTTCCAGCGCAGCAGCGCGCCCGTGACGATCGACGAGATGCTGTGCATCGCCGACAAGGGCTGCACCGTCTGCGTCGACGTGTGCCCGCTCGACCTGCTCGCGATCGACGTCACCAAGGGCAAGGCGTACATGCAGTTCGACGAATGCTGGTACTGCATGCCGTGCGAACGCGACTGCCCGACCGGCGCGGTCAAGGTCGACATCCCTTACCTGCTGCGCTGAAGCCGTTCGGCGCACTCGACGCACAGACTCGCCGGACGATGCAGACGCTGCCGCTCGACATCTGGTCGCGCATCGGCACGACCGTGCTGTTCGTCACGCACGATATCGAGGAGGCGCTGCTTATCGGCGACCGCATCTTGATGTCGTCGCCGCGGCCCGCGCGCATCGTCGCCGACATCCGCGTGCCGCTCGCGCGGCCCCGCACCGACGACAGCACGACCAAGTCCGCATTCGTCGACATCAAGCGCCGCTGTCTCGCGCTGTTGCGCGACACCGCCAGCATGCGTGCCTGTCCAACCACCACTCCGACTTTCTCCATGACTGTTTCTTCCCCCGCTTTCCCGCTGCCCGGCATGCCGTCCGCCGATCATGCGGCGCTCGTCGCGCGCCTCGCCGCGGCCGATGCCTCGGTGCGCCGCGTCGCACTGCTCGAACTCGCCGATCTCGAGGCGCCCGAACTCGTGCCGTCGTTCGTCGCGGCGCTGCGCGACGACCCGTCGGCCGACGTGCGCAGCGAAGCCGCACGCGTGCTCGACGCGTGGGAGCAGCCCGATGTCGTCGACGCGCTGTGCCATGCGCTGCTCGATCCGGACGACGGCGTGCGCGCAACGGCCGCGCACAGCCTGTCCGAACTGAAGGACGCGGCATCGGGCGCCGTGCTGCGCCGCTGGGCCGACCGGCCCGAGCCGTTCGTGCGCACCGCCGTGCTGCGCGGCCTGCGCGAATTGCGCGACCCCGACGCGTTCGCGCCCGCACTGCGCGCGCTCGACGCGAGCGCCGCCGCCGTACGCACGGAGGCGGTCGTCGTGCTCGGCTGGCTCAAGGACGGCCGCGCGCTGCCGCCGCTCGCCCGCATCGCGACCGCAGACGCCGATGCCGACGTGCGGCGCGCCGCGGTCGGCGCGATCGGGTTTGCAGCGGCCGGCGATACCGCCGTCGTCACCGCGTTGCTCGCGGCGCTGCGCGACGTCGAATGGCAGGTGCGCGAGGAAGCGGCCGCCACGCTCGGCAAGCTGCGCGTCGCCGTTGCGCGCGACCCGCTCGTCGCCGCGCTCGACGACGATTACTGGCAAGTGCGCGTGCGCGCCGTCCGCGCGCTCGGCCAATTGCGCGATGCGGCCGCGGCACCGGCCGTCGTCGCGCTGCTCGCGCATGCGATCAGCAATCTGCGCAAGGAAGCCGCCCTCGCGCTCGGCGAATTGCGCGACCGGGCGACGCTGCCCGCGCTGCACGACGCGCTCGACGATCGCGACCCCGAAGTCCGCAAGGCCGTGCGGATCGCGATCGGACAGATCGACGAGGCGTCGCGATGATTACGCCGATCGAAATCGCACTCGATCGCCCGGCACGCGCACTGACGCTGTCCTGGCCTGACGGCTCGGCGCAACGCATCGACTTTGCGCGGTTGCGCAGCGATTGCCCGTGTGCGGAATGCCGCAAGATCCGGCTCGACGGCGGCCGCATCGACGCGCGGCCGGACCTGACGCTGGACGGCGTGGAACCGCTCGGCTACGGCGTACGCTTCCTGTTCGACGACGGTCATGCACGCGGCATTTATCCGTGGCCGTACCTGGCGGAGATCGCGTAGCGGCGACGATGCGGCTGTCGCGGTCGAGCGGGCTGGATGGCAGGCATGCGAAAACGCTGCGATACTGACGCCCACGATCGCCGCCACCTACCGTGGGAGCAGCACCATGCAAACCCCAGTCGGATTCATCGGCCTCGGCGTGATGGGCACGCCGATGGCGCTCAATCTCGCGCGGGCCGGCACGCCGCTCGTCGTGTGGAGCCGTTCGCACGGCAACGACGATGCGCTGCGCGACGCCGGCGCGCGCGTGGCCGAGGACATCGACGACGTATTCGTGTCCTGCCGCACCGTGATCCTGATGCTCGCGAACGACGCGGCGATCGATGCCGTCCTCGCGCGCGGCACGCCCGGTTTTGCCGCGCGGGCCGGCGGGCACACGATCGTCAACATGGGTACGAATGCGCCCGAATATTCGCGTGCGCTCGCCGACGCCATCGCCGCCGCGTCGGGCCGCTACGTCGAGGCGCCGGTGTCGGGCTCGCGCAAGCCGGCCGAAGCCGGCCAGCTCGTCGTGATGCTGGCCGGCGCACCCGACGACGTCGATGCCGTCCGCGCGCTCGTGAAGCCGCTGTGCCGCGACAGTTTCGTGTGCGGCGACGTGCCGTCGGCGCTGACGATGAAGCTCGCCGTCAACCTGTTCCTGATCACGATGGTCACCGGTCTCGCCGAAGCCACGCATTTCGCGCAGCGTCACGGTATCGACCTCGCGCGCTTCGCCGACGTGCTGAACGCAGGCCCGATGGCGAGCGACGTGTCGCGCGTGAAGCTCGGCAAGCTCGTCGCGGAAGATTTCTCGGTGCAGGCCGCAATCACCGACGTGCTGAAGAATGCGCGCCTCGTCGCCGAATCCGCGCGGGGCATCGGCATCGCGTCTCCGCTGCTCGACATCTGCCACGCGCTTTACGGCGAAACCGAGCAGGCCGGGCATGGCGCGGCCGACATGGTCGCCGTGATCCGCGCGATCGAACGGCGTACCGGGAACGCCCGATGAGCCGCGTGTACGCTCACGCGCTCGTTCGAACCAACGGATACGCATGACCCCGCCCCCAACCGGCCACGCTGCTTCCTTGCGCCCCGTTCCCGCCGTGATCGGCATCGTGCTGCGCGAACGCGACGTGCTGCTCGTGCGCCGCGCGAATCCGCCCGATGCGGGTTGCTGGGGCTTCCCCGGCGGCAAGATCGAGCCGGGCGAGCCGCTCGCGCATGCGGTCGTGCGCGAGATCGCGGAAGAGACGACGGTCGACGTGGAAGCGCTCGACGCCTTTACCGCGCTGGACGCGTTCGATTACGATGCGCACGGCGCCGTGCGCCAGCATTTCATCCTGGTCGCAGTGCTGTGCAGATGGCTGCGCGGCACGCCGGCCGCCGGCGACGATGCGCTCGACGCACGCTGGTTCGACATCGACGAACTCGAGCGCGACGATTTGCCGATGAGCGCGGGCGTGCGCGACGTCGCGCGACGGGCGATCGAGCGGGCCGCGGTGTTGGGCAACGCGCGTCCGCCATTCGCCTGACGCTTCGCTGCCGCTTGCGTATCGGCGCGATGCGTTCGCTCCGTCACGGCGCCGACAACCTGTCGAGCGCCGCCGAATCACAACCTATCAAACCATGATCAGAATTCGACCATCTACCCAGGCCGATAGCACACGCGTACTGGATATCTGGCGCAACGCCGTCGACGCCACCCATCACTTCCTGAGCGACGACGATCGTCGTGCGATCGAATCCGAAGTCGTCGCGTTTCTGCCGAGCGCACCGCTCGATCTGGCCGTCGACGAGAGCGATCGCCCGATCGGCTTCATGCTGCTCGACGGCAGTCACATGGAGGCGCTGTTCGTCGATCCTGAACACCATGGCACGGGAATCGGGCGGCGGCTGGTCGAAGAAGCACTCAAGCGCCATCCCGACCTGTCGACCGACGTCAACGAGCAGAACGAAGCGGCGGCGGGGTTTTATGAGCGGCTCGGATTCGAGCGCTGCGGGAGGTCGAAGGTGGATGGACAGGGGCGGCCTTATCCGCTGATTCATCTTCGTTATCGCGGGAGTGGTCGGGACTGAGCCGGAGTCCGGGCAGGAACGGGACACGGCACCGGCCCGGGCCGGACGCGCTGAAACGACACCGCCCTTGCGGTATCGCGATTATCACGAGGAGTTGCCGGTCGCCAGCGGCCAGCGCCCCAACACGTCGTAGTGCGACTTGCCGAGCCAGCTATCGATCAGGACGAAGTCCAATACGGTCCAGGTAATCGGCTCGATCCGATACTCATCGGGCCTCCGTGCGCCATACAGCAGCGTCACGTGCGGGGTGAAACCCGAAGGAAAAACGCGCACGCCTGCCCGTTTCAGCGCCTCTCGCAACTGCCGCCGAAAATCGATCAAGCCGTCCAGACCGGCCCGCCCCATCAACACCAGCGGCTGATGACCGGGACGCCCGTTGAAGCTGACGATCTTGTCGAACGTCACGGCGAAAGACGGCACGTCCATGCGGTCCGCCACCGCACGTGCCCGTGCAAGGGTAGCGCCCGGCACGTAAGCGAAGTCGCCGAGCGAGCCCAACGTGATGTGCAGACGCTCGGTGCCCACCAGGCTGTCCTTCTTTAGCCGCATGCTTTCGGCAAGGCCGGCAATGCGCACCGCCGTGACCAGGTCCGGCAGCACGGCGAAAAAGAAGCGGTGCACGGGAGCCGGCGGCGGCGCATCGAATCCGGGTAACGTCAGTTGAGTCACGGCAACATGTCCGACTGGCGTGGAGCGGAATTTTCATTATCGTCAATCGAACGCCGGCCCGCTCGCCGATCGATGAATCCGCCGTTCGCGAGCACGGAGATGCTACCCTCTCGGCCAAACTCGACACCCTCTGATGAAGCATCCGAACTCAACCATGCAAACCGTCGCGGTACTGGACTTCGAAACAACCGGGCTGTCGCCGAATATGGGCGACCGTGCGACCGAAATTGCCGTCATCCTGCTGCGCGACGGGCAAATCGTCGACCGTTTCCAGAGTTTGATGAATGCAGGCAGACGCATCCCGTCGGATGTCGTTGCGCTCACCGGCATCACCAACGACATGATCGCGGCGGCGCCACCGGCGTCCGAGGTCATGAAGGAAGCGGCGGCGTTCGTCGGCAAGCATGCGGTCGTCGCCCACAACGCCGGTTTCGACAAACGCTTCTGGCAGTCGGAACTGGGGATGCTCGGCATGTCGGCCGACCATGCGTTTGCGTGCACGATGCTGGTGGCGAGACGGATCTACCCGGACGCCAGGAGTCACCGCCTGTCGAGCCTGGCCGAGATGCTGCGGTTGCCGCAGACGGGCCGTGCGCACCGCGCGATGGTCGATGCCGAGATGGCTGGGCATCTGTGGTGCCGGTTGCAGCAGGATATCTCACGGACTTACGGGCTGGACCGGATCGATCACGCGCTGATGTCGCGGGTTCAGGCGACGACCAAGGCGAAGGTGCCCATGTATTTGAGGTCGCTTGGGCGGGCGTGTGCGTGACGCATCCCGTCCCGGAACGGAAAACACGACACGCGCTGACTGATTGCACCCGTTAACGCAAAACGGCCTGGCAATACATTGCCAGGCCGTTTCTTGCCCGCGTGAGCCGGGGCAGCATGCCATCCAAACCGGCAACCCGCTTGCGAACTATCGTGACATCAAGCGATGCGCAACGGCACAAGCGGAATCGAACGCCGGTTCAGTCGGATTGTTCACTCCCACTCGATCGTCGCCGGCGGCTTCCCCGAGATGTCGTACACGACCCGGTTGATCCCGCGCACTTCGTTGATGATCCGGTTCGACGCGCGGCCGAGCAGTGCATACGGCAGGTGCGCCCAGTGTGCGGTCATGAAGTCGGTCGTCTGCACCGCGCGCAGCGACGTCACGTAGTCGTACGTCCGCCCATCGCCCATCACGCCGACCGACTTCACCGGCAGGAACACCGCGAACGCCTGGCTCGTCAGGTCGTACCACGTCTTGCCGACGTCGGCCTCGCCGCACAGGCCGGCAGCCGCGTCCTGCGCGGTGGCCGTCGTGCCGCGCAACTCCTCGATGAAGATCGCGTCCACACGGCGCAGCAGGTCCGCGTACTCGCGCTTCACTTCGCCGAGAATCCGCACGCCGAGGCCCGGGCCCGGGAACGGGTGGCGGTACACCATCTCCGGCGGCAAGCCGAGCGCGACGCCCAGCTCGCGTACTTCGTCCTTGAACAAGTCGCGCAGCGGCTCGAGCAGCTTCAGGCCGAGCGTCTCCGGCAGGCCGCCGACGTTGTGGTGGCTCTTGATCGTCGTCGCCTTCTTCGTCTTCGTGCCGCCCGATTCGACCACGTCCGGGTAGATCGTGCCCTGCGCGAGCCACTTCGCCTTCGACAGCTTCTTCGCCTCGGCCTGGAACACCTCGACGAACTCGCGGCCGATGATCTTGCGCTTCGCTTCCGGATCGGTCACGCCGGCCAGGTGGCCGAGGAACTGGTCGGACGCATCGACGTGCACGACCTTCGCATGCAGGCGGCCCTCGAACATGTCGAGCACCATCTTGCCTTCGTTCAGGCGCAGCAGGCCGTGATCGACGAACACGCACGTCAGCTGATCGCCGATCGCACGATGGATCAGCGCGGCCGCGACGCTCGAATCGACGCCGCCCGACAGGCCGAGAATCACTTCCTCGTCGCCGACCTGCTCGCGGATCTTCGCGACGGCTTCCTCGATGTGGTTCTTCATGATCCAGTCGGGCTTCGCGCCGGCGATCTGCAGCACGAAGCGTTCGAGGATCTGGCGGCCCTTCACCGTGTGCGTGACTTCCGGATGGAACTGCACCGCGTAGTAGCCGCGCGCCTCGTCGGCCATGCCGGCGATCGGGCAGCTCGGCGTCGACGCCATCAGCGCGAAGCCCGGCGGCAGCTCGGCCACCTTGTCGCCGTGGCTCATCCAGACCTTCAGCATCCCGTGGCCTTCGGCCGTCGTGAAATCCTCGATACCGTCGAGCAGGCGCGTATGGCCGTGTGCACGCATTTCCGCGTAGCCGAATTCACGATGGTCGCTCCACTCGACCTTGCCGCCGAGCTGCACGGCCATCGTCTGCATCCCGTAGCAGATGCCGAGCACCGGCACGCCGAGCTCCCACACGGCCTGCGGCGCGCGCAGCTGATGGTCTTCGTACGTGCTCGCGTGGCTGCCCGACAGGATCACCGCCTTCGGCGCGAACTCGCGGACGAAGTCGTCGGACACATCGTTCGGATGGATTTCGCAGTAGACGTGCGCTTCACGCACGCGCCGTGCAATCAGTTGGGTGACTTGCGAACCGAAGTCGAGAATCAGGATTTTGTCGTGCATGGCTGCGGACGGGATGAAGAGAATAAGAAAAGCAGCGCATCGAGCGCTGCGTCAAAAGCATGGTCGGCGGCGTCGGGCGGCAGGCGGCACGCGCGACGCATCGCCGGTCAATCCTGCGACGGCGGGCGCGCGTCGAACGCGACGCTGCCTGATGCGCGGTCGGACGCGGCCGACGGGGTCGCCGCGGCCGGCGCCGAAGGCGCCACCGGACGGCCGACGACCGGCTCGACCCGCGGCTGTGCTGCGGATACCGGCGCCGGTTCGACCGGACGCTGCGCGCTCCGGCCTTCGAGCGCCTGCACTTTCTCGCGCCGACGCACGGCCGATGCGAGCCGCACACCGCCGAGGCCGAGCACGATCAGCGCGACCCCGGCCACGGCCGACAGCACCCGGCCGGCGGCCGCGAGCGCGGGCCCGCTGCCGGTGCCGATCGACCACACGACCGTCAGCACGCCGGTCAGCCAGTACACGTGGCCGACCGACCGCGCGACGGGCGCCGTGAGGTCGCCGTTGAACGCCGCATGAAACGCGAGCCACGCAAGCCCAAGCAGCGCGATACCGAACGCCTGGCCGAGCATCGCCGGCTGGATGTTCGCCAGTTGCAGCGCGTTGAACAGCGCCTGCCAGGGCGTCAGCACGAACAGCACGCCGAACGCCAGCAGCAGCACGGCATCGACGATCAGCACGGCTCGCAGCAGCGGTTTCATCGGCGATCAGTCCACGTGATAGTTGGGCGCTTCCTTCGTGATCTGCACGTCGTGCACGTGCGACTCGCGCATGCCCGCCGCGGTGATCTGGACGAATTCGGCCTTCTCGTGCAGCTCGTCGATCGTGCGGCAGCCGCAGTAGCCCATGCTGGCGCGCACGCCGCCGACCAGCTGGAACAGGATCGCGTTGACCGAACCCTTGTACGCGACGCGGCCTTCGATGCCTTCCGGCACGAGCTTGTCGATGTTCGCCGAGTTGTCCTGGAAGTAGCGGTCCGCCGCGCCGTCCTTCATCGCGCCGACCGAACCCATGCCGCGATACGACTTGTACTGGCGGCCCTGGTACAGGAACACGTCGCCCGGCGCCTCTTCGGTGCCCGCGAACATGCTGCCCATCATCACCGCGTTCGCGCCGGCCGCGAGGGCCTTCGACACGTCGCCCGAGAAACGCACGCCGCCGTCGGCGATGCACGGCACGCCGGTGCCCTTCAGCGCTTCGGCGACGTTCGCGATCGCGCTGATCTGCGGCACGCCGACACCCGCGACGATCCGCGTCGTGCAGATCGAGCCCGGGCCGATACCGACCTTGACCGCGTCCGCGCCGTACTCGACCAGCGCCTTCGCGGCGGCGGCCGTCGCGATGTTGCCGCCGATCACCTCGACGTGCGGGAAGTTCTGCTTGACCCAGCGAACGCGCTCGAGCACGCCCTTGCTGTGACCGTGCGCGGTATCGACGACGATCACGTCGACGCCGGCCTGCACCAGCAGCTCGACGCGCTCTTCGTTGTCCGGGCCGACGCCGACCGCCGCGCCTGCGCGCAGCTTGCCGTGTTCGTCCTTGCACGCGTCCGGGTGCTCGGTCTGCTTCGTGATGTCCTTGACGGTCATCAGGCCGCGCAGCTCGAACGCGTCGTTGACGACCAGCACGCGCTCGAGGCGGTGGCTGTGCATCAGCGCCTTCGCTTCGGCGAGCGGCGTGCCTTCCTTGACCGTGACGAGGCGCTCGCGCGGCGTCATGATCGACTTGACCGGCTCGTCGAGGCGTGTTTCGAAACGCAGGTCGCGGTTCGTGACGATGCCGACGAGCTGCGGGCCTTCGACGACCGGGAAGCCCGAGATGCCATGCTGGCGCGACAGCGCGATCACGTCGCGCACCTTCATTTGCGGCGGGACCGTGATCGGGTCGCGGACGACGCCCGACTCGAAACGCTTGACCTTCGCGACTTCGCGGGCCTGTTCGGCCGGCGTGAGGTTCTTGTGGACGATACCGACGCCACCCTGCTGCGCCATCGCGATCGCGAGGCGACCTTCGGTGACCGTGTCCATCGCGGCGGACACGAGCGGCATGTTCAGGGAGATGTTGCGGGTCAGCTTGGTCTTGAGGCTGGTGTCGCGCGGGAGAACGTCGGAGAAGGCGGGAACGAGGAGCACGTCATCGAAAGTGAGTGCTTTTTGGATCAGACGCATGGCAAATCCTATGGGCGCAAAAGCGAATTATACGCGAAGCGCTGCGAATTTTCACAACACGAACAACGGCTTAGGCGGTTTCGCCCGTTCGGGGGCCGAATCGTTCGGATCGCCGTTCGGTTCGTTTTCGATCGCTTTTCGTTTCATCGCCGCATCGAGCCATTCGCGCAAACGCGGCCGGGCGGCAAGCGCCCGTGTCGCGGCGGGGCCACACGGCCGTGGCGGCGGCGGCCGCGCACGGCCCGGCGCCCCGCCGAAGCGGCTGGCCTGCCGCGCGTCACGCCAGCCCGGCCGCGCGGACGATCATCGCCGCGCCGCCCGCCACCGCCGCGCAACCGACGATCCGCGCGACGCGTTCGCCGGCCGGCGCCACGCGTTCGGCGGCGATCGCCACCGTCACCGCGGCCATCACGCGCAGATCCATCATGCCGGCCGCCAGCGCGACCGCCATCAGGTTCCCGCAACACGCGCCGCATCGGGTGGCAGCGCGCACGCCGTACCGCCATGCCGTGACCGGCGCCGCCCGCGGCCGGGGCGCGTGCGCCGCCGCGTGCCGGCAGCACGCCAGCCGGCGCGCCTTCCAGCCGGAGAATTGCAACGCGCCCGCGGCCGCCACGACGGCGCCGGCCGCGAAGGGCATCGCACGGGCGAGCGCCGGGAGCCGGGCGCCGGCCGTCGTCAGTGCGGCGCCGGCCGGAAACACGAGCGCCCCGAGCGCCATCCAGACCGAGAAATATCCCGCCCCCACGACGACGAGCCAGGCCGACCGCGCCGTCCGCGGACCGATGCGCTGCCAGTCATGCCAGAGCTGCGGCGCGAGCACGGGCAGCATCATCGTCACCGTCATCGCGCCCCACATTCCGACGAACGCCGCGAATGCGCGCCCGGCGCCCCGGCCGCACGGCCGCAGCCAGACGGCCGAGGCCACCCAGCCGCCGGACATCGGTTCACCGCCCATCGCGGCCATCGACGCGTGCTGCGCCAGCGTCGCCATCGCGGCGACCACGAACACGGCCACGGCCGCCGCGCCGAATGCCCGCGGATCGGCTGCCGCGTCGCCGGTTGTCGGCCGCGTCATCGCGCGCTACCGCTCGCAGCCGGCCGCTCAGCCGCGCGCGTACTCGTCGTGACGGCGCCACCACGGGCCGGCCTCGTTGCGGCCGCGCGGCGCGCGATCGAGCCACTGGTACATCCCCCACAATCCGTCGAGGCCGCGCGCGTAGGTCGAATACGTGTGATAGATGGCCCCGTCCTCGCGCACGAACGCGCTCATCCCCGGCCGGTCGAGCGAATACGTGGCCGCGTCGGTGCCGCACGTGGCCGCGAACTGCACGACGGGCGCCGGCGGCGGATCCATGTCCATCGCGTGAGCGGCCCGCGCATAGTTGTATTCGATGTCGCCCGCGCGCTGCTGCGTTTCGGTGAACGACACGTTGAAGTCGAAGTTGAAATCGCTGCCGACCGACGACGCCCACGGAAACGTCCATCCCATCCGCTGTCGGTAGGCGAGCAGTTTCGCGAGCGGCGCGCGCGACACGGCCGCGAGCGTCACGTCGTGATGCGCCAGATGCACGGCGAAGCCGTCGAAGCCGTCGGCGAGCGCCGAGCACGACGGGCAGCCGGCCTTGTAGTCGGGGCCGAACATGAAGTGATAGACGAGCAATTGCGAACGGCCGCCGAACAGGTCGTCGAGCGTCGCCTGCCCTGCTTCGGTATCGAACCGGTAGGTCTTGTCGACGCGCACCCACGGCAGCGCCTGGCGCCGCCGCGCGAGTTCGTCGCTTTGCCGCGTCAGCGCCTTTTCCGCGTCGAGCAGCGCGCGGCGTTCAGCCAGCCATTCGTCGCGGGTTCCGGTGAGATGGGTCGTCATTGCGGGTTCCTCCTTCCGATGGGTATCCGGGCACGGCGTACGGGGCCGTGTGCGTGGTGCTAGATTAGTGCCGGGCATCGGACCGGAGGGAGTGACAAGTGTGTCGGGATTCGAATGGATTCGCTGATCACCGCGGCCGCGCGCGCGCTCGCCGCCGGTGACGCGCTCGGTGCGCTGAACCGCGTCGCGCTGCGCGACGATGCGCCGGCGCTCGCGCTGCGCGGCATCGCGCTCGCGCAGCTCGGCGATTTCGATCGTGCACGGGCGCTCGTGCGCGGCGCCGCCCGTGCGTTCGGCGCGAAGGAAGCGGTCGCACGGGCGCGCTGCGTCGTCGCGGAAGCCGAGATCGCGCTCGCGTCGCGCGACCTGCACTGGCCCGCGCGTGCGCTCGATGCGGCCTGCGCGACGCTCGATGCGCACGGCGACCGCGCGAACGCCGCGCATGCCCGCTACCTCGGCGTGCGCCGGTTGCTGCTGATCGGCCATCTCGACGAGGCCGAGCGGCTGCTCGCGCATCTCGATCCCACGCCGCTGCCGCCCGCCTCGCGCGCCGCCCATGAACTGATCGCGGCCGGTATCGCGATGCGCCGCATTCGCACGCACGCGGCCCGTGCGGCGCTTGCCCGGGCGCGAACGGCCGCCCACGCCGCCGGCATCGCCGCGCTGGCGGCCGAGGTCGACACCGCCGCGCGCGTGCTCGACGCACCGGCCGCGCGGCTCATCGCGCGCGGCACGTCGCGGCTCGTGCCGCTCGACGAAGTCGAGACGCTGTTCGAGTCGAATGCGCTCGTCGTCGACGCGTGCCGCCACACGGTGCGCGATGCGCGCACGACCGTGTCGCTCGCGCGGCGTCCGGTGCTGTTCGTGCTCGCCCGTGCGCTCGGCGAGGCATGGCCGGCCGACGTGTCGAGAAACGCGCTCGTCGCCGCCGCGTTCCGCGCGAAACAGGCCGACGAATCGCATCGCGCGCGGCTGCGTGTCGAGATGGGCCGGCTGCGCGCGGTGCTGCGCCCGCTCGCGAACGTCGTCGCGACGCCGCGCGGCTTCGCGCTCGAGCCGCTCGGCGTGCGCGAGACCGTCGTCCTCGCGCGCCCGGTCGACGATCGCCATGCGGCCGTGCTCGCGCTCCTCGCCGACGGCGAAGCGTGGTCGAGCTCCGCGTTGGCGCTCGCACTTGGCGCCAGCCAGCGCACCGTGCAGCGCGCGCTCGATGCGCTCGCGGAAACCGGCAAGGTACAGGCGCTCGGGCGCGGACGCGCGCGCCGCTGGCTGACGCCGCCGCTGCCCGGATTCGCGACGACCTTGTTACTCCCGGTCGCGTTGCCGGGCGATTAGGATGGGCTCATCGAACGACGAGGTGACGAACATGAAACGCTCCGCTGCAGACATCCTTCGCGAGTACGGCCCGTTTCCGGGCGTCGACGGCGTACACGGCGTCACGTTCGACGGGCAGCACGTGTGGTATGCGTCCGGCGACAAGCTGAATGCGCTCGACCCCGAGCGCGGCACGACCGTCCGTTCGCTCGACGTCGCCGCGCACGCGGGCACCGCGTTCGACGGCCGCCATCTGTTCCAGATCGTCGAGGACCGCATCGCGAAGATCGACCCCGAATCGGGCCGCGTGCTCACGACGATTCCGGCGCCCGGCGGCGGCGCCGATTCGGGGCTCGCGTGGGCGGAAGGCACGCTGTGGGTCGGCCAGTACCGCGAACGCAAGATTCATCAGGTGGATCCGCAATCGGGCGTCGTGCTGCGCACGATCGAATCGAACCGCTTCGTCACCGGTGTGACGTGGGTCGACGGCGAGCTGTGGCACGGCACATGGGAGGCCGACCAGAGCGACTTGCGGCGCATCGATCCGCGCACGGGCCAGGTGCTCGAGCAGATCGACATGCCGGCCGGCGTCGGCGTCTCGGGGCTCGAATCCGACGGTGACGACCGCTTCTACTGCGGCGGCGGCAACAGCGGCAAGCTGCGCGCCGTGCGCCGCCCGGCGCGCACGCGTGCCGCCACCGACGGCACGCAGGCGCCACCCGATCCGGCAGAAGATTGATGCGCCGCCCGTCGAAGCCGTTCGACGCGCCGCGCCCCGCCCCGAGTGCAGGAATGAACAAGACGCCGCCGCGACGGCCTCGCTAAGATGCGCGCACCTCGGTCATTTGTTCGGAGCGGTCGATGCAGCGCGGCGTGGTGTACGGTGTCCTGGCAGGCGCCCTGTGGGGCATGGTGTTTCTCGTTCCGCGGCTGCTGACCGATTTCTCGCCGTTGCTGCTGAGCGCCGGCCGCTACGCGATGTACGGCCTCGTGTCGCTCGCGGCCGCGTTGCCCGCCGCCCGCTCGCTGCTCGCGCGGCTGACCCGCGAGGATCTCGCCGCCCTGGTGAAGCTCGCCATCGTCGGCAACGTCGCGTATTACATGCTGCTGTCCGGCGCCGTGCACCTGATCGGCATCGCGCCGAGTTCGCTGATCGTCGGCGTGCTGCCCGTGACCGTCACGCTCGCGGGCCTCGGCGACCATGGCGCCGTGCCGCTGCGGCGGCTCGCCGCCCCGCTCGCGCTGGTGATCGCGGGCATCGTCTGCATCAACGTCGACCTGTTCACGTCCGAAGCCACGCGCGCCACGACGCTGGCCCAGAAACTCGCGGGCATCGCGTGCGCGGCGGGCGCGCTCGCGAGCTGGACCTGGTACGCGGTGGCGAATGCACGCTACCTGCAACGTCATCACCGCTTCGGCGGCAACGAATGGTCGGTGCTGTGGGGTGTCGTGACGGGCCTGCTCGGCGGGCTCTGCTGGCTGGCGATCCTCGCGCTGCCGGCCGGCATGGTGCAGCCGGCCGTCCCGGCGTCGCGCTGGCAGTTGTTCTGGCTGCTGAACCTCGTGCTCGCGATCAGCGCGTCGTGGCTCGGCAACGGGCTGTGGAATGCCGCGTCGAAGCGGCTGCCGCTCACGCTGTCGGGTCAGCTGATCGTGTTCGAAACCGTGTTCGCGATGCTGTACGCGTTCGTGTACGACCGGCGGATGCCGCACGCGCTCGAGATCGCCGCACTCGTGCTGCTGCTCGCCGGTGTATACGGCTCGGTGCGACGGCACGGCGACACGCCGGGCAGCGCGCCGGCAAACGCAAACGCCGCGGCCCACTGAGCGCCGCGGCGTTCGATCAGACCAATCGGGGCGAACGACGCGTCAGCGCGCGTCCTTGTGCATCCACTTGCGGCCCTCGATCGAGCCGTCGCGGCGAGATTTGTCGACGCGCCGCTGGCGCGCGAGCTTCGGATCGACGATCAGCGGACGGTAGATCTCGACGCGGTCGTGATCGACGAGTGGCGTATCGAGCGGCGCGAGCTTGCCGTAGACGCCCGTCTTCGCGTGTGCGAGATCGATCTCCGGATGCAGCGCGAGCACGCCGCTCGCGTCGATTGCCGAGCGCACGGTCGCGCCTTCGGGCAGCGACAGCGGAATCAGCGTCTGGCGGTCCGGCAGTGCGTAGCAGACTTCGATCGACAGCATCGCGTCACCCCTTTCCGTAGCGCTGGTCCGCGCGCTTCACGAACGAATCGACGAACGTGTTCGCAATGTGGCTGAACACCGGCCCAATGATCTTCTCGAGCAGGATGCTCGAGAACTCGTAATGCAGCGCGAATTCGATCTTGCACGCATCGGCGCGCAGCGCCGTGAAACGCCACGAGCCCGTGAACTTCTTGAACGGGCCGTCCGTGAACTCCATGTCGATCCGCGTCGGGCGCTGCTGCGTGTTGCGCGTCGCGAAATGCTGCTTGATGCCCTTGAAGTTGATGTCGATGCGCGCTTCCATCCCGCTCTCGTCCTGACGGCGAATCTCGACACCGCCGCACCAGGGCAGGAAATTGGGGTAGTCGGCCACGTCGGTGACGAGGTCGAACATCTGTTCCGCCGAATGACGGATCAATACGGTTTTCTGGACATCTGCCATAAATCGCGCGGCATCGCTCAAAGTGGGAACGCCAAGCCGGGCGATTCTCGCCCCGCTTTGCTAAAATCGTGATTTTAAACGACTTGGCCCGATCCTTTCATGAGCATCATCGACAACAGGAAAGCGCACTTCGATTACCACATCGAGGAACGCTACGAGGCGGGGCTCGTGCTCGAAGGCTGGGAAGTCAAGGCGCTGCGCGCCGGGCGCGGCCAGATCAAGGAAGGCTACGTCGTGGTGAAGAACGCCGAGATCTTCCTGATCGGCACCCATATCAGCCCGCTGCCCGAAGCCTCGACGCACATCAAGCCCGACCCGGTTCGCACGCGCAAGCTGCTGCTGCACCGCGAGGAAATCAAGAAGCTGATCGGCAAGGTCGAGCAGCGCGGCTACACGCTCGTGCCGCTGAACTTCCACTACAAGGGCGGTCGCGTGAAGTGCGACATCGCGCTCGCGAAGGGCAAGAAGCTGCACGACAAGCGCGAAACCGAAAAGAAACGCGACTGGGAACGCGAGAAGGCGCGCATCATGCGCGCCGGCGCCTGACGCTCGCGACGCTCATCGCCAACGACACGGCCCGCTCGAAGCGGGCCGTGTTGCATTGTGTCGTGCAATGCGTGTGAGCGCCGGCCGGACCGCCGCTCACTACGCCGGGTGAATCGCTGCGTCGCGCTCCGGCCATGCATACGCGGCTACGCTGAAGCTGCGCGACGATTCGCCGCATGCCCGCGCACCTCTTCAGCACATGCGCGGCGCAATCCCGTCGCACAGCCTCTCCTACGCTGCATCGCGGGCACGCTAACTACGCGCGTCACGTTCAGCCCTTCGCGCCCGCGGCCGCCCCCGCGCTCTTGACGATCGTCAGCGCCGACGAGATCGCGGTGCCGAGATCCGCCAGGTTCGACGGCACGATCAGCGTGTTGCCCTGCTTCGCGAGATTCGAGAACGCACCGACATACTGCTCGGCGACCTTCAGGTTCACCGCGTCCATCCCGCCTTGCGACTGAATCGCGGTCGCGATTTTCTGGATCGCCTGCGCGTTCGCCTCGGCCACCGCCAGAATCGCGGCGGCTTCGCCCTGCGCCTGGTTGATCGCGGCCTGCCGCTCGCCTTCGGACTTCTGGATCGCGGCTTCGCGCGCCCCCGACGCGAGGTTGATCTGTTCCTGCTTGCGGCCTTCGGATGCAGCAATCAGCGCACGCTTTTCACGCTCCGCGGTGATCTGCGCCTGCATGGCGTGCAGGATCTCCTTCGGCGGCGTCAGGTCCTTGATCTCGTAGCGCAGCACTTTCACGCCCCAGTTCGCCGCGGCGTCGTCGAGCGCCGACACGATGCTGTGGTTGATGAAATCGCGCTCCTCGAAGGTCTTGTCGAGCTCGAGCTTGCCGATCACCGAGCGCAGCATCGTCTGCGACAACTGCGTGATCGCGAGCACGAAGTTGCTCGACCCGTACGACGCCTTCATCGGATCCATCACCTGAAAATACAGCACGCCGTCGACCTGCAACTGCGTGTTGTCGCGCGTGATGCAGACCTGGCTCGGCACGTCGAGCGGAATTTCCTTCAGCACGTGCCGGTACGCGATGCGATCGACGAACGGCAGCACGATATTGAGACCGGGCGACAGCGTCGCGTGATAGCGCCCGAAGCGCTCGAGCACCCATGCATGCTGCTGCGGCACGATCTTCACCGTCTTCGACACGATCACGATCGCGATGACGAGCAGGACAACCCAGATGATCAGCGAATCCATGAATATTTCCTCCTTGTTGTACCAGCGGACGATCAGCCCGCGGGTTTCGCCACGACCACGAGACAGTTGCCGCGCACGGCACTCACCTGATATACGCGCGCATCGCCGCGCTCGCCGGTCGCGAGTTCGACGTCCCAGTCGGCGCCGCGATACCGTACGCGCGCGCGGCCGTCACGCCACGCATCGACCGTGACGGTCGAGCCGATATCGAGATTGACGTCGGGATTCGTCGACGTGTCGCGCTTCTGCTTGCGGCCGAGCCCCGAACGACGCAGCACGATCATCGCGACGATCGCGACCACGGCCGCCGCGCCGAACTGCACGTGCGGCGCGAAACCGGCCAGTTGCAACGCCCCGCCCGCGAGAAAGCCGAGCGCGATCATCAACAGGTAGAACGTGCCCGTCAGCAATTCGGCGACGACCAGCACGCCGACTCCGATCCACCAGAACAGATGCCCCGACATCATTGTGGTCTCCCGAAAAACGTCCCCGATGCTCACTATATTCGCTGCGCGCGCGGCTGTGCGCAGCGGCCGGTGCGCTTGAGATGGCCCCACGCGCACCGACGAAAAAAAACACCCCGGTGCTTACCGGGGTGTTTATAACACGAACCTTGCATTTTGCCTTCAACGAAAGCGCGGCGGACCGCACTTTCGCCGAGGTTGCATGACCGACCGTTACTTCCGGTTGGCGAGCGCCTGCCACGTATCGATGATCGTGTCGGGGTTCAGCGAGATCGACACGATGCCTTCGTCGGTCAGCCATTGCGCGAAGTCCGGGTGATCGGACGGGCCCTGGCCGCAGATACCGACGTACTTGCCCATCTTGCGGCAAGTATCGATCGCACGCTTGAGCAGGAACTTGACGGCCGGGTCGCGCTCGTCGAAGTCGACTGCCAGCAGTTCCATGCCCGAATCGCGGTCGAGGCCGAGCGTGAGCTGCGTGAGGTCGTTCGAGCCGATCGAGAAGCCGTCGAAGTGTTCCAGGAACTCTTCGGCGAGGATCGCGTTGGTCGGGACTTCGCACATCATCACGAGGCGCAGGCCGTTTTCGCCGCGCTTCAGCCCGAACTTCTCGAGCAGGCCGACGACGCGCTCCGCCTGCTTCACGGTCCGCACGAACGGCACCATGATCTCGACGTTGGTCAGGCCCATTTCGTCGCGCACGCGCTTCAGTGCACGGCATTCCATCTCGAACGCCTGCGCGAAATCGTCGGCGATGTAGCGCGACGCGCCGCGGAAGCCCAGCATCGGGTTTTCCTCGTCCGGCTCGTAACGCGAACCGCCGATCAGCTTCTTGTACTCGTTCGACTTGAAGTCGGACAGACGCACGATCACGGGCTTCGGATAGAACGCCGCCGCGATCGTCGCGACGCCTTCCGTCAGCTTGTCGACGTAGAACTGACGCGGCGACGCATGGCCGCGCGCCACGCTCTCGACCGCCTTCTTCAGGTCCTGGTCGATGTTCGGGTACTCGAGAATCGCCTTCGGGTGAACGCCGATGTTGTTGTTGATGATGAACTCGAGACGCGCGAGGCCCACGCCGGCGTTCGGCAGTTGCGAGAAGTCGAACGCGAGCTGCGGGTTGCCGACGTTCATCATGATCTTGACCGGGATTTCCGGCAGTTCGCCGCGCTGCACTTCCGTGACTTCCGTCTCGAGCAGCCCGTCGTAGATCTTGCCTTCGTCGCCTTCCGCGCACGACACGGTGACGAGCGCGCCGTCCTTCAGGATGTCGGTCGCATCGCCGCAGCCGACGACGGCCGGCACGCCGAGTTCGCGCGCGATGATCGCCGCGTGGCAGGTGCGGCCGCCGCGGTTCGTGACGATCGCCGCTGCACGTTTCATCACCGGTTCCCAGTTCGGGTCGGTCATGTCGGCCACCAGCACGTCGCCCGGCTGCACGCGTTCCATTTCCGACGGATCCTGGATCACGCGCACGGGGCCCGCGCCGATCTTCTGGCCGATCGCACGCCCCGTCGCCAGCACCTGCGACTGGCCCTTCAGCTTGAAGCGCTGCTCGGCCTTGCCGGTTGCCTGGCTCTTCACCGTTTCCGGACGCGCCTGCAGGATGAAGATCTTGCCGTCGCGGCCGTCCTTGCCCCACTCGATGTCCATCGGACGCTGGTAGTGCTTCTCGATGATCACCGCGTACTTCGCGAGCTCGATCACGTCGTCGTCGGTGATCGAGTAGCGGTTGCGCTGCTCGTGCGGCACGTCGACCGTCTTCACGCGGCCCGGCTCGCCCGGCTGCGTGAATTCCATCTTGATCAGCTTCGAGCCGATCGAACGGCGGATGATCGGGTACTTGTCCTGCGCGAGCGTCGTCTTGAACACGTAGAACTCGTCCGGGTTCACCGCGCCCTGCACGACGGTTTCGCCCAGACCGTAGCTCGACGTGATGAACACGGCGTCCTTGAAGCCCGATTCGGTGTCGATCGTGAACATCACGCCGGCGGCGCCGACGTCCGAGCGGACCATGCGCTGCACACCGGCCGACAGCGCGACTTCGGCGTGCGTGAAGCCCTTGTGCACGCGGTACGAGATCGCGCGGTCGTTGTACAGCGACGCGAACACGTGCTTCATGCGGTCGAGCACGTCGTCGATGCCGACGACGTTCAGATACGACTCCTGCTGGCCGGCGAACGATGCATCGGGCAGGTCTTCCGCGGTCGCGGACGAGCGCACGGCGAACGACAGTTCGCTCGGCGAGCCGTTCTTCAGCACTTCGAACTGCGCGCGAATTTCCTGCTCGAGGCGCGGCTGCAGCGGCGCGTCGACGATCCACTTGCGGATTTCGGCGCCGGCTTCGGCGAGCGCCTTCACGTCGTCGATATCGAGCGACTCGAGACGCTTGGCGATCCGGTCGGTCAGGTCGTTGTGCTTGAGGAAATCGCGGAATGCGAGCGCGGTCGTGGCGAAACCGGTGGGGACGCGAACGCCTGCTTCGGAAAGCTGGCTGATCATCTCGCCGAGCGACGCATTCTTGCCGCCCACGATCTCCACATCGGTCATCCGCAACTGCTCGAACGGAATTACATACGCCTGGTCCTTTGCGACGTTTGCTGCGTTAGTCATACAAGCCCCTAAGTGTGAAAAAAATGCTCGATCGCGCAAGTGGGCTCGAACGCGGGCGCTTGCAAAAAGGCGCGGCGCGTCTTGCGCAACCTGTTAGATAAACACTCGCAGCGGCGGAAATCTTCCGACCCGATTTGCAAAAATCCCGGCAGAAGGGCGATATTTTCAGACAAATCGCCAGACTTGCCGGGAATTCGGGAATCGCGCGGCCCAGCCACCGAGCGCCGTTCGCGCCCTGCCCCCGCAATTGCTTATCCAACAGGTTGCCGCTATTCTACCGTGCCGGCTGCCGGATGTGGCGCGACCTTGTCACTGGGTCTGGAGGCTCGCCTCCAGCCGCCCGCGCAACTGCCCTTCACGCTCGACGTCCAGATTCATGCTGCCTACCGTATTCATCGTCTCCGACGGCACCGGGATCACTGCCGAAACCTTCGCGCATTCGATCCTTTCCCAGTTCGACCAGAAATTCCGCCTCGTGCGCGTGCCGTTCGTCGACTCGCTCGACAAGGCCTATGCGACCGTCGAGAAGATCAACGAGGCCGCCGTGCACGACGGCCGTCGCGCGATCGTGTTCACGACGCTCGTCGACAGCGAGTCGAACGACATCGTCAAGCGCTCGAACGCGCTCGTGCTCGACATGTTCCAGCGCTTCGTCGAACCGCTCGAGCAGGAACTGGAACTCAAGTCGAGTCACGCGATGGGCCGTGGCCACCAGAATGCGGACACCGAGGAATACAAGACGCGGATCGAGGCGATCAACTTCTCGCTCGCGCACGACGACGGCCAGTCGAACCGCAACCTGTCGGAGGCCGACGTGATCCTCGTCGGCGTGTCGCGCAGCGGCAAGACGCCGACGAGCCTGTACCTCGCGATGCAGTACGGCGTGAAGGCCGCCAACTATCCGCTGATTCCGGAGGATTTCGAACGCGGCAAGCTGCCGTCAGCGCTGTCGCCATACAGCGACAAGCTGTTCGGGCTGTCGATCGACCCGCAGCGCCTGTCGGAGATCCGCAACGAGCGCCGGCCGGGCAGCAAGTACGCGGCGCCCGAGAACTGCCGCTACGAGATCAACGAGGCCGAGGCGATGATGCGCCGCGAAGGGATCAAGTGGCTGTCGTCGACGCACAAGTCGATCGAGGAAATCGCGACGACGATCCTGCAGGAAATCCGCCTCGACCGGCAGTCGTACTGACGGCCCACCCCGCCGGCGCGGCCGCGAGGCCGCCGCGAACAGCAAAAAGGCCGCGTCGAACGCGGCCTTCTTTCATCGTGCGGTCAGATCGGCGGACAACGTGATAATGCCGCGCCGTCATACGCGCCGCTGCTGCCGCACCTGCTCGAACAGGCACACCGCCGCCGCGGCCGCGACGTTCAGCGACTCCATCCCGCCCGGCTGCGGAATCGTCACGCGATGCGCGGCCGCGTCGCGCCAGAATGCCGACACGCCGGCGCCTTCGTTGCCGAACACCCATGCGACGGGCCCCGACAGATCGCAGTCGTAGACCGCCTGCGCGCCATGCGAGTCGGTCAGCGCGACCGGTACGTCGAGGCGTTCGGCCAGCGCCGCCGCGTCGATATCCTCATGGATCGACAGCAGGAAATGCGCGCCCATGCCCGAACGCAGCACCTTCGACGACCACGCATGGGCCGTCCCCGGCGCGCAGAACACGTGACGCACGCCGGCCGCCGCCGCGCTGCGCAGGATCGAACCGACGTTGCCCGCATCCTGCACGCCGTCGAGCACGACCGCCGTCTCCGTCACGCGTTCGGGCAGCGGTTGCGCCGGCCGGTCGACCAGCAGCAGGAAGCCGACGCCGTTGACGACGTTCGACAACTGCCCGAACAACGCGTCCGGCAGCGTGACGATCCGCTGCGCGTCGATACGCGCGACGATCGCTTGCGCGTCGGCGTGGCCGAGCGCACCTTCGGTCGTGACGCACAGCTCGGGCGTCGCACTCGTGTCGAGGTATGCGCTCGCCAGATGGAAACCTTCGAGCAGCGCCTGGCCGCTGCGGCGCTGATGGGCCGTCGAACCCGCGAGCGCCTTCAGGCGCTTGTACAGCGGGTTGTCGCGGGAAGTAATGCTTTTCATCGAATCAGATCGAGCGCCGCACGCACGGGCGCGAACGAGCGCCGATGCGCTTCGCACGGGCCGTGCTCGCGCAATGCGGCAAGATGTTTCGCGGTGCCGTAGCCCGCATGGACGTCGAAGCCGTACACCGGGAAGCGTTCGTGCAGATCGACCAGCATCCGGTCGCGCGTGACCTTCGCGAGGATCGACGCGGCCGAGATGCTCGGTACGAGCGCGTCGCCGCTGACGATCGCCTCGGCGCGCACGTTCAGCGTCGGGCAACGGTTGCCGTCGATCTGCGCGAGCGTCGGCAGCACCGACAGCCCTTCGACGGCCCGCTTCATCGCGAGCATCGTCGCGTGCAGGATGTTCAGCGTATCGATTTCGTCGACGCTCGCCGACGCGACGCAGTATGCGTGCGAACGCTCGACGATCAGGTCGTACAGCATGTCGCGCTTCTTCGCGGACAGCACTTTCGAATCGTCGAGCCCGTCGATCGGCCGCGCCGGATCGAGAATCACCGCGGCAGCCACCACCGGCCCCGCGAGCGGGCCGCGGCCGGCTTCGTCGACGCCGCAGACGATCTCGTCCGGGCGGCTGAAATCGAAACCGCCCTGCACGTCGCTCGACGCGCGGCGGCGCGGTGCACGGACGGCGGTCATGCGCGCCCCTTGCGTTGCTCGATCACGCGCACGACGGCCTCGGCCGCCTTCGCGGCCGTGTTCTGCCGCAGCGAAAGATGCATTTCGGTAAACACTTCGGTCAGCGTGCGGCGGTTCGCATCGTCGCGCAGCTGCGTGAGCGTCGCGTCGGCAAGCGCCTCGGGCGTCGCGAAATGCTGCAGCAGCTCGGGCACGACGAAACGCCCCGCCAGGATGTTCGGCAAGCCGACATACGGCAGGTAGCCCTGCCGGCGCATGATCTGCCCGGTCAGCCAGGGCACCTTGTACGAGATCACCATCGGCTTCTTCAGCAGCGAGGCTTCCAGCGTGACGGTGCCGCTTTTCACGAGGATCGCGTCGGCGGCCGTCATCGCGACCTGCGAGCGGCCGTCGGTGATCGTCAGCGCGAGCTGCGGGTGCGCGTCGACGAGCGGCTGCAGCAGCTCGCGCAGCGCGGGCGTCGCCGCCGGCATCACGAACCGCACGCCGGGCTCGCGCTGCTGCATCAGCGCCATCGCCGCGAAGAACGTCGGGCCGATCAGCGCGATCTCCGAGCGCCGGCTGCCCGGCAGCACCGCGATCACCGGGCCGTCGGCCGGCAGACCCAGCGCGATGCGCGCGCCGTGCGTGTCGGGTTCGAGCGGAATGTCGTCGGCGAGCGGATGGCCGACGTAGGTCGATGCGACGCCGGCCTTGTCGAGAATCGCCGGCTCGAACGGGAACAGGCACAGCATGTGGTCGACGGACTTCGCGATCTTCTTGATCCGGCCGCCGCGCCACGCCCAGATCGACGGGCACACGAAGTGGATCGACGGGATGCCCGCGTCGCGCGCGGCCTGCTCGACGTTGAAGTTGAAATCGGGCGCGTCGACGCCGATGAACGCATCCGGCCGTTCGGCGAGCAACTGGCGCTTCAGTTCGCCGCGAATCCGCAGGATCTCGGGAATCTGACCCAGCGCCTCGACGTAGCCGCGCACGGTCAGCTTGTCCATCTGCCAGTGCGAGTCGAAGCCGTGCGCGATCATGCGCTGCCCGCCGATCCCGTAATACTGGGCCGATTCGGGCAGCCGCTCGCGCAGGCCGCCGAGCAGCGACGCCGCGAGCAGGTCGCCCGACGGCTCGCCGGCCACCATCGCGAGCCGCAGCTGATTGGTCGGGAGCGGCATCGCTTAGCGGATGATGCCGCGTTGCGACGCGTCGATGAACTCGACGAGCGCCTTCACCGGCGCATCGCCGTCGCCACCCGCTTGCGCGAGTTCGCGCAGTTGCACTTTCGCTTCCTCCAGCGACAGGCTGTTCTTGTACAGCACGCGGTACGCGCTGCGCAGCGCCGAGATCGCGTCGGCCGAGAAACCGCGCCGGCGCAGCCCTTCGACGTTGATCCCGTGCGGCTCGGCCTTGTTGCCCGCCGCGATCACGAACGGCGGAATGTCCTGCACGAGCGCCGATGCGCCGCCCAGCATCGAATGCGCGCCGATGCGCACGAACTGGTGCACGCCCGACATGCCGCCGACGATCGCGAAGTCGCCGATCTCGACGTGGCCGGCCATCTGCGCGTTGCTCGACAGGATCACGTTGTTGCCGACGCGGCAGTCGTGGCCGATGTGCACATAGGCCATGATCCAGTTGTCGTCGCCGAGCGTCGTCACGCCGACGTCCTGCACGGTGCCCGTGTGGATCGTCGTGAATTCGCGGATCGTGTTGCGGTTGCCGATCACGAGCTTCGTCGGCTCGTCCTTGTACTTCATGTCCTGCGGCCGGCCGCCGACCGACGCGTAATGGCCGATGCGGTTGTCCTCGCCGAGCGTCGTATGGCCTTCGATCACGCTGTGCGAGCCGATCGTCGTGCGCGCGCCGATCGTGACGTGCGGGCCGACGATCGCGTACGGGCCGATCTCGACCGATTCGTCGATCTGCGCGCCCGGCTCGACGATCGCGGTAGGATGAATCCTGGTCATGCGCCGTTGCCTCTCGATATGATGTGTCGCGTTGCTCGCGTTACGTTATCCATGCGTGCCGCGTCGCTCAGGGCGCCGCGTCGGCCGTCTTGACCGTGCACATCAGTTCGGCTTCCGCCGCCACCTTGCCGTCCACTTCCGCCACCGCCTTGAATTTCCAGATGCCGCGGATGTAGCGCTCGAACGTCACGTTCAGGATCAGCTGGTCGCCCGGTTCGACCACGCGCTTGAAGCGGGCACCGTCGATCCCGACGAAGTAATACAGCGTGTTCTCCGGATCCTTCGGCTGCTCTTCCGCGAACGTCAGCAGCGCCGCGGCCTGGGCGAGCGCCTCGAGGATCAGCACGCCCGGCATCACCGGCCGCTTCGGGAAGTGCCCCTGGAAGAACGGCTCGTTGATCGACACGTTCTTCAGCGCTTTGATCCCTTTGTGCGGTTCGAGTTCGAGCACGCGGTCGACGAGCAGAATCGGGTAGCGATGCGGCAGCAGCGTGAGGATCTTGTGGATGTCGAGATTGATTTTTTCAGTGCTCATGATGGTTCGTCTCACGCAGAGGCTGCGCGGTGGTGATGCAAAGGCTGAAGCGGGCCGCCGTGCGGCCCAGTCTGACGAACCGGGCCGGTTGCGCTGGCCGTGCCCGGTTCGTGGTCTCGCATGATGGGCTCAGGCGTGGGCGCCGCCCTGGGCGGCGAGCGCGGCTTCGAGCGCCTTGATGCGCTCGCGCAGCTTGTCGAGGTTGCGCACGAGCGCGGCGCTCTTGTTCCATTCGCCGTGGTCGACGGCCGGGAATGCGCTGGTGTAGATGCCGGCCTTCGGCAGCGATTTCGATACGCCCGACTTCGCGGTGATGATGACATAGTCGCCGAGCGTCACGTGGCCGGCGATCCCCGCCGCGCCGCCGATCATGCAGTGGCGGCCGATCGTCGTGCTGCCCGCGATGCCGGCGCTGCCGGCGATCACCGTGTACGCGCCGATCCGGCAGTTGTGGCCGATCTGCACCTGGTTGTCGATCTTCACGCATTCCTCGATGACGGTATCCGCCATCGCGCCGCGGTCGATCGTCGTGTTCGCGCCGATTTCGACGTCCGCGCCGATCGTCACGCCGCCGACCTGCGGGATCTTGACCCAGCTGCCGGTGCGCGCGTCGCCGTCGCCGACGAAGTCCGGCGCGAAGCCGAAGCCGTCCGAGCCGATCACGGCGCCCGCATGGATGATCGCGCGCGGGCCGATCCTGCAGCCGTGGTACACCGATGCGTTCGGATAGATATGCGAGCCGGCGCCGATCGTCGTGCCGCGACCGACGAACACGTTCGCGTCGAGCTGCACGCCGTCTTCGATCACCGCGCCGGCTTCGACCGTCACGTGCGGGCCGATCACCGCGGTCGCGGCGACCTTCGCGGCCGGATCGATCGTCGCGCTCGGATGCACGCCGGCCGCACGCGGCGGCGTGGCGAGATCGATGAACATCTGCGCGACGCGCGCGAAGTACGCGTACGGATTCGGCGTCACGATGAAGTTGCGACCGGTGGCGGCCGCGCCCAGCTTTTCAAGATCCTTCGGCGCGATCAGCACCGCGCCGGCGCGGGTCGTCTCGACCTGCGACAGGTACTTCGGGTTCGCGAGAAACGCGAGTTGCTGAGGGCCTGCCTGGTCGAGCGGCGCGAGGCCGCCGACCGTGCACTGTGCGTCGCCGGCGATCTCGCCGCCGAACCGCTTTACGAGTTCCTCGAGCGTCAATGCCATTCGTCGTCTGCTCCGTTCAGTTCGCCGAGCCGGACGCGAGCGCCTTGAGCACCTTGTCGGTGATGTCGATGCGCGGGCTGACGTACACGGCTTCCTGCACGATCAGGTCGTAATTCTGCTGCTCGGCGATCTGCTTGATGACCTTGTTCGCCTTTTCCAGCACGGCAGCCAGCTCTTCGTTGCGACGCTGGTTCAGGTCTTCGCGGAACTCGCGCTGCTTGCGCTGGAAGTCGGTGTCGAGCTGCGCGAGATCGCGCTGCTTCTGCGCGCGATCGGCCGCCGACAACGACGTGCCGTTCTTGTCGAGCGAATCGGACATCGACTTCAGACGTGCCGCCAGATCCTGCAGATCCTTGTCACGCTTCGCGAACTCGGCTTCGAGCTTCGTCTGCGCCGCCTTGGCGGGCGCCGACTCGCGCAGGATCCGATCCGAATTGACCGCCGCGATGCGGGCGACGTCCTGTGCGTGCACCGTCGCCGCGCCCAGGGCCAGCGCAACGGTCAGCGCGCACATCACTCGTTTCGAAAACTTACCGGTTAGCAAAATTACCCTCTCGTTGCTGTTGTCATGCGTTCGGTCAGAACGCCGTCCCGATCTGGAACTGGAATTTCTGGTACTGGTCGCCTTCATGCTTCTGCAGCGGGAAGCCGAGGCTCAGCTTCAGCGGGCCGATCGGCGAGATCCACGCGAGACCCACGCCGTAGCCGTAGCGCAGGCCGTTGGCGCCCGTACTCGTACCGCCCGGCGCATTGCCCCACACGTTACCGCCGTCGAGGAACGTGAACACGCGCAGCGTGCGGTCGTAACCCGTGCCCGGCAGCGGGAACGTCAGCTCGATGTTGCCGACCAGCATCTTCGAACCGCCGATCGGGTCGTTCGTCTTCGTGTCGCGCGGGCCCAGCGAGCTCGGCTCGTAGCCGCGCACGGAGCCGATACCGCCCGCGTAGTAGTTCTTGAAGATCGGGTACGGGTTGCCGATACCGTTACCGTAACCGCCCTGCAGGTTCAGGCCCAGGATGAAGCCGCGCGAGAACGAATAGTAGTATTGCGCTTGCAGGTCGGCCTTGTAGTACTGGATCTTGCCGACCGGCACGCCGTACTCCATGTTCGCCTGCGTGAAGTAGCCGCGGCTCGGAATCAGCGCGCTGTCGCGCGCATCGCGCGACCACGCCACCGTCAGCGGCACCGTGTTCGACACGCGGCCGAACTCGTTCACGTAATCCTGGTAGCTCTGCGGCGTGTTCGAATCGACGTCGAGGCGGTTCTGCTCGAAGCCCGCGCCGAAGTAGACGGTATCGACTTCCGAGAACGGAATGCCGAACTTCAGGTTGCCGCCCGCGCTGATGATCCGGAAGCTCGAGCTCGTCGAATAGTAGAGCGGCTGGTACGTGCGGTAGAAGACGTCCGTGATCCGCTTGATGCCGTCGACCGTGAAGTACGGGTCGACCTGCGTGACGGTCAGCGTACGGTAGCTCTTCGCGGTGTTGACGTTCACCGACAGGCTCGTGCCCGAACCGAACACGTTGTCCTGCGACACACCGGCCGACAGCACGACCTTGTCCGTCGACGAGAAGCCGGCGCCCAGCGTGATCGCGCCGGTCGGCTTTTCGTCGACCTTCACGTTCACGTCGACCTGGTCGTTCGTGCCTTCCACCGGCACCGTCGTCACGTCGACGTTGGTGAAGTAGCCGAGACGGTTCACGCGGTCCTTCGACAGCGCGAGGCGGTTCGAGTCGAACCACGAGCTTTCGAGCTGGCGCATTTCGCGGCGCACCACTTCGTCGCGCGTGCGCGTGTTGCCGACCACGTTGATGCGGCGCACGTACACGCGGCGGCTCGGGTCGACGACGAGGTTCAGGTTCACCTTGTGGTTCGCCTGGTCGATGTCCGGCTGCGCATTGACGGTCGCGAATGCGTAGCCGTATTCGCCGAGCTTGTCGACGATCGACTTGGTGGTCTGCTGCAGCTTTTCGGCGGAGAAGCGGTCGCCCGGCTTGATCTTGATCAGCTTGTTGAGCTCGGCCTCGCGATCGAGCAGGTTGCCCGACAGCTTGATGCCCGACACCGTGTACGGCTCGCCTTCGTGCAGCGTGACCGTCAGGTACATGTCCTTCTTGTCCGGCGAGATCGATACCTGGGTCGACTCGATGTTGAACTCGAGGTAGCCGCGGTTCAGGTAGTACGAGCGCACGGCCTCGAGGTCGCCCGTGAGCTTTTCCTTCGAGTACAGGTCGTTCTTCGTGTACCAGGAGAACCAGTTCGGCGTCGACAGCTGCATCTCGTCGCGCAGCGTGCTGGTGCTGAACGCCTTGTTGCCGATGAAGTTGATCTGGCGAATCTTGGCGCTCGGGCCTTCGGCGACCGCGAACAGGATCGACACGCGGTTCGCGTCGACCGGCGTGATCGTCGTCTTGACCTCGGCCGCATAGAAGCCGCGCGTCAGGTACTGGCGCTTGAGCTCCTGCTCCGCCTTGTCGACGAGCGCCTTGTCGTAGTAGCGGCCGTCGGCGAGGCCGACCGCGCGCAGCGCCTTCGTCAGGTTGTCCTTGTCGAATTCCTTCGTGCCGGTGAAGTCGATCGACGCGATGGCCGGCCGCTCCTGCACCTGCACGATCACGACGTTGCCTTGCGTGGCGATGCGAACGTCGTTGAAAAAGCCCGTCGCGTACAACGCGCGGATTGCTTCGGATGCCTTGTCGTCCGTGAAGGTATCGCCCTGCTTGATCGGCAGATAGGCGAACACCGAACCCGCTTCGACGCGCTGCAGCCCCTCGATCTTGATGTCTTGCACCACGAACGGTGCCGCTGCATGCGCCGCGAGGCCGTGCGCGGCGAGCGCGGCCGCTGCAACTGTCTTAGGTACAAAGCGATGAGGTTTGAACAACATGCATCCCCAATATTTAGCTGCATCAAATCGGGCGGCTGACCCGCGGCCGCCGCCTGACGCTTCAGAAATGGATTAACCGAGCCAAATCGTTGAACAGCGCGATCGCCGACAATGCGACGATGCAGATCAACCCGGCTCTTTGCAGAATCAGCTGCCAACGCTCCGAGACGGCTTTCCCGGTCGCGGCTTCAACCGCATAATATAACAGATGCCCCCCGTCCAAAACGGGAATCGGCAACAAGTTCAGGACGCCAAGGCTAATGCTGACAAGGGCGAGGAACGACAGGAACGCCGACGGGCCGAGCCGCGCGCTCTTGCCTGCGTAGTCGGCGATCGTCACCGGGCCGGACAGGTTCTTCAGCGACGCGTTACCCGTGATCATCCGCCCGAACATCTTCAGCGAATACACGGAGATGTCCCACGTGCGGTGCGCGCCGAGCCGCAGGCTCTCGATCGGCCCGTAGCGCACGTCCACCGACGGCGCGTGCATCGACAGCGCCGCGCCGATCCGGCCGACCTGCTGCCCGGATTCGTCGTCGCGCTGCATCTGCGGCACGATCGACACCGTCTGCGCGGCGCCGTTGCGCTCGATCTGCAGGTCGAGCGGCTGGCCCGCGTGGTGCTTCACCGTATCGATGAAGCGCGCCGCGCCGCCGAGCGGCTTGCCGTCGAGCGCGACCAGCTTGTCGCCGACCTTCAGGCCGGCCTGCTCCGCCGCGCTACCCGGCTGCACCGACGCGACCGACAACGTGCCGCCGCCGGCCTCGAAGCCCAGATGAGCCATGAAGTCGTCGTCGAGCTGGCTGTCGGGCACGTTGCGCAGGTCGACGCGGAAATCGAACGTTGCGTTGCCGTCGCGCGCGCCGAGCACGACCTCGCGATGGTCGAACGCGGCCGACAACAGCTTCCAGCGCAGGTCCGACCACGATCGCACCGGTTCGGACTCGCCGCCCTGCGCGTTGCGGATCGACACGACCGTCTCGCTGCCGTCGAAGCCCGCGCGGGCCGCCGCCGTGCCGGCGGCGGGCGGCGCGACGATCGCGGCCGGCTCGGTCACGCCGGTGGCGAATACGGAGGAGAACAGCGCGATTGCCAGCAGGAAGTTCGCAATCGGCCCGGCCGCGACGATCGCGATGCGCTTGTAGACCGACTGGCGATTGAATGCCTGGCCGAGCTCGTCGGGCGGAATGCCGCCCGGGCCCGGATCGCGCTCGTCGAGCATCTTCACGTAGCCGCCGAGCGGCAGCGCGGACAGCGTCCACTCGGTGCCCGTCCTGCGGCCGACCCAGCGCGCGACGGGCTGGCCGAAGCCGATCGAGAAACGCAGCACCTTCACGCCGCACCAGCGCGCGACGCGATAATGTCCGTACTCATGCACGACGACCAGCACCCCGATCGCCACCGCAAACGCGACCAGTTCGACCAGCACGTTCATGAGCACCTCATTCAGACCGTACGCTCCACGCGTGGCGCAGGCGCTTTTGCAATGATCGCGGCCGCGAGGCGGCGGGCCTCGGCATCCGCCGCGAGGACGTCGTCGAGCCCGTCGGGCGCGCGGTTCGGCAGCGCGTTGAGCACCGCGTCGACCGTCGCCGCGATCGCCATGAAGCCGATCCGGCGCTCGAGAAATGCTTCGACCGCCACTTCGTTCGCCGCGTTCAATGCGGCGCTCGCGATACCGCCTTCCTCGAGTG
Source organism: Burkholderia sp. MSMB2157WGS (assembly GCF_001532755.1). NCBI lineage: Bacteria > Pseudomonadati > Pseudomonadota > Betaproteobacteria > Burkholderiales > Burkholderiaceae > Burkholderia > Burkholderia sp. MSMB2157WGS. The sequence continues at coordinate 48,899 of NZ_LPJG01000046.1, read as the reverse complement.
CCTTCAGCGCGAGCGCGAGGCACGGGAAGCGCGCGTAATCGGGCTTCTCGAACGACAACTGGGCGATCTGCGCGAGGTCGAGCTGGTCGACGCCCGCGTCGACGCGCTCGGGGAAGGCGAGCGCGTGTGCGATCGGCGTGCGCATGTCGGGGTTGCCGAGCTGCGCGAGCACCGAGCCGTCGCGGTACGACACGAGCGAATGGATCACGCTCTGCGGATGGATCAGCACGTCGATCCGGTCGCCCGGCAGCCCGAAGATCCAGTGCGCCTCGATCACCTCGAGGCCCTTGTTCATCATCGTCGCGGAATCGACCGAGATCTTGCGGCCCATCACCCAGTTCGGGTGCTTGCACGCCTCGTCCGGCGTCACGTCGACGAGCGTGGCCGGCTCGCGCGTGCGGAACGGGCCGCCCGACGCGGTCAGGATGATCTTCGAGATCCCGCCGTGTTCGGCCGCATCGCGCGGCATGCACTGGAAGATCGCGTTGTGTTCGCTGTCGACCGGCAGCAGGATCGCGCCATGGTCGCGCACGGCATCCATGAAGATCGCGCCCGACATCACGAGCGCTTCCTTGTTCGCGAGCAGGATCCGCTTGCCGGCGCGTGCGGCCGCCAGGCTCGGCGCGAGGCCGGCCGCGCCGACGATCGCCGCGACCACCGTGTCGCAACCGTCGCTCTTCGACACGTCGACGAGCGCCTGCGGCCCGTGCAGCACGATCGTCTTGCTGCCCGCCGCGCGCAGTTTCGCGTCGACGTGCGCGGCCGTCGCGGCATCGCCGACCACCGCCACTTCAGGCGCGAAGCGCAGACACTGCTCGACGAGCTTGTCGCCGTTGCGGTGCGCGGTCAGCGCATAGACCGAGAAGCGCTCGGGATGGCGCGCGACCACATCGAGCGTGCTGTCTCCGATCGAGCCCGTGGAACCGAGCAATGTCAGACGTTTTTGCATAACAGAAATAATGGTTTAACCAAGCAGCAGCATCGCGAGCGGCAGCACCGGCAGCAGCGCGTCGACACGATCGAGCACGCCGCCGTGGCCCGGCAGCAGTCCGCTCGAATCCTTCACACCCGCCTGCCGCTTCAGCAGCGACTCGAACAGGTCGCCGATCACGCTGTACGCGACCAGCAGCGTCAGCGCGGCCCACGCGCCGGGCATGCCGTACCGCGCGGCGAATGCAGAAAACAGGGTCGGTTCGAATGCGTGCACGGCCATCGCGACACCGGCGACGACCACGACTGCGAACCAGCCGCCGATCGCGCCTTCCCAGCTCTTGCCGGGGCTGATCGTGACGGCCAGTTTACGCTTTCCGAAGGCCTTGCCTGCGAAGTATGCGCCGATATCGGCCAGCCAGACGACCAGAAGCAGCGACAGCACGAACGGCACGCCCTGCGCGCGAGCTGCGACGAGCGCGTGCCAGCAGGCGGCGAATACGACGAGGCCGGCGGCCAGCAGGAACGGCCGCCAGACGCCGCCCGCGAGTTCGGGCTTGCGTCGCAGCGCGAACGGACCGACCAGCAGCCAGAACACGCCGGCCGCCATGAAAAGGGGACGGGACGAAGCCGCATCGACGCCGAGCGGCACGGTGGCCGCGAGCGCGAGCGCCGCGACGACCGCGTAGACGACGGGGCTGGCGCCGCCGAGCTTCAGCAGGCGCGCCCACTCCCACGCGGCGAACACGAGCACGACGCCGATCAGCGCGCCGAACCCGTCGAGCGGCGCGAACAGCGTCACCGGCAGCAGCACCGCCAGCATCGCGATTGCCGTGATCACACGGGTTTTCAGCATGAAAGGGAGTCGGCGTTCTGCGATTGCGGTTCGAGCTGCGCACTCGTGCGCCCGAAACGGCGCTCGCGCTCGGTATACGACGCCATCGCGTCGGCCAGTGCCGCGCCGTCGAAATCCGGCCAGTACTTGTCGGTGAAATAGAATTCGGCGTACGCGAGCTGCCACAGCAGGAAGTTGCTGACGCGCTGCTCGCCGCCGGTGCGGATGAAGAGATCGGGCTCCGGCGCGTAAGCCATTGCCAGGTGCGGCGCGAATGCGTCCTCGGTCACTTCGACCTCGCGACCTTCGCGCACGGCCTGCTCGACGAGCTTCTTCGTCGCCTGCAGGATGTCCCACCGGCCGCCGTAGTTGGCCGCGATAGTGAGCGTCAGACGGGTATTGCGCGCCGTCTTGGTTTCGGCGCGGCGAATCAGTTCGCGGATGCGCGGCTCGAAACGCTCGAGATCGCCGACGACACGCAGGCGGATCCCGTTCGCATGCAGCTTGCCCACTTCGCGCTCGAGCGCGGTGATGAACAGCCGCATCAGGAACGACACTTCGTCGTTCGGCCGGCGCCAGTTTTCCGAACTGAACGCGAACAGCGTCAGGTATTCGACGCCGGCGCGCGCGCAGCCTTCGACCACCGCCCGCACGGCATCGACGCCGCGGGTATGCCCCGCGACGCGCGGCAAGCGGCGTTCGGTCGCCCAACGGCCGTTGCCGTCCATGATGATCGCGATGTGACGCGGCACGACACCGACGTCAGGCACGCGAACGGTAGAGCTGGTATAGGTCATGGCCGTTGAGACAGTAATGCGGGAGGAAGGCGGCGCGCGAGGACGGTCGTCAGACCGTCATGATCTCGGCTTCCTTGGTCTGCACGAGCTTGTCGACTTCGGCGACGTGCTTGTCGGTCAGCTTCTGCACGTCGTCGCTCGCACGGCGCTCGTCGTCTTCCGAGATTTCCTTGTCCTTGACGAGCTTCTTCAGCGCTTCGTTCGCGTCGCGGCGCAGGTTGCGGATCGCGACCTTGGCCGTTTCGCCTTCGCTCTTCACGACCTTGGTCAGCTCGCGGCGGCGCTCTTCCGTCAGCGCGGGCATCGGCACGCGGATCAGATCGCCGGCCGTCGCCGGATTCAGGCCCAGATCGGCTTCGCGGATGGCCTTCTCGACCTTCGCGACCATGTTCTTTTCCCACGGCTGCACGCCGATCGTGCGTGCGTCGACGAGCGTCAGGTTCGCGACCTGCGAGATCGGCACCATCGAGCCGTAGTAGTCGACCTGCACGTGATCGAGCAGGCCGGTGTGTGCACGGCCCGTACGGATCTTGGCCAGATCGTTCTTGAACGCTTCGATCGAGCGCTGCATCTTTTGCTCGACGCCCTTCTTGACATCAGCGACACTCATTTCAACCTCCGAACCTTCAAACCTTCAAAAGAACGCGAGCCCCGCCCGGCGCGTGTCGCGCGCCGCGGCCGGCAACCCGCGCCGATCGCCCGCGTCCGCGGGAGTTTACACGTGGACGAGCGTACCTTCGTCCTCGCCCAGCACGATGCGCTTGAGTGCGCCCGGCTTGTTGATCGAAAACACGCGAATCGGCAGCTTCTGGTCGCGGCACAGCGCAAACGCCGTCGCGTCCATCACCTGCAGGTTGCGGCTGATCGCCTCGTCGAAGCTGATCGTCGTATAGCGCGTGGCCGACGGATCCTTCTTCGGATCGGCAGAATATACGCCATCGACCTTGGTCGCCTTCAGCACGACTTCGGCGCCCACTTCCGAGCCGCGCAGCGCGGCGGCGGTATCGGTCGTGAAGAACGGGTTGCCGGTGCCGGCCGCGAAGATCACGACGCGGCCTTCCTCGAGCTGACGGATCGCGCGGGGCCGGATGTACGGCTCGACGACCTGGTCCATGCGCAGCGCGGACTGCACGCGCGCCTCGATGCCGGCGTGGCGCATCGCGTCCTGCAGCGCCAGCGCGTTCATCATCGTCGCGAGCATCCCCATGTAGTCGGCCGTCGCGCGGTCCATGCCGGCCGCGCCGCCCGCGACGCCGCGGAAAATATTACCGCCACCGATCACGACCGCGAGCTGCGTACCGAGACGCACGACTTCCGCGATATCGGCCACCATCCGTTCGATCGTCGCGCGATTGATGCCGAAGGCATCGTCGCCCATCAGCGCTTCGCCGGAGAGTTTGAGGAGGACGCGTTTATAGGCATTGGACATAGGGGCTTCCGAGCGACGAGAGGATGACAACCACGAACTGTAGGGGCGAAATACTGATTCGGGCAAGCGCCGACGACCGGACCGGGGTTCCCGGCCGGCCGGCGGCGCCGCCGGCCGCGGCGGAGCGGACGCCCGCCGCGGATACTGCCTGACTGCTTACTGCTGCTTTGCTGCTGCGACTTGCGCGGCCACTTCGGCGGCGAAGTCGTCCTGGCGCTTCTCGATGCCTTCGCCGACGACGAACAGCGCGAACTTCTGCACTGCGGCATTCGCTGCCTTCAGCATCTGCTCGATCGTCTGCTTGTCGTTCTTCACGAACGTCTGGTTCAGCAGCGACACTTCCTTCAGGTACTTCTGGACGCTGCCGTCGACCATCTTCGCGACGATTTCGGCCGGCTTGCCCGATTCGGCAGCCTTCTGCTCGGCCACGCGGCGCTCCGTCTCGATCAGTTCCGCCGGCACGTCGGCCGACGACAGCGCGACCGGCTTCATCGCGGCGATGTGCATCGCGACGTCCTTGCCGACCTGCTCTTCCGCGCCCGTGTACTCGACGATCACGCCGATACGCGCGCCGTGCAGGTACGTGGCGATCTTGTTCGCGGTTTCGAAACGGACGAAACGGCGGATCGAGATGTTCTCGCCGATCTTGCCGACCAGCGCCAGACGCACTTCGTCGACCGTCTTGCCGTCGAGCGGCAGCGCCGACAGTGCTGCCACGTCGGCCGGGTTCTTCGTCGCGACGAGTTCCGCGACCGTCTTCGAGAATGCGAGGAAGTCGTCGTTCTTCGCGACGAAGTCGGTTTCGCAGTTCAGTTCGACCAGCGCGCCCGCGTTGCCGCCGACGAACGATGCGACGACGCCTTCGGCCGTCACGCGCGATGCGGCCTTGCTCGCCTTGTTGCCGAGCTTGACGCGCAGCAGCTCTTCAGCCTTGGCCAGATCGCCGTCGGCTTCCGTCAGCGCCTTCTTGCACTCCATCATCGGTGCGTCGGTCTTTGCGCGCAGTTCTGCCACCATGCTTGCGGTAATTGCCGCCATCATTCGCTCCTTGAGTCTGTATTCACAACGCCGCCCGCTTGGACGCGAACGGCCGGGATTCGTTTCCGGACCCGCGCCGATTCGGCGCGATCAGGTCCGGCGCACAAGCTTAAAAAAAGGGGGCCTGTTGAGAGCCCCCTTTTTGCGCCGGCTCGGGGCCAGTTACGCGTTTTCCTCGACGTACTCGTCGTCGCCGCGCGCTGCCTGGACCACTTCGTTGACCGCGTTCGCACGGCCTTCGAGGATCGCATCGGCCACGCCTTGAGCGTACAGCGCGACTGCCTTGCTCGAGTCGTCGTTACCCGGGATCACGTAGTCCACACCTTCCGGCGAGTGGTTCGTGTCGACCACGGCGATGACCGGCACGCCCAGCTTGTTCGCTTCCGTGACGGCGATCTTGTGGTAGCCGACGTCGATGACGAAGATCGCGTCCGGAATGCCGCCCATGTCCTTCACGCCGCCGATCGACTTCTGCAGCTTGGCGATTTCACGCTCGAACAGCAGCGCTTCCTTCTTGCTCATCTTCTCGGTTTCGCCCGCCTCGACGGCCGCTTCCATGTCCTTCAGGCGCTTGATCGACACCTTCAGCGTCTTGAAGTTGGTCATCATGCCGCCGAGCCAGCGTGCGTTGACGTACGGCATGCCCGCACGTTGCGCTTCCTGGGCGATCGTGTCACGCGACTGGCGCTTCGTGCCGACGAACAGGATCGTGCCGCGGTTCGCTGCCAGCTGGCGCACGTACTTCTGTGCGTCCGTGAACATCGGCAGCGTCTTTTCGAGGTTGATGATGTGAATCTTGTTGCGGTGACCGAAAATGAACGGAGCCATCTTCGGGTTCCAGAAGCGCGTCTGGTGACCGAAGTGGACACCCGCTTCCAGCATTTGGCGCATCGTGACTGCCATGTAAATTCTCCACGAGGGTTGGGTCTTAAGCCGGCCGCCGTACCGCCGCGCGAACCCGCCCGAAGGGCGCGAACTCCGCGCGGCCGGCACCCTGGTTGCGCCGGCTTGCGATTCGGCACGTGCAAAACGCCCGTGCCGCAAGCCTTTCACCGCGATGCCGCCCCAAAATGGGGAAAGTTCGGCATTTGGATATCGACTTAGCCAAAGAGTATAGCACGCGGATTTGTCGGCTCTCAAGTCGCGCGGCACTTTCGCTTGCCGCGCGGCAGCGGGCCGGACAATCCGCGAAAACCCGCATCCGGGCGGCCCGCAGGGGCTGCGAGGCCCGCCATAAGGTGCGATAATCCGTCAATTCACCGCATTCCAGGCATACCTCGATGGCTATTACGCTCAAAAACGAACACGATATCGCGGAGATGCGCGTTGCCTGCCGTCTCGCGAGCGAAGTGCTCGACTTCATCACGCCGCACGTCGTCGCGGGCGTCACGACCGCCGAACTCGACCGGCTCTGCCACGAGTTCATGATCAACGAGCAAGGCACGATCCCCGCGCCGCTGAACTACCAGCCGCCCGGCTATCCGCCGTACCCGAAGGCCACCTGCATTTCGGTCAACGACGTGATCTGCCACGGCATTCCCGGCGAGAAGGTGATCAAGAACGGCGACGCGCTGAACATCGACGTCACCGTGATCAAGAACGGCTATTTCGGCGACACCAGCCGGATGTTCATCGTCGGCGAGGGTTCGATCCTCGCGAAGCGCCTCGTGCAGACCACCTACGAATGCATGTGGCTGGGCATCGACCAGGTCAAGCCCGGCGCGCACCTCGGCGACATCGGCTACGCGATCCAGAAGCACGCGGAAGCGCAGGGCTACAGCGTCGTGCGCGAATACTGCGGCCACGGCATCGGCACGGTGTTCCACGAGGATCCGCAGGTCGTCCACTACGGCCGTCCGGGCACCGGCATCGAGCTGAAGGCCGGGATGATCTTCACGATCGAGCCGATGATCAACGCCGGCAAGCGCGACATCCGCACGATGCCCGACCAGTGGACGGTCAAGACGCGCGACCGCAGCCTGTCCGCGCAATGGGAGCACACGGTGCTCGTCACCGACACCGGCTACGAAGTGCTGACCGTGTCGGCCGGCACGCCGGCGCGCCCCGTGTTCGCGCAACCGGCCGCCGCCGTCTGAGCGCCGTCGCGCCCGCCCCGCCTCCGCACCCGAACGGCCGCCCATGAGCGCTCACGCTGCCCCCTCGCCCGAAGCGCTGTCGCGGCGCGCCGAATTCAAGGCCGCCAAGACGGAGCTGCTCGAGCGCTTTCGCCGCGCGGCGAACGTTGCGTCGCTGATGCACGCGCTGTCGAAACTCACCGACGATGCATTGAAGCGCGTGTGGGACGAATGCGGGCTGCCCGCGTCGCTCGCGCTCGTCGCCGTCGGCGGCTACGGGCGCGGCGAGCTCGCGCCCTATTCCGATGTCGACATCCTCGTGCTGCTGCCCGATGCGCACGACCCGGCGCTCGACGCGCGCATCGAGCGCTTCATCGGAATGGCGTGGGATCTCGGCCTCGAGATCGGCAGCAGCGTCCGGACGGTCGCGCAGTGCATCGAAGAGGCGTCGCAGGACGTCACGGTGCAGACCTCGCTGCTGGAAGCGCGCCGCATCGTCGGCAGCACCGCGCTGTTCGAGCGCTTCACCGTGCGCTATCACGAAGCGCTCGACGCACGCGCGTTCTTCACCGCGAAGGTGCTCGAGATGCGTCAGCGCCACGCGAAGTTCCAGGACACGCCGTACAGCCTCGAACCGAACGTGAAGGAAAGCCCCGGCGGGCTGCGCGACCTGCAGACCATCCTGTGGATCGCGCGCGCGGCCGGCTTCGGCAGCAGCTGGCGCGAACTCGACACGCGCGGCCTCATCACCGACCGCGAAGCGCGCGAGCTGCGCCGCAACGAAGGCTTCCTGAAGACGTTGCGCGCGCGGCTGCACGTGATCGCCGGGCGCCGTCAGGACATGCTCGTGTTCGACCTGCAGACGCAAGCCGCCGAAAGCTTCGGCTACCAGCCGACGCAGGCCAAGCGCGCGAGCGAGCAGCTGATGCGCCGCTACTACTGGTCCGCGAAAGCAGTCACGCAGCTCGCGACGATCCTGATCCAGAACATCGAGGCGCAGCTCTTCCCGGCGACGAGCGGCATCACGCGCGTGCTGTCGGCCGATCGCTTCGTCGAGAAACAGGGGATGCTCGAGATCGTCGACGACGGCGTGTTCGAACGCCATCCCGACGCGATCCTCGAAGCGTTCCTGCTGTACGAAACGACGCGCGGCGTGAAGGGCCTGTCCGCCCGCACGTTGCGTGCGCTGTACAACTCGCGCGAAATCATGAACAACACGTGGCGCCGCGATCCGCGGAACCGCGCCACGTTCATGCGGATCCTGCAGCAACCCGAAGGGATCACGCACGCGTTCCGGCTGATGAACCAGACGAGCGTGCTCGGCCGCTACCTGCTGAATTTCCGCCGCATCGTCGGGCAGATGCAGCACGACCTGTACCACGTGTACACGGTCGACCAGCACATCCTGATGGTGCTGCGCAACATCCGCCGCTTCGCGGTGGCCGAGCATGCGCACGAATATCCGTTCTGCAGCCAGCTGATCGGCAACTTCGAGCGCCCGTGGGTGCTGTATGTCGCGGCGCTGTTCCACGACATCGCGAAAGGCCGCGGCGGCGATCACTCGACACTCGGAATGGCCGACGCGCGGCGCTTCTGCCGCGAGCACGGCATCGCCGGCGACGATGCCGCGCTGATCGTGTGGCTCGTCCAGCATCACCTGACGATGAGCCAGGTCGCGCAAAAACAGGACACGAGCGACCCCGACGTCATCAAGCGCTTCGCCGAGGTCGTCGGCAACGAACGGTATCTCACCGCGCTGTACCTGCTGACCGTCGCCGATATCCGCGGCACGAGCCCGAAGGTGTGGAACACGTGGAAGGGCAAGCTGCTCGAGGATCTCTACCGCATCACGCTCGCGGTGCTCGGCGGCGCGAATCCCGACGCGCATTCGGAGCTGAAGTCGCGGCAGGAGCAGGCGCTCGCGCTGCTGCGCCTGGAAACCGTGCCCGAGGATGCGCACCGCGCCTTGTGGGATCAGCTCGACGTCGGCTTCTTCCTGCGTCACGACGCGGCCGACATCGCATGGCAGACGCGCGTGCTGTACCGGCACGTGAACGCCGAAACCGCGATCGTCCGCGCGCGGCCGTCGCCGATCGGCGACGCGCTGCAGGTGCTCGTGTACGTGAAGGACCGCCCCGACCTGTTCGCGGGCATTTGCGCGTATTTCGACCGCAACGGGCTGTCGGTGCTCGATGCGCGCGTCAGCACGACGCGGCACGGCTATGCGCTCGACAACTTCATCGTCACGCAGACCGAACGCGACGTGCGCTATCGCGACATCGCGAATCTCGTCGAACAGCAGCTCGCGACGCGGCTCGCCGAAACCGCACCGCTGCCGGAGCCGTCGAAGGGTCGCCTGTCGAGGCTGTCCCGGACGTTTCCGATCACGCCGCGCGTCGACCTGCGGGCCGACGAGCGCGGTCAGTACTACATCCTGTCCGTGTCGGCCAACGACCGGCCGGGCCTTCTCTATTCGATCGCGCGCGTACTCGCCGAACATCGGATCGGCGTCCATGCGGCGCGGATCAATACGCTCGGCGAGCGCGTCGAAGACATCTTCCTGCTCGCGGGCGCCGGCCTGTCCGACAATCGCCTGCAGATCCAGCTCGAAACCGAATTGCTGCGCGCGATCGCAGTCTGAATGAATCCCAGCGTTTATGCGCACCAAATTAACCGTCAAGAATCCGAAGCCGGCGTCGCCGACTCGCGCCCCTGTCCGCTCCGGCAGCCTCGTCGCCCGCAAGGCGGTGCGCCCCGCTGCGCCGCCCGCCGCAGACAAGCCGGCCCGCCCGAAGAAGGCGCCTGCGGCAGCCGCCGGCGAACGCTCGTTCAAGCCGCGCGGCGCCACAGGCGCCGAACGCGCGGGTGCGGATCGCGCACCGGCCCAGCGTGCGCCGCGTGACGGCGGTGCCGAACGCGGCCCGCGCGGCGCCCCCTATCGCGACAACGCAGCCGGCGAAGGCGCGAAGCGCAGTTTCGGCGACCGTCGCACGTCGTCCGATCGCCCGCCGCGCCGCAGCGACGACGATGCACGGCCGCGTCGTGCGGGTGCCGACGAAAACAAGCGACCGTCCTACCGCAACAAGGCGGCCGGCGAAGGCGCGAAGCGCAGTTTCGGCGACCGCCGCACGTCGTCCGATCGCCCGCCGCGCCGCAGCGACGACGATGCACGGCCGCGTCGTGCGGGTGCCGACGAAGGCAAACGCCCGTCCTACCGCGACAACGCGGCCGGCGAAGGCGCGAAGCGCAGCTTCGGCGACCGTCGCACGTCGTCCGATCGCCCGCCGCGCCGCAGCGACGACGCTGCACGGCCGCGCCGTGCCGGCAGCGACGAAGGCAAACGCCCGTCCTACCGCGACAACGCGGCCGGCGAAGGCGCGAAGCGCAGCTTCGGCGACCGTCGCACGTCGTCGGATCGTCCGCCGCGCCGCAGCTACGACGATGCGCGTCCCCGCCGCGCAGCAGGCGCTGACGACAACAAACGTCCGTCCTATCGCGACAAGGCGGCCGGCGAAGGCGCGAAACGCAGCTTCGGCGACCGCCCGACCCGCCCCGCGCGCGACGGCGAGCGCCGTTCGTTCGGCGCGGTGAAGACCGCGCAACCCGTCAAGCGCGCGGCGGCCGACGTCGACTACGGCGACGAAACGGGCCTGATGCGCCTGTCGAAGCGGATGTCGGAACTCGGCATGTGCTCGCGCCGCGAAGCCGACGAATGGATCGAAAAGGGCTGGGTGCTCGTCGACGGCGAACGCATCGACACGCTCGGCACCAAGGTGCGCGCCGACCAGAAGATCGAAATCGACGAGCGCGCGAGCGCGGCACAGGCCGCGCAAGTGACGATCCTGCTGCACAAGCCGGTCGGCTACGTGTCGGGCCAGGCGGAAGACGGCTACGAGCCGGCGGCCGTGCTGATCACGCGCGCGAACCGCTGGAGCGGCGATCATTCGCCGGTGCGCTTCTCGCCGCAGCACCTGCATGCGCTCGCACCGGCCGGCCGTCTCGACATCGACTCCACCGGCCTGCTCGTGCTGACGCAGAACGGCGTGATCGCGAAGCAGCTGATCGGCGAGCAGTCGGACATCGACAAGGAATACCTGGTGCGCGTGCGCTTCGGCGAACGACTGATCGACATCGACCAGCACTTCCCCGCGGAATCGCTCGCGAAGTTGCGCCACGGTCTCGAGCTCGACGGCGTCGCGCTGAAGCCCGCGCAGGTGAGCTGGCAGAACGGCGAGCAGTTGCGGTTCGTGCTGCGCGAAGGCAAGAAGCGCCAGATTCGCCGCATGTGCGAACTGGTCGGCCTCGACGTGATCGGCCTGAAGCGCGTGCGGATGGGCCGCGTGATGCTCGGCGCGCTTCCGCAAGGCCAATGGCGCTACCTGTCCGCCGACGAGACGTTCTGACCTCGGGCACGTAACGTACGCCCGCCAAGAAAAAACCCGCTCGCGCGGGTTTTTTCTTTTCCGCGGCAGCGCCGCCGATCAGTCGTCGTCGGCCGGATCGAGCCCCGGGAACAACACCTCGGTGAAGCCGAAGCGCGTGAAGTCGGTAATCCGCATCGGATACAGCTTGCCGATCAGGTGATCGTATTCGTGCTGGACCACGCGCGCGTGGAACCCCTCGGCGACACGATCGATCTTCTCGCCGAACTGGTCGAAGCCGCTGTAGCGCACCTTCGCGTAGCGACTGACGACGCCGCGCATGCCCGGCACCGACAGACAGCCTTCCCAGCCCTCTTCCATGTCCGGCGGCATGTACTCGATCTTCGGGTTGATCAGCACGGTCTCGGGCACCGGCGGCGCATCCGGGTAGCGGTTGTTGTTGCCGAAGCCGAAGATGATGATCTGCAGCCCGATGCCGATCTGCGGCGCGGCCAGCCCGGCGCCGTTCGCATGGTGCATCGTCTCGAACATGTCCGCGACGATCTCGTGCAGTTCGGCCGTATCGAACCGCTCGACCGGCTGCGCGATTTCGAGCAGGCGCGGATCGCCCATCTTCAGGATCTCGCGAATCATGGCGTATTGCCCTCCAGGAGTTGGTGCAGACCGTCTTCGTCCAGCACGGGGATGCCGAGTTCCTCGGCCTTCGCGAGCTTGCTGCCGGCTTCGGCGCCCGCGACCACGTAGTCCGTCTTCTTCGATACCGAACCGGCCACCTTGGCGCCCGCCGCTTCGAGCATCTCCTTCGCCGCATCGCGCGTGAGATTCGGCAGCGTGCCCGTCAACACGACGGTCTTGCCGGCGAGCACGCCCTGCGGCGCCTTCGGCGCGGGCGGCCCTTCCGGCCACGTGACCTTGCCGGGCGCGCGCAGTTGCTCGATCACCGTGCGGTTGTGCTCTTCCGCGAAGAACTGGTGAATCGACTCGGCGACGATCGGCCCGACGTCGTTGACTTCGAGCAGTTCCTCGATCGACGCGTCCATGATCGGCGTCAGCGAGCCGAAATGCTTCGCGAGATCCTTCGCGGTCGATTCGCCGACATGGCGAATGCCGAGCCCGTAGATGAAGCGCGCGAGCGTTGTATGCTTCGCCTTCTCGAGCGAGTCGAGCAGGTTCTGCGCGGACTTCTCGGCGAACCGGTCGAGTTCGGCCAGCGTCGCGAAGCCGAGATTGAACAGGTCGGCCGGCGTACGCACCAGATTCAGCTCGACGAGCTGGTCGATGATCTTCTCGCCGAGGCCGTCGATATCGAGCGCGCGGCGCTGCGCGAAATGCCACAGCGCCTGCTTGCGCTGCGCCGGGCAGAACAGCCCGCCCGTGCAGCGCGCGATCGCCTCGTCCGGCAGGCGCTCGATCTTCGAGCCGCACACCGGGCATTCGGTCGGCATCACGAACTCGGCCGCATCCGCCGGGCGCCGGTCGAGCAGCGCGCCGACGACTTCCGGAATCACGTCGCCCGCGCGGCGCACGATCACGGTGTCGCCGATCCGGATGTCCTTGCGGCGCACTTCGTCCTCGTTGTGCAGCGTCGCGTTGGTCACGGTCGCGCCGCCGACGAACACCGGCTCGAGACGCGCGACCGGCGTGATCGCGCCGGTACGGCCGACCTGCACGTCGATCGCGACGAGCTTCGTCAGCGCTTCCTGCGCGGGAAACTTGTGGGCGAGCGCGAAGCGCGGCGCACGCGACACGAAGCCGAGCCGCTCCTGCTCGTCGCGCCGGTTGACCTTGTAGACGACGCCGTCGATGTCGTACGGCAGCGCATCGCGCTTCTCGCCGACCTTGCGGAAGAAACCGAGCAGGCCATCGGCGCCGTGCACGACCGCGCGCTCGCGGTTCACCGGCAGGCCGAACGCCTCGTACCAGTCGAGCAGCGCGCTGTGCGTATCGGGCATCGGCATGCCGTCGAGCACGCCGATCCCGTACGCGAAGAACGACAGCGGACGCTGCGCGGTGATCTTCGGGTCGAGCTGACGCAGGCTGCCCGCCGCCGCGTTGCGCGGGTTCGCGAATTCGCGCTGCTCGGCCGCGCGTTGACGTTCGTTCAGGCGTGCGAAATCGCGCTTGAACATCAGCACCTCGCCGCGCACGTCGAGCACGGCCGGCACGTGCTTGCCCTTCAGCTTCAGCGGAATCGAGCGGATCGTGCGCACGTTCTCGGTCACGTCCTCGCCCGTCGTCCCGTCGCCGCGCGTCGATGCCTGCACGAACACGCCGCGCTCGTAGCGCAGCGAAATCGCGAGGCCGTCGAACTTCAGTTCGCACGCGTATTCGACGGGGTCCGTCACCGAGCCGGCGAGATCGGTCGTCTTGGCCAGCGCGTCGGCGACGCGCTTGTCGAACGCGACGATGTCCTCGTCGGCGAAACCGTTGTTCAGCGACAGCATCGGCGCATCGTGCACGACCGGCCTGAAGCCGCCGGCCGCTTCGCCGCCGACGCGCTGCGTCGGCGAATCGGGCGTCACGAGTTCGGGATGGTCGGTCTCGAGCTGCTGCAGCTCGCGGAACAGCCGGTCGTATTCGGCGTCGGGCAGATCCGGCTGGTCGAGCACGTAATAGGCGTAGTTCGCCCGCTCGAGTTGGTCGCGCAGCCACGCGGCACGCGCATCGGGCTGGCTGGCTGGCGGTTCGGCTTGGGTTCGGGCCATGCTGGCGGCAGATTCGTTCTGAAAAATCGGATACCCGATTATCTCAGTTTGACGCCGCGGCGGGGCACGCAATGCGGGCCGGATGACGTGCTGCGGCGCACACGAAACGGTGTGCGCCGCAGCGGCGAACGACGGCGCCGCAGCTCGCCGTCCGCGCCGTCGCGTTACTGGCTGAAGAGGCGCCGCGTGACCGGCGAACCGGCCGGGATGCCGGCTTCCTCGAGCTTCGCGTACAGCTTCATCAGTTGCTGCTCGATCGCGAGCAGCGTCGACTCGGGCAGCGGCCGGCGCGAATCGTCGACGACGCGTGCGCCGATCCGCTCGGACAGCGATTTCGCGTAATCGCACATCAGCCGGAACGGCAGGATGTCCTCTTCGGCCACCGGCACGTCGAGCACCAGCGTGATCATGTTGCCGCCCTTGTACGTCAGGTCGTCGCGCAGGAAGTTCGTATCGCCGAACTGCAGCATGAACACCGGGTTCTGCTTCGCGTCGAGCTTCACGAAGCGCGTGCCGTCGCGCGACAGCAGCAGCCCGTCCTGGGAAGCGACCGCCTGCACGTAGTTCGCGGACCACGGCGCGCCGTCCGACATCACGTTGATCGACAGCTGTGCGTCGCACTGCGCGGCAAACGCGTCGAGCTCGCGCGCCATCGCGACCGTTTCCATCATGTCCGGGAATTCCGGCGCGCCGTCGATCGCGTCGGCGAACTGCTGGACGCCCGTCACGAATTCGGAAAATTCGAGCTCGTTCAGCGCGCCGCTGCGGTTCGCGAGCTGCGCGGCCGCACGCAGCTCTTCATAGCGCACGCCGTTCTGCAACAGCTCCCACTGGCCGCCTTCCGGCTTGCCTTCGATATGCACGGGCTTGCTGCCCGCGCGGCGCAACCGCTGCGCGGCCGGCAGGATCTTGTCGCCCGGCAGCGGACCGGTGAGGCGGATCGGCACGATGCAGTCGATCCGGCGGTCGACGATCGCGGGCGGCGCCGACGAGACCGTCGTCGCGGCCGGCATCACCGGTTCGGTCGGCTCGGCCGATTCGGCCGCCGCTTCGCGTGCGGCGGCGGGCACGGCTTCTTCACCGGCAGCCGGTTCGGTCGATTCGGACGACGTGTCGACGCCCGTCGCCTCGGCCTGCAGGTCGGCCGGCATATCGGCCGGCGCCGCACCGCCGGCGGCCCCGCCGAACGTCGGCTCGACGCGCGCGGCGTCGGCCGCGGTCGCCGTCGCGATCGGTGCCGCGGGTTCGCGGCGCACCGACTGACGCACCGGTTCGATGAACGGCAACTCTTCGTCGCGCTCGGGGCGGTTCATCGCCTCGGTCGCTTCCTCCGGCATCGGGCGCGGCATCCTGCGCCGCACTTTCGCGCCCTGCCATGCGTTGTAGACCACGACGCCGCCCACCACGGCGGCGCCCGCGCCGATCAAACCGAGTGTCAACTCGTCCATGCACGCTCCATCAGCAATTCTTTTTCGTCGGGACCGCGAACGGGCGCCCATGCGCCGCGCGAACGCGGTCCGGTTTCGTCAAACGTCAATTCTGGGCAAAACCCGCGGCGGTTTCCATGTCCACCGCAACGATCCGCGACACGCCCTGCTCCTGCATCGTCACGCCGATCAGTTGCTGCGCCATTTCCATCGCGATCTTGTTGTGCGAAATGAACAGGAACTGCGTCTTGTCGGACATCGCGCGCACGAGATTCGCGAAACGCTCGGTGTTCGCGTCGTCCAGCGGCGCGTCGACCTCGTCGAGCAGACAGAACGGCGCCGGGTTCAGCTGGAACATCGCGAACACCAGCGCGGTCGCGGT
Source organism: Burkholderia sp. MSMB2157WGS (assembly GCF_001532755.1). Classification (NCBI taxonomy): domain Bacteria; kingdom Pseudomonadati; phylum Pseudomonadota; class Betaproteobacteria; order Burkholderiales; family Burkholderiaceae; genus Burkholderia; species Burkholderia sp. MSMB2157WGS. The sequence continues at coordinate 32,899 of NZ_LPJG01000046.1, read as the reverse complement.
CAGCGCCTTCTCGCCGCCCGACAGCAGGTGAATCGTCGCGTTCTTCTTGCCGGGCGGCTGCGCCATCACCTGCACGCCGGCATCGAGAATCTCGTCGCCCGTCATGATCAGCTTCGCCTGGCCGCCGCCGAACAGGCGCGGGAACAGGTCGCTGAAATGACGGTTGACCTCGTCGAAGGTGCCCTGCAGCAGCGTGCGGGTTTCCTGGTCGATCTTGTGGATCGCGTCCTCGAGCGTCGTGATCGCGTCGATCAGGTCGGCCGATTGCGCATCGAGGAACACCTTGCGCTCGCTCGCGGCCTTCAGCTCGTCGAGCGCGGCCATGTTGACCGGGCCGAGCGCATTGATCGCGTTGTTCAGGCGCGTGACTTCGCCCTGCAGGTACGACGGCTTCAGGTCCGGCGTCAGCTTCGCGGCCAGCGCGGCCTCGTCGACCTCGGCGGCCGCGAGCTGTTCGGCGAACTGCTCGACGGACAGGCGCGCGGCCTGCTCCTTCAACTGCAGCTCGGTGATGCGGTCGCGCAGCGGCTGCAGCGAACGCTCGGCGACGAGCCGCTGCTCGTCCGACGCACGCAGCTTCGCGGTCAGGTCGTCGAGCTCGATCCGCGCGGCCTGCAGCGCCTCTTCCTTCACCGCACGAATCTCGAGCGCGTCCTGCAGGCCGGTGTGCGCGGTCTGCTCGTTGATCGTCTCGAGTTCGGCGCGCGCGTCTTCCAGCGACGCGGCGACGCGCTCGCTCTGCTCGTGCGCCACCTGGATCGTGCGCTTGAGTTCGTCGATCCGCGTCACCGCGTTGCGTGCGGCGAAGCGCGCGTCGTTCGCGCCGCGCTCTAGGTCGCGCGCTTCCTGACGCGCCTGCGTCAGCGATTCGTCGAGCGACTCGAATGCGAGCTGATTGTCCTCGAAACGCGCCTGCAGTTCCGCGAGCTCGCCGTCGAAGCGCTCGAAATTCGCTTCCGACTCGGCACGCAGCGCACGCTGCTCTTCGATTTGCGCGCCGATTTCCTCGAGTTCCTCGCGAATCTGCGTGCTGCGCTGCGTATAGCGTTCGTGCGCCTGCGCGAGCTTCAGCACGTCCATCTGCAGCGCATGCACGCGCTGCGTCGCACGCTCGGCCTGCGCGCGCACGTCGCCGAGCGCCTGCGTGGCCTGCGTGTGCGCGGCTTCCGCACGCACGGCAGCCGTGCGCGCCTCGTCGGCGAGCAGCGCCTGCGCACGCACCTGGCGCGCCAGGTTTTCGATTTCCTGCTGGCGGGCCAGCATCCCGGCCTGCTCCGAATCGGCGGCGTACAACTGCACGCCGACGCGCGTGACGATATGGCCGGCCTTGACGACGAACGCGCCGCCTGCCGGCAGCTGCGCGCGCGTCGCGAGCGCCTGCGCGACGTCGTCGGCGACATAGACGTTGCCGAGCCAGTCGTTCAGCACCGCGCGGATGCCCGCGTCGTCGATGCGCACGAGCGACAGCACCGGCCGCAGCCCGGCCACTGCGGCGGGCGGCTCGCCGGCCGCGGGCGGCGCGTAGAACGCGAGCTTCGCGGGCGGCGCATCGGTCGCGAATGCCTTCACCCAGTCGAGATTCGATACTTCGAGCGCGGCGAGACGCTCGCGCAGCACGGCCTCGAGCGCCGCTTCCCAGCCGGCCTCGACGTGCAGCTTCTTCCACAGACGCGGCAGCGCGCCGAGCTCGTGCTTGTCGAGCCACGGCTGGATCTTGCCTTCGGTCTGCACGTTCTCCTGCAGCTGCTTGAGCGCGGCGAGCCGCGCCTCGAGCTGGTGGATCTGCGCGCTCTCGGCCTGCACGCGCTCCTGCGCGGCACGGCGCTCGCCGTCGAGGCGCGGCAGCGCCTCCTGCGCATCGCTCAGACGTGCCTGCGCTTGCGCGAGGATCTCTTCCTGCTCGGCAAGCTGCATGCGCAACTCCTCGAGCTGTGCTTCATCGGGCGCATCCAGCCCGCCCGCCTCGGCCTTCAGGCGCTCGTGGCGCTGCTGAAGCTGCTGGAGCTGCTGGTCGGCGTTGCGCTGGTGCGCGGCTTCGAGCTTCAGCGACTGCTCGGTCTGCGCGATCCGCGCGCGCTCGTCGTTGAGCTGCGCCTGCGCGTCGCGCCACTTCGCTTCGAGCGCCGGCAGCGCATCGTGCTTCGCGGCCGCGTTGTCTTCGGCGAGCGCGGCCTTCTCGTCGGCCATCGCGCGCGCCTCTTCGGCTTCCTCGAGTTCGTCCTGCGACTTCTCGGCCTGCGCGCGCCACTGCTCGCGCTGCGCATTCAGCGCGGCGATCTGCGCCTGCACGCGATTGCGCGATTCGACGATGAACTTGATCTCGGCTTCGAGGCGGCTCACCTCGGCGTTCGCTTCGTAGAGCGCGCCCTGCGCGCCCTGCATCGCGTCGCTCGCCGAGTAGTGCGCGACGCGCAGCGTCTCGAGCTGCGCCTCGACTTCGCGCAGCTTCGCCGTCTGTGCTTCGAGGTCGATCTGCGCCTGTTCGATCGCGCGCTGCTGCTTCTGCTGCTCGCCGGCGGCCTCGTTCTTGCGCAGCAGCCACAGCAGGCGCTGCTTCTCCTCGCCGTCGGCGACGAGTTCCTTGTACTTGGTCGCGACCACCGCCTGCGCCTCGAGCTTCTCGAGGTTCGCGCCGAGTTCGCGCACGATGTCCTCGACGCGCGTCAGGTTCTCGCGCGTGTCGTGCAGGCGGTTCTCGGTTTCGCGGCGGCGTTCCTTGTACTTCGACACGCCGGCGGCTTCCTCGAGGAACACGCGCAGCTCTTCCGGCTTCGCCTCGATGATCCGCGCGATCATGCCCTGCCCGATGATCGCGTACGCACGCGGCCCGAGGCCGGTGCCGAGGAAGATGTCCTGGATGTCGCGGCGGCGCGCCGGCAGGTTGTTGATGTAGTAGCTCGACGTGCCGTCGCGCGTCAGCACGCGCTTGACGGCGATCTCGCCGTACTGGCCCCACTGCCCGGCCGCGCGGCCGTCGGAGTTGTCGAAGATCAGTTCGACGCTGGCCCGGCTGCCGGGCTTGCGGGCGGTCGAACCGTTGAAGATCACGTCCTGCATCGATTCGCCGCGCAGCTCGGACGCGCGCGACTCGCCGAGCACCCAGCGCACGGCATCGATGATGTTGGACTTGCCGCATCCGTTCGGGCCGACCACGCCGACGAGCTGGCCCGGAACCTGGAAATGCGTGGGATCGACGAAGGATTTGAAGCCAGCGAGTTTGATCGAGCTCAGACGCACGGCGGTATCGGATGTGAAGAAGGTGTGAAACGGACGGGGCCGCCCGGCGCGGGGCCGGAGAGCCCCTGCGCGCCACGCGCCCCGGAATTCAAAAACGGGGCCGCGCGCATCCAGCGTTGGGCCCCGCAAACGGCTTCCATCATACCATCGCGCGTGCGCCGTCCCGACCGTCGCCGGGTTTGTCCGGTACCGGCGCGGCACGATGGACCCGGCTCGACAGCAGCGTCGCCAGCACGATGCACGCGCCGCCCGCCCACTCGCGCGCGCTCGGCAGCTCGTTCGCGAACACCCACGCCGACAGCGCGGTAATCACGATCTCGAACAGCATGATGATCGACGCGCGGTTCGCCGGCACGCGCGCGAGGCCGTACTGGACGAGCAGGTTGTTCGACGCCATCGTCACGCCGATCGCCGCGACGATCAGCGCGGCCACGCCCAGCTGAGCGCTCGCCGGCGCGGCCGGCAACCCTTCGAACAGCGACGCGATCGCGCCGAACACGGCCGCGCCGCCGAACAGCGTCGCGGTGCGCATTTCGGCGCGCATGTCGGGCAGCTCGCGGCTCGCCTTGATCACCAGCACGTTGCTCATCGCGAAGCTCAGCCCGGCCGCGAGACCCGCCCATTCGGCCGGGTTGGCCGGCAGCGGCAAGCCGAGCGCCGGCGACCACAGCATCAGCATCGCGCCGCCGATCGACAGCGCAGCCAGCCCTGCGCCCGCCCAGGTCAGCCGTTCGCGCAGCAGGAAGTGCGCGTAGATCGCGGTCCAGGCCGGCGTCAGGTAGAACAGCAGCATCACGCGCAACACCTCGCCGTGAATCGTGCCCCATACGAACCCGAGGTTCGTCACGCCGGCCGTCACCGCGATGCCCGGCAGCACCCAGTGCCAGCGCAGCGTCGCGATCGTGCGGTGCCGCGCGACGATCACGAACAGGAACGCGACGAGGCTCGTCAGCGCGCTCGCGAGCGTGCCCGTCACGCCGAGCGACGCGAGGATCCGCAGCGGATACCAGATCAGGCCCCATACCGACGCGCCGATCAGGATGGCCAGCGTCGGCAGGCTGCCGCGTACCGCGTTGTTCATTTGATTCGATACCCTTTATTCGACCGGCCCGGCCGCCGCGCCGGCAGGCCGTGACCGCATTTCGTCACGTTATAATCGTCCGCTGCGACCCGCGCGCCCGCCGCGCCCGTTCGCAGCCGCGCGGCGCGCCCGCCGCTTCTTTCGCTCCAACCGGCCGCGATGGCCGCTTCGCCCGTGAACCCTCGACTCGACTCGCTCCAGCCCTATCCCTTCGAAAAGCTGCGCGCCCTGTTCAAGGACGTGACGCCTTCCGGCGACCTCAAACCCATCAGCTTCGGCATCGGCGAGCCCAAACACGCGACGCCGGCGCTGATCCGCGAAGCCGTGGTGGCCGCGCTCGACGGCCTCGCGTCGTACCCGGCCACGGCCGGCTCGGACGCGCTGCGCACGTCGATCGCGCGCTGGCTCGAGCGCCGCTACGGGCTGCCGGCGATCGATCCGGCCACGCAGGTGCTGCCGGTGTCGGGCTCGCGCGAGGCGCTGTTCTCGCTCGCGCAGACCGTGATCGACGCAAGCCCGCGCGCGGACGGCAAGAAAGCGATCGTACTCTGTCCGAATCCCTTCTATCAAATTTACGAAGGCGCGGCCCTCCTGGCCGGTGCCGAACCCTATTTCGCGAACAGCGACCCGGCGCGCAACTTCGCGTGCGACTACGCGGCCGTGCCCGACGACGTGTGGGCGCGTACGCAGCTCCTGTACGTGTGCTCGCCCGGCAACCCGACGGGCGCCGTGCTGACGCTCGACGACTGGCGCGAGCTGTTCGCGCTGTCGGACCGCCACGGCTTCGTGATCGCGTCCGACGAGTGCTATTCGGAAATCTATTTCGACGAAGCGGCCCCGCCGCTCGGCGGCCTCGAGGCCGCGCACCGCCTCGGGCGCGGCTTCGAGCGGCTCGTGATGCTGTCGAGCCTGTCGAAGCGCTCGAACGTGCCGGGCATGCGCTCGGGCTTCGTCGCCGGCGACGCCGCGCTGCTGAAGCAATTCCTGCTGTACCGCACGTACCACGGCGCCGCGCTGTCGCCGGTCTGGCAGCACGCGAGCATCGCCGCGTGGAACGACGAGGCGCACGTGCGCGAGAACCGCGCGCTGTACCTGCAGAAGTTCGATACGGTCACGCCGATGCTCGCCGACGTGATCGACGTGAAGCTGCCCGACGCCGCGTTCTACCTGTGGGCCAACGTCGCGCGCACCGGCCTGTCGGACACCGAGTTCGCCCGCCGCCTGTACGCCGACTATAATGTGACGGTTCTGCCCGGCTCGTACCTGGCGCGCGATGCGCACGGCACCAACCCGGGCCGCGATTTCATCCGGATCGCGCTCGTCGCGGGCACCCCCGAATGCGTCGAGGGCGCGCAACGCATCGTCGATTTCTGCCGCTCCCTCGCGCGGTAATCGTCCATCCCGATCAATTCCATCCATCTCCTGCGAAAACGAACATGTCGCAACAACTTCAGCAAATCATCGATACCGCCTGGGAAAACCGCGCCGAGCTGTCGCCGAAGGCCGCGCCCGCCGACGTCCGCGAAGCCGTCGCTCACGCGATCGAGCAGCTCGACAAGGGCGCACTGCGCGTCGCCGAGAAAATCGACGGCAACTGGACCGTGCACCAGTGGCTGAAGAAGGCCGTGCTGCTGTCGTTCCGCCTGGAGGACAACGCGCCGATGCCGGCCGGCGGCTATTCGCAGTTCTACGACAAGGTGCCGTCGAAGTTCGCGAACTACACGGCCGAAGATTTCGCCGCGGGCGGCTTCCGCGTCGTCCCGCCGGCGATTGCGCGCCGCGGCTCGTTCATCGCGAAGAACGTCGTGCTGATGCCGTCGTACACCAACATCGGCGCCTACGTCGACGAAGGCACGATGGTCGACACGTGGGCGACGGTCGGTTCGTGCGCGCAGATCGGCAAGAACGTGCACCTGTCGGGCGGCGTCGGCATCGGCGGCGTGCTCGAGCCGCTGCAGGCGAACCCGGTCATCATCGAAGACAACTGCTTCATCGGCGCGCGCTCGGAAGTCGTCGAAGGCGTGATCGTCGAGGAAAACTCGGTGATCTCGATGGGCGTGTACCTCGGCCAGAGCACGAAGATCTACGACCGCGAGACGGGCGAAGTGAGCTACGGCCGCATCCCGGCCGGCTCGGTCGTCGTCGCCGGCAACCTGCCGTCGAAGGACGGCTCGCACAGCCTGTACTGCGCGGTGATCGTGAAGAAGGTCGACGCGAAGACGCGTGCGAAGGTCGGCCTGAACGAGCTGCTGCGAGGCGACTGATGGCGAAGCCGCACACCGTGGTCGTCTACGGCATTCCGAACTGCGACACCGTGAAGAAGGCCCGTGTGTGGCTCGACGATCACGGCGTCGAATTCGAGTTCCACGATTTCAAGAAGCTCGGGGTCAGCGCGCCGCTGATCGAAGACTGGCTGAAGGACGTGTCGCTCGACGCGCTCGTGAACAAGCGCGGCACCACGTGGCGCGGCCTGGACGACGCGATGAAGGCCGCCGCCGAAACGAAGACCGGCGCGGTCGCGCTGATGATCCACAAGCCGTCGGTCATCAAGCGCCCCGTGCTCGTCGTCAACGGTCGCGTGAAATCGCTCGGCTTCGCGGCCGATCAATACGCGGCGCTGTTTGCCGCATAGGGCCACCCGCGCGGCGCTCGCGGGCGCCGCCCGACGCCCTGTCGCTGCCGGCCACCGCGCCGGCATTTTTTATCGAAAGTGGTCCGAACCATGTCCGCCACCCTAGCCCTTACCGAACAACTGATCGCCCGCGCGTCCGTGACGCCCGACGACCAGCATTGCCAGCAGATCATGACCGAGCGCCTCGCCGCGCTCGGCTTCGAATGCGAGACCATCGCGTCGCACGGCGTGACCAACCTGTGGGCCGTCAAGCGCGGCGCCGACGGCCGCGACGGCAAGCTGCTCGCGTTCGCGGGCCACACCGACGTCGTGCCGACCGGCCCGCTCGAACAGTGGACCTCGCCGCCGTTCATCCCCGCCCATCGCGACGGCAAGCTGTACGGCCGCGGCGCGGCCGACATGAAGACGTCGCTCGCGGCATTCGTCGTCGCATCCGAGGAATTCGTCGCGGCCCATCCCGGCCACCGCGGCGCGATCGCGTTCCTGATCACGAGCGACGAGGAAGGCCCGGCCACCGACGGCACCGTGAAGGTCGTCGAACTGCTGCAGGAGCGCGGCGAGCGGCTCGACTACTGCATCGTCGGCGAGCCGACGTCGAGCGCCGAGCTCGGCGACGTCGTCAAGAACGGCCGCCGCGGATCGATGTCCGGCGAACTCGTCGTCAAGGGCGTGCAAGGCCACATCGCGTATCCGCACCTCGCGAAGAACCCGATCCACCTGCTCGCACCGGCGCTCGCCGAGCTCGCGGCCGAACAGTGGGACGCAGGCAACGAATACTTCCCGCCGACCACCTGGCAGGTGTCGAACCTGCACGCCGGCACCGGCGCGACCAACGTGATCCCCGGCCACGCCGACTTGCTGTTCAACTTCCGCTTCTCGACCGCGAGCACGGTCGAGGGCCTGCAGGCCCGCGTGCACGCGATCCTCGACAAGCACGGCCTCGAATACACGCTGAAGTGGTCGGTGAGCGGCCTGCCGTTCCTCACGCCGCGCGGCGAACTCTCGGGCGCGCTGGAAAACGCGATCCGCGCCGAGACCGGCATCACGACCGAGCTGTCGACGACGGGCGGCACGTCGGACGGCCGCTTCATCGCGCGCATCTGCCCGCAGGTGATCGAGTTCGGCCCGCCGAACGGCAGCATCCACAAGATCGACGAGCATATCGAGGTGCGCTTCGTCGACCCGCTGAAGAACGTGTACCGACGCGTGCTCGAACAACTGATCGCCTGACGGAGCCTCGCATGACGACACCTTTCGCCACCATCCGCGACCTGCTGCGCTACGCGGTCACGCGCTTCTCGAAAGCGAAGCTCGCGTTCGGCCACGGCTCCGACAATGCGTACGACGAAGCGGCCTACCTCGTGCTGCATACGCTCGACCTGCCGCTCGACACGCTCGAGCCGTTCCTCGACGCGCGCCTGCTGCCCGACGAAATCGCGGCCGTGCTCGCGGTGATCGAACGACGCGCGACCGACCGCGTGCCGGCCGCCTACCTCACGCACGAAGCGTGGATGCACGGCCACCGCTTCTACGTCGACGAACGCGTGATCGTGCCGCGCTCGTTCATCGGCGAGCTGCTCGACGACGGGCTGCAGCCGTATGTCGCCGATCCCGAGCAGGTCGACGCGGTGCTCGAACTGTGCACCGGCTCCGGCTGCCTCGCGATCCTCGCGGCGAGCGCGTTCCCGAACGCCGAGATCGACGCGGTCGACCTGTCGGACAAGGCGCTCGAAGTCGCGGAGATCAACGTGCGCGACTACGGTCTCGAAGACCGCATCGGGCTGCACCGCGGCGACCTCTATGCCCCGCTGCCCGCGTTCCGCACCGATCCCGACTCGCGCTACGACGTGATCCTGACGAATCCGCCGTACGTGAACGCCGCGTCGATGGCCGCGCTGCCGCCCGAATACCGGCACGAGCCGGAGATGGCGCTCGCCGGCGGCGACGACGGGATGGACATCGTGCGGCGCATCGTCGCCGAAGCGCACCGCTGGCTGCATGACGACGGCGTGCTCGTCGTCGAGATCGGCAACGAGCGCGAGCACGTCGAAGCGGCGTTCGGCGGTCTCGAGCTCACGTGGCTGCCCACCAGCGCGGGCGACGACGCCGTGTTCCTGATCCAGGCGTCGGACCTGCCGCGCAAGGCCTGAGCGTTTCCGGCCCGCCCGCCGTGCGGTGCCCCGTTGCGCCGCACGGTTGGGTAAGATGCGCGGAGGCGGCCACCCGGCCGCACGACCTCCGGAATCGACTCCGGAGTCCCCTCGGGAGTCCTTTACGCGCCCATGACCCTCGACTGGCTACATCTCGGCACCCTGATCCTGACCATCCACGTGCTCGGGATCGTCGCGGCGTGCCACGCAATCATGAACACGCGCACGTCGCAAGGCGCGATCGCGTGGGCCGTCTCGCTCACGGCCATGCCGTACCTGACGCTCGTTCCGTACCTGTTCCTCGGCCGCAGCAAATTCTCCGGCTACGTCGACGCTCGGCGCCACGAGCTGGACATGTTGCGCACGCACACACCGCGCGCGCCGTGGCGCACCACCGACGCGACCGACGGGCCGGCCGCCGACGCGCTCGGCCAGGCCGCCGTGCTCGCGCTCACGCGGCTCGGCGGCATGCCGTTCCTCGGCGGCAATTCGGTGCGCACGCTCGTGAACGGCGACGCGACGTTCTCGGCCATCCTGTCGGCGATCGACGCCGCGCGCGACTACGTGCTCGTCCAGTTCTTCATCGTGCGCGACGATGCGCTCGGCCGGATGCTGCGCGACTCGCTGCTCGCGCGCGCGGCCGCCGGCGTACGCTGTTGCCTGCTGTACGACAGCATCGGCAGCTTCGACCTGCCGCACGGCTACGTCGACGCATTGCGCCGGGGCGGCGTCGAGGTCCACCCGTTCGCGACCAACCGGAAATTCGTCAACCGCTTCCAGCTGAACTTCCGCAACCATCGCAAGATCGTCGTCGTCGACGGCAATCGCGCGTTCGTCGGCGGTCACAACGTCGGCGTCGAATATCTCGGCGCGAAGCCGCGCCTGTCGCCATGGCGCGACACCCACATCGAGATACGCGGCCCCGTGGTGGCGAGCATCCAGTACGTGTTCGCCGAAGACTGGCACTGGGCGACGCAGAAGCTGCCGCCCATCGCGCTGCCGCCGCCCGCGCAGCCCGGCGACGCCATGCATTGCCTCGCGGTGCCGATGGGGCCGGCCGACAAGCAGGAAACCGGCTCGCTGTTCTTCGTCGAATCGATCAATGCCGCGCGCGAGCGGATCTGGATCACCACGCCGTACCTGGTTCCCGACGAAGCCGTGCTGTGCGCGCTGAAGCTCGCCGTGATGCGCGGCGTCGACGTACGCATCCTGATCCCGAGCCGGCGCGACCACTACGTCGTGTTCGAAGCGTCGAAGCTTTACGCGCGCGACCTCGTCGATGCGGGCGTGAAGGTGTTCCGCTACCGGCCCGGCTTCCTGCACCAGAAGGTCGTGCTGATCGACCGCGTCGCGGCGGCGATCGGCAGCGCGAATCTCGACAACCGCTCGTTCCGCCTCAATTTCGAGGTCATGGTGCTGACCGTCGACCCGGCGTTCGCCGACGAGGTCGAGACGATGCTCGATGCCGACTTCGCGCTGGCGTACGAGGTCGATGCGGACGAATACCGACAGTCGCCCGCCTGGCGGCGCATCGCGATGCACGTCGCGCGGCTGTTCGCGCCGATCCTGTAACGGCCCTGACGAGCGCCGCGCACGCTGCACCGGCGCGGCGCACGCCGCGCTGCGCGGTCACAGCAGCTTGTCGATGTCCGCGGCGATCTCGTCGGGCTTGGTGGACGGCGCGTAGCGCTTGACGATGCGCCCTTCGCGGTCGATCAGGAATTTCGTGAAATTCCACTTGATCGCCTTGAGGCCGAGAATGCCGGGCGCCTCGTCGGTCAGGTAGCGATACAGCGGATGCGCATGGTCGCCCTTCACGTCGATCTTCGCGAACATCGGGAACGTGACGCCGTAGTTGCGCTCGCAGAACGCACCGATCTGCGCGGCGTCGCCCGGCTCCTGCTTGCCGAACTGGTTGCACGGGAAGCCGAGCACGAAGAAGCCGCGCGCCGCGTACTGGTCGTACAGCTTCTGCAGACCCGCGTACTGCGGCGTGAAACCGCACTCGCTCGCGGTATTGACGATCAGCAGCACCTTGCCGCGATACGCATCGAGCGAGACCGGCGCACCGGCGAGCGTCTCCGCGCTGAACGAATACAGGGTGGACATCGGGCACTCCTTATATGAAACCGGATCGACGTGGAGTCTAGGCGAAATTGCGCCGTTGCGGCATCGGCCGAGCGGCCGATGCCCGGCGCGATCGGCGCGCGGTCTAGAATAGCGGTTTTGGCCAGTCATTTCCGCCGTGATCCGTTTCAATCAGTTCAGCCTTGCGCGCGGCACCAAGCCGCTGTTCGAGTCGACCTCGTTCGTGCTCAATCCCGGCGAGAAAGCCGGCCTGATCGGCGCGAACGGCGCCGGCAAGTCGACGCTGTTTTCCGTCCTGCGCGGCGAGCTGCATTCCGACGGAGGCGATTTCTCGATGCCGCCGTCGTGGCGGATCGCCCACGTGTCGCAGGAAACGCCCGCGGTCGACCGCTCGGCGCTCGACTACACGCTCGACGGCGATGCCGCGCTGCGCGAGATCGAGGCCCGCATCGCCGCCGCGTCGGCCGCACATGACGGCGCCGCCGAAGCCGACGCGCACGCGGCGTTCGCCGATACCGACGGCTACACCGCGCCGGCCCGCGCCGAAGCGCTGCTGCTCGGCCTCGGCTTCACGCTCGCGCAAACGCGCGAATCCGTCGCGAGCTTCTCCGGCGGCTGGCGCATGCGGCTGAACCTCGCGCAGGCGCTGATGTGCCGCTCCGACCTGCTGCTGCTCGACGAACCGACGAACCACCTCGATCTCGATGCGATCGTGTGGCTCGAAGACTGGTTGCACCGCTACCCCGGCACGCTCGTCGTGATCTCGCACGACCGCGAATTCCTCGATTCGATCTGCAACGTCACGCTGCATCTGGAAAACCGCCAGGTGAAGCGCTACGGCGGCAACTACTCGCAGTTCGAAGTGCTGCGCGCGCAGCAACTGGCGCTGCAGCAAAGCGCATACGAAAAGCAGCAGAAGACGATCGAGCACCTGCAGAGCTTCGTCGACCGCTTCAAGGCCAAGGCGACCAAGGCCAAGCAGGCGCAAAGCCGGATGAAGGCGCTCGAGAAGATGGAGTTGATCGCGCCCGCGCACATCGCGTCGCCGTTCACGTTCGAATTCCGCACGCCCGATGCCGCACCGAACCCGATGATGGTGATGGAGGACGTCCGTTGCGGCTACCGCGCCGACGACGGAGCGGACATCCCGATCGTCGAGCGCGTCGCGCTGTCGATCCAGAACGGCCAGCGCATCGGCCTGCTGGGCGCGAACGGTCAGGGCAAGTCGACGCTGATCAAGACGCTGGCCGGCACGCTCGCGCCGCTGTCGGGGCACGTGCGCGACGGCAAAGGGCTGACGATCGGCTATTTCGCGCAGCACCAGCTCGAGACGCTGCGCGAAGACGATTCGCCGCTCGCGCACCTGGCGCGGCTCGCGCCCGACACGCGCGAGCAGGAACTGCGCGACTTCCTCGGCGGCTTCAATTTCTCGGGCGACATGGCGACCAGCCCGGTCGGGCCGTTCTCGGGCGGCGAAAAAGCGCGCCTCGCGCTGGCCCTGATCATCTGGCAGAAGCCGAACCTGCTGCTGCTCGACGAACCGACGAACCACCTCGACCTCGAGACGCGCCACGCGCTGACGATGGCGCTCGCGCAGTTCGAAGGCACGCTGATCCTCGTGTCGCACGACCGTCACCTGCTGCGCGCGACGACCGACCAGTTCATGCTGGTCGCGAAGCACCGGCTGCAGCCGTTCGACGGCGACCTCGACGACTACCGCGACTGGCTGCTGCAGCATGCGGCCGAGCAGCGCGCGGCCGCGAAGGCCGACAGCGCGGCCGCCGCGGGCGCCGATCCGGGCGTCAACCGCAAGGATCAGAAGCGCCAGGCGGCCGAGGAACGCCAGCGGCTGTCGCAGTTGAAGAAGCCGCTGCAGACCCGCATCACGAAGCTCGAAAAGGAAATGGAAACGCTGCACGCCGAGAAGGCGCGCCTCGACGCGTTCGTCGCCGATCCGGCGAGCTACGAGGCCGCGCGCAAGACGGAGCTGACCGACGCGATCCGCAAGCTCGGCGAGGTCAACACGCGGCTCGAGACGGTCGAGGCCGACTGGCTCGCCGCGCAGGAAGAACTCGAGCAGATCGGCTGAACGCGGCCGCCGGGCCGTCAGCCGACGATCGCGTCATCGGCGGCGCGGTGCGTCGGAGCGTCCATGCCCGACGAAACGGCCCGGCCGCGAAAACGACGAGGCCGGGCACCTGGCCCGGCCTCGTCGGTCACTGCTGCGTCGACATGGCCGCGTCGGCCCGCCGCGTGATCCGTTCAGCGGCGCGGCAGCGTGTCGCGCGGCATCTGCTCGTCGTCGCCCATCAGGTATCGGCGCCCTTGGGTCGGCCGGCGAATCGCCGCGACGACTTCCGCTTCCGTCACATCCTCGGACACGACCTTGCGCGCCAGGCGCCCTTCTTCGTCGATCCATTCGACGATTCGGCATCCGCCGCCCCACGGCTGGCGAATCGGCTCCGACACGCGGCAGCCGCGCAGGTTGTAAAGGCGTCCGCCAGGCGCTTCCCCATACGATTTCAACATAGGTTCCCTTCGCATTGCGCGGTTCGACATTCCGGCAAAGGATAGGGAAAAGCGATGTCCGGCGGGTTACAGCAGCCTACATATTCTTTACGGTGAATTACGCGACAGATCGTCCGGCGACGCCCAGCCCGCGCGCGCCGGATCGCTCATCCGAGATCGCTCATTCGAGATCGCGCACGCGGTCGATCGCCTGCTCGAGCCGCTCGACGGCCATCACGTTCAGCCCTTCGATCGCCTGTTTCGGCGCATTCGCCTTCGGAATCAGCGCGGACGTGAAACCGAGCTTCGCCGCTTCGCGCAGCCGTTCCTGCCCGCGCGGCGACGGCCGGATCTCGCCGGCCAGCCCCACTTCGCCGAACACGATCAGCCCTTTGGGCAGCGCCTTGTTGCGCATCGACGAGTGAATCGCGAGCAGCACCGCGAGGTCGGCGGCCGGTTCGGTGATCTTCACGCCGCCGACCGCATTCAGGAACACGTCCTGGTCGAAGCACGCGATGCCCGCGTGCCGGTGCAGCACCGCGAGCAGCATCGCGAGCCGGTTCTGCTCGAGGCCGACCGCGAGCCGGCGCGGGTTCGGCACGTGCGCCGTATCGACGAGCGCCTGGATTTCGACGAGCAGCGGACGCGTGCCTTCCTGCGTGACGAGCACGCACGAACCGGGCACGACCTGCTCGTGCTGCGACAGGAACAGCGCGGACGGGTTGGCTACGCCGCGCAGCCCGCGCTCGGTCATCGCGAACACGCCGAGCTCGTTGACTGCGCCGAAGCGGTTCTTGAACGCACGCACGAGCCGGAACGACGAATGCGTGTCGCCCTCGAAATACAGCACCGTGTCGACGATGTGCTCGAGCACGCGCGGGCCGGCCAGGTTGCCCTCTTTCGTCACGTGCCCGACCATGATGATCGCGGTGCCCGACTGTTTCGCGATGCGCGTGAGCTGCGCCGCGCATTCGCGCACCTGCGCGACCGAGCCCGGCGCCGACGTGAGCGCGTCCGAATAGACGGTCTGGATCGAGTCGATGACGGCCACGTCCGGCCGCTCCGCATCGATCGCGGCCTGGATCTTCTCGAGCTGGATCTCGGCGAGCAGCTTCAGTTCGGCCGCCGGCGCGCCGCCGTCGAGCAGCGCGAGCCGTTGCGCGCGCAACGCGATCTGCGCGGCCGATTCCTCGCCGCTGATATAGAGCGCGCGCCGCTCGCTCGCGATATCCGCGAGCGACTGCAGCAGCAGCGTCGACTTGCCGATGCCCGGATCGCCGCCGATCAGCACGACGCCGCCGGGGACCAGCCCGCCGCCCAGCACGCGGTCGAATTCGCCGATGCCGGTCGAGAAGCGCGGCACGTCGGCGGCCTCGATGTCGACGAGACGCTGCACCGGCGCCCGCTTCGCGAGCGACTGGAAACGGTGCGCAGCCGACGACTCGGCGACCGATTCGACGAGAGTGTTCCAGGCCTGGCACGACGGGCACTGGCCCTGCCACTTGGGGGTCTGTCCGCCGCACTCGCTGCAGACGTAAACGGTTTTCTGTTTGGCCACGCGCGACGCCCTTATTCCGCTCGCACCGGCACGCGCGCGGCGATCGCGCACATCAGCTCGTAGCCGATCGTGCCGCAATGGCGCGCGACGTCGTCGATCGGCAGCGCGTTGCCCCACAGCTCGACGCGCGCGCCGACGCCGGCCTGCGGGCACGGCGTCAGGTCGACGGTGATCATGTCCATCGAGACGCGACCGACGATCCGCGTGCGGATGCCGTCGACGATCACGGGCGTGCCTTCCGGCGCGACGCGCGGATAACCGTCCGCGTAGCCGCACGCGACGACGCCGATTCGCATCGGCGCCTGCGCGGAGAACGTCGAGCCATAGCCGATCGCCTGGCCCTTCGCGATCGTCTGCACCGCGATCAGCTCGGACGCGAGCGTCATCGCGGGCTTCAACCCCGTGTCGGCGATATCGGACGACAACCCGGACGGCGACGCCCCGTACAGCACGATCCCCGGCCGCACCCAGTCGAAGTGCGTGTCCGGATGCCACAACACGGCCGCCGAATTCGCGAGACTGCGCGCGCCGGCGATGTTTGCCGCGCCACGCTCGAACGTCGCGAGCTGCTCGGCGACGCCGCGCTCGTTGTCCGCGTCCGAAAAATGGGTCATCAACGTGATCTGGCCGATGCCCGGGCACGCGCGCGCACGCTCCCACGCGGCACGGTACTTCTCCGGCGCGTAACCGAGCCGGTTCATCCCGCTGTTCATCTTGAGCTGCACGTTGACGGGCTTCGACAGCCGCGCCGTCTCCAGCATCCGCATCTGCTCGTCGTTGTGGACGGTCGTCGTCAGGCTGTAGCGGTCGATCACGTCGATGTCGGTCGAGCGGAAGAAGCCTTCGAGCAGCAGGATCGGGCCGGCCCAGCCGAGCTCGCGCAGCTTCACGGCCTCGTCGAGGTCGAGCAGGCCGAAGCCGTCGGTGCCGCGCAGGCCCGGAAACGCGCGAGCGAGACCGTGGCCGTACGCATTGGCCTTGACGACCGCCCAGACCTTGGACGGGCCGGCAAAGCGGCGGACGACGGAGAGATTGTTCGCGAGAGCGGCGGTGTGGATGGTGGCGGAGATCGGGCGCGGCATGGGAAATTTACGTAAAGACGCTTGCGAATCATCAGCTTACCGCGCCTTTTGAGCACCGAAGCCGGCAATTTGCGGAACGATCGGGGAATCTTGCTAGTCCGAATTCGCGTATTTTCATGTTATAAAGCCGTGCGCACAACCCATTTCGAACGGAATAAGCCGATCGCATACCAGGCGGCCTACGCGGCCCTGCCGCAGCGACGAAAGCATCGCATCAGATGAAAAAAGGTTTTTACACCATCATGGCCGCGCAGTTTTTCTCGTCGCTGGCCGACAATGCGCTTCTCATCGCCGCCATCGCCCTGCTGAAAGACCTCCACGCCCCCAACTGGATGACACCGCTGCTGAAGCTGTTCTTCGTGTTGTCGTACGTGGTGTTGGCGGCGTATGTCGGTGCGTTCGCGGATTCGCGCCCGAAGGGCCGCGTGATGTTCATCACCAACTCGATCAAGGTGGTCGGCTGCATGATCATGCTGTTCGGCGCCCACCCGCTGATCGCATACGGGATCGTCGGCTTCGGCGCGGCGGCCTACTCGCCCGCCAAGTACGGGATTCTCACCGAACTGCTGCCGGCCGACCGGCTGGTCGCCGCGAACGGCTGGATCGAAGGCACGACCGTCAGCTCGATCATCCTCGGCACCGTGCTCGGCGGCGCGCTGATCAGCCCGCACATCGCATCGCACGTGATCGCGCACACGCCCGACTGGATCGGCACGCCCGCCGAAGCCGCGATGGCGATCATCATGGCGATCTACGTGATCGCCGCGCTGTTCAACCTGCGCATTCCCGACACGGGCGCCCGCTATCCGAAGCAGGAACGCGGCCCGGTCAAGTTGCTCACCGATTTCGCCGACTGCTTCATGGTGCTCTGGCGCGACAAGCTCGGCCAGATTTCGCTCGCGGTCACCACGCTGTTCTGGGGGGCCGGCGCGACGCTGCAGTTCATCGTGCTGAAATGGGCCGAGGTGTCGCTCAACATGTCGCTGTCCGAAGGCGCGATCCTGCAGGCCGTGGTCGCGGTCGGCGTCGCGGGCGGCGCGATCGCCGCCGCCGCCCGGATTCCGCTGAAGAAGTCGCTGACCGTGCTGCCCGTCGGCATCGTCATGGGCATCGCGGTGATGCTGATGGCGTTCTACACGCGCGACCTGTTCCCGTCGCACTGGGCCGTGCACTTCGGCCACCTGCGCCTGCCGTTCTACCTGATCGTCGCCTACGTCTTCCTGATCGGCGTCGGCGCGCTGTCCGGCTACTTCGTCGTGCCGATGAACGCGCTGCTGCAGCATCGCGGCCACGTGCTGCTGTCGGCCGGCCATTCGATCGCGGTGCAGAACTTCAACGAGAACCTGTCGGTGCTCGTGATGCTGTGCCTGTATGCGGTGCTCGTGTGGCTCGACGTGCCGGTCGGCGTCGTGATCGTGCTGTTCGGCACGTTCGTCTGCCTGACGATGTGGCTCGTGATGCGCCGCCACCAGGCGAACCAGCGTCAGTTCGACTCGGTCGCGCTGATCGGCGAATCGCGGCACTGACGCTACACTCTCCGTTTTCGTCCGCCGGCGCCGGTCCTTGAACCGGCACGTTGCCCTCATGACGCACCCGATACCCAACATCCTGACGATCGCCGGCTCCGATTCGGGCGGCGGCGCAGGCATCCAGGCCGACCTGAAGACGTTTTCCGCGCTCGGCGCGTACGGCGCGAGCGCGATCACCGCGCTGACCGCGCAGAACACGCGCGGCGTGACGGGCGTGCATGCGCCGGACGCCGCCTTCGTGACCGCGCAACTCGACGCGGTGTTCGACGACATCCGCATCGATGCGGTCAAGATCGGGATGCTCGCCAACGCGGCGATCGTGCACGCGGTGGCCGACGCGCTGCGCCGTTATGCGCCGCGCTTCGTCGTGCTCGACACGGTGATGATCTCGAAGAGCGCCCACGCGCTGCTCGCGCCCGATGCCGTCGACGCGCTGCGCGACACGCTGCTGCCGCTCGCGACGGTCGTCACGCCGAACCTGCCCGAAGCGGCCGCACTATTGAACGATGCGCCCGCGTCCACCGAAGACGACATGGTCCGGCAAGGCCAGGCGTTGCTGCAAACGGGCGCGCGCGCCGTGTTGATGAAGGGCGGCCACCTGCCCGACGCGTCCGCGAGCCCCGACTGGCTCGTCGAAGCGACACGCACCGTGCGGCTCGAAGGCGCGCGCTTGCCGGTCGGCAACACGCACGGCACCGGCTGCACGCTGTCGTCGGCGATCGCCGCGCTGCTGCCGCAGCAGCCCGATCTGGAAAGCGCGGTACGCGACGCCAAGACCTACCTGACCGGCGCGATCGCCGCGAGCGGCCACCTCGACGTCGGCCACGGCGTCGGCCCGGTCCATCACTTTCATCGCTGGTGGTAAGCGCGGGCTGACGCGGCGTCAGCGATCCTGCGCCGCGAACGCCTGCGCGCGCCCCGGCCAGTCGTCGGGCACGACGAAACCGCGCGCCGTCTCGCGCCACGTGCCGTCGGCACCCTTTTCATGGATACAGATCAGGTCGGGCGCCTGGCGCGCCGCCAGCACGGGCGGCAGTTCTAGTGCGCTCGCCAGCGGCTCGGGCTGGACACCCGCGCCGGCGGCGGCACGCCGCGGCGCCAGCCATGCCAGCCTCGGCAACACGCTCCATGCCGCGCCGTCACGCTGCGCGGCCGCCCACGCCGGCCACTGCGCGTGCGTCAACCAGAAACCGCGCGGGTGATCCGGCGCGATTTCGGCGGACACCGGCGAGACCGGTGCGCCGTACGGATGGAACAGCCAACCCTTGACGAACATCTGCGCGTCGGACGGCGCGCCGTAGCCGAGCCGGGCAAAGCCGTCGTGTTCGCCGAGCCGCAACTGGTGATCGAGCAGCCGGCTGCGCTTGCGGTCGAACCGATCGACGAGATTGGGGCCGACGAAGTCGGCGAGCGACGCGCCGTCGCGCACCGGCGCGCACAGATAGCACTTCACCGCGAGCTCCCAGTGCAGGCGCCGGCCATCCGGCGCGTCGACGAGAAAGTCGACTTCGCCGAGCGTGCGGCCGTTGCTGCGCAGCGGCAGATTGGCCGCGACGAGCCGCAGCGACGGCCCGTACGTCAGAAAATACTCGAGCAGGCATTCGGCGTAGCGTCCGAGCCGGGTGGGCCGAAACCCGTCGAGCGCGCGATGCAGCGGCTCGGGCCGCGCATCGAGCGCGGCGAGCCACCCTTCGACGGCCGCTTGCCCGGCCGCATCCGGCCATGGGTGGGCGAGCGGTGCGCCCGGCACCGCGGTGAGCAGGCTCGGGCTGGCCAGCAGCCAGCCCAGGTCGCGCACCGCGACGTCATGCAGCGTATCGACGAACGCGCACGCCGCGCCGGTCGTCATTGCCCGGTCGGGCCGTTCGCGTCGACACCATCCGCACGCCGGAACGTGTCGCGCGCGAGGCACAGGTCGGCCCACGCCTTGGACTTGTCCTGCAGGCTGCGCAACAGGTAGGCCGGGTGGTAAGTGACGATCACCGGCACGCCCTCGTACGCATGCACGCGGCCGCGCAGCGACGCGATGCTCGCGTCCGTCTTCAGCAGCGTCTGCGCGGCAAAACGGCCGAGCGCGACGATCAGCTTCGGTCTCACGAGCGCGACCTGGCGCTGCAGATAAGGCTCGCAGCTCGCGACCTCGTCCGGCTCCGGGTTGCGGTTGCCGGGCGGCCGGCACTTGATCACGTTCGCGATGTACACGTTGTCGCCGCGCTTGAGCGACAGCGACTGCAGCATGTTGTCGAGCAGCTTGCCGGCCTGGCCGACGAACGGCTCGCCCTGCTTGTCCTCGTTCTCGCCCGGCGCTTCGCCGATCAGCATCCAGTCCGCTTCGCGGTCGCCTACGCCGAACACGGTGTTGGTCCGCTTCTCGCACAGACGGCACAGCGTGCAGTCCGCCACGCGCGCGGCCAGGGCATCCCAGTCGAGCGCGGCGACCGGTGTGCCGGCGGGACGCGATTCGGCGGGCGGCACGCCATCGCCCTGCGGCGCCGCGTCGAACCATGCGAAATCGTCGTCCCCGGCGGGCGACGTATCAGCCTTCGGCGGCACCGTATCGGACAATGCGGCCGAATCGGACGGCACAGCCTGCGCGGGCGGGCGATCGCCATCGACGACACCGTGCGCCGGCGCCCACGACTCGCGAGCCGGCAAGCCACCGGCAGCGCCACGCGCGACGGCCGCTGGCGCGTCGTCCTGCTCCGGCGCACGCGCCGGCCGATCGGCCGCGACGACGGAACCGACGTCGGCCGTCGCGGTTGCCGCGACGGCAGGCGCGTCGGCTGCCGCGCCCTCGCCCGCGCGTTGCCCGCGCCGTACCCAGATCTGCGCGAGGCCCAGTTCCTCGAGCGCCGCTTCAGCCCACGCCATGCGCATCCCCCTCGTCCTTGTTCAGCGTCAGACGCATCACGATCGCGTCCTCCCGGCTGCGATGCTTCGCCGGATAGTAGTTCTTGCGCCGGCCGATCGTCACGAAGCCGAAGCGCTCGTACAGACGAATCGCGCGCGGATTGGACGGCCGCACCTCGAGCAGCACGCCGTCGAGCCGCTCCGCGCGCGAAATGCGCACCGCCTCGCGCAGCAGCGCGAGGCCCGCGCCCGCATGTTGCGCGGCCGGCGCGACGCACAGGTTCAGCAAATGCATCTCGTCGATCACGGGCATCAGCACGCAATAGCCGACGAGCGACCCGGTCACGTGCCGCAGGCACACGCCCAGATAGCCGTTGCGCAACGAATCCTCGAAATTGCCGCGGCTCCACGGGAATTCGTACGCGACGCGCTCGATCGCGACGACCTCGTCGAGATCGGCGTCCGTCATCGGCGCCAGATAGCGGTCGCTCAACAGGACACCCGTCATCCGTTCGCTCCGCCCGTCTGCGCGGCCCGTGCCGCGATGCGCTCGGCCGTGGTCTGCGCGACCTTGTCGCGCACGTATTCGGGCGCGGCCTGGTCGGCCGGCACCGCACGCCCCGCGCGGAACGCGCGCAGCGCGGCATGCGCGACCGCCAGCGCATGCGGCAGCGCGTCGCCGTCGATCGCGGCGGCCCGTGCGGCGGCCGGCAATTGCGCGCCGAACGCCGCGGCCGCATTGCCGGCGAGGACGAACGGCGCGTCGGGTACGCCGACGGCACCCGGTGCGTCGAGCGACGCCGGATGCACCGTGCGCCAGTCGCCGGCGCCGTCGTCCCACGCGAAATCCGCCCAGTAGGCTTCGTCCATCCGCGCGTCGAGCGCGGCGAGCACGCGGGCCGTGCCGGGCGCGCGCAGCCGCGCGTGCTCGGCGCACGCGAGCAGCGTGCCGATCGGCACGACCGGCAGCCCGCTCCCGAATGCGAGGCCCTGGGTAATGCCGGTCGCGGTCCGCAGGCCCGTGAACGAGCCGGGGCCCGCGCCGAACGCGATCGCGTCGCAATCGGCGAGCGTCAGCCCGGATTCGGCGAAGAGTTCCTGGATCGCCGGCAGCACGCGCGTGCTCGACACGGCGCCCGTCGGCTCGTGACGGACCCAGGTTTGCGGGGTGGAAACGGCGTCATCGGCCGGGGCCGAGCGCAGCAGCGCGACCGAGCAGTATTCGGTCGACGTATCGATGGCGAGGAGCACTGTTTGCGTCATGGCCGACATTGTAATGCGCCGCCCCGCTCCCACGGGCGATCGGGTCCGATCTGTGCGCACGCGCGGCGCCGGCCGCGGTTTGGAAGGATCGCTCGACCCCGCGCGACGGCCCGCTTGTTAAGATCGGCCGATCTGAAACCCTTACGGAGACACCCGATGAGCGAACTCACCGCCCGATTCGACCAGGCCCAGATCGACGTCAAGCAACTGACGGAACGGCCGGGCAACCTGACCCTGCTGCGCCTGTACGCGCTCTTCAAGCAGGCGACCGACGGCGATGCGCACGGCGACAAGCCCGGCTTCACCGACATCGTCGGCAAATACAAATACGATGCGTGGGACGCACTGAAGGGCACGTCGCAAGATGCGGCGAAGCAGCAGTACATCGAACTCGTCGAATCGCTGAAAAACGGCACGGCGTCCTGATCGGATCGCCCGCGCCGCAATCGGCAATCAAATCAGTGGCGCAGCGCAGCAAATTTCTCTATAATGCGGCCTGCGTCACCTTCCGCGCTCGGCTCGCAAGCCGTTCCGGCCCGACGCCTCGTAGCGTTAAGCTCCAATCCGGTTTAGAACCTGTCCCCTCCTGCTTCGACCCTTGCGGTCGTCAACTAGGCTGGCGGTCCCGCTCCTGAAGCGCGCCGCACCCAAAACAGCTTCTAATGCCTCATCCGCCGACGGTTCGGCGGATTGCACCCGTTTCCCGATTTGCTCGCTGAATCCGACGACTTGGGTATGCGCGATTGGCGCCGACGTTTCACCCACTGTGTTTCAAGGATTGTTATGACTTCGAGCATCAACTCCAGCCCGCTCAACGCGATCGCCGACCAGGCGCTCGGTCTCGACGCCGCCGCACCGGCCGCAGTCGAACCGGCGTCGGACGAGCCGAGCTTCGCGTCGCTCGGGTTGTCGCCGGAGATCGTCTCCGCGCTGCAGGCCGCCGGCTACGTGAAGCCGACGCCGGTGCAGCAGCGCGCGATTCCGGCCGGCATCGCCGGCCGCGACCTGCTGGTGTCGAGCCCGACCGGTTCGGGCAAGACGGCCGCATTCATGCTGCCCGCGATCGAACGTTTCGCACAGCTCCAGAAGACGCAGGCGCAGCAGCCGCGCGCGCCGCGCGAACCGAACCAGGGTGACCGCCGCGTGCGCCGCCCGCAACCCGTCGCGCGCCCGGGCCTGCTCGTGCTGACGCCGACCCGCGAACTCGCGATGCAGGTCACGACGGCCGCATCGACGTACGGCAAGCATCTGAAGCGCCTGCGCACGGTCAGCATCCTCGGCGGCGTCGCCTACGGCCAGCAGTTGATGCTGCTCGCGAAGAACCCGGAAATCCTGGTCGCCACGCCGGGCCGCCTGCTCGATCACCTCGAGCGCGGCCGCATCGACCTGTCGGAACTGAAGATGCTCGTGCTTGACGAAGCCGACCGCATGCTCGACATGGGCTTCATCGAGGACATCGAAACGATCGTCGCCGCCACGCCGGAATCGCGCCAGACGATGCTGTTCTCGGCCACGCTCGACGGCAAGATCGGTTCGCTGACGAGCCGCCTGTTGAAGGACCCGGAGCGCATCGAGATCCAGCAGCGCCTGGAATCGCGCGCGAACATCGCGCAGACCGTCCATTACGTCGACGACCGCGACCACAAGGATCGCCTGCTCGATCACCTGCTGCGCGACGACGCGCTCGACCAGGCGATCATCTTCACGGCGACCAAGATCGACGCCGACCAGCTCGCCGGCCGTCTGGCCGACGCAGGCTTCGAATCGGCCGCGCTGCACGGCGACCTGCCGCAAGGCGCGCGTAACCGCACGATCCGTGCGCTGCGCGAGCGCCGCGTGCGCGTGCTGGTGGCCACCGACGTCGCGGCCCGCGGCATCGACATCCCGGGCATCACGCACGTGTTCAACTACGACCTGCCGAAGTTCGCGGAAGACTACGTGCACCGTATCGGCCGTACCGGTCGCGCAGGCCGTTCGGGTATCGCGGTGAGCCTCGTGCATCATGCCGAGCAAGGCGCGCTCAAGCGCATCGAGCGCTTCGTGCGCTCGCCGCTGCCAGTCAACGTGATCGAAGGTTTCGAGCCGCGCAAGGCTCCCCCGCGCAACGGCGGCAACGGCGGCCGCGGCCGTCCGGGCGGCGGCAACGGCGGTCGTCGTTTCGGCGGCAAGCCGGGCGGCGGTTATGGCGGCAACGGCAACGGCCGCAGCTACGGCGGCGGCAATGGCGGCGGCTGGAGCGGCAAGCCGGGCGGCAGCCGCGACGGCGGCCCGCGTCGCGACGGTCAGCGCAGCGGCGGCCCGCGCCGCAGCAATTCGGCCTCGTAAGACAAGCACACACGGGCGGCCGGCGGCCGCCCTGCGGATCGGCCACCCGGCCGTCCAGCCAACCGGCGCGTCCACGCCGGTTTTTTTTCGTCTCGCCGTCAATTTCACGATGCGGAAAATTTTTTTGCGTCGTAAAAAATCATGCTGCAAGGCACAAGCCGCACGATTGCGGGATAGGAAAACGCATTTCTTATCTCGAAATCAACTTGGCAAGCTATTGATTAAAAACAACTAAAAAATTCCTCGCTTCCCGAGACAGCCCCTGTTTCGCTCCCGCCTATTTGCCTAGACTCTTATACAAGACTTCGCGAAACGGCATGCACCGCTTCCCCGCTTCGCGAACGGCATCACCACCGTCAGATTCGGCCCGTTACGCCTATACCGCATCAAGGAGCTCATCATGTCGCGTCAGCAACAGGCACAGGAACTGCAGCAGCAATGGGAAACCGATCCGCGCTGGAAGGGTATCAAGCGCAGCTACTTGGCTGAGGACGTCGTCCGCCTGCGCGGCTCGATCCCGATCGAGCACACGCTGGCCAAGCGCGGCGCGGAAAAACTGTGGAGCCTCATCAACAACGAGCCGTTCGTCAACGCACTCGGCGCGCTGACCGGCAACCAGGCGATGCAGCAGGTGAAAGCCGGCCTGAAGGCCATCTACCTGTCCGGCTGGCAAGTGGCCGGCGACGCGAACGTCGCGGGCGAAATGTACCCGGACCAATCGCTGTACCCGGCCAACTCGGTGCCGCTCGTCGTGAAGCGCATCAACAACACGCTGACGCGCGCCGACCAGATCCAATGGTCGGAAGGCAAGAACCCGGGCGACGAAGGCTACGTCGATTTCTTCGCGCCGATCGTCGCCGATGCGGAAGCCGGTTTCGGCGGCGTGCTCAATGCGTTCGAACTGATGAAGGCGATGATCGAGGCCGGCGCATCGGGCGTCCACTTCGAGGATCAGCTCGCGTCGGTGAAGAAGTGCGGCCACATGGGCGGCAAGGTGCTCGTGCCGACGCGCGAAGCCGTCGCGAAGCTGTCGGCCGCGCGTCTCGCGGCCGACGTGATGGGTACGCCGACCGTGCTGGTGGCCCGCACCGACGCGGAAGCGGCCGACCTGATCACGTCCGACGTCGACGACAACGACAAGCCGTTCCTGACGGGCGAGCGCACGGTGGAAGGCTTCTTCCGCACGAAGCCGGGCCTCGAACAGGCAGTCTCGCGCGGCCTCGCGTACGCGCCGTACGCGGACCTGATCTGGTGCGAAACGGGCAAGCCCGATCTCGAGTACGCGAAGAAGTTCGCGGAAGCGATCCACAAGCAGTTCCCGGGCAAGCTGCTGTCGTACAACTGCTCGCCGTCGTTCAACTGGAAGAAGAACCTCGACGACGCGACGATCGCGAAGTTCCAGAAGGAGCTCGGCGCGATGGGCTACAAGTTCCAGTTCATCACGCTGGCCGGCTTCCATGCGCTGAACTACTCGATGTTCAACCTCGCGCACGGCTATGCGCGCACGCAGATGAGCGCGTTCGTCGAACTGCAGCAGGCGGAATTCGCCGCAGCCGACAAGGGCTTCACGGCCGTCAAGCACCAGCGCGAGGTCGGCACCGGCTACTTCGACGCGGTGACGCAGACGGTCGAACGCGAAGCGTCGACGACCGCGCTGCATGGGTCGACCGAGGACGAACAGTTCTTCGACGGCAAGAAGGTCGCATAACACGCGCGGGCGTGACGCCGATGCCGCCGCGTCTCGCGACGCCGCGGCATCGGCCACCGGACAACAATCAGGGAGGAGACGGCAGGCGCGCGAGTCCCATTGCGCGACCGGCCGCGCGGCCTGCGGGCCGCCAGCAACGATGCGCGCCGGCTTCGTCCGGCGCGCCCTTTTTTCGGCGGTGCAGCCGGCCCGGCCACGGCCGGCGCCGCCCTACCGATAGACGATCACCGGAATTTTCGTATGGGTCAGCACGCGCTGCGTCTCGCTGCCGATCAGCAGGCTGCCGAGCCCGCGGCGTCCGTGGGACGCCATGAAGATCACGTCGCAGCCGCCGCGCTCGGCCGCCTCGATGATGCCGAGATACGGCGACGGATGCACGCTCGTCCACGTGTCGCACGCGACCCCGGCCGCCTTCGCGGCCGCTTCCACCTCCTCGAGATGCGCACGCGCCTCGCGCTCGCTGCGCGCGCGGAAATCGGCGGGCGGCTCGATGATCACTTCGGAAAACGGCGAGTACGGGTATTGCGGCAGGCACGCGTAGGCCGTCACGCGCGCGCCGACCGCACGAGCCAGGTCGATCGCACCGTCGATCGCCTTCTTCGACAGTTCGGAACCGTCGGTTGGAACGAGGATGTGCCGGAACATCGCGCCCTCCTTCGTCAATCGCACGCGCGCCGCGGCGCCAGCCGAGCCGGCCGCGACACGGCGTGCATGCCTCTTCCGATTGTAGTGTGCGAAACCGCGCTCACTGCATCGTCAGCGGGTTCGCCCTCATATCGGAAACGCGCGGGCGGGTGTCGCCTACTCGCCCCAATAGCCGGGCCGCTCGTACGTGTGCTTCAGGTAATCGAGAAACAGGCGCACCCGCAGCGGCAGATGCCGGCGCTGCGGAAACACCGCATGGATGCCGATCGGCGGCGCGGCGAACGCGTCGAGCACGCTGACGAGCCGGCCGGCCGCGATGTCCTCGCCGACTTCCCACCACGAGCGCCACGCGAGCCCGTGGCCTGCGAGGCACCACTCGTGCAGCACCGCGCCGTCCGAGCACTCCATCGTGCCGTTCACGCGGATCGACACGACCTTGCCGTCCTCCTGGAACGACCAGCCGCGCTGCTGGTTCGCATTCGCCGCGAGCGCGAGGCAGTTGTGGCGAGCGAGTTCCGCGAGCGTGGCGGGCGTGCCGCGCCGCGCGAGATACGCGGGGGACGCGACGCACACGCGGCGGTTCTCGCCGAGTTTCAGCGACACCAGCGACGAATCGGGCAGCTCGCCGAGCCGCACCGCGCAATCGAAGCCCTCGTTGACGAGGTCGACCATCCGGTCGGACAGGTCGAGCGTGACCGACACGTCCGGGTGTCCGACGCTGAATTCGGGCACGAGTGGCGCGACATGGCGCCGGCCGAAGCCGGCCGGCGCGGAAATCCGCAGGTGGCCGCTCGCCTTGACGCCGCCGGCGGACACGCTCGCCTCCGCGTTCTGCATGTCGTTGATGATGCGCTGGCAGTCCTCCAGGAACGCCGAACCCTCGAACGTCAGCGTGAGCTTGCGCGTCGTGCGCACCAGGAGCTTCACGCCGAGCCGCTCCTCGAGCGCGTCGAGGCGGCGGCCGATGATCGCCGGCGCGACGCCTTCCGCGTGCGCGGCCGCCGACAGGCTGCCTTTCGCCGCGACCGCGGCGAACGTTTCGATCTGTTTGAACCGGTCCATGACTCTCGCGAGGGCGGCGTCGCCGCCCTTCAAATAGCTTGAGCCGCCAAGATTAGGTATATGAAAGTAAAAGATCAAGTGATGATTAGCGTCTTTTTTAGCACCTTCGATCACGAATAGAATCGATCCGACCTCTGAAACTGGAGCGCAAGGCTATGTCGGCCACAACGACACTCTCCTCTCCCGACGCCATCCTCTTCGACGCATTCGGCACGTTGTTCGACGTGCGCGCCGTGCTGGCCGCGGCAGAGCAGATGTTTCCCGGTCACGGGGAGCGGCTGTCGCAGCTGTGGCGACGCAAGCAGATCGAATACTCGCAGTTGCGCACGCTCGCCGACCCGGCCGGCGCCCGCTATCGCCCGTTCCGGGACATCACGCTCGATGCGCTGCGGTTCGCCGCGCGCCGGCTCGGGCTCGCGCTGAACGGCGCGGCCGAGAAGCGGCTGATGGACGAATACGCGTGCCTGTCCACCTATCCCGACACGGTGCCCGCGCTGCGCAAGCTGCGCGCGCTCGAGCCGCGCCCGCCGCTCGCGATCCTGTCGAACGGCACCCCGCAAATGCTCGACATCGCGATCAAGAGCGCCGGCATGTCCGGGCTGTTCGATCGCGTGCTGTCGGCCGACACCGTGCGCGCGTACAAGCCGAGCCCGGCCGCCTACGCGCTCGGCACCGCCGCGTTCGGGCCGAACCCGCGCGACATTGTGTTCGTGTCGTCGAACGCATGGGACGTCGCCGGCGCCACCTGGTTCGGCTACACGACGTTCTGGCTCAACCGCACGGGCGCGCCTGCCGAGGAACTCGGCGCGCCGCCCGACGGCACGGGCACCGGCATGGCCGACCTGCTCGCCTTCCTCGCCGCCCCGGCTCCGTCCGGCAGACCCGCAAACCGCACGCGCCCCGGCCCGGGTGCATGACGTTCGCCGCTGCCGCCTTCCCCCTTCACCGAAACCGCAACTGACCGACCAAGGAGATGAGACTCATGAGCACCTCGATCACGCTGCCGCAAGGCATGACGATCACCGGCGAAATCAAGCCGGGTTACGAAGCCATCCTGACGCCCGACGCGCTGGCACTCGTCGCGGCGCTGCACCGTACGTTCGAATCGCGCCGCCAGGCGCTGCTGCAGGCCCGCGTCGAGCGCACGAAACGCCTCGACGCGGGCGAGCGCCCCGACTTCCTGGCCGAGACGAAGGCGATTCGCGAAGGCGACTGGACGGTCGCGCCGCTGCCGGCCGACCTGCAATGCCGGCGGGTCGAGATCACGGGCCCCGTCGAGCGCAAGATGATCATCAACGCGCTGAACTCGGGCGCCGATTCGTACATGACGGACTTCGAGGATTCGAACGCGCCGAGCTGGACGAACCAGATCGACGGTCAGATCAACCTGAAGGACGCGGTGCGCCGCACGATCTCGCTCGAACAGAACGGCAAGTCGTACAAGCTGAACGACAAGGTCGCGACGCTGATCGTGCGTCCGCGCGGCTGGCACCTCGACGAGAAGCACGTGACGGTCGACGGCCAGCGCGTGTCCGGCGGCATCTTCGATTTCGCGCTGTTCCTGTTCCACAACGCGAAGGAACTGATCGCGCGCGGCTCGGGCCCGTACTTCTACCTGCCGAAGATGGAAAGCCATCTCGAGGCGCGCCTGTGGAACGACATCTTCGTCGCCGCGCAGGAAGCGATCGGCGTGCCGCGCGGCACGATCCGCGCGACGGTGCTGATCGAGACGATCCTCGCCGCGTTCGAGATGGACGAGATCCTGTACGAACTGCGCGAACACAGCTCGGGCCTGAACGCCGGCCGCTGGGACTACATCTTCTCGGCGATCAAGAAGTTCAAGAACGATCGCGACTTCTGCCTGGCCGACCGTTCGAAGATCACGATGACGGTGCCGTTCATGCGTGCGTACGCGCTGCTGCTGCTGAAGACCTGCCACAAGCGCAACGCGCCGGCGATCGGCGGGATGAGCGCGCTGATCCCGATCAAGAACGATCCGGAAGCGAACGACAAGGCGATGGGCGGCGTGCGCTCGGACAAGCAGCGTGACGCGACCGACGGCTACGACGGCGGCTGGGTCGCGCACCCGGGCCTCGTGCCGATCGCGATGGAAGAGTTCGTCAAGGTGCTCGGCGACAAGCCGAACCAGATCGCGAAGCAGCGCGACGACGTGCAGGTCGAAGGCCGGAACCTGCTCGACTTCCAGCCGGAAGCGCCGATCACCGAAGCCGGCCTGCGCAACAACATCAACGTCGGGATCCACTACCTCGGCGCGTGGCTCGACGGCAACGGCTGCGTGCCGATCCACAACCTGATGGAAGACGCGGCCACGGCCGAGATTTCCCGCTCGCAGGTCTGGCAATGGATCCGCTCGCCGAAGGGCATGCTCGACGACGGCCGCAAGGTCACGGCCGAACTCGTGCGTGAATTCGCGAAAATCGAACTCGACAACGTGAAGCGCTCGGTCGGCGGCAACACGCAGCCATACGAGCGCGCGGCGGCGATCTTCGAGCAGATGTCGACGTCGGAAGGCTTCACCGAATTCCTGACGCTGCCGCTGTACGAGGAAATCTGACGACGACGCCGTTGCGTCGCCGGCCGGCCACGCCGTGCCGGCGGTCGCATGCGACGGCGGCACGAAAAAAGCGCCCCGCGGGGCGCTTTCTTTTTTACGGCTGTCCCGCCGCCCCCCGCAGGCAAGCTCAGGCGGCTTCCTGCTCGCGCCGGTACTGAACCCAGTCGCCGGACGCGATGCGCGGGCGCCCGGCCGCCGCATGCGCGGCAACCGGATAATACAGGCACGCGTACTGCCGGCCGCCGAGCTCGACGGTCACCTCTTCCGGTTTGAACAATGAGTCGACGCCCGGATAGACGCGCTCGATCTCGTCGAGCACCGGGACGAGTTGCTCGTCGACCTCGTAGACGTCGCCCCAGACCAGCGACTTGCCGGCCGGCCCGGCGAGCATGCCCGGGTAGGTGCCGAAATCGTACAGCTCGCCCGGCAGCGCGGCCGCGCCCAGCAGCGTCGGCGCGGCGATTCCGTGGCGGGCGGCCGCCTGACCGATGTCGTTGGCCTGTCCAGCTCTCAAGGTGCCATAGACGAATACGTGGCGCATCGTGGTTCTCCTCTTCGATTCGTGTGTTGCCGTGTTCGCATGCGATCGGTGTGCGATTGGCGTGCCATTGCGCACGCATCGATAGACCGCGATACCGCCCCGATGGTTCGAACCGCCGGGGGCGCGCGACCGCGGGCGGTCGCCCCGGATTCGCCGGTGCCCACACAAAGTTCATTTGAACCCGGCATGATGGCCCGAAAAACCGCCGCATGCGCTTATGCGGCGCCTTCTAAAATAACGGCATCGCCGCCGCGCCGCCCGAACCGTTCATGAATCCGCCCGCCCAAGCCGACGTATCGAACCCGTACGACGTCATCGACATCCCGCCGGAATTCGCGCCGACGGCCGTCCATCCGATGCGGGTACGCGCACGGCAGGTCGATGCCGGCCGCCGCATTCCGCTGCACACGCATGCATGGGCGCAGCTCGCGTACGCGTCGCGCGGCGTGCTGCGCGTCGCGACGACCGGCACGACCTGGATGGTGCCGCCGTCCCGTGCGATCTGGGTGCCGCCGCACGTGACGCACGAGGTCGTGATCGTCGAAGAAGCCTATTTGCGCACGCTGTATATCGACGAGTCGATCGTGCCGGGCGGCCTCGACGCATGCCGCGTCGTCGAGGTGACGGGGCTGCTGCGCGAGCTGATCGTCGCACTCGATGCGCGCGACCTGAGCGCCGCGCGCGAGCGCCTGCTGTGCGGGCTCGTGCTCGACGAGCTGAGTCATGCCGAACCGTTGCCGCTCGCGGTGCCGATGCCCGACGAGAAACGGCTGCGCCTGCTGTGCGAATCGGTACTCGCGCACCCCGCGCACGCGGAGTCGCTCGAGCACTGGGCGAGCGAGGTCGGCGCGAGCACGCGCACGATATCGCGGCTCTTCAAGCAGGAACTGGGCGTGAGTTTTTCGCAGTGGCGCCAGCAGGCGCTGCTCGCGCGGGCGATCCCGCTGCTGAACCAAGGGCGCCCGCTGTCGCATATCGCGCGTGAGCTCGGCTACCAGAGCCAGAGCGCGTTCTCGGCCATGTTCCGTCGTGCGTTCGGCGAAAGCCCGCGCGCGTTCATGCTGCGCGGCTACGAGCATCGAGGCCCGGACGGCGCCGCCGCGGACAGCGAAACGCCAGACGACGACGGCGCGATCGACACGGCCCGCTGATCGCCCGCTCCGGCGCGTCGGACCGTCAGACCGGCCGCACCATGTGGCGGATCGAGCCGAGTTGCGCGAGCCGCGGCCCGGTGACCCGGTAGCCCATGCGCAGGTACAAATGCGCGGCGGGATTGTCGACGAACACGCGCAACTGCAGTTCGTGCAGCCCGCGCGCACGCGCCCAGCGATGCGACATCTCGAGCAGGTAGGTGCCGGCGCCCTGCCCGCGATGGCCGGCCGCGATCTGCACGTCGCGGATATGCAGCGAATCGCCCTCCTCGGTCACGCGCAGCACGCCGATGCGCTCGCCGTCGGCCTCGAGGATGAAGTTCTCGGATTCGCGCCAGCTCGCATAGAACAGATCGCTGCGCCACACGAGCCCATGGCGCTTGTAGTAGCCGCCCATGTTGCCGTGCGTCAACGCTTCGGCATACGGAAAATCGCCGGGCTCCGCGGGCCGGAGCTGATACAGGAGTCGCAGGTCGGTCGGATCGAGCATCGCGCAGGAGTCGGAAACACATCCCCGCCACGATAGCGCAGTCGCATGCGGATGCAATCGCGAATTTCTCGTAGGGTCGCGACATCCGATGCAGCACGCGGCATGGCGGCACGCGCGCTCGGAGGTGCAAGCGAAAAAGCCCGCACGAGGCGGGCTTTTTCATTTTCTGGCGGAGCGGACGGGACTCGCCTACCTGCCGCAGGCCGCGGCTGCGCTTGCAAGCGCAGCCCTTCGAGTCCCGCCGGAAGCCGCGCAGGCGGCTTCCTCCGCCCCGCAGTCACGTGCCCGCTTGCGGGCACGACGAGCGATACCAATGAAAAAGCCCGCACAAGGCGGGCTTTTTCATTTTCTGGCGGAGCGGACGGGACTCGAACCCGCGACCCCCGGCGTGACAGGCCGGTATTCTAACCGACTGAACTACCGC
>NZ_LPJG01000045.1:0-1563 GCF_001532755.1 Burkholderia sp. MSMB2157WGS | reverse complement strand
CCGCGCATCGCCGCGCTCAAGCAAACCGCGAAAACCCAGCCGAAGGCCGCCTACGATCTCGGCCTGCGCTACTTCCGCGGCGACGGCGTGCGCCAGGACAGCTACCAGGCGCTCAAGTGGATGCGCGAGGCCGCCGAACGCGGCGACCTGAACGCGCAGAAGGCGCTCGGCAGTTTCTACCTGTTCGGCCTCGAG
Organism: Burkholderia sp. MSMB2157WGS; assembly: GCF_001532755.1. Taxonomy (NCBI): domain Bacteria; kingdom Pseudomonadati; phylum Pseudomonadota; class Betaproteobacteria; order Burkholderiales; family Burkholderiaceae; genus Burkholderia; species Burkholderia sp. MSMB2157WGS. Next base: position 1,368 of record NZ_LPJG01000045.1, on the reverse strand, counting down.
GAAATGGGCTCGGATGCGCGCGAAGCGGAGAAGTGGCTGTCGATCGCGGCCGGCCGCGGCGACAAGGAATCGAAAAAACTGCTCGACCTCGCCCGCAAGGCGAAGAAAGAAGACGAAGAAGACTGGAAATGGCGCACGCAATGGCGTGACGTCTATTACGGCTACTGGTACTCGGGCTATCCGTACTACGGCGTCTGGCAGCAGACGTACTGGTATTACTGACCGGGCATCGAGCAACGGGGGCAGCCGCGGGGAGACCACCATCGCGCGCTACGCCGGGGGGCTTATCGAAGTTCGCACGAACACATAAGCCGAACAACGACTCTAATCGATCGACAACGACATGAAGACCAATCTTTCCCAACGTCTCGTTCAAGGTGCGCTGGTTGCAGCGCTTGGCGCGTCCGTCGCGGGGTGCGGCGGCGTGGTGACGCCCGGCGGGCAGAACGCCGGCGTGACGGGCGCGGCGGCAGGCGGCGCGAGCGCCGGCGCCGATTCGCAACTGCAGCGCTGCACGTCGCCGCTGGGCACGATCGCGGTCGACGACGGCCGCAACGCCGACTGGTGGGGCCCGTTCGGCAGCGCGACCAAGATGACGACGATCGACCCGCTGCTGCGCCTGGCGGTGCAGCAGTCGAACTGCTTCGTGATCACGTCGATCGGCAACCAGAAGAGCGACGCGCGCCTGTCGCGCATCACGCAACTGCAGCGCAATTCGGGCGAATACCGCGCGGGCTCGAAGCAGCAGAAGGGGCAGCGGGTCGCGGCCGACTACTACATGGAGCCGCAGATCGTGATCAACGACTCGCCGATCGGCGGGATCGGCAGCATGATCGGCGGGCTGATCGGCAACAGCGCGGTGGCAGCGGTGGCGGGCCACCTGCAGACGAAGGCGTCGGTGGTGACGCTGACGCTGTTCGACGTTCGCTCGGCGGTGCAGATCGCGGCGGCGGAAGGCAGCTCGACGGCGACCAACTACGGCGCGGCGCTGGGCGGCTTCGGCGGCGGCGTGGGCGGTGCGCTCGCGGGCTTCTCGGCGACGCCGGAAGGCAAGGCGACGGTCGTCGCGTTCATCGACGCGTACAACAAGATGGTCGTCGCGCTGCGCAGCTACAAGGCGCAGGACGTGAAGGGCGGGCTGGGCCGCGGCGGCCAGCTGCAGGTGAACTGACGTCGGCGGGCCGGCGGGAAGCCGCCGGCCGATTGCCGAGTCTCGCTTCCTGATTCGATTCGCGATTCGTGATGGTCGGTGCGTGCGGCGCGATGCGCGCGCGCCGGCTTCGTTCGTCCAGTTCGTTTGAAAGGGGACCCCGATGAAAGCCGCTGTACTGATTGCATTGACCTGCGTTGCGCTGACCGCTTGCGGCG
>NZ_LPJG01000044.1:0-134879 GCF_001532755.1 Burkholderia sp. MSMB2157WGS | reverse complement strand
AGCCCCGATATTTCCGCATAAGTCGCGCTTTGAATCAGGCCCATCGTGATCGCGGCGATCCAGATCGCCCACGCGGGCTGGCCAATCGTCGCGCATACGCCGCCGATCGTGAACAGCACGCCTGCCGGCACGCCGCTCGTTACCCAAAAAGCGTCTTTCCAGGTCAGGCCACGATGCAGCGTGTGGCCCGTCGAATCATGTGAGATGGTTGCCTCGACATCACTGGTGCGATTCGCACGCAGTCCTGCTTGACTCATCCAATTCCTCCTGTCGATCAGTGTCAGCGCTTTGGCGCTTACTCTGGTCCCATGCAAAGCTGTGATGACTCCACGCAAGGGCGCTAGTGTAACAACTTACGCGCTTTTTTGCAGAATCCGCAAAAGAATTCCGGGATATGGCCGCATGACATCCTGATTATTTCGGATTCCTGCATGCCATTCCCGGCGTGTTTTTATGATGATTCGGACTACCTATTCCATGGTGCTTACTGCGCGCCTTCCGTCCACGAATTCACGCGGTCGGCATGCGCCGCAATCCACGCATCCGCGGCCGCTTCCGGCTTCGAGCCGTTCTGGATCGCGAGCATCACGCTGTCGATTTCACCCGGCTTCCACTGGAATTTCTTCAGGAACGCGACGACCGGCTTCGCCTTGGTTTCGAGTCCCGGATTCACGACGCTGTCGACGTGCTCGGCGCCGCCGAACACCTTCTTCGGATCCTCGAGGAAGCGCAGCTTCCACTTCGCGAACATCCAGTGCGGCGCCCAGCCCGTCACGATGACCGGCTTGTTCGCATTGACCGAACGCGACAGCTCGGCCGTCATCGCGCTGCCCGAGCTCGGCATCAGCGTGTAGTTCAGCCCGTAGCTCTTGATCGCGTCGTCGGTCTTGCGCATCACGCCGGCGCCCGCATCGATGCCGACGATCCGGCCGCCGAAGCTGCCCTTCTCCGCATTGAGGTCGTCGATGCTCTTCGCCTTCACGTACGCGGGCACGATCAGGCCGATCTTCGCATCGGGAAAATTCGCGCCGAGGTCGACGACCTTGGCCTTGTACTCGTCCCAGTACGAGCCGTGCGTGACCGGCAGCCACGCGGACAGCGTCGCATCGAGATCGCCGCGCGCGACGCCCTGCCACATGATCCCGGCCGCCACCGGCACGAGCTTCACCTCGTAGCCGAGCTTCTTCTCGATGACGCGGGCCGCGACGTTCGACGTCGCGACGCTGTCGTCCCAGCCTTCGACGTAGCCGATTTTCAGCGTCGGCTTCGTATCGGCGAGCGCCGATGCGCTCAATGCCACCATCGCCGACAGGGTGCCGGTCCACAACAGTTTTCCGAACAGCTTCATGGTCGATCTCCTTGGTCTGCGCACCGTGCGCGTTGTCTCTCTAGGTTCTTCAACCACAAATCCGCGGTATCGTTGTTTTCCGACGGATGCTTGTCCGGATGCGACGCACCCGGACAACCGATGGCGAGTCTCGACTACTTGTCGATCACGAGATCCGACAGCGGCTTGCTGCAGCACAGCAGCACCATCCCCTGGTCGATCTCGCGCTGGCGGATGCCGCCGTTGTGCTTCATGTCGACCTGCCCCGACACCAGCTTCACCTTGCAGGTGCCGCACATGCCCTGCGTGCACGATGCCGGCAGCCGCACGCCCGACTGGCGCGCCGCGTCGAGCACGTGCTGCTCCGAGCCGCACGAGATCTCGCGGTTGCTCTTCGCGAAGCTGACCGTGTACTGCTTCGTGCCGGCATCGCCGCCTTCGACCGGCGGCGCGAGATCGGCGAGCAGCTCGTCGCTCGCCGTCTGCGCGAGCGTCTCGAACGAGAAGCTTTCCTCGTGATACTGCTTGCGATCGAAGCCGGCTTCGTCGAGCAGGTCGCGCACGGCCTTCATGTACGGCGCGGGGCCGCACGTGAAGATCTCGCGTTCCATGAAATCCGGCGCGATCAGCTTCAGCAGCGGCAGCGTCAGGAAGCCCGTGACGCCCGGCCAGTTGGTGCGCGCGCCGACGCGCTCGACGACGAACGACGTGCGGAAATTCGTGTGGTTCGACGCGATCAGGTCGAGTTCGCGCGCGAAGATGATGTCGTCCGGTGTGCGTGCGCTGTGCACGAACAGGATGTCGCGATCTTCCGCGAGATCGTGGTGCGCGCGGCTCATCGACATCAGCGGCGTGATGCCCGAGCCGGCCGACAGGAACAGGTACTTGCGCGCCGGATGCCGCGCGCACGTGAATTCGCCGGCCGGGCCGAGCACGCGCACCGACGCGCCCGGCTGCAGGTTGTCGTGCAGCCAGTTCGACACCTTGCCGCCCGGCACGCGCTTCACCGTGATCGAGATCGTGTGCGGCCGCGCCGGCGACGACGAAATCGTGTAGCAGCGGTTGATCGTCTCGCCGTCGATGTCGAGCTCGAGCGTGATGAACTGCCCGGGCTCGAACGAGAACGTGCGGCCCTGCGGCGAACGGAAGAAGAAGCTCTTCACGTCGTGGGTTTCCTGCCGCACGTGGCAGCACACCAGCGTTTCCTCGACGTCGCTCGTCCAGCGCTCGGGCAGCGCGTTCCAGAAGGCCGGGTGCGTCACCCGGCTGTCCGCCGGCTCGAAATTGGCCGCATCTCGCATCATGTCTTGCTCCGCTTATACGCTGCTAAGTACTACGCGCCGGTTTTTTCGGCGAGCCGGCCGATGTACCAGGCCGAGAATTTTTCGACGAGACCTTCCGTGTACGGCGAATACGGGCCCGGCTCGTACGCGCTGCTGTTCGCGCCGCGCTGCGAGAATTCGACGAGCGCGCGATCCTGGTCGTTGGTCGCGTTCCACACGGCCGTGAGGTTCTTCACGTCGTAGTCGATGCCTTCCTTCGCGTCCTTGTGCACGAGCCACTTCGTGCGCACGAGCGTCTTGCCGGCCGACAGCGGAATCACCGAGAACGTCACGATGTGATCGCTCATGAAGTGGTGCCACGAATTCGGCTGGGTCCAGAACGACAGCCCGCCGAGATCGGCCCTGTCGAAACCGCCGAGCAACTTCTTCGACGCGACCTTCGCGTCGAGCGTCTGCGATTCGCCGTCGCGGTCCAGCGGCAGGCGTTGCGTGCGGAAACCCGTCACGTCGAGCAGCTTTTCGATTTCGGCGGACGGCAGGCCCATCTCGGCCCACTCCTTGCCGCGCCGCACGCAGGTTTCGGCGAATGCGTCCATGCCTTCGGCGTTCGCGTCGGAGCGCTGGTAGCCGAAGCCGTATTCGTACAGCGAGATCGTCAGCTCCGGATGGTTCGCGACGCAGTGATAGCACTCGCGGTTGTTCTCCATCGTGAGCTTCCAGTTGCCTTCCTCGATGATGTCGATCTGCGCGGCGATCTTCGTGTTCGGCAGGTCGTGCGGCAGCAGGTACGGCTCCATCTCGGCCCGCATCTGCGCGAAATCGACCGGCGGCTCGTCGGCGAGGCAGATGAAGATCAGGCCCGCGAGGTTCTCGACGTGCACCGACTTCAGGCTGTGCTTGCACCGGTCGAACTTCTCGCCCATGTGCTCGGCGAACATCAGCTGGCCCGTCAGGTTGTAGGTCCAGCTGTGGTACGGGCACACGATGTTGCCGACCGAGCCTTTGTCTTCGTTGCACAGGCGCGCGCCGCGGTGACGGCACACGTTGTGGAACGCGCGGATCGCCATGTCGTCGTCGCGCACGATCAGAATCGAATCGCTGCCCAACTGCACGGTCACGTAATCGCCCGGCTCGGGAATGTCCGGTTCGATCGCCACCTGGATCCAGTGCTGGCGGAAAATCGCCTCCATGTCGAGCGCGAAGATGTCCTCGCTCGTGTAGAACGGTGCGTCGAGGCTGTGCCCTTCCTTGCGCCGCTCGATCAATGCACGAATGTCTGCCGATACTTTCATCGTTTGCTCCGGATTCCTTGCATCCCTGGGTTTCTTGCCGACAGGCATCAAAATCAGTAGTCGATGAGCTGATGCTCGCGCAAATACGCGAGGATCACTTGTGCTTTTTCGACCGAACTCCCTTCATTTACGACGTTGCCGCCGCGGCTTTCGGTCGTCGTCGCGGACAGCATCCGGGCATGCCCGGAGCGCTTCTCGGCGGCGACCAGCTTGACGGGCTTACGCTCGACCGGGCCGACCGTCCACGCGGCCGCGTCGGCGTCCGCACCGGGCGCCGCGAGCGCGGGCCGAATCGCGCCGGCGCGCAGCCGCGCATACGCATAGCGCGGCTCGACGCCGGCGAGCGGATGCACGGCGACGACGGCCGGCAGCGCCGCGTCGACACGCCGCCGCAGCCCTTTCGGCAAAAATTGCCGAACCGCCGCGCGACCGCCTTCGACCGTCACGTCGACGGCCGAGCCGACGAGCGGATAGCCGAGCGCCGCGGCGACACGGTACGGCAGCATCCCGGTGTCGTACGCGCCCTCGGCGCGCGTGCCGGTCAGCACGAGGTCGTAGCCGTCGACACGCGCGGCGAGTGCGTGCACGGCGTCGTCGCCGTCGCGGCAGGCCAGCACTTCGACCTCCCGCGCACCGAGCGCCAGATAGTCGGCAAGCGCCGCATTCGCGGGGTCGCCTGCATGGATCACGTCGAGCGTCGCGCGATGCTTGTCCGCGAGTTGGCGGCCGGTTTCGAGCGCGGCCGCATCGTTGCGGCTGTAGCGCGCGACGCCGCTGACCGGGTGCCGGCCGACGGACACGAGCACCGCGATGCGTTGCAAGGGGCGAGGGGCGTTCATGCGGCGACTCCTTCGGGTTCACGGGTACCGACCGCGGCCGGCGATTCGCCGCGCGCGGCCCGCGCGGCCTGGACCTGTTCGATCAGCGCGGCGATCGTCGCCTGCGCGTCGCCGACCACCGTCAGGTTCGCGCGCTTCGCGATCGGCGCGCTGCCGTCGAGGTTCACCGCGATCACGTGGCGGCAGTCCTTGATCCCCTGCAGGTGCTGCACCGCGCCGGAGATGCCGAACGCGATGTACACGCTCGCCTCGACCGTCTTGCCGGTCGCGCCGACCTGCTTGTCGCGCGTGAAGTGGCCGTTGTCGACCGCGACGCGGCTCGCGCCGATCGCCGCGCCGAACACGCCGGCCAGCCGCTCGAACGCGCCGATGTCGGACACGCCGTTGCCGGCCGACACGATGAAATCGGCTTCCTCGAGCGCGACCTGGGCCGCGTCGATTTCGTCGAGACCGAGATCGCGATACGGCTGCGCGGCATCGCGCGCCGGGCGGATGAAATCGGCGGCGACGCGTTCGCCCGCGCCGACGAACGGCAGCTTCGCTTCGACCGCGTTCTGCGCGAGCAGGATCACGTCGGGCAGCGCGCGGGTGGCAAACGCACGTCCCGCCTGGGCATACGCGCCGACATGCTTCGCGTCGATTTCGACGACGTGAGTCGCGACGCTCGCGCCGGCGGCCGCCGCGTAACGCCGGCCGAGATCGCCGTCGCCCGTCGCGTTGTCGGGCACGAACACGTGTTTCGGCGCGAGCGCGGCCACGCAGGCCTGCAATGCTTGCAATTCGCTTTCGGGATCGAACGCGCGGCGTTCGAAGCCGGCCAGCTCGAGCAGCTTGTCGACGCCGAGTTCGGCCACGTCGTCCTTCAGTTCGCCGAACGCGAGCAGCGCGACTTCGGTTTGCGCATCGGCGAGCACGGCCGCGGCGGCGATCGCCTGCCGCGAATGGTCGTCGAGCGCGCCGCGTTCGCTATGCGCGACCACCAGCATCACGTGCTTCGGGTCCTGCAGCGCGCGGCGCGGCTTCGCGGCCGCGGCGCCATGACCGTGCGCGGACCACTGCGCGGCGTTCGCATCGGCGCTGCCTTCCTCGCCGAGCGTGATGCGCTTCAGGCCGGCGGCCGTGATGACGAACGGCCGGCGCGGATCGATTCGTTTGATCGTATTCATCGATTCACTCCAGCGAGGCGGCGACGAGTTCGGCGACGTCGAGCACGTCGGGGCGCGGGCCCACGACGCCTTCGAGCATGGCCGTGCAGTTCGGGCACGCGACCGCGACCACGTCCGCGCCGATCGTGCGCGCGTCGGCGATGCGGATGTCCGGGATGCGTTGCTTGCCCGGGATGTCGGTCAGCGGCGCTCCGCCGCCACCGCCGCAGCAGCGGCCGCGCATGCCGTTGCGCTCCATCTCGACGACCTGGATGCCGATCGTCTTCAGCAGCTTGCGCGGCGCTTCGGTCTCGCCGTTGTAGCGGCCGAGGTAGCACGGGTCGTGATAGGTCGTGCGTTTCTCCTGCAGCGCCTCGACGGCCTTCGGCGCGATCTTGCCGCTGTCGGCCAGTTCGGCCAGATAGGTCGTGTGATGCTTGACCGTCACGCGCAGCCCGAGCGCACGGTATTCGTTGCGCAGGCTGTGCATCACGTGCGGGTCGGCCGTCACGATCTGCTTGTACGACAGCGTGCCGAGCGTGCCGATCAGGCGCTTCGCCATTTGCTGGAACGTCGCTTCGTCGCCGAGCCGGCGGGCAACGTCGCCCGTGTCGGTCTCGGTCGGGCCGAGCACGGCGTAGTCGACGCCCGCCTTGTTCAGCACCTTCACGAACGCACGCAGCGTACGCTGATAGCGCATGTCGAACGCGCCTTCGCCCGCGACGAACAGCACGTCGACCGGCTTGCCGGGTTGCGCGACGGGCGCGCTCAGGTCCACCGACCAGTCGTAACGTGCGGCGGTGTCGTAGCCGCCCATCGTGCCCGTCTCGCGCAGGTTCGCGAGCACTTCCTGGCCCTTGCCCGGCACCGTGCCGTGCACGAGCGTGCGGTTGCGGCGCATGTCGACGATCGCGTCGACGTGCTCGATCAGCATCGGGCACTCCTGCACGCATGCGCGGCAGGTCGTGCACGACCACAGCGTCTGCTCCTCGATCAGGCCCGACACGATCGGGCCGTTCGGCTCGCCGCGATGCTGGCCGACCGGGATGCCCGGCGACGGGCTGCCCGCGTACGCCGCATCGGTGCCGCCGGCCATCCCGACCACGAGATCCTGGATCAGCTTCTTCGGATTGAGCGGCTGGCCCGACGCGAACGCGGGGCACGCGGCTTCGCACTTGCCGCACTGCACGCAGGCGTCGAAGCTCAGCAGCTGGTTCCAGCGGAATTCGACCGGCTTCGCGACGCCGTACTCCTGATGCTCGATGTCCGGCAGCTTCAGCGCGGTCGGCGGCGTGGCCGTGCCGTTGCCGGTGAACGATTCGCGCGTCGCGGCGAAACGCTCCTGGCGCGGGTGGAACGCGAGGTGCAGCAGGCCGGCGATCGCATGCTTCATCGGGCCGCCCTTCGCAGCACCGATCGTCATCGTGAACGCGCCGATGCCGATCAGCAGCGCGCAGAGCACCGCGAACGCCCCCGACATCGCGCCGGTCGGCACCAGCATGAACAGCACGAGGCCGAGCGCGAACGAACCGAGCAGCCAGGGCAGCGTATTCCACGGGCCGCGCGACAGGCGCGCCGGCACGTCCTTCGCCGCGCGTCGACGCCACACGAACACCGCGCCGACCAGCATCGCGAGCGCCGCGAGGAAGATCAGCTTGTCGAGCCACGGCGAGTAGATCGCGAGGCCGTAGTTGACGAACACCAGCGCGAGCGCGCCGATCGCGCCGCCGGCGGTCGCGACGTGGGTCTTCGCGATGTACGGATCGCGGGCGACCACGTGGTGCAGGTCGACGAAATAACGCTTCGGAATCGCGAACAGGTTCGCGACGCCGAACGCGCCCGGCGCCGTGGCGCGGCCCAGACGCCAGTATGACGAGCGCTTCGCGACCGCGAACGCGAGCCCCGCCACCGACAGCCACAACAGGGCAGTAATGAGGAAGGACGGGTTCATCTTTCAGAAATCCTTCACGAGACGCAGCGAGTCGTAGATGGCCCCGTGGACGTTGTGCATCGAAATGCAGTCGCCGACACGGAACAGCAGGAAACGGCCGTTGCCGAGTTCTTCCGACAGGCACGGCTGCGGCTCGGCCGCGAACAGCGTGTGCGGATCGATCTGGCCGCGGTTCACCGACTCCGGCTTGAGCTTCCAGTACAGTTCGTCGTTCGGCGACGAACCGTTCTCGATCACCACCTGGTCGACCGCGCGCTCTTCCAGCTCTTCCGTGTACTCGTTGCGCAGCACGGCGATCATCTTGCCGTTCTCTTCATAGACGCGATCGAGCATCGTGTTCGGCGTCGGAATCACGCCGAATGCGTACAGCCGGCGATAGAAGATCGGGAACGTCGTGCCGCCGCAGTCGTCGGCCACCTTCACGTCCGGCGTGACGACCTCGACCTTCGAACCGCGGCTCGCCATGAAATCGGCCACGCCCGCGCCCGCATGCGTGCTCACGCCGTCGAACAGCAGCACGTTCTGCTTCGGCTCGACCTTGCCGGCCAGGATGTCCCACGAGCTGACGGCGAGGCCTTCGGCCACGCCCCACGCCGGCACCTGCCACGTGAAGCTCGAGCCGCCCGTCGCGAGCACGACGATGTCCGGCTTCTCGGCCATGATCGTCTTCTCGTCGGCGGCCACGCCGAGACGCCGGTCGACGCCCAGACGCTTCGTTTCCATGTCGAACCAACGGATGATCCCCGACATCTGCTCGCGCTGCGGCGCCTTCGCGGCGATCATCACCTGGCCGCCCACTTCCGCGTTCTTCTCGAACAGCACGACGTCGTGGCCGCGCAGCTTCGCGACGCGCGCCGCCTCGAGGCCCGCGGGGCCGGCGCCGACCACCACGACCTTGCGCTTCGGACCGCGCGACTTCTCGATGATGTGCGGCATCGTCGCTTCGCGCGACGTCGCCGCGTTCTGGATGCACAGCACGTCGAGGCCGTTGTACTGGCGGTCGATGCAGTAGTTCGCGCCGACGCACTGCTTGATTTCGTCCTCGCGGCCGTCGCGGATCTTGATCACCATGTGCGGATCGGCGATCTGCGCGCGCGTCATGCCGACCAGGTCGATCATGCCGTTCGCGAGCAGGCGCTCGGCCTGGCCCGCGTCGCGGATGCTCTGCGCGTGCATCACCGGGATCTTCACGACCGACTTGATGCCGGCCGCGAGATGCACGAACGGCTCCGGCGGCAACGCCATCGGCGGCATGCAGTTCGCGATCGTGTTGTGCGTGTCGCCGCCCGAGCCGACCACGCTCAGGTAGTCGATCAGGCCCGTCTCCGACATCGCCTGCGCGATTTCCTTCAGCGCTTCGTGATCGAGGCCGTCCTCGTGGAATTCGTCGCCGCACATGCGCAGGCCGACGCAGAAGTCCTTGCCGACCGCCTCGCGCACGGCCGTCAGCACTTCGATGCCGAAGCGCAGGCGGTTTTCGAGGCTGCCGCCCCATTCGTCGGTGCGATGGTTCGAACGCTTGCTCCAGAACTGGTCGATCAGGTGCTGGTGCGCGGCGGAGATTTCGATGCCGTCCATGCCGGCCGCCTTCACGCGCTTCGCGGCCGCCGCGAAATCGCCGATGATGCGGCGGATTTCCTCGATCTCGATGATCTTCGCGTTGCCGCGGTGCACGGGCTCGCGCACGCCCGACGGCGACATCAGGTGCGGCCAGTGCTCGCCGTGGAACGACGAGCGGCGGCCCATGTGCGTCGCTTGGATCATGATCTTCGCGCCGTGCTTGTGCATCGTGTCGGCCAGGCGCGTGAGCGGGTCGATGATCTTGTCGTTCGACAGGTTCACCGATTTCCACCAGCCTTGCGGGCTGTCGATCGAGACCGGGCTCGAACCGCCGCAGATGGCCAGGCCGACGCCACCCTTCGCCTTTTCTTCGTAGTAGCGGATGTAGCGGTCGCCCGGCAGGCCGCCCGGCTCGGCATACACCTCCGCGTGCGCGGTGCTGACGATCCGGTTGCGCAGCGTCAGCTGGTTCAGCTGCATGGGTTTGAACAGGTGGGGATAACGCATCGCAGGCGACCTCTGGCGTTCGAATGTCTCGTGTTGCGGGTGTTTATATGTTTCAGTGCATCGGTGCGTCAGTGCGCGAGCGGCGACACTTCGAAGACGCAGTGGTCGTGATGCTCGGCCGCGCACTGCACTTCTTTCGATTGCGCGCGCGGCGCGTTCTTGCCTTCCGGCGTCGTGTCGTTGACCCAGTCCATCGCGCCCGCGAACCAGCCGGCGAACATGTAGCAGAGCTTGCCTTCCTTGCCCGGTTGCTGGAGCACGAACGACGAGTGGCGCAGTTCGATCTTCGCGCGGGCGCTGGCCGGATCGGCCTCGATGATCGAGAACAGGCCCCAGCCGCGTTGCGACAGGCGCTTCAGGTAGTGCTCGAACACGGCCATGCCGGTCAGGCCGTGCAGCTTCGCTTCCTTGTCGCACCAGTGGTAAGCGGACTTGTAGCCGGCCTTGTAGAGGATCTCGGCATACGCTTCGACGCCGAGCGCTTCCTCGACGGCGACGTGGTTGTTCGTGAAGAAGTGGCGCGGCACGTACAGCATCGGCAGCGCGTCGGTGGTCCAGACGCCGGTATCGGGATCGACGTTGATCGGCAGTTGCGGTTGCATCGTGGTGACTCCGTGAGGAAATTGGCCGCGCGGCTCAGTGCGCAGGCGCGACATCGTCCGCGTGCCCGCGCGGCAAGCGCGGGCACGTCCCGATTTTTTTATGTTGAAACGCGGGGAGCGGTTCGGCGGGCGTGGCGCTTACGCGCCCCACACGTCCTTGAACACGCGCACCCAGTTCTCGCCCATGATCTTGCGGATCCGCGATTCCTTCCAGCCGTGGCGCTCCATCGCGGCGGTCAGGTTCGGGAATTCGCCGATCGTACGGATACCTTCCGGGTTGATCACCTTGCCGAAGTTCGTCAGTTGGCGATAGCGGCCCTTGTCGTGCGTGAGCATGTCGAAGAACTCCTTCGCATAGTCCTGCGTGAAGTCCGTGCCGATGCCCACCGCGTCTTCGCCAATCAGGTTCACGACGTAGTCGATCGCCTCGATGTAGTCGTCGATGTTCGCTTCGATCCCGCGCTTCAGGAACGGCGCGAACATCGTCACGCCGACGAAGCCGCCCGCATCGGCGATCTCCTTCAGCTGCGCGTCGCTCTTGTTGCGCGGATGCTCCTTCAGGCCCGACGGCAGGCAGTGCGAGTAGCACACCGGCTTCTTCGAGAATGCGATCGCTTCCGACGACGTGTTGCCGCCCACATGCGACAGGTCGACCATGATGCCGACGCGGTTCATCTCGGTGATCACTTCGCGGCCGAAGTCCGACAGCCCGCCGTCGCGCTCGTAGCAGCCGGTGCCGACCAGGTTCTGCGTGTTGTAGCAGAGCTGCACGACGCGCACGCCCATGTCGGCGAACGCCTCGATGTAGCCGAGGTTGTCCTCGAACGCATGCGCGTTCTGGAAGCCGAGGATGATGCCGGTCTTGCCTTCCTTCTTCGCGCGGAAGATGTCGTCCGTCGTGCGCACGAGCGTCAGCAGCTCGCCGTTGTCGCGGATCTTCTTCTTCATCACGCCGATGTTGTCGACGGTCTTGGCGAAGTTTTCCCACACCGACACCGTGCAGTTCGCGGCCGTGATGCCGCCCTTTCGCATGTCCTCGAACACCGGCTTCTCGAACTTCGAGATGTTCAGTCCGTCGATGATGATGCTGTCCTGATGCAGCGTGCTCATATCTGCTCTCGCTCGTGTGACTGTTCTGGTGGGGTCGATCAATAGATCGGGAAGCGCTCGCAGAGCGCGAAGATCTCGCGGCGCACGCGCTGTTCAGTGGCGGGATCGCCTTCCGGGTTCGCACGCAGCGCGTCGAACACTTCGAGGATCAGGCGGCCGATCTCGCGGAACTCCGCGACGCCGAAGCCGCGCGTCGTGCCCGCCGGCGTGCCGAGACGGATGCCCGACGTGACGGTCGGCTTCTCGGTGTCGAACGGGATGCCGTTCTTGTTGCAGGTGATGCCCGCGCGTTCCAGCGCCTGCTCGACCGGCGCGCCCTTCAGGCCCTTCGGGCGCAGGTCGACCAGCAGCAGGTGATTGTCGGTGCCGCCCGTGACGAGATCGACGCCGCCGGCCTTCAGCACTTCGCCGAGCGCCTGTGCGTTCGCGAGCACGTTGTCGATGTAGGTCTTGAAGTCCGCATGCAGCACTTCGCCGAACGCCACCGCCTTGCCGGCGATCACGTGCATCAGCGGGCCGCCCTGCAGGCCGGGGAACACGGCCGAGTTGATCTTCTTCGCGATCTCCTCGTCGTTGGTCAGCACGAAGCCGCCGCGCGGGCCGCGCAGCGTCTTGTGCGTGGTCGACGTGACGACGTGCGCGTGCTCGACCGGGTTCGCATGGCGGCCCGCGGCGATCACGCCCGCGATGTGCGCCATGTCGACCATCAGCTTCGCGCCGACGCTGTCGGCGATCGCGCGAAAGCGCGCGAAGTCGAGCGCGCGCGGGTACGCCGAGAAGCCGGCGATGATGAGGCTCGGCTTGTGCTCGTGGGCGAGCGCCTCGACCTGGTCGTAATCGATGCGCAGCGTGTCGCGATTCACGCCGTACTGGACGGCGTTGAACCACTTGCCCGACAGCGCCGGCTTCGCGCCGTGCGTCAGGTGGCCGCCCGCGTCGAGCGACATGCCGAGCACCGTGTCACCCGGCTTGGCCAGCGCGAGCATCACCGAACCGTTCGCCTGCGCGCCCGAGTGCGGCTGCACGTTCGCATAGCCGGCGTTGAAGATCTGCTTCACGCGTTCGATCGCGAGCGCCTCGACTTCGTCCGCGAATTCGCAGCCGCCGTAGTAGCGCTTGCCGGGATAGCCTTCCGCATACTTGTTGGTCAGCACCGAGCCCTGCGCCTCGAGCACGGCGCGCGACACGATGTTTTCCGACGCGATCAACTCGACCTGCGACTGCTGACGCTCGAGTTCCTTCAGGATGGCGCTGCGCACCGGCGCGTCGCGCTCGGCAAGGGGCTGCGAGAAGAAAGGCTGGGTATTCGACATAGTGCGTCCGTGACGAAGAATGAAGGGCTGCAACCGAAGCTCAAGGGCCGCCGTGCCTGGGGTTCCCGCGCGTCCAGTGCAAGGCTGCCGACGGCTCTATTCTTGTCGTTCGGATTTTCGGCGGATTGATGAATTTAGACGCGTTCTTTGCCTTTTCCGCCATGCGCGTCCGTTTTATACAAGTGACCGGTCGTGCTTTTCGGGGCGACCGCCCGAAACGGTGCGAGCGATTCACCTATGGACACGCACACCGGCAGTGCGTTTGCCGCACGTTCGCGTGCGGCTTCTCCCGGATACGGTGCAGTGCAGCAACGGCCCGATGCCCAGACAACGTATGGAGCTAGGGTTTAGCCGTATGGCACGCTTGTTGCACTCGCTCACACAATACCGCAGCCCGATTCGTGCCCCGGGCCAAAAGCTATTAGAGATTCAAGGAACGCTCCCCATGTCGCCCGACCGCACAGCGTCGCTGTCCCACTTCGCGTTCATGCCTTTACCGAACTTCACGATGATCGCGTTCACCAATGCGATCGAGGTGCTTCGGATGGCGAATTATCTGAGCGGCCAGCCGCTCTACCGCTGGTCGGTGATCAGCCCGGACGGCGGCCCGGTCACGGCGAGCAACGGCCTCACGGTCGACACGGGGCCGGCCGAATGCGTGGGGCAGCCCGACATCGTGTTCGTGTGCGGCGGCGTCGACGTGCAGCGCGCGACCACGCCCGCCCACCTGTCGACGCTGCGCCGCTTCGCGCGCTCGGGGCTGCCGCTCGGCAGCCTGTGCACGGGCACCTATGCACTCGCGAAGTCGGGGCTGCTCGCGGGCTACGCGTGCGCGATCCACTGGGAGAACATGTCGGCGCTGAAGGAGGAGTTTCCGGATACGCGCTTCCTGAAGGAACTGTTCGTGATCGACCGCGATCGCATCACGTGCACGGGCGGCGTCGCGCCGCTCGACATGATGCTGAACCTGATCGCCGCGCGCGTCGGCACCGCGCGCGTCACGCAGATCGCCGAGCAGTTCATCGTCGAACACGTGCGCGACACGAGCGCGCAACAACGCATGCCGCTCGTCGCCCGCCTCGGCTCGGCGAACAAGTCGCTGTTCGAAGTGATCTCGCTGATGGAGAACAACATCGAGGAGCCGCTGTCACGCGAGGAACTCGCGCGGCTCGCGAACATGTCGCAGCGGCAGTTGCAACGCCTGTTCCGCGAGCATCTCGGGATGACGCCGACGCACTACTACCTGACGCTGCGGCTGCGCCGCGCGCGCGAGCTGCTGCTGCAGACCGACATGTCGATCATGCACATCACGATGGCGTGCGGCTTCCAGTCGGCATGCCATTTCAGCAAGAGCTATCGCGACGCGTTCGGCGTCGCGCCGACCCGCGAGCGCCGCAAGCAGGTTGCGCCGCTCGCGCAGGGTGCGGCGGCGGCCGGGCCGGCGTTTCCGACGCATCTGCTGCATGCGTGAAGCGCGGACTATCTGAAGCAAAAAAAAGCGGCCTCGAAGGCCGCTTTTCCGTTTGCGCTTACGATCCCCACACCTGCATTTCATCGAGCGAGTACCCCCACTGCGTCGCCCGCTTCGTGCCGAGCATCCGCACGTAACGCCCCTGCCCGTTCAGGTTCGGCAACGTCACGTGCCCGTACGACACGCCGTTGTTGGTCGAGTAGATCGTCGTCCAGTTCGCGTTGTCGTTCGACGTCTGGATCTGATAGACGAGCGCGCCCGCATCCCAGTACAGATCGATGCTGCTGATCGTCTTCGTCGCACCGAGATCGACGGAGATCCATTGCGGATCGACGCCCGCGCCTTCCGGCGAATCCCAGCGCGTGCTCGTCGTGTTGCCGTCGAACGCCTTGTCGGCCGTCAGCGACGCGTCGTAGCTCGCCGATGCGGCGGCCGGACGGCCTTGCGACAGCAGCGTCAACTGCCTGGCGGCCGGGCCGCCGTAGTAGTTCGCGCCGAGCTTGGCCTTCGTCGTGTCCGCATTCACGCCGAACTGCGACAGGCTCCAGCGCTGGCCGGTCGTCACGTCGCCGACGTAGAGCTGATAGCCGCCCGCCGTCGTCGACGAGAAAAACAGATAGTTCGTACCACTGACAGGCGCCGGGTCCGAGTTGTTGCTCATGCAGTCGTTGAGCGCCAGCGCACTCGGCGTCGAGGCCGGGTCGGCCGTCTTCGCATAGATCTGGTCGGCTCCGCCGCTGTCCTTCCAGCGCGCGTAGTACACCATGCCGTCCGCACGCACGATCGGGTAGTACGTCTGCAACCCGGCCGGACGATCGAACACGGCGGTCGCACCGGTCGCGATCGTACGCTTCATCAGCCCCATGTTCGAGCCGGTGCCCGTCGCGTAGTACACGGCGCTCGCGTCCGGCGCGAGGAACGGCATCGAGTATTCGGCGCCGGCCGGCGCGTTCGTCAGGCTCACGACGGACGTGAACACCGGCCCCGCGCTCGTGTACGACAGCGTCGCCTGCTTGACGTCGCCGTTCTGCTTGAACACGAGCGTCTTGCCGTCCGCGCTGAACTTCGGGTCTTCGTTGCGGGTGGCACCCGTGCTGTTCGTCATGTTGACGGGCGGCGTGCCGGCGCCGAGCTGCAGCATGAACACGTTCCATGCGCCGTTGCGGATGCCCATGAACGCGAGCCACTTGCCGTCGGGGCTGAACACGCCGTTCATCGGATCGGTGATGCCCCACGCGCTCTTGCTGAGTTGCGTCAGCGTATGGACCGAAAAATCGTAGAGGAAAAGCTGGCTCGTGCCGTCGCCGTACTTGACGTAGCTGTGATAGACCAGCTTGCCGGTCAGCGCGGCGGGAAACGTCGCGTTCGGCTGGGCGGCGGGATTGTTGACGCAGGCTGCGGCGGCCACGCCGCTGAACAGGTTGAGGGCGATGCCGGCCACGAGGCCGGCGACGAGGGTCTTCGATTTCACGCTGGATGCTTCCGGGTAAGGTGGGGACGCCGCTGACGAGGACCCGCGCGGCACGCGCGGGCGTCACGGATCCGCCGTCGGGCAGCGTGAATTCCGTATCGGTCGGACATCGGGAACAAAACTTGCGGCAGTGTGCCTTCTGGTCAGACGAAAGAAAAGGATCAGAGCGCGCTTAAAACATACGGATCAGCGATTTAGGGCGCGCTTGCACGTGACGGCTGCCGTACTACTCTTTGTCATCTGGGTCCAACGCCGGGAGGACACGCATGAAGCGTTATGCGGTGCTGGCGCAGACGGTTGCCGACGCGATCCGGCGCGGCGACCTGGCGCCCGGCGCGCGCATTCCCACCGTGCGCGCGGCATGCCGCGCGTATCGCGTCAGCCCGTCCACGGTGTTTCGCGCGTACTACGCGCTCGAAAGCGAGGGCCTGATCGTCGCGCGGGCGCGCTCCGGTTATTTCGTTGCGAACGTCTCGGACAAGCACGTGCGGTTCGGCCGCGATCCTCCGCGCAAGCCGGGCGCCGCGCAAACCGGCGACGACGATGCGCTGTTCCGCCTGCTCGACTCGCTCAAATGCGACGACATCGTGCCGCTCGGCTCGGCATTCGCGAGCTATTCGCTGTTCCCGATGAGCAGCCTGTGGCGCTACGTGGCGTCGGCCGCCCGCAACATGGATCGCACGAAACTGCTCGCGGGCTTGCCGCCCGGTAACGAAGCGCTGCGCCGCCAGATCGCGTTGCGCTATCTGAACGCGGGCGCGTCGTTGCCGCTGGAGGAAATCGTGATCACGACGGGGGCGACCGAAGCGCTGACGCTCAGCCTGCAGGCGCTGACGCGCCCGGGCGACATCGTCGCGATCGAACGGCCGGCATTCCATGCGGTGCTGCAGGCCGTCCAGTGCCTGCACCTGAAGGCCGTCGAGATTCCGGTCGACCCGCGCACCGGCCTCGACCTCGACGCGCTCGCCGAGGCGCTCGACACGCATCCGGTGCGGGCGTGCTGGTTCATGACGTCGTTCCACAACCCGACCGGTGCAACGCTGACCGACGAGCGCAAGCGCGCGCTGATCGACCTGCTCGCGTCGCGCGGCGTGCCGCTGATCGAGGACGACGTGTACGGCGAACTGCAGTTCGGCACGGCGCCCACGCGCCCGGCGAAACTGTACGACGACAGCGGGCTCGTCCTGCATTGCGGGTCGTTCTCGAAATGTCTCGCGCCCGGGTTCCGGATCGGCTGGGTCGCGGCCGGCCGCTTCGTGCGGCAGATCCGCCAGGCCAAGGGCGCGAGCGCGCCGGCCGCCGACGTACCGGCGCAGATGGCGATTTCGAGCTACCTGCGCGACGGCGCATACGATCGTTTCCTGCGCAAGCTGCGACGCAATCTCGCCGCGCACCAGGCGCAGATGCTCTCGGCCGTGCGCGCGTATTTTCCGGCCGACACCGAAGTGTTCGCACCGCGCGGCGGGTATTTTCTGTGGATCGAATTGCCGCCGCACATGGACGCGATGCACCTGTTCGACGACGCGATGGAAAGCGGCGTCAGCATCGCGCCCGGGCCGATCTTTTCCGCCACCGGCGGCTTCCGCCGCTATATGCGACTCAACTACGGGCGCCCGTGGACACCGGCCGTCGAGCGCGCGCTGGAGACGCTCGGCACGCTCGCGTCCCGGCAACGGCACGGCGGCTAGCATGAGACGGGCGGCACGAAACGTGCGGCACGCGACGCGCGACATGCGCCTTGCGTTTCACGCGCGAACGACCAAGAATGAAGCGGCAGGCAGCCGCGGACGAACGGGTTCCACGCGTCCGATGTTATGGAGAATGAAATGAACACCGAATCCAGACGACCGCCGATGTGTCACCCGACGATGGCGCCCGCCGGTCGCTGACATGCGCGTCCTGCCCAACCGAAGCGTCCGCGCGCGCGATGCGTGGCGTGCCGTGCTGAACGCGCGCGCCGAATCGCGGCACGCGACGTGCTGCCGCTGCCGCGAATGCGGTTTCGTGGCATTCCGCGCGCTCGAGCATTGCCCCGTCTGCGGTCAGTGGAACTGGCCGTTCGAACCGATTCGCCGCACGCCGGCCGACGCGCGTGCCGCGCATGCGCCGCGGTCGTTCCATACATGGTCGTCGCGCGTCGCCCGCGCGCTGCGCAACGCGGCTGTCCAGCGGCCGCGCGCATCGAGCGCGCCGATCCTGAGCATCCTCACGCTCGTGCTGCTGGTCGGCGGCTACGTGACGGTCGACCAGACCTGCAAGGCCGATCCCGCTTGTCGCGGATCCGCTGCGCCGGCCGCTGTCGCGACCGGAGCCGTACTTCAGGCGTCGAACGAGCCATTGATACCGGTCGTGCCGGCACCCGTCTACCCGTTTCATTCGACCGATGAAACACGGGTGGCAGCCAATCCGCAACCGGCCGCCCCGTTCGCCGGCAAACCCGCGCGCAGGATGGCGGTTGCGCAAGCCGCGCCGTCGTTGCGCGCGCCCGACCGCATGCGCACCGGCGCAGTCCGCGTGGCCGACTGGAAAGGCGGCCGCGACGTCGCCCATCGCACGCGCGCGATCCGCCGCGTCAGCCTGCACACCGGGCGCGCCCGCCGCGCCGCGGCCAGCAACGCCGAAATCGCGAAGCTCTATCGCGGCCACTGAGCGCGCGATCCAGACCCGCGCGCCCGTCGATTCGATTTTCTAAACCGCCCGTCGCAAAACCTCGTTTGTGTCGCGACGGACGCATGACGTTCAATGGATCATTCGCCCGCGCCGGCGCGTATCGCACGCCGGCCGCCCGATCCACCGAACGGAGTCCGCGATGAATGCGCTGCAGCTCGTGACCCTGGCCGCCATCTGGGGCGCGTCCGCTCGCCGCATTGCCTCCCCCACCTTCGCGCCCGCAATGAAAACGGGCGGCCCGTTTCCGGCACCGCCCGCTTCGTGTCGCGCGTGTCGAACGCTAGCGCATCACGCCGCCAGCAACCCGTGCGGGTCGATGACGAATTTGCGCGGCGCGCCGCCGTCGAACTTCTTGTAGCCTTCCGGCGCCTGGTCGAGCGAAATCACTTCGACGTTGACGATCTTCGCGATCGGCAGCCGGTCGAACAGGATCGCCTGCATCAGGTTGCGGTTGTACTTCAGCACCGGCGTCTGGCCCGTGAAGAACGAATGCGACTTCGCCCAGCCGAGGCCGAAGCGGATGCTCAGGCTGCCGTGCTGCGCGGCCTTGTCCTTCGCGCCCGGATCGTCCGTCACGTACAGGCCCGGGATGCCGATCGCGCCGGCCGGGCGCGTGATTTCCATCAGCGAGTTCAGCACCGTCGCGGGCGCTTCCTCCGCATGGCCCGACGAGCCGTGGCCGTGCGCCTCGAAGCCGACGCAATCGACCGCGCAGTCGATCTCCGGCACGCCGAGGATCTGCGCGATCTGCTCGCCGAGCGACGCGTCCTTCGACAGGTCGACCGTCTCGAACCCCATCGCCCGTGCGTGCGCGAGGCGCTCCGCGTTCATGTCGCCGACGATCGTCACGGCCGCGCCGAGCAGGCGCGCCGACGCGGCGGCCGCCATCCCGACCGGGCCCGCGCCCGCGATGTACACCGTCGAACCGGGCTTCACGCCCGCGCTCACCGCGCCGTGATAACCGGTCGGCAGAATGTCGGACAGGCAGGTCAGATCGCGGATCTTCGCCATCGCCTGATCGCGATCCGGGAATTTCAGCAGGTTGAAATCGGCATACGGCACGAGCACGTACTCGGCCTGGCCGCCGATCCAGCCGCCCATGTCGACGTAGCCGTAAGCGCCGCCGGCACGCGACGGGTTGACGTTCAGGCACACGCCCGTATGCGTGTCCTTGCACATCGCGCAGCGCCCGCACGCGACGTTGAACGGCACCGACACGAGATCGCCGATCTTCAGCGTCTCGACGTCCGGGCCCACTTCGATCACTTCGCCGGTGATCTCGTGACCGAGCACGAGGCCGACCGGCGCGGTCGTACGGCCGCGCACCATGTGCTGGTCGGAGCCGCAGATGTTCGTGCTGACGACTTTCAGGATCACGCCGTGGCCGATCGCGCGGCCGCTCGGGTCGACCATCTTCGGATAATCGATTTTCTGGACTTCGACCTGACCCGGCCCAAGATAGACGACACCTCGATTGCTGCTCATCGTATTGTCTCCATGTCTCGTTGGATGGCGCCGCGGCGCGCCGGCCCTTGCGGCGCACGCGCAACGTGCTGTTCGAGAGTAGTCCGGGAGGCAGGGGGGCCGATGTCTCAAACGCGACACGCGTTTGATCCGGGCCGACATCGGCGCGCCGGGATACGCCTGCATGCGGATCCCGCACGTCGCGCCCCGTTTTCGACAAAATCTGACAAGACAAATCGATAACGCAGTTGGCCTAGTACTCATCCAATATCAATACGCGGCCACGCTCCGTAGTATCCCCGACGCTCCACGCGCCATCGGCGCGCCAATTCGTCGAGGGTGAAAATTCGTCCCATCCACCGCATCCCGCACCACGCCGATTCCGATACCGCCGTCGGGTCGGCGATCTCCGGGCGGCCGCTCCCGCTACACGACACGTCTCGTCCGCGGCATCGCGCCGCCTGCACCGATTGCATCGCGCACTGGGCGGGCCTCCCGGTCTGGTACATCGGCGCCGTGCTGTTGCTGCCGGGCATTGCACACGCGCTGCCGCCCAGCGCCGGGCAATCGATGCGTGACATCGAGGCCACACGCCCCACCCTGCCTGCCGACTCGCCGCCCGATCTCGCCATCGCGCCGCCGCCCGACGCGAAGCCGCCGCCGCCCGGCGACGACGCCGGGCCGCGCGTACGGGTGCAGGCATTCGCGATCGGCGGCAATCGTGCGTTCGACGCCGAACGGCTGCAGCCGCTTCTCGCGGACCTCGTCGGCCGCGAACTGAGCTTCGACGAACTCCGGCAAGCCGCCGACCGGATCTCCGCGTATTACCGCGAACACGGCTACGTGCTCGCGCGCGCCTACCTGCCGCGGCAGGACATCGACGACGGCGTCGTGCGCATCGACGTGCTCGAAGGCCGTTACGGCGCCATCGAACTGAACAACCGCTCGCGCGTGCTGGACGGCGTCCTGCGCCGGCCGCTCGCCGGCCTGCGCCCCGGAGACGCCGTGCAGGGCGACACGCTCGAGCGCAGCCTGCTGCTGCTCGACGACCTGCCGGGCGTCATCGCGAAGGGCACGCTGCGCCCGGGTGCGGAAGCCGGCACGACCGATCTCGCCGTCGACGTCGAACGCGGCCGGTTCGCATCGGGCTCGCTCGATGTCGACAACTACGGCGACCCGCTCACCGGCCGCTATCGCGCCACCGGCAGCGTCGACGTCGACGCCCCGCTGCGGCTCGGCGATCGGTTCGCGCTGCGCGGGCTCACCAGCGATTCGCGCCAGCGTTATTACCGCGCGGCCTATCAGTTGCCCGTCGGCCCCGCGTCGACCCGGCTCGGCGTCGCGTATTCCGACATGGGTTACCGGGTCGGCGGAAGCTTCGACGATCTCGACTATCACGGCCGCGCATCGGTGCAAAGCGTATCCGTCTCGCAACCGCTGCTGCGCAGCCGCCGCGCGAACGTCAATGCGCAGCTGCTCTACGAGAACAAGCGGCTGCACGACGACTACGACGCATTGGACGTGCACGGCGCGAAGCGCATTCGCATGGGGTCGTTCAGCATCGGCGGCAGCAACCAGGACGACTGGTTCGGCGGCGGCCGCAGCAGTGCGTCCGTGACGTTCGGCATCGGCCGGATGAGCGGCAACGATCCGCTCGATTTCGATTCGCTCGCGAAAACCCACGGCCGCTTCGCCAAGCTGAACGTCAACGCATTGCGGCTGCAGGCGCTCACCGCACGGTTTCAGCTCTACGTGCAGTTCAGCGCGCAACTGGCATCGCGCAATCTCGACTCGTCGGAAAAGTTCAGCCTCGGCGGCCCGTACGGGGTGCGCGCATACGGGCTCGGCGCGGGCAGCGGCGACCAGGGCTGGCAAGCCAGCGCGGAGCTGCGCTACCTCGCCGCGCCGGGCTGGCAAGTCAGCACCTTCGTCGATACGGGACGCGTGCAGCTCAACAAGCAGCCGTGGAACCGGGAACGCAACACGTTGCAATTGTCGGCGGCCGGCATCGGCTTCGGCTGGTACGGCGCAAGCCGGCAGGTCAACGTCGCGGTCTCGCGACCGCTCGGCAGGTCCGACGAGGTGGCCGCGATCACGCGATCGCCAGGTGTCTGGCTCCAGGCGACCCAGTACTTCTGAGTCGCCCGGCGCCGACGGCCAGCCCGGCAGCGCCGCGGGCCGGCATTCGGGCGGCGGGCGGCGTGACTGCCCGCCGCATGAAGCGGAAAGCCGTTTCGCCTCTCAATTCGTCAGTTAGGTTTGCTGATGAACTCAAGATACTCATCACCGAGGAAATGAAAACGATGAACAAGACCTACGCATTGGTGTGGAACCACGCACAAGGGTGCTGGAACGCGGTCGGGGAAACCGCGCGCCGCCGCGGCAAATCCGGCGGCGGCAAGCTCGTCGCGGCCGCCGCCGTGTCGCTGCTCGGCCTCGCCGCCGTGCCCGCCCACGCGCTGCCCACCGGCCAGGCCGTCGTCGCCGGCCACGCCGACATCGCCACGTCCGCCGACGGCAAGACGATGTCCATCAACCAGCACTCCGACAAGCTCATCACCAACTGGCAGGACTTCGGCGTCGCCGGCGGCGAACGCGTGTCGTTCCACCAGCCCGGCAGTTCGTCGATCGCGCTGAACCGCGTGATCGGCAACCGCGGCAGCCAGATCGACGGCCGCATCGACGCCAACGGCAAGGTCTTCCTCGTCAACCCGAACGGCGTGATGTTCGGCGCCGGCTCGCAGGTCAACGTCGGCAGCCTCGTCGCGTCCACGCAGAACCTGTCCGATGCCGACTTCCTCGCCGGCAACTATCGCTTCGCCGGCACATCGGCCGCGTCCGTCGCCAACGCCGGCCACATCACCGCCGCCGACGGCGGCAGCGTCGCGCTGCTCGGCGCGCGCGTGTCGAACACCGGCGTGATCCAGGCGAAGATGGGCCGCATCGCGCTCGGCGCCGGCCATGCGTTCAAGGTCAACTTCGACGGCAGCGATCTGCTCAGCGTGCAGGTCGAAGGCGGCGCGGTCGACGCGCAGGCGAGCAACGGCGGGCTGCTGAAAGCCGACGGCGGCGAAGTGCTGATGACTGCGCGCGCCGCGGGCGACCTGCTGAACGCGGCAGTCAACAACACCGGCACCATCGAGGCGCGCGGGCTGAGCAGCCACGGCGGGCGCATCACGCTCGACGGCGGCACCGTCCTGGCCGGCGGCACGCTGGACGCGAGCGCCGCGGCCGGCAACGGCGGCGAAGTTGCGACGCGTGGTGCGAACGTGCGCATCGCCGACGATGCGAAGGTCGACACGCGCGGCGCGAACGGCCGCTCGGGCACGTGGAAGATCGACACGGCAAACGCACGCGTCGCCGACGACGCGAACGCGACGATCGGCGCAGCCACGCTGTCGCGCAATCTCGGCACCACGCCGGTCGAACTGACGAGCACCGACGGTGCGCTGACGACCGACGGCGCGATTGGCTGGAACGGCGATCACGGCCTCACGCTGACGTCTGTGCGCGGCGACGTGCATCTCGGCAAGTCGCTGACGGCGAGTGGCGCCAATGCGCGCATCGCAGTCAACGCCGCACGACGCATCGCCGTCAACGACAAGGTCGCGCTCACGGGCCGCAACGCCAGCCTCGCATTGAACTCGGGCGACGGTCACGCATTGAACGGCAATGCAGCTGTCACGCTGTCGGGCGCGAATGCGTCGTTCAACGCGAACGGGCAGGCCTATCGCGTGATCCGCGACGTCGATGACTTGCGCGCGGTCGATACGAATCTGAACGGCCGCTACGTGCTCGGCAATGCGATCAAGGGCAGCGGCGCGTTCCGCAGCATCGGCGGCAACGCGGCGTTCGCCGGCACGTTCGACGGCCTCGGCAACACGATCTCCGGGTTGTCCGTCTACAACAGCGCGCCGTTCGTCGGCCTGTTCGCGATCAACAGCGGCACGATCGCCAACCTGACGCTCGATTCGGTGTCGGCGCGCGGCACGGCGAATTATCGCGGCAGCGCCGTCGGCGCGCTGGCCGGCGCGAACGTGCGAGGCACGCTGTCGAACGTGCACGCGCGCAATGTTTCCGTCACGACCGGCGGCTCGCCCGCCAACGTCGCCGGCGGCCTCGTCGGCCGGAACCAGGGCGGCACGATCGACCGCGCGTCGGTGTCGGGCCGCGTCGCAGGCGACCGCTACACGACCGCGCTCGGCGGGCTCGTCGGCGAGAACGTCACGTCGCCCGACGCCCGCTCCGGCACCGCGACGATCGCCCGCAGCCGCGCCGACGCGAACGTCTCCATCGATATCGCCGACACGCTCGTCAACAGCGAGAAAAGCGGGATCGGCGGCCTCGTCGGCTTCAGCAACGGCGATATCCGCGATTCGTCGAGCAAGGGGCAGGTGTACGTAGCACGCTCCGGCGCAGCCGTCGGCGGTCTCGTCGGGAACAACACCGGCACGGTCGCCGGATCCGATGCGTCCGGTCGTGTCACCGTCGGCACGGCCGGCGTCGCCGGTGCACTGGTCGGCGTCAATGCGGGCGCCATCGCCGCCTCGCGCGCAGGCGGCAGTGTCACGGCCGGCGTGCGCGGCACGGCCGGCGGCCTCGTCGGCCGCAACAGCGGCGTGGTGACGGGCGCCTACGCATCCGGCAGCGTCGCAGCCGCGACGAACGGCATCGCGGGCGGCCTCGTCGGCGTCAACGACGGCCTCGTCGACCGTTCCAGTGCGACCGGCGACGTGGCGGCGCTGGATAACGGCGTCGCCGGCGGGCTCGTCGGCGTCAACGGCGGCCGCATCCAGGCGTCGGACGCACATGGCGACGTGGCGGCGCGCAACGCCGTCGGCGCCGTGGGCGGGTTCGTCGGCATCAATCGAGGAAGAATCGACGCGTCGAACGCAAGCGGCGACGTGATGACTTTCGCCGGCGCACCGGCGGGCGGCTTCGTCGGCCGCAACGCGGCCGGCGGCATCATCGACGGATCGAGCGCACGCGGCAGCGTGGACGGTATGGATACCGAATCGATCGGCGGCTTTGCGGGCATCACCGACGCGAATTCGACGATCGGCGCGTCGTCCGCGCACGGCTCGGTGCGAGGCGAAACGAACAGCCGCGTCGGCGGCTTCGTCGGTACCAACGGCGGCCGCGTCGTGAGCGTCAGCGCATCGGGCACGGTCCAGGCCGACGAAAACGCGGAGATCGGCGGCCTGATCGGTCGGAATACCGGAACCGTCGATTCGTCACGGGCGAGCGGCACCGTCATGGCCGACGCTGCGAGCCAGGCGGGCGGACTGGTCGGCTTCAACAGCGGCACGGTACGAAGCTCGCATGCGTCGGGGGCCGTCGTCGCCGGCAACAAGAGCAACGTCGGCGGGCTCGTCGGCCACCACGCGGGCGGCACGATCGAGCTGTCCGACGCGACCGGCAACGCGACGGGCGGCCGCAATGCCAACGTCGGCGGCCTGGTGGGTCTCAACGACGGCAGGATCAGCCGGTCGTCGTCGTCCGGCACCGTGAGCGCCAGCTTGTACGCGAACCTCGGCGGCCTCATCGGGACGAACCGCGGCACCGCGCAAGCGTCGTCGACCAGCAGCCGGGTCGCCTACGAGTTTGGCCGTGGTCAGCAATACGGCGGCATCGCGGGCTTCTCGAAGACGTCGATGCAGGGCAATACGGTATCGGGCGAAGCCATGAACGTGCCGTTCGTCGGCAACCAGTTCGGCATCCACTGACTGTGACCCGGCGCAGGCGGGCAGTCCGACCGCCGGCGCCGGCACATGGCGGCGGGCAGATCGTCCGCCGCTTGAAGCGGAAATTCATTCCGCGCCATCGTTCATCAGTCATGTTGTCAGGTGGACTGATGAACTCAATATACTCATCACCCAGGAAACGAAAACGATGAACAAGACCTACGCATTGGTGTGGAATCACGCACAAGGGTGCTGGAGCGCAGTCGGGGAAACCGCGCGCCGCCGCGGCAAATCCGGCGGCGGCAAGCTCGTCGCGGCCGCCGCCGTGTCGCTGCTCGGCCTCGCCGCCGTGCCCGCCCACGCGCTGCCCACCGGCCAGGCCGTCGTCGCCGGCCACGCCGACATCGCCACGTCCGCCGACGGCAAGACGATGTCCATCAACCAGCACTCCGACAAGCTCATCACCAACTGGCAGGACTTCGGCGTCGCCGGCGGCGAACGCGTGTCGTTCCACCAGCCCGGCAGTTCGTCGATCGCGCTGAACCGCGTGATCGGCAACCGCGGCAGCCAGATCGACGGCCGCATCGACGCCAACGGCAAGGTCTTCCTCGTCAACCCGAACGGCGTGATGTTCGGCGCCGGCTCGCAGGTCAACGTCGGCAGCCTCGTCGCGTCCACGCAGAACCTGTCCGATGCCGACTTCCTCGCCGGCAACTATCGCTTCGCCGGCACATCGGCCGCGTCCGTCGCCAACGCCGGCCACATCACCGCCGCCGACGGCGGCAGCGTCGCGCTGCTCGGCGCGCGCGTGTCGAACACCGGCGTGATCCAGGCGAAGATGGGCCGCATCGCGCTCGGCGCCGGCAACGCGTTCAAGGTCAACTTCGACGGCAGCGATCTGCTCAGCGTGCAGGTCGAAGGCGGCGCCGTCGACGCGCAGGCGAGCAACGGCGGGCTGCTGAAAGCCGATGGCGGCGAGGTGCTGATGACTGCCCGCGCGGCTGGCAATCTGCTGAACGCGGCAGTCAACAACACCGGCACCATCGAGGCGCGTGGACTGAGCAGCCACGGCGGGCGCATCACGCTCGACGGCGGCACCGTGCTGGCCGGCGGCACGCTGGACGCGAGCGCCACGGCGGGCAACGGCGGCGAAGTGGCGACGCGCGGCGCGGACGTGCGCATCGCCGACGACGCGAAGGTCGACACGCGCGGCGCGAACGGCCGCTCGGGCACGTGGAAGATCGACACGGCGAACGCACGCGTCGCCGACGATGCGAACGCGACGATCGGCGCAGCCACGCTGTCGCGCAATCTCGACACGGCCCACGTTGCATTGACCGGCGCGGCAGGCGACCTGTCGGTCGAAGGCCCCGTGAACTGGAGCGGCGACCACACGCTGTCGCTCGCGTCGCAGCGCGGCGGCGTGAAGCTGCAACGCGCGTTGAGCGCGCACGGCAGCCGCGCCGGGCTGGAGGTCAACGCCGCGAAGCGTATCGACATCGCCGGTCCGCTCGCGCTGACCGGCGCAAACGCCGCCCTCGCGCTGAACTCGGGTAACGGACATGTGCTGAACGACAACGCAACCGTCACGCTGTCGGGCGCGAATGCGTCGTTCAGCGCGAACGGGCAGGCCTATCGCGTGATCCATGACGTCGATCAATTGCGCGCGGTCGATACGAACCTGAACGGCCGCTACGTGCTCGGCAATGCGATCAAGGGCAGCGGCGCGTTCCGCAGCATCGGCGGCGATGCGGCGTTCACCGGCACGTTCGACGGCCTCGGCAATACGATCTCCGGGCTGTCCGTCTACAACGACGGACCGTTCGTGGGCCTGTTCGCCGGAAACTTCGGCACGATCGCCAACCTGACGCTCGATTCGGTGTCGGCGCGCGGCACGGCGAACTACGGTATCGGGCCCGTGATGGTCGGCTCGCTGGTCGGCGCGAACATCCAGGGCACGCTGTCGAACGTGCATGCACGCAATGTCGTCGTGACGAGCGGCGGCTCGGCCGCCAACATCGCCGGCGGTCTCGTCGGCACGAACCTGAGCGGCACGATCGACCGCGCATCGGTGTCGGGCCGCGTCGAAGGCAACCGCTACACGACCGCGCTCGGCGGGCTTGTCGGCGAAAACATCACGTCGCCGGACAGCCGGCTCGGCACCGCGACGATCGCCCGCAGCCGTGCCGACGCGAGCGTCTCGATCCAGGCCGCCGGCACGTCGCCCGACAACGGACAAAACGGATTCGGCGGGCTCGTCGGCTTCAACAGCGGCGACATCCGCGATTCGTCGAGCCACGGCGCGGTGTCGGTCGCGACCGTGGGCGCAACCGTCGGCGGTCTCGTGGGGCGCAACACCGGCACGGTCGGCGGGTCCGATGCGGACGGCCGCGTCATCGCCGGCGCGGCCAGCGCCGCCGGTGCGCTGGTCGGCGTCAACGCGGGCGCCATCGCCGCATCGCACGCGGGCGGAGGCGTCGCAGGCGGTGCGCGCAGCACGGTGGGCGGCCTCGTCGGCATCAACACCGCAGTCGGTACGATCGACAAATCGAACGCCACGGGTACGGTCGCCGTCGCCGGCAACGATGCGACGGCGGGCGGGCTCGTCGGCCGCAACGACGGTCGCGTGTCGGGGTCCAGCGCATCCGGCGCAGTATCGGTCCTCGGCAACAGCGACGCCGGCGGCCTGACCGGCCGCAACACCGGAACCGTCGAATCGTCGCATGCACAAGGCACTGTTTCCGCCGGCGCCGGCAGCAATGCGGGCGGGCTCGTCGGTTTCAACGGCGGCGACATCCGCGACTCGTCGAGCAGCAGCGTTGTATCGGTCGCGAGCGCCGACGCCGCCGTCGGCGGTCTCGTCGGACGCAATCAAGGCCGGGTTCTCGGATCCGAGACGTCCGGCCGTGTCACCGCCGGTACGGCCAGCGTGGCCGGTGCGCTGGTCGGCCTCAACTCGGGTGCCATCGCCGCATCGCGCGCGAGCGGCGACGTCGTAGGCGGCACGCGCAGCACGGTGGGCGGCCTCGTCGGCATTAACGCCGCCGACGGAACGATCGACAAGTCGAATGCCACGGGTACGGTCGCCGTCGCCGGCAACGACGCGGCTGCGGGCGGGCTCGTCGGCATCAACGTCGGCCGCGTCGACCACGGCAACGCGTCCGGCAAGGTATCGGTTCTCGCCGATAGCGACGCGGGCGGCCTGATCGGCCGCAACGTCGGAACGGTCGCCTCGTCACATGCGCAAGGCGCCGTTTCCGCCGGCGCCGACAGCAATGCGGGCGGGCTCGTCGGCAACCACGCGCGCGGCTCGATCGTGCTGTCCGACGCAAGCGGCAGCGTCAACGGCGGCGCACGCGCGAAGGTCGGCGGCCTGGTCGGCATCAACGGCGGCACGATCGACCGATCGTCGTCGTCAGGCACCGTGAGCGGCGGCCTGAATGCCACGCTCGGCGGCATCGTGGGAATGGACTTCGGAACGACGCAAGCATCGTCGACCACCAGCCGGATCGCCTACACGCAGGGCTACGGTCAGCGGTATGGCGGACTCGCAGGTTTCGCGATGACGTCGATGACGGGCAATACGGCGTCCGGCGACGCGGCGCGGGTGCCGCTCGTCGGCGGCCAGTTCGTGTTCTTCTGACCATGACCCGGCGCAGGCGGGGAGTATGACCGCCTGCGCGCGGGGGAACGACGATGCGTTCGTTCCCCCGCATCCGCGGCGATGCGCGCCGGGCCGCGCCGCTACCCTGCCGCTACCCTCCCCGATTCTCCCGAATGATCGCCGCAGCGGCGACCTCGGCCTCGCTCGCCACGCCGTCGTGCACGCGCGTACTGACCGCCGGCGTCGGCGGTTCGCTGTCGAGCGCATGGCCGTTGCGATCGTGCGTGTCGACCGTCACGCGCATCGACAGCCCGACGCGCAGCGGATGCGCGGCGAGATCGCGCGGATCGAGCGCGATCACGACCGGCACGCGCTGCACGACCTTGATCCAGTTGCCGGCGGCATTCTGCGACGGCAGCATCGAGAACGCGCTGCCCGTACCCGCCGAAAATCCCTGCACGCGGCCGCGATAGACGATGCGTGCGCCGTAGAGGTCCGATACGACTTCGACCGGCTGCCCGACGCGCATGTGGCGAATCTGCCCTTCCTTGAAATTCGCGTCGATCCACAAGCGGTTGAGCTGCACGATCGACATCAGCGGCACGCCGGGGCCGACCTGCTGGCCGACCTGCACCGAGCGCTGTCCGACCGTGCCGTCGACGGGCGCAACGATCGTCGTGCGCTTCAGGTTCCGGTAGGCGAGCTTGAATTGCGCGGCCGCCTGCACGACGGCCGGGCTTTCGTCGACGGGCAGCCGGGTGCCGAGCGCGCGCGCCGCATCGAGCTGCGCCTGCGCGGCCGCCAGGTTGGCCTGCGCGCCGGCTACCGCCGCGCGGGCGCGCGCCAGCTCCTCGGGCGCGACGATCTCGACCGACGCGCCCGAACGCGCCGCCAGCGCGCGCTGCGCGAGCTGCAGGTCGGCCCGTCGCGCGTTCACCGCTTCGACGTACATCGTGTTCGAGATCTTCGCGTTCGCGACCTGCCGTACGGCCTGCACGAGTTGCGCCTTCGCCTGCGCGAACGCAACGGACGCCTCGGTATCGTCGAGCCGCACGAGTGTCTGCCCCGCGCGCACGACCTGCGTATCGGCGACCAGCACGTCGGTCACGGCGCCCGGAATCTGCGCGGCAACCTGCACGATGCTGCCCGCGACATACGCGTCGTCGGTGTCTTCGTAGTAACGCTGGCTCAAAAACCAGAACGCGAGCCATGCGAGCGCGGCCGCGAGCACGATCGCGAAGAACACCATGAAGCGCTTGCGGCGCGTCGCGCGGCGCGCGTCGAGCGCCGGGTCGTCACCGAGTGAGGCCGGCGGCGCGGCGGTATGAAGGTTGTCGTGATGCATCAGTCGCTTTGCGTAACGATCAGGCGGTCATGCTGAAACAGCGGAATGGCCGGCGTCGCGCGCGGGTCGGCCGCCAGGTTCGCGGACGCGGTACGGGTCGACGCGGGTGCACCGCGTGGCGTCGGGTCGTTGTTCGCCGCGGCCGCATTCGACGTACGGGTCGCCGTATCGCGCGATGCGACACCGGTGGCCGACGTGCCGCCGGATCCGGCGGCCTGCCGCGAGGCCCCGGCCGCCGAACGCGTATCGGGCGGCGCCGCCGTCGCAGTCGCCCGACTCACGCTCGCCGCCGTCGCCGGTCCTCGCTTCGCCACGCCGCCGCGCGCTTGGCGAACGGCCGGCGTCGATGCCGAAGCGGGCGCCGACGCCCCGCTCCTCGCGTCGAATCCGCCGCCCAGCGCGCCGATCAACCCGACCCGCAGCGTCCGCTGCTTGCCGAGCAACGCGATCATCTGCGCGCGCTCGTCGATCAGCGTGAGATCCGCGACATCGACGTCCTTCTGCATCAGCACGCCGCGCCGATGCCGATCCGCCGCGATCTCCACGATTTTCTGCGCGGCCGCGACCGCGTCCTGCTGCTGCGCGACGAGCGTCTGCGACGTCTGCAGCGACGTGACGAGTTGCGCGACCTGCCCGAGCGCATCGTCGACGGTCTTGTTGTACAACCCGATCGCGACGTCGGCCTGCGCGACGTCAGCGCCGAGCTTCGCCTTCAGCCGGCCGCGATCGAAGATCGGCAGCGAGATCGCGGGGCCGACGGAGCCCGCGAGCGAATCGCGCGAGAACAGCGATGCGGGCGTCAACGCGAACACGCCGCCGAGCGCGACGAGGTTCACGTCCGGATAGAACTGCGCGCGCGTCGAGTCGGCATTCGCGAACGCGGCTTCGACCCGCAGCCGCGCGGCGACGATGTCGGGCCGGCGACCCAGCAGATCGGCCGGCAGCCGGGCCGGCAGCGCGCCGCCCGCGAACGCGCCGACGCGCGGCCGCTGCAGTGCGAGCCCGCGTTCCGGGCCACGGCCGGACAGTACGCCGAGTTGCAGTTGCGCGAGCTTGATCTGCTCGTCGTTCAGCGCGATCTGCTCGAGCAGGCGGCTGCGCTTGATCGACGCATCGCTCGCGTCGTACGCGTTGTCGAGGCCGCGCGCGGTGCGCTCGCGCAGCACGGCCGTCACGCGCTGGCTGATCTTCAGTTTCTGCTGCAACAGGTCGCGCATCGCGTACGCCTGGTCGAGCTGGCAATACACGGTGACGATCGCGACGGCGAGCGTGAGCCGCACCTGTTCGGCCTCGACGCCGGCCGCGTCGCGCAACGACATCAGGCTCTTCGTCGCCGCGCGGTTCTTGCCCCACAGGTCGAGCTGATAGTTCAGTCCGACGAAGATCGACGACGGCGACACGTTCGGATCGCCGAAGATCTGCACCGGCACGCGATAGCCGCCGGCCGTCACGTCGGCGATGTCGCCGGGCTTCGGCATCCGCGCGCGGCTGATCGTCGCGCCGGCCGTGCCCGTCAAGCCCGTCAGCGAATCGAACTGCTGAAGCTGCGCCTGCGCGATCCGCAGCCGCGCCTGTGCGACCTGCAGATCGGGATTGTTCCGCGACGCCTCGGCGACCAGGTCGTCGAGTTGCGGATCCTGCAGCTGCTTCACCCAGTCGGGCGCCGGCCACGCGCCGTTCGCGCCCGGGCCGGCGGTATGCACGAGTGCATCGTCGGCCGGCGCGCGCAGCGACAGCGCCGGCAGGAAGCCCGACGGCACGCATCCGCCCAATGCGAGCAATGCCGCGGCCGCCGCGATCGACCAGCCGCCCTTCGCGCCACGCGGCGAACCCGCCGCTTGCCTCATCCTCCGCATCGTCACCCCTGCCGAACGTGCTGCGCCCGCGCGGCCAGACGCGGCCGCGTGCGCTCGAGCGGGCCGAGGCGGCCGAACAGACCGTCCGCGACGCCGAACAGGATGCCGGCCAGCTTCGCGCGCTTGTCACGCTCGACGAGCGCGATCTGCACGACCTGCCACACGGTCAGCAGATTCGGCACGAGCGCCACCGGAAAGCGCAGCCCGTACTGCATGCCGAGCTGCACCGCATTGCGTGCGCTGTAGTAGCGCCGTTGCCACGAGTGATTCATCGACGTCATTTCGAAAGGGCCGATCGCATGCCGCCGTTTCGCGCCGATCCGGTGCGGCAGCACCAGCGACGGCACGACATAGAGCGGCACGTTGCGCGCAAGCGCGCGGAAGCTGTACTCGGTGTCGACATGATCGATGAACAGCGTCTCGTCGAAGCGGCCGAGCACGTCGAATGCATCGCGCGACACGACGCAGCCCGACGAGATCAGGAACGCGCAGCGCTGCATCGGTGCGTCGGGGGCGAGACTCAGCCGGCGCAACCCGATCCCGTTCGTCGCGAGTTCCGGCAGGAAGCTTTGCGCGTTCTCGTCGAAGATGCGCGGGCCGGCCAGGAACGCGCGCGCCGCGAGCGTTGTGCAGACGCCGCGCATCGTCGCGAAGTATCCGGCCGGCACCGACGAGTCCTGATCGAACAGCGCGACTGCATCGACGCCGTCGCCGAACAGCGCTGCGAGCCCCGCGTTGTAAGCGCCCGCGATCCCGCCGCGATTGCCGTGATGCAGCCACGCGATGCCGTCGCGCGCGCACAGCTCGCGCGCACGCGCATCCGGCTGCGGCGTGTTGTCGACGACGAGCAGCGCGTCGCACGCGTGCCGCCAGCCGCGCAGCGCGTCGAGCTGCGCGTCGCTCGGGTGATAGAGGATCACGAGTGCGCCGAGTGTCGTCATGGTCCGCTCCTCAATGCCCGAACGATGCTGCCGCGCCGCGCCTGGGCCGCGTCAACCACATCATCGCGGCAAGCACGACGCACGTCATGCTCGCCATCCAGAACATGTCGTTGGTCGCCATCATGTACGCCTGCTGCATCACGACCTGATGCAGCGTCGTCAGTTCGCGCACGCCGTCCACGCCCATCGCGTTCAGCGTGTGCACGAAGCGCTGCGTGTTGGCGGACGCATGCGTGACCGATTGCGAGACGACGTCGTAGTGATAGGTCGCGCGGTTGTCCCACAGCGTCACGCTCATCGCGGTGCCGAATGCGGCCGACAGCGTACGCAGGAAATTCGACAGGCTCGACGCGGCGGCGAGCCGGTCGTCCGGAATGCGCGACAGCGTGGCGGCAGTCAGCGGAATGAAGAAGCACGGCA
Organism: Burkholderia sp. MSMB2157WGS; assembly: GCF_001532755.1. Lineage (NCBI taxonomy): Bacteria > Pseudomonadati > Pseudomonadota > Betaproteobacteria > Burkholderiales > Burkholderiaceae > Burkholderia > Burkholderia sp. MSMB2157WGS. The sequence continues at coordinate 101,024 of NZ_LPJG01000044.1, read as the reverse complement.
GCCCGATCCCCTGGATCAGCCCCGGCGCGGCGATCTGCGCGAACGTCATCTTCAGCGTGAAGTGCGCGTCCCATGCGAGCACGGCCGCGAAGACGAGGAAACCGAACGTCGCGAGCACGCGCGCGTCGAAGCGGTGCGCATGCAGCCCGACGAGGATCGAGAACACCAGCGCGAGCACGCCGAGCGACGCGGTCGCGAGCCCCGCGTGGAACGCGTTGTAGCCCATCACGGCCTGCATCCACAGCGGAAACACGACGCCGACCACGGAGAAGCTCATCATCCCGAGCGAGACGATCAGCACGCAGAACGAGAACGTGCGGTCGCGAAACAGGCTCAGATCGACCACGGGATGCGCTTCGCCCGCCTCCCAGATCAGCAGCGACACGATCGCGACCGCCGCGACCGCCGCGAGCGTGACGATCAGCGGCGAATCGAACCAGCCGCGGTCGTGGCCGAGATCGAGCATCGCCTGCAGCGAGCCGACGCCGATCACGAGCAACACGATGCCCGGCACGTCGATCGGGCCGGCCGCGCCGCGCTGCGCGTCGGGGCGCAGCATCGCGGTGCACACCGCGAACGAGAACAGCCCGATCGGCAAATTGATCAGGAAGATCCACGGCCACGAAAAGTTGTCGACGATCCAGCCGCCGACCACCGGCCCGAAGATCGGCGCGAGCAGCACGGTCATCGCCCACAGCGCGAGCGCGATCGTGCGCTTGTCCGGCGGGAACGTGCGCAGCAGGATCGTCTGCGACAGCGGCACCATCGGCCCGGAACACAATCCCTGCAGCGCGCGGCAGATCACGAGCACGTGCAGGTCTCGCGCGAGCCCGCACAGCAGCGACGTCAGCGTAAACAGCAGCACCGCGCCGACGAACAACCGCAACTCGCCGACGCGCCGTGCGAGCCAGCCGGTCAGCGGCACCGCGATCGCGGCCGCGACCGAATACGAGCTGATCACCCACGTGCCCTGACTGTTCGATACGCCGAGACTGCCGGAGATCGCCGGCACCGCGACGTTCGTCACGGTCGAGTCGAGCACCTCGATGAAGGTCGCGAGCGACAGCGCGAACGTCAGCAGCGCGAGCCGGATGCCGCGCACCGGCTGCGCGGCCGGCACGGGCGCCGGCCCGTCGAACGCGGACGGCGCGACGGGCCCGTCGCGAAGCGGCGACGCGGTGCTCATGCGCCGGCCACCGCGACATCGGCCCGCGCGGCCAGCCGTCCGCGCCCGGGCACGAACCGTTCGACGAAATCGGCGGCCGCGCCGCAGCCGTCCGGCGCGGCTGCGAGCAGCGCGCGCGTACGCTCCGCGTGTACCGCGAACGCGGGTTCTTCGAGCACGCGCGCGAGCGCCGCGCCGAGCCGCGCGCCGTCGAGCGGGCCGTCGACCCGCACGCCGCAGCCGTTCGCGACGACGCGTTGCGCGTTGTCGAACTGGTCGTGCGCGAACGGCGTGACGACCTGCACGATGCCGGCTTCGCATGCGAGCGCCGCCGTGCCGATCCCGCCGTGATGCACGAGCGCGCGGCAACGCGGCAGCAGCGCGCGCATCGGCACGAAACGGCGCACGAGCAGCCGGTCGCCGGTCTGCGCCGCATCGTCGTGCGGCGTCAGCAGGATCCCGCGCGCGCCGGTCGCGCGCAGCGCGTCCGCCGCCGCGCGCGCATAGGCCGCGTGATCGACGAGCGTCGAACCGGCCGTGAACACGACCGGCGGCTCGCCGGCCGCGAGAAACGCATCGAGCGCCGCATCGTCGGCGGCGGCGATGTCGTTGAACAACGGAAAACCGCTTTGCAGATGGTTCGACGGCCAGTCCGGCTGCGGCGGCGCGAACCAGCGGGGAAACAGGCACAGCACGCCGTCGGTCGAATGCAGCCAGCGGCCGAGCACGCGCCGCGCGGGCGCAAGCCCGAGCTCGCCGCGCACCGCGTCGAGCGCCGGGCCGCACACGCGGTCGAGCACCTGCCGCTCGATCAGCGTCATCAGCGCCGACTTCACCGGCAACGGCCAGCGTGCGGGAATCGTCAGGCGCGGGTGGGTCGGCGGCGCATGCGCGGACAGCAGCGTCGACGGCGACACCTGCACCGACACGTACGGCGTGCCGTGCAGTTCCTGCATGAAGCGCGCGGAAAATGCCCACAGCGTGCCGACCAGCACCGTGTCGGTGTCGGTCAGCGCGCGCAGGGCGTCGTAATGCGGGCGCAGCGTCGGCGCGATCACCTGCCACAGCGTACGGAACGACGTGCGCGGATCCCACAGCGCCGGGTTCGCCATCGCCGCGTCATAGTCGGCCGCGGTGCCGACCGGCACGAACGCGAACCCGCAGCGGCGCACGACCGCCTCGAACGGCGCATGCGTACAGAACACGACCTCGTGACCGCGCGCCGCGAGCGTGCGCGCGATACCGAGCATCGGATGCACGTCGCCCGCCGAACCGATCGCGGTCACGATCATCTTCGCCATCGCGCGCCTCGCGGAGATCAGTAAAAGCCGGGAATCAGCGCCGCCACTTCGCGGCGATACTGCACGTAGGCCGGCCCGAAATATCCGGTCAGCCAGCTTTCTTCGACGCGCACCTTGTACGCAAGGGACGCGAACACGAGCAGCACGCCGATCGCGCCGCGCCATTCGCCGCCGATCAGCGCGGCGCCGACCAGCGCGATCAGGCAGCCGGTGTAGATCGGGTGACGCACGAGCGCATACGGCCCCGTGCGCACGAGCTCGTGATCTTCCTTCAGCGTGACCGATACGCTCCAGTTCGTGCCCAGATGCAGCCGCGCCCACACCGAGAACAACAGGCCGGCCACCAGCACCGCGAGCCCGCACTGCGCCTGCAGCCCGAAGCGGTGCCAGTCGGGCGCGAGCGCCTGCCACGACGGATCGGGCAGGATGATCAGCGCGCCGCCGACGATCAGCGGAATCGACTGCAGCGTGCGCGAGCGCGACGCTTCCTTGCGCACGGTCGCCTTGACGCCCTGCGACGTGGCGATCCAGTACGCGAGCCACGCGGCCCACGGAACGACGATGGCGATGGTCTGAACGATATTCACGGCTGGCCTGCCTCGTTGGGATGGGAATTCGGATGCGCGGGACGAGCCCGATGCACGACGGACGACGTCACGACGACAGCGCAGGCATCGGCGCGGGCACGCACGCGTGCGCGGCAGCCCGTGCGATGCCGTTCGCGGCGGGCGCGTCGCCACAGAAAAATTCGAGCAGCGCGGCACGGGTGCATTCGCGCTGCGCCCGGCCTTCGATGTCGAGGAAATGGCCGGCGTCCGGCACCGTCGCGAACCGCGCGCGCGCCACATGCGCGCCGAGCTGACGCACGTCGGCCGGCGTCGTGTATTCGTCGCGCTCGCCGTTCAGGAACAGCAGCTCGCAGCCGATGTTCGAGAACTCGCTGAAGTAGCGCTCGGGCTGCAACGACAGGATCTGATCGACGTGGAACGCGACCTGGTCCTGCTCGTCGCGCGGCAGGCGCGTGAGATACCGGTAGTTGTACAGCTTCATGATGCGCGGCAGATAGCGGCCGACGGTGTCGTTCAGCAACTGCGCGGCCTTCAGGTTCTCGCCGGCCGCGATGTGGTCGCGCGCACGCGTCACGTAGTCGACCATCGCATCGTTCAGGAACGGCGAGAACGAGCAGATCGCCGCGCGCCGCACGCTCGGGCAGCCGCGCGCGAGCGCGAACAGCGACGCGACGCCGCCCCACGACACCGACACGAGGAACGCCGGCGCGAAGCGCTCGACCAGGTACTGGAGGATCGCGGCTTCGTCGTCCTTGGTCAGGATGGAGCAGCCGGGATTGTGCTGGCGCGACTGCCCCGCATACGGCAGGTCGAAGCAGATCGTGTTCATCCGCTCGCCGAGATACTGGACGGTCTGGCCGAACGACGCGGTCGTCGCGAGCGCGCCGTTGACGAGCATCGCCGTGTCGAAGGCCGGGTCGAACACGTTCCGTTCGACGTAGACCTTCAGGCCATTCGGTAGCGGGACCACGTGTTTTTCGGTCGGCATCGTCGTTCTCCGGTGGATGCGGCGTCTCGACGTCGCGGCATGCTGCAAGTGCGCAATGGCTGACGCCGACCCCGCGCGCGGTCGTTCGACGCGCTCATTGCCGACGCACCGCGGCAATTGCCCGCGGCGCCATTCATTCCTCGTGGTGCGGCGCCATACTAATACGGTCGATATTACTTACTCAAGTCGTTCCAAAAATACCCTCTACTCGAACCGGAAATACGTCGGATTCAAATTCATTTATCTATTTCCGTGGTATGAGGAATTCAGGAAGAGATGCTGGCAATCGTTTGCGAGCCACCCTTTTTGAAGCTCGAAAGTACAAACTTCTCTTGCATATTCAATGGTTTAATCAATATAAATCGGTCGATTGAAACGGATTTTTGAAAGCCAGCCGCCTTCACGATCCGGTTTGACGATTTCACATCGTGAATAATGTTGCAGATTTCGACATTCTTTCGTTTCGTAATGGAATCGGGCAGGGAAACGGTGCTTCCGATTACGTCGAATTTTCGTGAACCGTTTTAAACATATTCAAACTTAGTTAACCTTCTTTCAGCTCGTTTTTCCGCACCTGCACATGGGCTCCAGGCGTGACGAATCCTTCCGTTTGGAACACGTCACTCCGTTCGCCCCCGATTTTTTGTTGATTGATCGTTCAATAAAAAACCGCTAAGCTGCCGACTTCCATGGACGGCCCACCCGGGCGAAGGGAGTCACGATGCCGAAAGTCGGAATGCGGGAAATCCGCCGCGCACAGTTGATCGACGCCACGTTGCGCTCGATCGACGAAGCGGGCCTGCCCGGCACGACGCTCGCATCGGTCGCGCAACGCGCGAACATCTCGACGGGCATCGTCAGCCATTACTTCGGCGACAAGGACGGCCTGCTCGAAGCGACGATGCGGCACGTGCTGCGCGACCTGTGGTCGGCCACCACGCGCCGCCGCGTCGCCGCGCGCAAGGATCCGCGTTCGCGGCTGCGCGCGATCGTCGTCGCGAACTTCGACGACACGCAGGTCAGCGCGCCCGTGATGAAGACGTGGCTCGCGTTCTGGTCGCAGAGCATGCACGACCCGATGCTCAAGCGCCTGCAGCACGTGAACACGCGGCGCCTCCATTCGAACCTGTGCGCCGAGTTCGCGAAGGCGTTGCCGCGCACCCAGGCGCGCGAAGCCGCCAGCGGCCTCGCCGCGCTGATCGACGGCCTGTGGCTGCGCGGCGCGCTCGCCGGCGGCCCGATCGACACCCGAGCCGCGTTGAAGCTCGCCCACGATTACATCGACCTGCTGCTCGCGTCCGACTGACGCGTCACGCAGTCGCCCTCAAGGAGATCCTCATGTCCGTATACGGTTTGCAGCGCCTCTACATCGGCGGCGGTTACGTCGACGCCACGAGCGGCAAGACTTTCGACACCTTCGATCCGGCCACCGGCGAGCTGCTCGCGCAGGTGCAGCAGGCGAGCGCGGCCGACGTCGATCGCGCGGTCGCGTCCGCGCAGGAAGGCCAGCGCGAATGGGCGGCGATGACCGCGATGCAGCGCTCGCGCATCCTGCGCCGCGCGGTCGACCTGCTGCGCGAGCGCAACGACGAACTCGCGGCCATCGAGACGCGCGACACCGGCAAGCCGATCGGCGAGACGCTCGCGGTCGACATCGTCACCGGCGCGGACGTGATCGAGTACTACGCGGGCCTCGCGACCGCGATCGAAGGGCTGCAGGTACCGCTGCGCGCCGAGTCGTTCGTCTACACGCGCCGCGAGCCGCTCGGCGTGTGCGCGGGCATCGGCGCGTGGAACTACCCGATCCAGATCGCCTGCTGGAAGACCGCACCGGCGCTCGCGGCCGGCAACGCGATGGTGTTCAAGCCGAGCGAAGTCACGCCGTTGACCGCGCTGAAACTCGCGGAAATCTATACGGAAGCCGGCGTGCCGGCCGGCGTGTTCAACGTCGTGCAGGGCGACGGCTCGGTCGGCGCGTTGCTCACCGGCCACCCGGACATCGCGAAGGTGTCGTTCACCGGCGGCGTCGAAACCGGCAAGAAGGTGATGTCGCTGGCCGGCGCATCGTCGCTGAAGGAAGTGACGATGGAGCTCGGCGGCAAGTCGCCGCTGATCGTGTTCGACGACGCGGACCTCGACCGCGCGGCCGATATCGCGGTCACCGCCAACTTCTTCAGCTCGGGCCAGGTCTGCACCAACGGGACGCGCGTGTTCGTGCACCGCTCGATCAAGGACGCCTTCACGACGAAGGTGCTCGAACGCGTGAAGCGCATCCGCGTCGGCAAGCCGACCGATGCCGACACCAACTTCGGCCCGCTCGTGTCGGCCGCGCAGCTCGACAAGGTGCTCGGCTTCATCGAAAGCGGCAAGGCCGAAGGCGCGAAGCTGCTCGCGGGCGGCACGCGCCTGACCGACGGCCACTTCGGCAGCGGCCAATACGTCGCGCCGACCGTGTTCGGCGATTGCCGCGACGACATGAAGATCGTGCGCGAGGAAATCTTCGGGCCGGTAATGAGCATCCTCGATTTCGAATCGGAGGACGAAGTGATCGCGCGCGCGAACGACACGCACTACGGCCTCGCGGCCGGCGTCGTGACCGAGAACCTGTCGCGCGCGCACCGTACGATCCATCGCCTCGAAGCCGGCATCTGCTGGATCAATACCTGGGGCGAATCGCCGGCCGAAATGCCGGTTGGCGGATACAAGCAATCCGGTGTCGGGCGCGAGAACGGCATCACGACGCTCGAGCACTACACTCGAATCAAGTCGGTGCAGGTCGAGCTCGGCCGCTACAACCCGGTGTTCTGAAAAGGAGATCCGTCATGACGACACGCGAATACGACTACATCATCTGCGGCGCGGGTTCCGCGGGCAACGTGCTCGCCACGCGGCTGACGGAAGATCCGGACGTCACGGTGCTGCTGCTCGAAGCGGGCGGCCCCGACTACCGCTTCGACTTCCGCACGCAGATGCCGGCGGCGCTCGCCTACCCGCTGCAGGGCCGCCGCTACAACTGGGCGTACGAGACCGACCCCGAGCCGCACATGGACAACCGCCGGATGGAGTGCGGCCGCGGCAAGGGGCTCGGCGGCTCGTCGCTGATCAACGGGATGTGCTACATCCGCGGCAACGCGCTCGACTACGACAACTGGTCGACGCACAAGGGCCTCGAGAACTGGACGTATCTCGACTGCCTGCCGTACTTCAAGAAAGCCGAGACGCGCGACATCGGTCCGAACGACTATCACGGCGGCAGCGGCCCCGTGTCGGTCACCACCAGCAAGCCGGGCGTGAACCCGCTGTTCGAGGCGATGGTCGACGCGGGCGTGCAGGCCGGCTATCCGCGCACCGACGACCTGAACGGGTATCAGCAGGAAGGCTTCGGCCCGATGGACCGCACCGTCACGCCGAAGGGCCGCCGCGCGAGCACCGCGCGCGGCTACCTCGATCAGGCGAAGGTGCGGCCGAATCTCGAGATCGTCACGCACGCGCTCGCCGACCGCATCCTGTTCGACGGCAAGCGCGCGTCGGGCGTCACGTACCTGCGCGGCAGCGAACGCGCGACCGCGCACGCCCGCCGCGAAGTGCTCGTGTGCAGCGGCGCGATCGCGTCGCCGCAACTGCTGCAACGCTCGGGCGTCGGCCCCGGCGCATGGCTGAAGGAACTCGACATTCCCGTCGTGCTCGACCTGCCCGGCGTCGGCCAGAATCTGCAGGACCACCTGGAGATGTACATCCAGTACGAGTGCAAGGAGCCGGTCTCGCTGTATCCGGCGCTCAAGTGGTGGAACCAGCCGAAGATCGGCCTCGAATGGATGCTGAACGGCACGGGCCTCGGCGCGAGCAATCACTTCGAGGCCGGCGGCTTCATCCGCACGCGCGACGACGACCTGTGGCCGAACATCCAGTATCACTTCCTGCCGGTGGCGATCAACTACAACGGCTCGAACGCGATCGAGATGCACGGCTTCCAGGCGCACGTCGGCTCGATGCGCTCGCCGAGCCGCGGCCGCGTGAAGCTGCGCTCGCGCGATCCGAACGATCATCCGAGCATCCTGTTCAACTACATGGCCGAAGCGCTCGACTGGCGCGAGTTCCGCGATGCGATTCGCGCGACGCGCGAGATCATGCGACAGCCGGCGCTCGATCGCTATCGCGGCCGCGAGTTGAATCCGGGCGCCGACTGCAAGACCGACAAGGAGCTCGACGCATTCGTGCGCGCTCGCGCGGAAACCGCGTTCCATCCGTCGTGCTCGTGCAAGATGGGTTACGACGACATGGCGGTGGTCGACGAAGAAGGCCGCGTGCACGGGCTCGACGGGCTGCGCGTGGTCGATGCGTCGATCATGCCGATCATCACGACCGGCAACCTGAACGCGCCGACGATCATGATCGCCGAGAAGATCGCCGACAAGATCCGCCGCCGCACGCCGCTCGCCCGTGTCGACGTGCCGTACTTCGTCGCGAACGGCGCACCGGCGCGCAATGTCGCGAAGGCCGTGCGGCAACCGGAAACGGTCTGACGCAAGCGGGTATTCTGCGCGGTCTTTGCGCTCCTCGTGTAACGCTGCTGACGGTTGCCTTCAGCAGCGTTTTTCGTTTCCGGATTTGGCGATTGTCGATATCCGCCCCCAAACGCTCGGCGTTCGACTCTGAACCAGATTCGGTCCCGGTCGGAAGCAAAATTTCCGGCTGGGTTGAGTAGCGCCCGTCGTCTGTCCCAGCCCTCCGAATTTCTTCTTCCAGTCGTCGAAAGTCGCGTCGCTTGTTCCGAGCTTGCGGCAGATCTCCTCGATCGTCGTACCCAACTCGGCTAGCGTCAGTGCGAATGCGATCTGCTCTTCCATAGACTTGCTCCTCTTCGTGGCATGGCCCTCGTCCTGCCTGGACACATCGCGCCGGATTTCTCCACTTTTGAACCCGGCTATTTCTCGGATCAGGGCCAGGGTATCGTCACCGCTATAACTCGAGCCGGCGTCTATTTGCGTGGCCAGCGGAATACGGGAAGCGCCCTGGTTAATATTTTTTAAATACCCATATTAGCCAGTTAATCGATAAATCATAAATAACTCTGTCAATCTTTGTCACGAGAAGTATTCGCAAAAATCAGACTGGATAGAATGCTGGTGCGTTGTCACAGATCAGCTTTCTTCCAAAAAACAATCTGCTTCCGACGAAGCAAATTGAGCAGCTGACGTGACTCTGCGAGATCCGAGCCTGTTCACGCCAATAGCGACCGAACGGGACCATTGAATCCAACCAACGGGGAATCGGCACAGAAGATTTCCTGGCCGTATGCGTGGTCGCCCGAAATTACCTCGTACTCGACGAGGCAACTCCACTTATCCGGCATATTCGACTCGTTATTGGCGTGGGCAGGCTCGGCATACCAATCAGAGGCGCAGTGCCTCAACCAGCGAAGGAGTTCCAGATGAGCAAAAAAATCCTTGGACCGTTATCGGCGAGTGCGGTGGCATTGGCCATCGCCATGCCGGGCATTTCGCATGCGGCGGACGGCACGGTCAATTTCAACGGCGAAGTCATCTCGCAGACCTGCACGATCAATGGCAACAACACCGGCAAGAGCGACTTCACCGTCACGCTCAAATCGGTGCCGACGTCGGCGCTCAAGAAGGATGGCGATACCGCCGAGCGTACGCCGTGGACCATTGCGCTGACCAATTGCACGCCCGCATCGGGCAACGTGACGGTCTACTTCGAACCCGGCCCGCAGGTCGACTTCAACACCGGTCGGCTCAAGAACAATACCGGCACGGCTACCAACGGCAAAGCGTATGCCACCAACGTCGAAGTGGGCTTGCTGAACAGCGGGTTCCAGCCGATCACGTTGGGTAATGATCCTAGCACTCAGGGTGCCGACGTCGTGGCGATCGGCGCGGACGGGACGGCCACGCTGAAGTTCTACGCACAGTATGTGGCAACGGGCGGAGCGGCAACGCCCGGCCCGGTACAAGCCCAGGTCATGTACACGCTGAACTTCATCTGATCGAAACACATCGGCATGAACCCCGCCCCCTTGTCAGGGGGCCTTCGCATTCCTAATCATCAGAATCGGATTCTCAGACATGTTCCCATGGAAGACAGCAGCGCGTTCCGCCGTCGCGGTGTTGCTGACGTGCGTTTCGACGGCGTACGGCAGTGTCGTGATCATGGGCACACGGGTGATCTACCCCGCCGGAGAGCGCGAGGTCTCCATCAAGCTCAGCAACGAAGGATCGTCGCCCGCACTGGTGCAGACGTGGCTCGATAAAGGCGATCCCAAAGCGCAACCTGGGGCCGTCCAGCTGCCGTTCACGTTGATGCCGCCGCTGTTCCGCATGGAACCCAGGAAAGGTCAGACGCTCCGCCTCATTTACACCGGAGAGCCGCTGCCGCAGGACAAGGAGTCCGTCTTCTGGCTGAACGTACTCGAAGTTCCGCCCAAGGCGCAGGTGTCGACGGAAAACGAGAACCTGATGCAATTGGCATTCCGCTACCGTATCAAGATATTTTTCAGGCCAAAGGCGCTGCCGGATAACCCCGACGCAGCCGCCACTCAGCTGACATGGACGCCCGTGCCGGAAGGCGGCGAAATGAAAGTGCGGGTCGACAATCCCTCCGCCTATCACGTGACGATCGTGAACATCGACGCCGGAATCGACGGCAAGTCGTATTCGGACAGCGTGGGCGGCATGGTCGACCCAGGAGGGAACACGACGTTCCTCCTGAAGAAGTCCGCCGTCACGCCCGCCGCCGGGCCGTTCGAAGTCAAGTATCGCTATATCAACGACTACGGCGCGGAAATCAACGCGACATTCCCAAAGAGCAAGTAGCGACTCGCGTCGTTTCCTCCGTCGCTCGCTGCTCGAGCGACGACGCATGCGGAGCATCAAGCCGCTCTCCCGATCATGTTCGCGGGTCATTCAAGTTCTCCCATCATCATGTATTCGTATTCGCTCGACTCCGGAAGCAAACGCATCGTCATGAGACCGTTGGTGGCGTTGCTCACGCTATGCGCAGCCAGCGTGATGCAGCCGGTTCGTGCGAATGGCGACACGACGACGAAGGACGTCCAGTTCGACAGTCAGTTCCTGCTGGGGCCGGACGGACGCTCGATCGACGTGAGCCGGTTCGAGAAAGGCAATCCGGTGGTCCCCGGTCAATATGTGGTCGACGTGATCGTGAACGGGAACTGGGTGGGCCGTCAGGCGGTGAAGTTCGGTGCTCGCGATGGCGCGAACGCCGCACTGTGCTTCGACCGCAAGCTCGGCGAGCGCATCGGCTTGAATTTCGACGTGCTGTCGCCGGAGAACCGCACGCGACTCGCCTCCGCGAACGTCGACGAATGCCTGGACCTGAGATCCATGGTGGGCGACGCCAGCGTCGATTTCGACCCATCCGACCTGAGGCTGGATCTCACCGTGCCGCAAATCGCGGTGAAGCAGAACCCGCACGGCTACGTGAGTCCGGAGCTTTGGGATGCCGGCGTGCCGTCGGCGACACTGGCCTACAACTTCACGGGCTCGCGTTCGACAGGAGGCGAGTCGCCCGACTCCCAGGGCTACCTCGGACTGAACGCGGGAATCAACATCGGCAGCTGGCACGTCAGGCACAACGGCTCGATGTCGTGGTCGACGGGGCGAACGCGCGAGTATCAAAGCATCGTCACGTACCTGCAGCACGACGTGCCGTCCCTGCGGAGCCAGGTGAAGATCGGCGACACGTATACCGACGGGCAGTTCTTCGACAGTTTCGGTGTGCGCGGCATTCAACTGGCCACCGACGATCAGATGCTGCCGGAATCGATGCGCGGCTATGCGCCGATCATTCGCGGCGTCGCGAACTCCAATGCCCGTGTGACCGTCACGCAGAACGGCATCAAGCTTTACGAAACGATCGTGACGCCCGGTACGTTCGAGATCAAGGATCTCTATGCGACGGGATACGGCGGCAATCTGCTGGTGACGATCACCGAGGCGGACGGAAGCCAGCGAAGTTTCGCCGTGCCGTACGCGTCGGTCGTGCAGTTGCTGCGCCCGGGAATCTATCGCGTCACGGCCTCCGCGGGCGAGTTGCGCGACCAGCAAATCACATCGAAGGTGAAGGTGCTGCAGTCGACCGTCCAGCGCGGGTTCACCAATCTGCTGACGGGATATACGGGCGCGATTCTCGCGCAGAATTATTACTCGGCGCTCGTGGGCGTGGCCGTCAACACGGATTTCGGCGCGGTCGCCTTCGACGTCACCCATGCACACGCCGAGATCGGCCCGGAAAACAACAGCAGCGGACAAAGTTTCCGCGTGAGTTTCAGCAAGTCCGTGCCGGTCACTCAAACGCTCGTCAACGCATCCGCATCTCGATACTCGTCCAGCGGATTCTGGACGTTCCGCGACGCGATGCTTGCGCGACAGGCGATCGAACGCGGCAACGACATACAGTGGGCCGGCCGGCCTCGTTCGCGCCTGCAGGTATGGCTGTCGCAATCGTTCGGACAACGCTGGGGGAACGTCTTCATGTCGGGCAACCGCGTGGATTATTGGGGGCGTGGCGGCAACGACACGTTCTACAACGCCGGCTATAGCAATTCGTTCCGCAGCATCGGCTACTCCGTGTCGGTATCGCGGCAGCGCGTGGGCACGACATCGGCCATGAGCAACCAGATTTTCGCGAGCATTTCCGTGCCGCTCGGCGGTAACGGGCATACGTCGACCCTCACCACGACCTTCACGCGCGACGATGACGCAGGCTCGACGCTGCAGGCCATGTACAACGGCAGCGCGGGCGACTACAACGAGTTCAGCTACGGGCTGACCGCGACGCGCGCCCGCCCCGGATCGAGCGCCGACGCGAATGCGCAATATGCGAGCCCGTACACGACGATCGGCGGCAGCATCAGCCGCGGCAACGGGTATAGCCGGGCAACGGCGACCCTGTCCGGCGCCGTGGTGGCGCACCCGGGCGGTGTGACGCTGGCGCCGAGCATGGGCGACACCGTAGGCGTGGTCGACGCGCCGGATGCCGCCGGCGCGCGCGTCGAGAATGCGCCCGGCGTGGCGGTCGACGGGCACGGATACGCAATCGTGCCTTTCCTCACGCCGTACAGCCTGAATACCGTTTCACTCGATCCACGCGGATTGCCGCTGGACGTCCAGCTGGATACGACCGCTCAACAGATCGCGCCGAGAGCGAACTCGGTCGTGATGCTGCACTTCAAGACGGTGAGCGGCCGCACGGCGTTGGTCACGGTCCACCTGCCGAATGGGAAGTCGCCGCCGTTCGGTGCGGCGGTACAGGACGAAAAAGGCAGCGACATCGGAATCATCGGCCAAGGCGGAAAGTTCTTCTTGCAAGGTGCGACCGACAACGGCCGGCTCACCGTGAAGTGGGGCAACGCGCCGGACGAGACTTGCGAATTTTCCTACAACCTGCCGCCGCGAGACCGCAAGCAGTTGGTCTACACGTCGCTCGACTCGATTTGCACGGCGAAAGCATCCAGGACGGAACACGTGACCGAGGCGGCGCATATCGTCGGTTCACCCGACGCTTCCAACAAATAGCACGTTACGCAACGTGCGCGTCCAGTCACGAAGAACACACCAGAGACCGAAATATATTTCATGAACACGGATGGCGAGGTAAGCAATGAAGCGCTTGATCAATTATTTTTGTTTGATACCTCTGGTAGCGGTACTGTGGTCGCCATCCATCGCAAACGCAGCATTCTGCTGGGGTCTGCCCGGATTCAGTACGAATGTAATTAATTTCCCGGGGAAGACGATCAACCCGGATCGTAACGCCACTGTCGGCACCGTTCTCGACACGATCACGGTCTTTCTTCCGACGAGATGGTCGAACGTCGTTCAATGCAGTGCACCTCAAGTACCGATGACCGTCAACCACAGCGGAAATCTCACGAGCCTTGGCAACTATATTTATCAGACAAATGCCCCCGGAATCGGCATCAGAATAAAAACAGTCGTCGACGGCCCGGCATGGGCAAATGGAAATTCCCGGGGGCAAACGTATTACGAGGATTTGGATAAAGGCGCCACGCTAACGTCTGATCCGTGGAATTTTCTTGGACCATTTACATGGATCGCCTACGGTGGAACATTCACGCTGGAAATTATCAAAACGGGCGAAATTCAGCCTGGAACAGTTTTCAGTGCTCAAATTGGAGAGGTTGCTGCCGGCGGGGTCGTATTCAGGCGATTCAATCTTTCCGGCAACATCGTCGTTCAGTATGCGTCGTGCAAAGTCATGTCATCGTCGATTCGAGTGCCGTTGGGCAGCGTGCCGCAGCGGAAATTCAAAGGCCCCGGCACGACGAGCGATCCGGTGAATTTCTCGATTCCCATCGATTGCACCGGCGTCACGCGCAATGTCTACATGACGTTTACCGACAACGCGAATCCCGCCAACACCGGCAACACCCTGCCGCTCACCCGCGATTCGACCGCGCGCGGCATCGGAATCCAGATCCTGCCCGACAGCGCAACCGGGATCTCCTCCCCGATCGCATTCGGCCCGGAATCCGGCGCGATCAATCAGCAACTCGTCGCAACCCTTGGGCGCCAATCGGATATCGGACGGGTCGACGTCAAATTGCGCGCACGCTACGTTCAGACCGAAGCCAGGGTCGTTCCGGGGACCGCGAACGGAATCTTGACTTATACGTTGTCCTATCAATGATCATGAACATCCGTCGCTGCCGCAGAGTCATTCGATTTCATATGGGGAGAATATCGATGCGTCGCTTGCTGTTCGTCGTGCCGTTCGCGGTCGCCATCCCCACCGCTTTCCACTTGCTGCCCGAAGCGCGCGCGGAAGATGGACTGGTGAACTTTCAAGGGCAGGTTGAAGGAGCGACTTGCAAGATCAATGGCGCGGAAGCCGAAAATTCCTCCTTCGACGTCAAGGTGGGGACGCTCCCGGTTGCATCATTTCACTATGTCGGCGATCCGCCCACCATGACGCGCCCGTACAAGATCACGTTGAGCGATTGCACGCCGCCATCCGGACGCGTATCGGTCTATTTCGAACCGGGCCCGACCGTCGATCAGAACACGGGTCAGCTCATCAACATGGGAACGGCGAAGAATGTCCAGCTGTCGATCATGAACAGCGATTTCTCGAAGATCAATCTTGCAGGCGCCCGCGGTGCGCAAAACTCGCAGTCGTTCAACATCGTGGACGGCTCCGCTACCCTCGTATACTTTGCCGGATATGTTGCTACGTCGCTTCCGGTAGTTGCGGGGACCTTCAATACCTCGGTGACATATATCCTGAATTTTGAGTGATTCCCTTCCCGCGCCGCCGGAGCAGCGATCGTCAGGTTCGTCCCAGGAAGAGCAGAGGCGGACGCAGCCGTCTCGTCAGATCCGGATAACCGCGCCCGCCCGCAACATGAGCGTCGTGCCGCCTCGTACCGCCTCTGCGGAAATCGTCTCGATCTGGCGGGTCGTGACGCCCACCATCGCCTATACGATCGAGGCACGCTCGGATCGGACCTGGCTACCGTACTCGATCGACTCGTACCGGCGTCATCATTCGTGGACGATGTGTCCGCTCACGCCGCAGCCGGCCACGGACGACGTGGAAACGGCGATCCTGGCATGGGCCAATACGCTCGACGAAGCATATAAGCTGTACTGCATATGGCGCGCGAATTGACGTTTGTTGCATACGGCATTATTCCGCTGTAGCCCGTCCATCGGACCGGCGACGCCCCACCGGCCGACCTTCCTTCTCACGAGCCGCCGGCAGCGGAACGTTCGCTCAATGCGCAGCGCCTCATTTCGGTTCGATGCATCATGATTGCTCTGTTATGCGAAACATCTGACGTGCTGCGATTCCGGTAAAGCGCATCCCGCAGCGGCAATGCCGATCCAGCCGTGGCTTGGCAATTCCGCTTTGACCACGCCACGGTCGCCGCCAGCTGTGGGAAATGGATATGAATCGCCTTTCCGACGTGCGCTACTTCGTCGTATAACCACCGTTGATCAGAATCGTCTGACCGGTAATCCACCAGCCGTCGGTCACGAGATGACGGATGAACGGCACGACATCCTCGATGTCGGTGAGGCCCGTCCTGCTGAACGGCGACAGCGCGGCGGCAGTCTTGTGATAGGCGACCGCGTCGGCCCCTTCGGCCGGATAGAAGAATGGTGTGTCCATCGGGCCCGGCCCGACCGCCGTCACGGAGATGCCGCGCGCGCCGAACTCCTTCGCCGCCGCACGCGTGAAGTGCTCGACTGGCGCCTTGGTTCCCGCGTAGGCCGCGTAGAACGGCGTGAACGCGCCGAGCAGAGAAGTGACCAGCGTGACGATCTTGCCATTGTCGTTGACGTGTCTGCCCGCCTCGCGCAGGAAAAAGAACGCGGACTTCGAGTTCACTGCGGCCATTTCGTCGTACTCGGCCTCGCTGATCTCCGTGAACGGCTTTTTCAACACCTTGCCGACCGTATTGATCGCGACGTCCGGACGCCCGAACGTCGCGATCGTGTCCAGAAACAGCGCTTCCATCGCACCCGCGCTCGTCAGATCCGCGTGGAAAGCGGCTGCTTCGCACCCTGCCGCCTCGATAGCCGCGACCGTCGCGTCGGCCTGCGCCTTCGAACTCGCGCTGTTGTAGTGAATCGCTATCGCCTTTGCTCCATGGCTCGCCAGGTCTCGCGCGATCAGACCGCCGAGATTCTTTGCGCCGCCTGCGATCAGGACGACCTTGCCCTTGATGTCGTGATTGCCCACCGCTCCTCCGATATGAATGACCTTTCCGACCATCGAACCGAGCATCGACATTAGTGCAAAAATCGCCTCCGCGTGGCGGTGACAACCAAATTTAACAGTCGAAAACACGCGAACTTAATAGCTTCAATTCGGCGTCGGGAATGTGAGCGTGAAAACGGTCTCTCCGTCGGCGCTGACGACACCGACCGTGCCACGATGCAGTTCCATGATCGATTTGACGATGGCCAGACCGAGACCGGAATTCTTCGATGAGCCGTAGCGCGACGGATCGGCTCGATAGAAGCGCTCGAACAGGCGGGCCGCATGTTCGGCCGGAATATCCTCTCCCTCGTTTCGGACACCGATCGACATCGATCCTCCCTGCCGGGCAATGGCGATACGAACGATCGTACCGGGCCGCGCGTGCTCGATGGCATTCGACAGCAAGTTCGCGACCGCGCGCTGGAACAGCATTTCATCCGCGACGACGGTACCGGCGCCATCGAAAGCGATCCGGATATTCCGGTCGCTCGCGACCTCGTTGTAGTACATGACGATCTTCGCGAGCGCCTCGCCGACATCGAAGCGTTCGAGCGTGACATGCTGCGTCGCATGATCGGAGCGCGCGAGAAACAGCATGTTATCGAGCATTCTCTTGAGCCGCTTGCACTCCTCCAGATTGGATTCGATCAGCGTTTCGTATTCGGCACGTTCCCGTTCGCGTGACAAAATCACTTGCGATGCGCCGATGATGTTCGCGAGCGGCGTGCGCATGTCATGCGCGACATCCGACGAGAAACGCGACAATCGATCGAATGCAAGCTGCAGGCGATCCAGCATTCGGTTGATCGATCGGGTAATTTCGGCGAGCTCCTCCGGGGCGTGGTCCATGCTCAGCCGTTCGTCGAGTCGGCTCGCCTCGATGCGCGTCGCGTGCCGGCCGATTTCGCGGACCGGATGGAGCCCGCTGCGCATGATCGCATAACCGAGCGCGGCGATCGACAGCGCACCGACTGCGGCCGCAACCACGACATGGATCAAATAGGCATGCATGAGTGAGGTCCGGTCGCCCGCGCTTCGCACGATCGCGACCGTCACGGTATTGCCATCCGCCAGCAGCACCGGGCCATGCATGCATTCGGCCGGACCGATGCCGGGCGGCGCACACGCGTACGCCCGGTTGGGTTCATGCTCGCTGGCGATGCGCGCGTCCAGCGCGACGCCCGCCGCCTCCGAATGCTGGATGACCGACTCGCCGTTGACGCCGAACACGGCGACGAACAAGCCCGAATGCGCCTGCAACGCTTCGTGAAACAACGGCCCAGCCTGCCGGACGCCATCGAGCGTCCGGGACTCGTGCAAGATTTGTCCGATCTGCTTCAGTTTGTCGGAAATCTCGCCGTCGTCGCGTTGTCGGAGCTGCGTGGACAGCGCCTGGTACAGAAACGTGCCGATCAGGAACAGCACGACGACGCCAGCCAGCGCGAACGCCATGGTCAGCCGACCGAGCAGCGAATAGGACTGCGAGCGCGTCATGAGGAGCGATCTTCCAGCACGTAGCCCATACCACGCACCGTGTGCAGCAGCTTCGGGTCCTGATCGTCGATCTTCAGACGCAGCCGCCGGATCGCGACGTCGACGACGTTCGTGTCGCTGTCGAAATTCATGTCCCAGACCTGCGACGTGATGAACGCGCGCGTCAGGATCTCGCCCGCGCGTTCGGCCAGCAACTGCAGCAGCGCGAATTCCTGTGCGGTCAATTCGATGCGTGCGCCACCACGCGTTACACGTCGCTTGATGATGTCGACCTCGAGATTCGAGATCTTCAGCACGGTGCGATTGTCCCGGCGCGTTCGGCGCAATAACGAACGAATGCGCGCGAGCAGTTCGGCGTAGTCGAAAGGCTTCGGCAGGTAATCGTCCGCGCCGAGCTCGAGTCCCTCCACCTTGTCGGTGATCGTGTCGCGCGCGGTGAGCAGCAGCACTGGCGTGTGTTTCTGTTTCCGCAATCGGCGCAACACTTCGAAACCGTCGACGACGGGCAACATCACGTCGAGGATCACCAGATCGAAATCCTCGCTCAATGCCATGAACAGTCCGTCCTCGCCGTTGCTCGCCGTGGCGACGCCGTAGCTCGCCTCCGTCAGGCCCTTGTGCAAGTACGACCGCATTTTTTCTTCGTCTTCGACAATCAGGATGCGCATGGTCTCGAGGCGGGCCCGGGTGGGGTTGACCGATATTTATGCGGCGCGGGCGCTGCACATCGAAAAGATAGCGCCAAAGACGGCAATTTTCCAGACAACGAACATGAACGGATTGTCATCTGGCAGCAATTTAGCTGATGTCGCTTCGTCGCTAATCTCGTCCCAAGCTCGACGGGCGGCGTTCTCGGGAAATCAGCCGTCGGCGATCGCGCGCCAGGACAACCGGACTTCATTCAGGTCATGCATCCAGATTTCGGCAGACGCACCTCGTCACCCGCATTGGCGCCGTCTGCCTCGCAGGCGGGTTCCGCCTATGGCGGCCAGACGTATGGGCGCTCGCGCACGGCGACGACTGTGAACGGCACGCTGCCGGGGCCGCTCGTGCGTGGGCGCGAAGGCGGCACCGTCGCGCTGCGCGTCGCCAACCGGACGAACGAACCGGCGTCGATCCACTGGCACGGCTTACGCGGCAACGGTCGGCCCGTGCTGACGCACGCGGATTTACGGGGTGCATTTCCGGACCCCGTTGGCCGCGCGCCGACGCGCACGATCGAATTGCACCTCACCGGCCCCATGGAGAAATTCGTGTGGCCTTTCGACGGTTTGAAGTTCGCCCACGCGCAGCCGCCGCGCCTGCGTTTCGGAGAGCGCGTGCGGATCGTGTTCGTCGGCGTGCGCCCCGCTCGTCCTGCTCGCCGTCGCCGCGCTGGGCGTGCGGAATCCTCGCCAAAGTCAATTTAATACATTAATAAAACGGAGAATGGTCAACAATGTAAATATCAAAAACATAAGCCAAAAAAACACACCAGACCGTCGCTATACTTTCAACGTGCAGCACAACCCAGAAGCGACAGGTTAATAGCCCAGACAAGATATATCACGAACATCGAATACAAAGTTGCCAAGCCCGCCCCGTCTGAAGCGCAACGATGCTCGTTACGTTAAGTTGCCGAGTGAGGTCAAAATGACTGAATTCTCCAATTTCTTGAATAGAAAGGCCTCGCTCGAGGCGCAGATCAACGAAGAGCGATTTCTCTGTCGTAAAAAAGTATTGTCGGAAATCCTGATCGCTATTGAAGAGTTCAAGTTCGTCCCGGAAGAGGTGTTCCCGCGCAGCGAAAAACGCAAGGTTCGACCGCGCTATTTCGATCCCAAGTCTGGTGCAATCTGGAGCGGCAGAGGAAAAGAGCCACACTGGATTCGCGGCAAGGATCGCCGGATGTTCGAACTGGAAAGCGATTCGCTACAAATGAAGTGAAGAAGGCTTGCCGATCTCCATATTAATAAAAATACCTGAAGGCACCGCCAGAAGTGCCCTCATAGCGTAGAGACAGCCAATACAAACCATAGCGAGATGAACAATCAACTTCGGCACACGCCGAAGTTGATTGCTTTTTGCATCGACGAGATTTATTTGTCGATTTCTTACAATCAATATTCAACGCATCGTTAACATGAACAAGATATACAAGATCATATGGTCCCACGTCTCATCCGGATGGGTGGTCGTGTCGGAAGGGGCAAAACAGCGAGGCAAGACCGCTTCGACCAAGGAAGCACCGCAGCTGAGCAGGGAATTTCATCACGCGGTTCGGGCCGGCAGACTGGGCATCGTCCCACTACTGCTTCTTTCCGCATTCTCCCCGAGCGTATTTGCCCAGCAAATTCCGACGGTGATTTCAGGATTAATTCAAACCAACAGCTTCAACAGCAATTCGTACATAGCGGCTTACCAGCTCATCGCCAACAGCGATAACCAAACCCAAGGCCTTCCCGAGGGCGTTTTGTTAAGTGGATTCGGAACCGGAACGACGATCCGAAACTACTTTTATGGGTATACCGACTTAAACGGACTCACCCATACAATTATCGGCGACAGTACCGGGGATACCGGCAACAATTCGCTTTTCCAGGTAAATGCGGGGCGTATTCAGATCGGAAATGGGGCGAGCGCTGGCCCGAGTTCATCTATCGCGATCGGCGCCAATGCCACGGCGTCGGTTAGCTCTGGCATAGCGCTCGGCGCCAATGCCTCGGCATCGGCTAATTCCGGCGATGTTGCCCTTGGGTCGGGATCGGTTACAGGCGCGACAAATCCGACCGCTAGCGTAACAATTGGATCCACGACCTATGGCGGTTTCGCTGGCACCAATCCGACGAGCGTCGTCAGTGTCGGTAAGGGCGGATCCGAGCGCCAGATTACTAATGTCGCCGCGGGGAGAATCACAGCGACAAGTACAGACGCAATCAACGGCAGTCAACTTTACTCGCTTGCCAGCACTACAACTAGTTCAATTACTTCGCTGTCCTCCGGTCTGAGCTCGACCAACAGCAATGTCTCGTCGCTATCGACTGGCCTGAGCTCCGCCAATAGCAACGTCTCGTCGTTGTCGACCGGCCTGAGCTCGACCAACAGCAATGTCTCGTCGCTATCGACTGGCCTGAGCTCCACCAACAGCAACGTCTCGTCGTTGTCGACCGGCCTGAGCTCGACCAACAGCAATGTTTCGTCACTGTCGACTGGCCTGAGCTCCACCAACAGCAATGTTTCGTCGTTGTCGACGGGGCTGAGCTCCACCAACAGCAATGTCTCGTCGTTGTCGACCGGTCTGAGCTCCACCAACAGCAATGTTTCGTCGCTGTCCTCCGGCCTGAGCTCAACCAACAGCAACGTCTCGTCGCTGTCGACCGGCCTGAGTTCCACCAACAGCAACGTCTCGTCGTTGTCGACCGGACTGAGCTCGACCAACAGCAATGTTTCGTCGCTGTCCACCGGTTTGAGCTCGACGAACAGCAATGTTTCATCGCTATCGACCGGTCTGAGCTCCACCAACAGCAATGTTTCGTCGCTGTCGACCGGTCTGAGCTCCACTAACAGCAACGTTTCGTCGCTGTCCTCCGGTCTGAGCTCGACCAACAGCAACGTCTCGTCGCTGTCGACGGGCCTGAGCTCGACCAACAGCAATGTTTCATCGCTGTCGACCGGACTGAGCTCCACCAACAGCAACGTCTCGTCGCTGTCGACCGGTCTGAGTTCCACCAACAGCAACGTCTCGTCGTTGTCGACCGGTCTGAGCTCTACCAACAGTAATGTTTCGTCACTGTCGACCGGCCTGAGCTCGACCAACAGCAATGTCTCGTCGCTATCCTCCGGACTGAGCTCTACCAACAGCAACGTCTCGTCGCTGTCGACCGGTCTGAGTTCCACCAACAGCAACGTCTCGTCGTTGTCGACCGGACTGAGCTCGACCAACAGCAATGTGTCGTCGCTGTCCACCGGTTTGAGCTCGACGAACAGCAATGTTTCATCGTTGTCGACCGGTCTGAGCTCGACCAACAGCAATGTTTCGTCGCTGTCCACCGGCCTGAGCTCCACCAACAGCAACGTCTCGTCGTTGTCGAGCGGTCTGAGCTCGACCAACAGCAATGTCTCGTCGCTATCGACTGGCCTGAGCTCCACCAACAGCAACGTCTCGTCGCTGTCGACCGGCCTGAGTTCCGCCAACAGCAACGTCTCATCGTTGTCGACCGGACTGAGCTCCACCAACAGCAATGTCTCGTCGCTGTCGACCGGCCTGAGTTCCACCAACAGCAATGTCTCGTCGTTGTCGACCGGTCTGAGCTCGACCAACAGCAATGTTTCGTCACTGTCGACCGGTTTGAGCTCGACCAACAGCAATGTTTCGTCGCTATCGACCGGTCTGAGCTCGACCAACAGCAATGTTTCGTCACTGTCGACGGGCCTGAGCTCGACCAACAGCAACGTTTCGTCGCTGTCCACCGGCTTGAGCTCGACGAACAGCAATGTTTCATCGCTGTCGACCGGTCTGAGCTCCACCAACAGCAACGTCTCATCGCTGTCGACCGGTCTGAGCTCGACCAACAGCAACGTCTCGTCGTTGTCCTCCGGCCTGAGCTCCACCAACAGCAATGTTTCGTCACTGTCGACCGGTCTGAGCTCAACCAACAGCAACGTCTCGTCGCTGTCCACCAGCCTGAGCTCGACCAACAGCAATGTCTCGTCGCTGTCCACCGGTCTGAGCTCCACCAACAGCTTGCTGACATCGATGTCGACGTCGACGTCGGCCGCGATCGATGCCGCGAAGACGCACTACTACAGCGTCAACGACAACGGCACGCAGCAGGGCAACTACGACAACAAGGGCGCAACGGCACCCAACGCACTCGCCGCAGGTGTCGGCGCCTCTGCAACGGGCATCAGCAGCGTCGCCGTCGGCGACAGCGCCAACGCTTCTGCGGACGGCGCTGTCGCCATCGGCCAGAATGCGTCGGCAACGAGCGGCAAGGCAGTCTCGGTCGGCTCCGGCAACACGGCGAGCGGCGACGGCGCGGTAGCGATGGGTGCGAACGACACGGCGACCGGCAACGGCGCAGTGGCGCTCGGCAACGCGAACACCGCAACCGGCACGAGCGCACTCGCCCTCGGCACGTCGAACCAGGCCACCGCAGACAACACGATTGCGCTGGGCAACCAGTCCACGGCCAGCGCGGCCAACGCGCTCGCCCTCGGCTCGAACGCCACCGCGAACGTCGCCAACTCGATCGCGCTCGGCGCGGGCTCGGTCACGGGCAACGCGGTCGGCGTGTCGACCGTCACGGTCGGCGGCATCACGTATCCGGTCTACGGAACCAAACCGGTCGGAGTGCTGAGTATCGGTTCACCGGGTCATGAGCGCCAGATCACGAACGTCGCTGCCGGTCAGGTCAATGCCACCAGCACGGACGCGATCAACGGCAGCCAGCTCAACGCGACGAACCTGGCAGTCGACGCGCTGTCCGCCGGCCTGAGCTCGACCAACAGCAACGTGGCGTCGCTGTCCACGTCGACCTCGACCGCGATCAGTTCGCTGTCGACCGGGCTCAGTTCGACGAGCAGCAGCATTACGTCGTTGTCGACAGGACTGAGTTCGACAACCAGCAACGTCGCATCGCTGTCGACCGGCCTTTCGACGACCAACGCCAGCCTGTCGTCCCTTTCGACCGCGGTCGCGCCGCTGATCTCGATCAAAACGCAGACGACGGACGGCAGCACCGCAATCGGTTCAGGATCGTCGGCATCCGCGAATTCGACGGCGATCGGCCATAGTGCGACCGCGTCGGGCGCGAATTCGACCGCAGTGGGCAAAGACGCAATGGCGTCGGGACAGAACTCGACCGCCGTGGGCCAAGGGGCAATCGCTTCGGGGAAAAACTCGAAGGCCGACGGCCAAGCCGCAGCCGCAACGGGCGACAATTCGACGGCACTGGGGCAAGGATCGACGGCTTCGGGAGCCAATACGACCGCGGTAGGCCAGGGCAGCATGGCAAGCGCCCCGAACTCCGTTGCGATCGGCACGGGCTCGGTGGCCTCCGCGCCGAACACCGTGTCTTTCGGATCCCCGGGCAATGAACGTCGGCTGACGAACGTGGCGCCTGGCATCGACGGCACGGACGCCGCGAACATGAATCAACTGTGGGGCGTCCAATCCACCGTCAACGAGGTGGCCCGTCGTGCGTACTCAGGCGTCGCCGCGGCAACCGCGTTGACGATGATTCCGGAAGTCGACCCGGGCAAAACGATCGCGGTCGGGATCGGTGGCGGCAGCTACCAAGGGTACTCGGCGTCGGCAATCGGCGTGTCCGTCCGCTTCAGCGACAACCTGAAGGCAAAGCTCGGCGTCGGGATCAGCAGCAATGGCAGTACTTACGGTGGAGGCGTCTCCTATCAGTGGTAAGCGGTAGGTACACAGCGCCCCGGGCGTCGCAGTTGCGACTGCCACTCGGGGCGTCATTGCATGACGGAGGCGGAAACGGACCGGCGCACAGTATGCCGCCGTCACGCCGATCGCGATCCCTTGCGTCGCGTCTCCCGCTCGCGTGAGCGTGGCTTGCACCGACCGACGCCTTGCAGACATCCCTTGTCGCGGCATCCGCACTCGTCTTCCGCAGCCTGTAACCGGCCGCCAGACGAGCCTCTCGTGCGCGCCGACTCGCACACGACGCTCCCGGTGTTACGCGTGTCATTCGGTCGACATCGCGTCGATACACCGCGTGACGATCAGCCCGCCCCCCCTCGTTCCGAGCGGCATTCGTTCTCCGGAACGGCCCCGATTTGTTCCTCGTTCCGCCCGCGCCCGCGATACATCGCCTCCAGGTGTGGTCATCGCCCAACTCGTCTATGCACCAATATCGTGAAAATCCACGACACTCAGGATTGGAAAATAAATCAATTAAACAAAACGACAACTGCAAATCATGTAAAGATATTTATTTAAAGAACCAGCTACAAACAATCCGCCGATACAATTTCACACATCTCCCTGGAAGTTCGCCAGTTCATAAAAAATCAACGCAAAATTACATATTTGAACTTATAGAATCACACTTTCGACAAGCGTTGAAGTATCGAAACCTGCCAGTACGGAGAATCGAGGAATAGTCGAATTCGGCTCGACGACTTCCGATCCGGTCATGACGTTCCTCCATACCCAATTTCAATATCAATTCGCCACACGAGACCAAGATGAACGAGCCTTCAGATTTCCCGGCGAGAAAATCCGCGCCAAAGGAAAAGGTCAATGAGAATAAATTTTCCTGTCGAAAGAAAGTGTTGGCGGAGATCCTGAAGGCGGTCGTGGAATTTCAATTCACCCTGGACGAACTGTTCCCGGACATCCGGAAGCGCAAGGCTCGTCCACGCTACTTCGATCCGGTCAGCGGAGCAACGTGGAGCGGGCGTGGAAGAGAACCTCACTGGATTCGCGGCAAGGATCGCAGGAAGTTCGAACTCGATAGCGGCACGCCGACAAACGAGCCGGAACGCTGAGACGCCGTCGATCGAACTTGCGTTCGTCACCGTGTCGGCGCGAGCGCGCCATTCACCGAATCGCGGCCAAACACTC
This sequence comes from Burkholderia sp. MSMB2157WGS, assembly GCF_001532755.1. Classification (NCBI taxonomy): domain Bacteria; kingdom Pseudomonadati; phylum Pseudomonadota; class Betaproteobacteria; order Burkholderiales; family Burkholderiaceae; genus Burkholderia; species Burkholderia sp. MSMB2157WGS. The sequence goes on along the minus strand of NZ_LPJG01000044.1, from coordinate 75,166 downwards.
GCGACCGTCGCCTTGTCGACCGGCGGGAGCGTCGGCAGGAACCGCACTTCGTCGCCCAAGCCGGCGCCGGGGCCCGACAGGTGACGTATCCGCCGCTGGCTGACTGCAACCAGTTGTCGAATCTGCAAGCGCCGGCTTCGAGATCCGCGAAGTGAAGGCGGTCGAGCGGCACGATCGCCGCATCGACCGAAGGTATGGCGTGCGATGCCATATTCATTCAGTCTCCGGAAAACCGTACCCGCGTAGCGGCCCGCACACGTTTCGCGCGCACGATCGGATTCGATCGCGACGTCAGGCTCATCGCGCCGCGTAGCCGATCGAACGCGACATCCTCCTTCATCCCGAAGCGGTCGACCGCCGGCCAAGCGAGCGCTTCGTCGAGCCAGGCTTGCCACGCGTCTCCATGAAAACGCCGCGCGAACTCGCGTACCAAGCCCGGCGCCGCGATCACGATGCCCGCGAGCAGGTAATACGCCCAGAAGCTGCCCGCGCCGACGAGCCGGTCGAGCCGGCACACGGACACCGCCGCGAGCAGCCCGGCCACCGACGCGAGATCGGCGCGTCGTTCGCGGATCGCCCGTGCCACCAGATTGTGCTGACCGCCGTACGCGGCGAAGGAAATCTCCTTGCCGGCTGCAAGCTCCGCGCAGAACATCGCGAGCGCGGCCATCTCGTCGACGCGCGCCGCATCGTCGCGCGGCCCGCAGACGCGCAGCACGATCGCGTCGATGACGGCCCCCGGCCGGGCCGACGGCTCCACGCAGGCCGCCGCGGCGGTGGCGCGTCGTTCTCTCAGGTTCTTCGCCAGCGGCGGCACTTCACCGTTCGCGAGCCGCTCCCGCATTTCGTCCGTGTCGACCTCGTCGCTGTCGGGCGCGACACCGTCGGCAATCCGCTCGAGCGCGGCCCAGCCGTCGTTCGGATCGTCGAAGGCCCACGCATCGATGAAGCCATGCGCCGCATCGAATGTCGCGCGCGATCCCGGGCAGTATCGTTCCGCACGCGCGAGCTGCCGTGCGTCGGGAACGTGCATGCACACATCGGTCGCATCGCATGCGCAACCGCCACCGTCCGTCGCAATCCACGGCGCGAGTTCGTGCAGGACACCGATCGCTTCATGCGACAGATTCGCGCCGGCGCGCACGCGTGCCGCGTGCGTCGGCGTAGCGGCCGGCGCGCAGATGTCGCCCGTCGCCACGCAAGTCGCTTCGTTCAGGTAGTCGATCAGGTACTGCAGCCACGCGGCCGTGCGCAGCCGGTCGGGCGTCGCGCCGCGGGCATCGCCATACTTCGCTGGGTCGGTGAGCATGGGTGGTCCGGAATGGTTCTGGCAAATCGAAATGATTGTTCTATGTCCATCGACGCAGGTGGCACGGTGCGTCTCGCCCGCCCCTGCATGGCCGCCCGCATCGGATCGCGAAGCAGGCGGCCAGCCGGTCGTCACGCCGATACGCGCGACGACGCGAATGCATCGCGAAACCGGATCGCCCGCCGTGCATCGTTGCACGGTCTTCGTCCATGGCGGACGCCCGGCTCCGCTCGCGCGACGCTTACTGCACGTGGAACTTCGGCGACGTCAGGACGGTACCGCCCACCGTACAGTCCGGCGTCAGCGCGGCGTTGTTGAACGTCAGCGACGAGTTCGCATCGCTCCACGCCGTCACGACCTTGCTCGGCCCGCAGGTGCCGAGCAACGTGACGTTCACCTTCACGTTGTTGATCGACAGTTGCGTCGTGCTGTCGGCTTGCCCCGTCCACGGCGACGTGCTGCTCGCGCTGCCGCTGATCAGGCCGCACGTCGCGCCGCCCGAGAACGTCGTCGACGTGATGTTGACGATACCGGTCGACGTGATCGTGCCGTTGAAGGTCGCGTTGCAGTTTGCGTTGATCGATCCCTTGGCAAGGGTCGTCAGCCCCGTCGCCGAGAACGGCTCGCCGTTCGGATTCATCGGCTGGCCATCGGCGCGCGAAACGGTGACGGCGAAAGCAGGCGCGGCCGAGACCGCGGTGAAAGCCACTGCAGCAACAAGCGATACGATTGTGCGAATGCTCATTTGAACTGCCCCCTCTCTTCACGAATGGCGGCACGCCGCCAGGAACGCGACCTTCCGGCCGGAACGAGCCGGCCGGCCGGTCGCAGGAAGCCGCCGGCACGCGTCATGCGCGCCGGTCGGCTCAGAACTTGTAGGAAATCCCGACGAACGTGATCAGCGGGTCGGCCTTCAACTTCGTGCGCGTGGTCGCGAGCGTCGACCCGTCGGCCGCCTTGATCACCAGCGACGAGTAGGTCTTCAGCGGCATGTACGTCAGCGTCGCCGTGAGCCCCCAGTGCTTGTCGATCGCATAGCTCGCGCCGATGTTGTAGACCGGCGTGAACGACGACGACGCCTTGCCCTCCACCGACGTCGCCCCCGGCTTGCCGGCGCCGGCGGCGAGCACGCTGCCGAGGTTCTCGTTGATGTCCTTCGCGAAGTTGCCGTTCAGTTCGATGTTGCTGAACCAGCTGTAGGCCACGCCGATCCCGACGAACGGGCGGAACTTCGCCGTCGACGAATTGAAGTAGTACTGCAGAATGATCGTCGGGCTCCACTGCCGCGCGTTCTTCACGGCCGGCTGGTTCGCCGACTTGTCCATGTCGACGTTGCCGAGCGCGCCGGCCGGACCCGGCGGCCTGATCACGCCGTGCCCGGTGAGCGTGAACTCGGGCGGCACGCCGAGCACCGACGTCACCGCGATGTGGTCGGTGAAGAAGTGCGTGAGCGTGAGGCCGACCGTATCGGCGTTGTTGACCGTCAGGCTCGTGCCCGGCGACGTGAACGAACCGGGCAGGCGCAACGGTCCGTTGATCGGCATGTTCGCGAGATTCGTCGTCAGCCCGTTGGTCGAATCCTGCGGCATGATGTGCAGCCAACCCAGCGTCGCGACGTTGTCGCCCGCCTGCTGGGCCGATGCGAGCGTCGATACGCCTGCGACGACACCCGCGACAATCAGCTTCTTCATGAAGTCTCCCCCTCATTCCGTCCGGGCGCCGCGCATTCGCGCGCGGCGCCGCCGTGTCTCCATCCGCACGCGGTCACTGCACGAACGCGCCGACCGTGAAGTACGGGTTGCTCGTATCGGCCATGTCGAGGAACCCGAACACGCCGCCGGTGAACACGAACTTGCCGGTCGCCGGCCCCGACGCCGCATCCGCATGCACGGTCGTCACGACGCCCGGCACCTTCTGCGTGTAGTCGAGGTTCAGCGCGCGCGTGAGTGCGGCCTGCGACGCGTTGAACGGATCGAGCAGCGTGGCCTGCGCGCCGACGAGCGCGGTCGCGCGGTAGTTGAACGCGCTGTCGACGCCCGTGTACTCGCCGTCCTGCGAGCCCTGCGCGATCGCCGTCTGCGGGCTCAGGAACGAGATGCCCGATTCGTCGTCCGCGCTCGGCGGGCCTTGCGTGAGGTCCGCATTCGCGGCGCCGGTACGGATGAAGATCGGCACGAGCTGGTTGCGCAGCTTGCCGACGATCAGGATCCCCTTGCCGGCCTTCGCCGGATCCAGCGCCGCGAGCGTCGGCGGAATCTGCGGCTGGTAGTTGAGCGACTGGAATGCCGGCGCATCGGGACGCAGCGTGAACGGCTGGTTCACGGTCGCGCTCGACGCAAGCGGCTGCCCGCCGTTCTTCTTGCCGAAGTTGTCGGTTTCCGTATAGCTGCCGTCCGCGCCGATCGTCACCTTCTGGTCGAGCGCCACCGGCTGGAAGTTCTGCGACGGCACCTGGTGATAGCCGAGCTGGTTGTACGTGCCGGCGATCTTCGTCAGGTCGGTTTCGAGCGACGAGAAGCTGATGAACGGGTAGTACGGGAACGTCGTCTTCGGGATTTTGCCGACGCCGATCACGCCGTCGAACTGGATCGTCGCGCCGGGGATCGCGCCGCCCAGCACGCCTTCGCCGAGGAACAACCGCGCGGGCCGGCTCGGGTCGAGGCTTGCGTTCTGCATCCGGAACGTGCACTGGTTCAGCTTCACCGTCGGCAGCCCCGTTTCGTCGGCCAGCGTGCCGTCGACCACGTTGGCGGGCGCCGTGTCGCGGGTCGGCTGCACGGTGCCCGTCGCGGTCGGCACCGGCGACGCGAGGTAGGTCATCCGGTACGTCATCTTCGTCGTGTCGAGCTGCACCTTCACGAGCTCGCCCGACCCGGAGCCGCCGATGAACACCGTGTTGTAGTCGATCGTCTGCGGGCACAGCCGCACCGCCGGCGCGGGCGGCGGGTCGCCGTCGCCGCCGCATGCGGCCAGCACGGGCGCGAGCGACGCCGCGGCCATCCAATGTTTCACATTCATAGGAATCCTCTTGAAATTCGATTCGCCGGCGGCGACGCATGCGCCGCCGGTGTTACGTGTTCAATGCAGGGTTACTGGACGAACGCGCCGACCGTGAAGAACGGGTTGACCTTGTTGTTGTCGACGACCATCGCGTAGACGTTGCCGGCCGTCACGAGCCAGCCCGTGTCGCCCTTGCTGAAGATCGCGACGTCGCCGGTCGCACCCTTCGCGTTGAAGCCCTGCGTGGCCGTGACCTTGATCTTGCCGGGCGTGGCCTGCGTATAGTCGAGCGAGAACTGCGAGGTGACCGACGACGTCTGCGGATCGATGAACGCCGCGGTATTGCCCTGGAACAGCGTGGACGTATAGTTCGCGGCGATCGTCGACACGGCGGTGCCGTCGTTGCAGGTGCCGGCTTCGGGCAGGAAGAAACCGCCGCTGAAGGTACCCGGCAAGTCCGGATGCGGAATAGTGATGTCGAAGCTCGGGCCGCCTGTCGCAATGGCACCGGTCGGGCCGTCGGAGGTCACGATACCGCACGCCGACGCGCTGGTTGCGCCGATGTACCCGCCTTTCAGCGAATTCGCCGCGATCGCCTTGGTCGACGAGAGCATCGAGATACCGACTTCGGCATCGGCAACCGACGCAAGGACGTTGCTCTCGTCGACGTGCGTGTAACCGACACGAATCACCACCGGCACCAGCACGCCATTCAGCTTGCCGACGATCATGATCCCCTTCGCCTGGCTGGGAGCCAGGATCACGATGGCCGACCCCTGTCCGGCAAACGGATAGACGACCGAGCCGAGCGCGCTGGCCTTCGCATTGCTCACGAAGACGTTGTCGGCCGATCCGTCCGCGTTCTTGCGCAATGTCCACGGCGTTCCGGTGGTCTGACACGAGTAGTCGCTGCTCGCCGTGATCGTGCACGATCCGTCTGCGTTGAGCGTCTGGTTCCAGTTGATGACGTCGGGCTGCCAGCCGACGGGCCCGAGAAAATTCTGATAGTTGGAGCCGACCGGCGACAGGTGAATGCCGACCTCGTTGTAGTTGCCGGCGACCTTCGTGAAGTCGGTTTCCGTTTCGACGAAGCCGATGAACGGATAAAAATCGAACGTGCGCGACGGCACGACCCCGAGCACCAGACCCGGAATCGGCTCGAGGCCCTTGAACGCAATCGTCGCGCCCGGAATGCCGCCGCCCACCACGCCGTTGCCGACGAACAGCATCGGCGGATCCGCGCGATTGATCGTCACCGAATACGCGCCGTCGCTCGTCGCGCCGCTGTCGAGCACGAACGCACAGCGATTCTGCTCGGCCGTCGGAAGATTGGTCGGATGATGAAACGCGCCGCTGATCGTCAGGCCCGCGCGCGTAGTGTTGACCTGCCCTGCCGAGGTCGGCACCGACGATTCGATGAACTGCATCTGATAGGTGAGCTTCGTCGTATCGAATTTCACCTTCACGTACTCGCCGCTGCCGGCGCCGCCCGTATACGTCGTCGTGTAATCGAGCGCGTCGGGGCACAGCTTCGTCACGACGGGCGGCGTCGTTTCCGCGCCGCTCGGCCCGCATGCGCTGCCCGAGCACTGCGGCACGGTGATCGGCCCCGGATCGTCGCCGCCGCCGCAACCGGCGACGAACGGCAGCGCCAGCACCGCGCACGCCAGGATCGCCTTCCGCCATTCAGGAATGCAAATCATCTACCCCTCCTTTTCAGGTACGACAAGTCTCGTCCGGCCGGGCTGCATGGCCCGCCGGTTGGTATCGCGCCGTCGCCCGAAAGGCGCGGCGCATGACGATGCACGCAAGGCGGCCGCGATGCCGGTCGGGCACATGCAGCAGACGAGCGCGCTCCCGCGGCGCCGTCATGCGGCACGGCGCCGTCGGAACGATCGAAACGGAAAGTGGCTTGCCGCTACGGCTTGCCGCTATGGCTCGCCGCTACACGGCGACGTGACGATGCAGCCGCGCGACCTGCGTCGCGCCTGCATTCAGCGAAATATCGGAAAACGGCAGTCCCGCTGGCCCTGCGGATAGGCGTCTCATGGCGTGGTCTCCATACGTACGCTTGATTCGTTATCGTGATGCGTCGTTTGTCGAGACTATGATCGGACGCTTCCCACAAGTAAATGGATGCAGAGTTCCAAACGGATGAAACCGCGCGATCCTAGCGCTTGCACGGTATTTGACAGTTTTTCAAACGGCCTTCATTTTATTTGCTCAGACAAATACCGGGCCGTGGAACACGCGTTTGAACGGCAACCGCCGATCCGCGCCGAGCCAGGCCGGCCTTCGGCGGCCCGCACGCATGCTGCGCCGCAACCTCAGACGTCGATGATCGCGAGTGTGCCGTGGCTGCCGGGCAGCACCGCGTGGCGCGTGCCGGCGCGCGCGAGATACATCTGCCCGGCCCCGACCGCGACCGTTTCCGCGTCGACTTCCAGCATCAGCGTGCCGTCGAGCACCAGCAGCCCCTCGTCGTAGTCATGCACTTCCGCTTCGTAAGGCTGCGCATCCATGCGCAGCACCTTGATCCGGGCCGGCCCGACTTCGCCGACCATCGTGGATTTCCAGGCGGCAGCCTGTGCATCCGCCACGGATTTGAAATCGATCAAGGACATGCGCCGCTCCGTATCACCGTGAAAGGAACGCATTATCGCGAGCGCCACGCGTGCCGTCCCGGTACGGCGCGCGGGCCGGCAGGCAGCACAGTCGGCCGGGCCGCCGAGCGGGCGCGCGGTCGCGGCCGGTTCGCGGAAAACACTCCGCATTGTTCGCTTCACTCGAATAAAGCACCGAATCATGAGTCGATATCGCCGCCGTTCACGCAAATCCGGCACCGGCACGACCCGGCCTTTCCACCGAAATGCATTTCGATCTGCCGATTGCTAATATGGCGGTCCCGCGATCCCGCACCACAATACCGTTCGACATGACGCCCGTTCGCCATGCCGTCCCCGGTCCCGGCCGCTTCGCAGCGGCGGCGGCGCCGGGCACGCGCGGCGCCCGCCGTCGCGCCGGGCGGCCGTGCCATCCGTGAGCATGCAACCGATCCTTTCCGTCTCAGACCTCTCCAAGACTTACGCGTCCGGCTTCCAGGCGCTGAAGCACGTGACCCTCGACATCCGCCCCGGCGAGATCTTCGCGCTGCTCGGGCCGAACGGCGCCGGCAAGACGACGCTGATCGGCTCGATCTGCGGCATCGTCACGCCGACCGAAGGCCGCGTGACGGTCGGCGGCCACGACATCCGCGATCAATACCGCGCGGCCCGCGAAATGATCGGCCTCGTGCCGCAGGAGCTGACCACCGACGCGTTCGAAACCGTCTGGGCCACCGTGTCGTTCAGCCGCGGCCTGTTCGGCAAGGCGCCCGATCCCGCCTACATCGAGAAGACGCTGAAGGCGCTGTCGCTGTGGGACAAGCGCGACAACAAGCTGATGACGCTGTCGGGCGGCATGAAGCGCCGCGTGATGATCGCGAAGGCGCTGTCGCACGAACCGCGCATCCTGTTCCTCGACGAACCGACGGCCGGCGTCGACGTCGAGCTGCGCCGCGACATGTGGAAGCTCGTCGATTCGCTGCGCGAAAGCGGCGTGACGATCCTGCTGACCACGCACTACATCGAGGAGGCCGAAGAGATGGCCGACCGGATCGGCATCATCCTCGGCGGCGAACTCGTGCTCGTCGAGGAAAAGCGCGAACTGATGCGCAAGCTCGGCAAGAAACAGCTCACCGTGCAGCTCGAGCAGCCGCTCGCGGACGTGCCGCCCGCGCTCGCGCCGTTCGGGCTCGAACGCGCGGAGGACGGCGCCGCGCTCGTCTATACGTACGATTCGCAGCGCGACGACGCGAGCATCGCGAAGCTGATCAACGCGCTCGGCTCGGCCGGCATCGGCTTTCGCGACCTGCACACGACGCAGAGTTCGCTCGAGGATATTTTCGTCAGCCTGATCGACAATCGCCGCAACGGCGCACAAGGGGCCTAACGCACATGGCGAACTGGAATTTTCACGGCATCCGCGCGATCTATCGCGCAGAAATGGCCCGCACGCGCCGTACGCTGATGCAGAGCATCATCGCGCCGGTGATCTCGACGTCGCTGTATTTCGTCGTGTTCGGCTCGGCGATCGGCTCGCGCATCAGCGACGTGAACGGCATCGGCTACGGGTCGTTCATCGTGCCGGGCCTCGTGATGCTGTCGCTGCTGTCGCAGAGCATCTCGAACGCGTCGTTCGGCATCTACTTCCCGCGCTTCACCGGGACGATCTACGAGATCCTGTCCGCACCCGTGTCGTACTGGGAAATCGTGATCGCGTACGTCGGCGCGGCCGCGTCGAAGTCGATCCTGCTCGGCGTGATCATCCTCGCCACGGCCGGCCTGTTCGTGCCGCTGCACATCCTGCATCCGTTCTGGATGGTGCTGTTCCTGGTGCTGACGGCCGTCACGTTCAGCCTGTTCGGCTTCGTGATCGGCATCTGGGCCGACAGCTTCGAGAAACTGCAGCTCGTGCCGCTGCTGATCATCACGCCGCTCACGTTCCTCGGCGGCAGCTTCTATTCGGTCGACATGCTGCCGCCCGCGTGGCGCGTGATCACGCTGTTCAATCCGATCGTCTACCTGATCAGCGGCTTCCGCTGGTCGTTCTACGGGATCGCCGACGTGCACGTGTGGATCAGTCTCGCCGCGACCGCGCTGTTCCTCGTGATCCTGCTCGCGATCGTCGCGTGGATGTTCCGCACCGGCTACAAACTGAAGAATTGACGACGGCCGGCGTCACGCGCGCCGCCCGCCGATGACGCATTTGGGCAAGCAGGCGGCGCTTTTCCTCTGATGCGGCAGTTTGTGGTCGCGTCTACTGAATACGAAGCATCGGGGCCCTGGAGCATGCGCTGCGCGGCCCCCTTTTCATTTCAGAGGACGCCATGCCCGCCGCCACCGCTTCCGCCTCCGCCGCCGCCCGGCTCGAACGCCTGCCGTTCTCCGGCTATCACAAGCGCATCTTCTTCATCATCGCGATCGCGTTCTTCTTCGATTCGGTCGACCTCGGCACGATGACGTTCGTGCTCGGCTCGATCCGCAAGGAGTTCGGGCTGTCGACCGCGGCCGCCGGCCTCGTCGCGAGCGCGAGCTTCTTCGGGATGGTGCTCGGCGCGGCCGTCGCCGGCCTGCTCGCCGACCGCTTCGGCCGCCGGCCCGTTTTCCAGTGGAGCATGGTGCTGTGGGGCGCCGCGTCGTACCTGTGCTCGACCGCACAGAGCGTCGACGCGCTGATCGTCTATCGCGTGCTGCTCGGCATCGGGATGGGCATGGAGTTTCCGGTCGCGCAGACGCTGCTGTCCGAATTCGTGCCGACCGAGAAGCGCGGCCGCCTGATCGCGCTGATGGACGGCTTCTGGCCGCTCGGCTTCATCACGGCCGGCATCGTCGCGTATTTCGTGCTGCCGCAATTCGGCTGGCGCACCGTGTTCGCGCTGCTCGCGATTCCGGCCGTGTTCGTGCTCGTCGTGCGCCGTATCGTGCCGGAATCGCCGCGCTGGCTCGAACATGCGGGCCGGCACGCGCAAGCCGACGCGGTGATGCAGTCGATCGAGGCAAAGGTGATGCGCTCGGCCGGCGTCGCGACGCTGCCGCCGCCGTCGCGGCTCGCGGAGCCGGCCGTCGCCCGTGGCCGCGGCGCATGGCGCGAGATCTGGAGCGGCGTGTACCGCCGCCGCACGGTGATGGTATGGCTGCTGTGGTTCTTCGCGCTGCTCGGCTTCTACGGCCTCACGTCGTGGCTCGGCGCACTGCTGCAGCAGGCCGGCTTCGAAGTCACGAAATCGGTGTTCTACACGGTGCTGATCTCGCTCGGCGGCGTGCCGGGCTTCCTGTGCGCCGCGTGGCTAGTCGAACGCTGGGGCCGCAAGCCGACCTGCATCGCATCGCTGATCGGCGGCGGCGCGATGGCGTACGCGTACGGCCAGAGCGCGCTGTACGGCGGCAGCACGACGCTGCTGATCGTCACGGGCCTCGCGATGCAGTTCTTCCTGTTCGGGATGTGGGCGGCGCTGTACACGTACACGCCCGAACTGTACGGCACCGGCGCACGCGCGACGGGTTCGGGCTTCGCGTCGGCGATCGGCCGGATCGGCTCGCTGATCGGGCCTTACGTGGTCGGCGTCGTGTTGCCGGTGTTCGGTCAGGGCGGCGTGTTCACGCTCGGTGCGCTGTCGTTCGTCGCGGCGGCCGTCGCCGTCTGGACGCTCGGGATCGAGACGAAGGGGCTCGCGCTGGAGCAACTGGCGGCAGGCGACGAGACGGGCGGCAGCGGCCGGTATCCGGCGACGGCGGCGGACGAGGCGTCCTGATCGCGGCGGTCGGTTTTTGCGCCGTTTCGGGCAGGCGAGCGTTCGGTGCCGCCCGGCGGGCTGCATGAATCGCGCGTGCTCGCCGGCGCGATCGCCCATTGCGAAGCCGCCGCCGCGTAACGCGCGGCGGCGGTCATCCGGCAGCGGCGCGGCCGCGGCCGGTCAGGCGTCGGCGACGATGAATTCTTCGGCCGCCTTGCGCTGGATCGCGGCCATCACGGCCAGTTCACGCTTGCTGCGCGCGTCGCCGGACACGACGCCCGTCGCATGCTTCGCCTTCGCGCCCAGCGGGAAAAAGACGAACGACGCGCCGGCCGGGGCCGCCGGCTCCGCACGCAGGCGTTTGTTCAGGATTTTCAGGTACTTCTTCTTCGAGACTTCCTTGGCAGCCATGGCACCCTCCACGTACACGTGATGCGGGCCAGCATACCAGTTTTGCCGATGCACTCCGTGACAGCGGCCGCGCCGCGCTCCCCACCGCTTCGATCGCGCGTGAACAATTTTTCGCTCGCGATGTCGATTCGCGTCGCCGTCGCGCGTCGTATCGTCGTAACCGATCGTTTTGCCGTCGCACCGCCGGCAAGCGCCCTATTCACTATTCACGTTCGAGGAGATACGACAATGCGCGTCATGGTCATCGTCAAAGCCACCGCCGATTCCGAATCCGGCCGAATGCCCGACCCCGACATGCTGGGCGCGATGGGCCAGTTCAACGAGGAACTGATGAAAGCCGGCATCCTGCTCGCGGCCGACGGGTTGCGCCCGAGCAGCCACGGCAAGCGCGTGCACTTTTCCGGCAAGAGCCGCACGGTGATCGACGGCCCGTTCGCCGAAACGAAGGAACTCGTCGCCGGCTACTGGGTGTGGCGGGTGAAATCGATGGAGGAAGCCGTCGAATGGGTGAAGCGCTGCCCGAACCCGATGCCCGGCGACTCCGATATCGAGATCCGCCCGCTGTTCGAGGCCGAGGATTTCAGCCCCGCATTCACCCCCGGGCTGCAGAAGCCTTAAGCGCAAAAACGTACCCATTGACGGAGCCCTGTCGAGTAACGTATCGTTTTGACACGTTACTCGACAGGGCTCCGTCATGCATTCCCGTTTCGACCGTTTCCGCTCGACCGCGCTCGGCGCCCAGCTCGAAGCGTTGATCGATCGGCCCGAGCGCTATCTCGAGTTCGCGGCGCTGTCGCGTGTCGGCGTCGCCGCGATCGGCGCGATCCAGGACGAGATCGTGCGCACCTTCCCCGAAGTCGAAGCCGACACGACGGCCCGCCAGTTCTGCGGCGCGATGGTCGCCGACGTCATGCGCCGCCACGGCCATGAAGTCGTGCAGGCGCGCGGGCGGCTCGGCGGTGCGCCGTTCAGCTATGGCGCGGTATTCAGCGCGTACCCGCAGCGGCTACCGTTCGCCGACGTCGTCGCCGCGCTGGCGCGCATGCCGGCCCGGCTCGCCGCCTATGCGGCGCATGTGCCGGCGGCGCTGGCCGTGCGCCGCCCGGCCGGCACCGGCTTCTCGCTCGTCGAACATGCATGCCACCTGCGCGATCTCGATGCGGTGTTCGCCGCGCGCATCGACGCCGTGCGCACGGCCGAGCTGCCCGCGATCGAATCCGTCGACGGCACCGCGCTCGCCGCGCAACGCGACTATCTCGCGCAGCCGCTCGATCTCGCGGTGGCGGCGTTCGGCCGCGGCCGCGCCGCGCTGTGCGCCACCGCGGCCGCGCTGGAACCGTCGCAACTCGCACGCTGCGGGCTGCGCGACGGCATCCGCCGCATGTCGCTCGACGAACTCGTGCGCGAGCTGCTCGACCACGACCGCACGCACGCGCTCGAACTCGACGAACTGCTCGCCGAACTCGAATTGCCACCGCTTCCTTCGATGCACGCCGCATGATCCCGTCCACGCCCGTCGTCTTCATTCACGGTTTCATCGGCACGTTCGACGTGCGCGGATGGAACGGCCCGCATCTCTGCCCCGACCTGCTCGGCTACGGCGCGCATCGCGCCACGCCGCCCGACGCGATCTCGCTTGCCGCGCAGGTCGAGCACGTGCGGCAAACCGTCGATGCGTCCTTCGGCATGCAGCCGGTCGATGTCGTCGGCCATTCGGTCGGCGGCGCGATCGCGATGCTGTTCGCGCGGGCGCACCCCGAACGCGTGCGGCGCATCGTCAACGTCGAAGGCAATTTCACGCTCGACGATGCGTTCTGGTCGGCATCGGTCGGCCGCATGACGCCCGGCGAAGCCGATGCGATGCTCGACGGGCTGCGCGCAGCGCCGCTCGACTGGCTGCGCGGCGCGATCGACGCACCGTCGCCGCGCCAGCTCGACGATGCACGCCGCTGGCTCGCGCATCAGCCGGCATCGACGCTGCGGGCGATGGGCCGCTCGGTGGTCGAGACGACCGGCGCCGCGGGCTACCTGCCTGCGCTCGCGCAGGTGTTCGAGCGTCACCCCGTCTGGCTGATCGCCGGCGAACGCTCGCGCGCCGGCTGGCACGTGCCCGCACACGCGCTCGCACGCTGCGCCGGCTTCGACACGATCGCCGACAGCGGGCACCTGATCGCGGCCGAGCAGCCCGATGCGTTGCGCGCCGCCCTCGCGCGCATCGTATGCAAGCCGTCCGCCTGACAACCCGTAGGATTCGCCGAAATATGGTTGAAAGGCGCGGTTGCTAGAGTCGCCGGAACAGGGTTTTCCCGGCCTCCGGCCGGACTGGGTCGACACATGCAAGGATCGATGCGCCTGGCACGTACCTTCTGGCTGCTTCTGCTGCTCGCCGTCACGAGCCCTGCTTTCGCCTTCCATGCGCGGGTCGTCGCGATCCCGAGCGCCGCGATGAGCGAGACGCTGAAGGCCACCATCGTGCTGCCCGACGATTACGCGCGCGACAACCACGGCGAACGTTACCCCGTCGTCTATCTGCTGCACGGCTCGGGCGGCGACCATACCGACTGGACGTCGAACACGCACATCGCCGCGCTGGCCGACCGCTATCGCGTGATCCTCGTGATGCCCGACGGCGGACACGAAAGCTGGTACATCGACAGCCCGTTCGATTCGGGCAGCCGCTACGAAACCTTCGTCGGCGACGAAGTCGTGTCCTATGTCGACCTGCATTTCCGCACGATCGCGGCCCAGCACGCGCGCGCGATCACCGGGCTCAGCATGGGCGGCTTCGGCGCACTGCGCATCGCGCTCGACCGGCCCGATACCTTCGGCGCGGTCGGCAGCATCAGCGGCGCGGTCGATCCGCGCTGTTGCACGGACGAGCCGGGGATCGCCCACGTGTTCGGCGATCCCGATCGCCATCCGTCGTTCTGGAATCGCAACGTGATCGTCGAAAGCGCGCGGGCATTCGTGCGCGCACATCTCGACCTGACGATCGATTGCGGCCGCGATGATGCATTCGTCGGCTCGAACCGCACGCTGCATGAACGGCTCGTCGCGCTCGGCGTGCCGCACGATTATGCGGAGCGGCCGGGCGGCCATACGTGGGATTACTGGGCGAATGCGATCCGCTACCAGATGCGGTTCTTCGCGATGTCGTTCCAGCATCGAGGCTACGCGTCCCGTGCCGTGCCGGGCACGACGCGCGCGGGCTGACGCACGACTCCCCTTGCAGCGGCTATCCGGCCGCAGGCTGCAAGGCCCGACACGGAAATCGAAACGGGATGACGAACCGGCATGCCGGGCACGCGCGCCCGGCAAAAAGATGAATGCGCGTCGCTCGACGCGCGAAAAAGCGCAACGCCGGAGCCGTCAGTTGTCCTGCGCGGCGCTCGCGCCGACGATGCGATCGAAGAATTCCTGTGCACGCGCCAGCTCGTCGAGCGCGCGATCGAGACGCGACATCGCGCGTGCGTATTCGGCCGACGAGCCGTCGTCGTCGCTTTCGCCGCGCACCGCGCGAAACGCCTGATCCACGTTGCGCGTCGCTTCGACGAAGCGTTGTGCGGCTCGCGCTTCCCGCGAACAGATGTGGGTCGACATCGACACTCCTCCCTCAGGATTGCAGTGTGAAGCACGCCGACGCTCAGTGTGCGTGGTACGCATGTCGGCGGCGTGAACCACGCCCCGTCGCGTGGCGACGTATCGGCCGCGGCACCGCGCGCTTCGTGCCGATTGTCGCTCCGCGTTCGCCGATCCGCTACGGCGAGATTGCAACAAATTCTTGCGCGAACGATTTCGCGCGTGGCGTCACGCGCGCCCGATGCGCGGATGGGCGAGCCCGGCGAATGCGGCTGCCTCGCCCGGCGACAGGTCGAACAGATCGCCGGTGAGATCGCGCGGATGCTCGGCCGCCGGCCGGTTGCGCATGCGCGCGACATGCGCGGGCGCCACATACGCGGCCGCCGTTTCGATCGGCGGCACATCGAACAGATCGCGCGTGACGCCGCGCACGGCGTCCGTCGGCGAACGGCCGCGCAAGCGCGCGACCAGCTCGACGAAGCGATCGAAATCGCCTGCGCGCGTGGCCTTGCTCACTTCCGCGAGATCGCGCGCCTTCAGCACGCACGGCTGCGCGAGCCGCACGAAATACGGCGCTTCGAGCTCCACCGACAGCGCGAGCGGATAGCTCTTGCCCGTCTGCTCCTTCGCACGCCCGATGCAGTCGACCACGGCCGCGCCCTGCGCGGCGCCCAGCGGCCTGCCGGTGCTCACGCTGCGCAGGTGGTCGGGAAACACGCGCAACTGCGTGCCGACCGTCAGCGCGGTGGACGATGCGCACACGAGCGCGTAGTGCTGCTCGCGGCGCCGGCCCGACGGCAACGTCGAACGGCTGGCGATGAACGTGTGCGGCGGCAAAGGCCGCACCTGCCCGCTTGCGTCGATCCACGCATTCCACAGCAGCGCGTCCTTGCGCTCGCCCGCGCGCGGGCGCGACGCGACCGGCGAAAACAGCGCGAGCAGCGAACCCGTGCGATGCGCGGCGACTTGCGCGCTGCTGCCGAGCGGCTGGTTGATGCCCCACAGAAAGCGCCCGCCCCCGAGCCGGCGCTCCCATTCCTTGCGGAGCACGACGGCCGGCAGTTCCTCGCCGGACTCGGTACCGATCTTGGTCCAGCAGAACGTGGGTGGGAGGTGTTTCAGTGTCATCAACTTTCTCGGGATACAGCCTCGCTGTCGACAGCAAGCCCATTCAACAGCCGTAACTGTATAGGTATAATGCATCGCATGGAAGCCCCGGACCAAGATTTTCCCGTTCAAGACCTGTTGCGCCGCTTGATGGCGGATACACGCTCGTCCAGCGAAATCGCGCGACTTTCCGGGGTCAGCCAGCCAACCGTATCGCGCCTTCGGCTGTCGAACGGGCGCCGGCTGCGCCGCAGCGCGCCATTCAACAAGCTATGCAGTTTCTATGGTGTCGATACGGAGCCGTCGCGCCGCCGGTACAACGAACTGCTGCGCGACGCGATCGTCGACGCGTGGGACGGCTCGGACGAGCACGGCCGGGCGCTGCTGGTCGTGATTCAAGGGCTGAAGGATTTGCAGGCGAAGGCCGACGACGGGTGATGTCGCCGACGTGCGCGGTCATTCGTCGAGATTGAACGTGATCGGTGCGCGCGCCCGAATCGGCGACGGCGCACCGTTTGTGCCGCGTGCGTCGCGCAGCGGCTCGCCGGCACCGCATCGCGCGCCCCGGCATCGAGGTGCGGACAGCCGCTGCCGGTCGCGACACGCACGGCGACCATCCGGCCTGCCGCATCGGTCCCTCGTCCGGCCTTCAGCCGTCCTCGCACGCGCAAATCGCGCGTCGCCAAGGGTATGAAGAGGACTGCGTATCAATCGTCCCGATATCCGTCGCGTCGCGCTGTGTCGCTCGCCCTGTCACTGTCCGTGGCCGTACGCCGTCAGCCGTCGCACGCCGCGATCGGCACCGCCTATACGTTCGGGCCGGTGACCGGCAAGGCGTCGTTCACGCGCTACAAGGTCGCCGGCTCGTTCAGCAACGACGTATACAGCGCCGGCCTCGACTATCGCGTCACGCCGGCCCTCGACCTGAACACCGGCGCGTGGTACACGACCGACCGCAACGATTCGCACAATCATTCGCTGCTTGCCGCGATCGGCGCCGACTACAGCCTGTCGAAACGAACGGGCCTGTACGCGCAGGTTGGCGTGGTCAACAACCACGGTGCGATGAATACGGGCCTCGGCATCACGGGCGGCGCGTTGTACGGGTTGCCGGGCACGACGGTCGGCGTCAACGCCGGCATCCACCACGTGTTCTGACGCAGCGCCTGCGCACGGGCGGTCGCCGCGCGCCGCCCGCCCGGCTCCGCGTCGCGGCGGCGGCGCCACGGAAACGTGACGCGAACGCATCCCACCCGGCAACGGTCCGCCCATCCGGCATGCCGATCTCGATGTTTACCCGACCTCAAGTCCGCGGCCGTGCGGCCGTCAAGTCAGGAACGCACGCGCAACCTCCGCCGGGAACCCGGCGCGCATGCCCTCAAGGAGACCCACCAACGTGAACCTCTTCGGAATCGGCCGCGGCCGCCGTTCGTCGCGCGCGCTCGTCGGCGACATCGCCGAACAGGCCGGCAGGCTCGGCATCGAGATCTGCGACGTGTCGGGCCACGTCGAGGAAGTCGCGGCCCGCGTCGCCCGGCAGGCGCAGGTGTGCCATACGCTGCGCGAATCGGCCGCGCTCACGCTGCGCGGCAACCACCGGATCGCCGAGGCCGCGCAGCAGGTGCGCGACGTCAGCGCCAATGCGTCGAATGCGGTTCGGCAGTCGCAGCAGACGATCGAGGCATCGCTCGCCGACATTCACGGGCTCGTCGAGGGCGTCACCACGATCGGCGACCAGATGGGCGCGCTGCGCGACGCGCTCGATCACGTGCGGGCCGTGTCCGAGGAAATCTCCGTCATCGCGCGACAGACTCACCTGCTCGCGCTGAACGCCGCGATCGAGGCCGCGCGCGCCGGCGAATCGGGACGCAGCTTCGCGGTCGTCGCGGCCGAGGTCAAGAACCTGTCCGCGAAGACCGGGCAGGCGACGGCCCAGATCGAGACGACTCTCGCGCGGCTCGCCGAACAGACCGAACACCTGATCGCGGAAGGCACCGACAACGCCGCCCGCGCGCATCGCGTGCGCGAGGGCACGCGTACGATCGGCGAGGTCGTGCACGCGACCGGCCACGCGATCACCGAGCTCGCCGGCGAGGCCGAACAGATCGCGTCGCTGACGGACGAGATCGAGACGCAGTGCCACCGCCTCGACGAGCAGGTGGGCGAGATGGCGTCCGGCGTCGAGAACTCCGCCGACAACTTCTCGCAGGCCAAGGACCGGCTCGGCAATCTGCTCTCCGTTTCCGAGACGCTGATCGAGCTCACGGCCGCGACCGGCATCGAATCGCCCGACACGCGCCTGATCGACACCGCGCGGCGCACGGCCGCCGCGATCGGCAAGTTGTTCGAGGACGCGGTCGCCCGCGGCGATATCGCGCTCGACGCGCTCTTCGATACGCACTACGAACCGATTCCCGGCACCGACCCGCAGCAGTTCATGACGCGCTTCACGGCGTTCACCGATCGCGTGCTGCCCGCCATCCAGGAGCCGGTGCTCGACATGGACGACCGCGTCGTCTATTGCGCGAGCTTCGACCGCCAGTGCTACCTGCCGACCCACAACCGGAAGTTTTCGCTGCCCCAGCGCGCGGACGCCGCCTGGAACGCGGCGAATTGCCGGAACCGCCGGATCTACACGGACCGCACGGCGCGCATGTCGGTATCGCATAACAAGCCGTTCCTGTTGCAGACCTATCGGCGCGACATGGGCAACGGCCAGTTCGTGCTGATGAAGGACGTGTCCGCGCCGATCGTCGTCGGCGGCCGGCCATGGGGTGTGCTGCGGATCGGCTACAGCGTCTGAATCGGCGCCGGGCCGCGCCTACTGCTTCAGCCCCACCCCAGCGGCCGCTGGTCGCTGCGCCCGTGATCGTCGACGCCCCGCACCGTATAACTGACGGCCGTGCGCGGCTGCCAGTACGTACGGGCCGAGCACGTCGGCCGTCCATGCATCGCGGAACGACCACGACGTGCCGATCTTCCAGTACACGGGCACGTTCGACGGCCGACCGGATGCTGGGCGCCATTACCGACCAGACCCGAAACGATGGAAATATCGGCGAGCCGGCTCGCCACGCCGACGCCCGCCCGGTCGGACGGATATTCACGGGTTTCCGACCGCCATCCGCCCTCTGCACGCGCTCGCGCCGCGTTCGCTAGAATGCGCGGCTCGGCAGGATTGAATCGAAATGAAAGGAAACCGCTTGAAACTCCCGTTCGAATGGCAGATCGGGCTGCGCTACGCGCGCGGCGGCCGGCGCTCGGCCGGCGACGGCTTCGTGTCGTTCATCGCCGGCGCCGCGATGGCCGGCATCGCGCTTGGCGTGGCCGCGCTGATCGTCGTGCTGTCGGTGATGAACGGCTTTCGCACCGAGGTGCGCGACCGGATGCTGGCGGTGCTCGCGCACGTGGAAATCTTCTCGCCGTCCGGCTCGATGCCCGACTGGCGGCTGACCGCGCACGAATCGTTACAGAACGGCGCGGTGCGTGCCGTCGCGCCCTATGTCGACGCGCAGGCGCTGCTGACGAACGCGGGCAACGTGACGGGCGTCGCGCTGCGCGGCATCGATCCCGTGCTCGAGCCGCGCGTGTCCGAGATCGCGCGCAAGCTGAAGACGGGGCGCCTCGACGCGCTCGTGCCGGGCGAGATGGGCATCGTGCTCGGCGCCGCGCTCGCCGACGCGCTGCACGCGAAGATCGGCGACCGCGTCACGTTCTTCGCACCGGGCAACACCGCGCGCCCGGGCGACGCGCTGCCGCGGTTCCGCCAGTTCAACGTGGTCGGCACGTTCGAATCGGGCCACTACCAGTACGACAGCGCGCTCGCGTACATCCACATCCGCGACGCGCAGCAACTGGCCAACGTGAGCGCGCCGACCGGCATCCGGCTGCGCGTCGACGATCTGCAGCGTGCGCCGGAGATCGCGCTCGCGCTGTCGCGCACGCTGTCGGGCAACCTGTACATCCGCGACTGGACGCGGCAGAACCGCACGTGGTTCGAAGCCGAGCGGCTGCAGAAACGGATGCTGTCGCTGATCCTGATGCTGATCGTCGCGGTCGCCGCGTTCAACCTCGTGTCGTCGCTCGTGATGACGGTCACGCAGAAGCAGGGCGACATCGCGATCCTGCGCACGCTCGGCGCGCCGCCCCGCTCGATCATGAAGATCTTCGCGATCCAGGGGATGACGATCGGCCTCGCCGGCACGCTGGCGGGCGTCGCGCTCGGCTGTGCGATCGCGGTGAGCATCCCGGTGGTGCTGCCGGCGATCGAGCAGTGGCTCGGCATCCGCTTCCTGACGCCGTCCGTGTATTTCCTCAGCGCGCTGCCGTCGAAGCTGTCGGCGATCGACGTGATCGAGATCGCGTCGGCCGCGTTCCTGATGTCGTGCGTCGCGACCCTGTACCCGAGCTGGCGCGCCGCGCGGGTGCGGCCGGCCGAGGCGCTGCGCGACGAATAGGCGCGAGCGGCGCGGCATTACGCGATCTCGTGGAAGCCGATGCTGTTGCCGCCGTCCGGCGCGTAGTCGGCGAGCACGTCGAAGCCGACGTTGACGAGCTCCGTGCGCATGCCGTAGGACACGTTGCCGGACGCGTCGACGAAAATCGCCGTGCCCGACGACAACTGGCGCGCGGTGTTCAGCAGCGCCAGCGTGCCGCGCGCGCTGCCGGCCGAGGGCGCGATCTTCAGCAGCGCGCCGTCCTGCGTGGTGAAGTGTCCGCCGGGCGGCACGGGCGGCGGGTTGTCCGCGACCGACCGGTTGAGCAGGCTCATGAAGTGAAAGCGCGCATCGGCGCCCCGGCTCGCCGCCGCGCGATCGGTGTCCGTGAACGTGTCGCCGCGCACGGCCGCGCGTTGCGCGGCGAGGTCGACGGCCTGCTCGTGAAAATCGCGCGTCGCGAGCACGAGGCCGGCGTTCGCGTTCAGCGTCGATTCGACCCACGCGCGGTCGCTGTCCGTCAGCGTCTCCGACACGACCTTGATCCGGCCGTTGTCGGTCGTGAAGTCGAACTGCGCATCGGCCAGATCGGGGCGCTTCGCGACGATGTCCTGCAGGCTCGTCGCGAGCGCGTCGGTCACGCCGCGCAGCTTCATCGACAGGTCGCCCACCATCGACAACTGTTTCGTCATCGCCGCCTGCATCGCCTCCGGGTCGATCGCGCGGATGCTCATCGGCTCGTCTTGCGACGCGCCGGACGCGGTCGTGTCCGTTGTCCGGCGCCCATCGGGCGCCGCCTGCGCCATTTGCGCGAGCGTCAGGCCGCCCGCCGCCGTGACCGGAATCGTCATTGCCCTCTCTCTCGTTTTTCAGCAAGTTTTTCACTGTTTACGGAGGGATTTCGCGGAAGTTGAGGCCGCGTCCCGCGCGCGGATCGAAACTTTGTTTGACATGAACTAAAAAAGTTTGACACGGACATTTCACTGCGATAACTTTTGCGCAAGCTTCCGGAAAGCAATCCGGCCAGCGTGCGCGGCTCGCGTCGCGCTTTCCTGCCGTTGCAGCACCGTCGTTCGCAACATTCCCGCCTCATTGCATCGTGCCGTTCCGTTTCATCCGAAACCTGAAGGAAGCCCGGGCATGCCCGCATTCGATTCGCACTCCTTTATTCACGGCGTTCGCAGCGAACCGCCGCACTGACGATTTCCGTTCGGGGCGATGCGCTCGCCTCGACGCCGGCCGGCTGCGCGTCGCCTGACGCGCGCCGGCATCGGGCGAGCGTCCCGTACGTCTCGCCCGTCGTTGTTCGATGGTGCAGTTCCGCTTCATCCGACGCAGCACCCGGCCAGGCCGCAGGGGGCGTATCGCGAGCCGGCCGGTTCCAGACAAACACAAGAGACGAGGTCGATTCAATGAACATTCATCGAACCGGAGTGCGGCGCGCATGGCTGCCCGCGCTCGTGGCGGCCGCGACGCTCGCCGCGTGCGGCGGCGACGACGGCAGCGTGGCGGGCGTGTCAGCGCTCGCGCAGGGCCAACGGGAGGGGGCCGCCGCCGCGGCCGATACGGCCGATACGCAATCGCTCGCGTCGCACTTTTCGCCGTCCGGCGTTCCCTACGCGAATCCCGCGAGCAACGGACGCTACAAGCCGGTGATCAGCAACGGCCAGGTGCAGCCGTCGCTGTCGGGCGGCACGATCGAGGAGCACGCGTGGGTCGACACGCCGGTCGACTCCGACGGCGACGGCACGCGCGACCGCATCCACGTGCGCATCGTGCGGCCGTCCGAGACCGCGAACGGCGCGCGCACGCCCGTCATCGTGCTTGCGAGCCCGTATTACGCGGGGCTCGCCGACAGCCCCGACCACGACGTCGACGTCGAACTCGACGGCACGCCGCATCCGGCCGCGACGGCCGGCGCCGCAGCCTCGGCGTCCACCCGCATCCTGGCCGCCGCGCCGCAATCGCGGATGCTGCAGCAGGTCGAGGCGGCCGCCGCCGGCCGCTCGTGGATCGAAAGCTACTTCGTGCCGCGCGGCTTCACGATCGTCTATGCGGATTCGCTCGGCACCGCCGGCTCGGACGGCTGCCCGACGATCCTGACGCGCGACGAATCGGTCGCGATGGCGTCGGTGATCCGCTGGCTCGGCCGCGACGCGACCGCGAAGGACGCGAACGGCAAGACGGTCGTCGCGAACTGGTCGACCGGCCACGTCGGCATGTACGGCGTGTCGTACGACGGCACGCTGCCGAAGATGGTCGCGAGCCTGCGCACGCGCGGGCTCGACGCGATCGTGCCGATCGCCGGGCTGTCGAACATGTACGGCTACTACCGCTCGGGCGGCCTCGTGCGCGCGCCGGAAGGCTACCAGGGCGAGGATGTCGACGTGTACATCAAGGCGCTGCTGACGAACGCGCATCCGGAGCGCTGCACGCACCTGATCGACGAAGCGCTGCAGCAGGAAGACCGCAAGACCGGCGACTATTCGCCGTTCTGGGCCGCGCGCGACATTCCGACCGCGTTCGCGGTCGCACCGGCGCTCGTCGCGCAGGGGCTCACCGACGACAACGTGCGCGTCGACCAGTCGACGTCGTGGTATCTGGCGATGCGACGCCAGGGCGTGCCGACCCAGCTGTGGCTGCATCGCCTGAAACACACCGATCCGACCCGTGTGCCGGCGATGGCCGACGCATGGACCGCGGAGGTGAACCGGTGGTTCACGCGCTACCTGATCGGCTATGACAACGGCGTCGAACGCGATCCGCGCGCGGTGATCGCGCAAGCGGACGGCACGCTGCTGAAGGAAGCCGACTGGGCCGCGCGGCACGCCACGCCGGTCACGTACTTCGCGGGCGGCGACGGCGCAACCACCGGCACGCTGCTGCGGCTGCCGAGCGGCGGCCCGCTCGTACGCTTCACCGACGATGCGCGCATTCCCGCGCTCACGCTGGCGAATACGCCGACGGGCGAAAACCGCAGCCGCTTCGAGACGGCCCCGCTGACGGCCGCGGCGCGCCTCTCCGGCGCCGCGACCGCGCGCGTCAGGCTGACCTTCACGGATGTCGCGAACGTGACGGCGCTGCTGGTCGACCGCGCACCGGACGGCACGGCGACGATCGTCACGCGTGCGTGGACCGACCCGCGCAACCGATTGTCCGAGTGGGTGTCGCAACCCGTGCTGCCCGGCATGCCGTACGACCTGAAGCTGACCTTCATGCCGCGCGACTACAAGCTGGAAGCCGGCCACCGGCTGGGACTCGTCGTCCTCTCCAGCGACTACGAGGCGACGCTGCGGCCGACGCCCGGCACGGGTTTGACGCTCGATCCGGCCGGCACGTCGGTGACGGTGCCGATCGCGGCCTCCTGAGCCGCGGCGGCGGCAGTACCGCGTTGAACTGATCCGGGATGCCGGTACGCCGGCATCCCGGATCATGTCGTTCGTCCGGTCCGATTTTCTGTTTTCCCGAAAAAAAGACGCGCCGGAATAATCATTCCGCATTTCATGAACCAAGCGACGCTTTAAATCAAAAAACGAAACGAATTCCGTCGCTTGACATCGAAATCCGATCGACTAGATTTGAAAATCGATAATCCGGACATTCGTAACCGGTCGCCCCCGGGGATTCCCTTTACCTGCATACCGTCTACCGTTTCCAGCCCGACCGGCAATTGCCGGCGTCGCGGCCCATGGCGATCGTTTGTTCTTTTTGGAATGGGGTATCACCGATTCGCCATATCGATCGAAGAAATGGATGCGCCAGTTTCAATCACGCAATCGCAATTCAGCCGCAACCGGACTGGCCGGACACGGTAGTCCGGCCACCACGTGCATGACGTCGCGCCAGCCTCGGAGAATGGCAATGAACACTATCAGCACGGAAACCGCCGTCGGATCGGGATCGCCATTGAGTGGCCGCGCGGGCAAGCCATTCGCGTCGATACGAGGCCGGGAACGAAACGACTATGAGGCGCGGGTCGCATTGGCCTACCAGGACGACCCGGAAAGCTGGAGCAGCGCGATCGGCGAGCGCCTGTGGTTCCAGTTCGGTATCTACGACCCTGCCCGATCGCCGGAACCGATCGACCTCGACGAATCCGGCCTCAGATATTTCGAGCTGCAATTGAAGCTCGCCGGCCTGGACTCGCCCGGCCGCCCGCGCATCGACCGGGTACTCGACATCGGGTGCGGCTGGGGAACGGTGCTGCGGGATCTGTCCGAACGGTTTCCCGACTGTCGTCGCCTGGACGGCATCAACATCAGCGAACGCCAGCTCGCATACTGCGCCGAAGTCAATGCCACGCGCGCCTTGTCCGACAGGATCAACCTGTTCCGGTGTAATGCGCTGGATATCGATTTGCTCCCGGATGTCGAGCACCTCTACGATCTTGCGATCATGCGCGGGGTGATTTCCCATTTCCCCTACGATCTTTTCGAAATCGTGATGGCCAAATTGCGGCAACGGCTGTCCGCGAACGGAACGGTCGTCATTTCGGACAACTTGTATAACGTCGACCTCCAGGCATACCGCTCCGATACGCCCGATCTGGTCGACAGGCTGGCATGCAAGTATCGCAAGACGCCGGCGTATCTGCGCCAGGTGTTCGAGCAAAGCGGCTTTCGCGTCCACGACATGAGAATCCTGCCGAACCGGATGGACGCGACACGATGGCTGCTGAGCGTGCAGGAGAACATCGAGCGCCATTTTCCGGGGGGTGCCGTCGGCGCGCTGGAAGAACTGCGCGTGATGTGCGAGAGCCTGGCCGTCGCCATCGTGAAGCGCCACGTGTCGATCTACAGCTTCGTGCTCAAGCGCGATCGATGAAGGTGCCCTTGCAGGCCGCCCGACCTCCAGCCCGAGAACCCGCCATGAAAGAGATTCCCAACTTCGTTCGCGATCTCCCCGGCCTGCCGAAGCCCGGGGAAAAAATCTTCCACCCGGACTTCCATCTGCAGTTGAAGCCCATGTGGCATCCGCATCACGACGAGGCGGAACGCCGGATCGCGCTCACGGACAGCCCGTACATCCTCGCGTACTACGGCAGCCAGAAGGCCGTCGAACATTATCTGGCGCAAAGCATGCCGTCGTTCGGCGGCCTGTGCTATCCGCACACCCGGAACGACAGGATCTACGATCTGGAGCGGATGATGAGCATCACCACGCTGATCGACGACACCATCACCAACCCCGACATGCTGGACCAGGCGCACCGGCGTTCGACGTTGCGACAGCATTACTTCGACGCGATCGCCGGCGTCCGCCCGCCGGACAGCGCGCCGATCGCGCAGTTGCTGTATGAGGGGCTGCTGCCCATCAAGGAACAGCTGGCGTCGAAACCCCGCGTCTGGCGACGGCTGGAGGAATCGCTTCGTACGTTGATCGTCAGGCAGACGGATCCGTTGGCATTGAAGATGGACGAGCTCACGTTCGACGCGTATCTGGAGATGCGGCGCATCGACAATTACGGGGAATGGGCGGCCCTCATGACCGAGTACGCGATCGACGTGGACATGACCGACCACCTGATCGCCGACCGGTCGCTGGCGGAAATGAGAACGGCCGCGATCGATTCGATTACGCTCGTCAACGACCCGTACTCGTTCCGCAAGGAGATTCACATCGCGGATTCGGTCAATTCCGTCTGGTTGCTGATGTACCGCGAAGGCCTGACGCTGCAGGACGCGTTGAACAAGCTCGCCACGCTGGTTGCCGAGAACGAGCGCAACCTGATCGCCGCGCGCGAGCGCGTCCTCGCCGGCCCGCTCGGACAGGACGCGGACGTGCGTGCATACGTGACCGAGCTGGAGCATCTGGCGTCCGGCAACGCCGAATTTCACGCGATCAGCACGCGCTACCACGGCCGGGATTTCAAGGGAAAAAGGTTCATTTCGGGCGAGGTGACCATTCGGCCGCTACCGTCCACCGACGAAGTGGCGGCTGCGGACCTGGCAGGCGGCCGCCCCGCGAGCTGATCCGGCCTCGTTTCGCGCCGGCACCGCCGAGAGCCGCCTACACCGGCGTCAACACCGGCTGCCCGGCGAAATGCCGCGTCGCGTTGTCGAGAAACTGCCGCACCGAACGATCGAGCGCCTCGGGCGACCAGCCGCCCATGTGCGGCGTCAGCACGACGCTGTCGAGATCCGTCAGCGCACGCGGCGGCTCCGGTTCGCCTTCGTACACGTCGAGCCCCGCCCCCGCGATGCGTCGTTCGCGCAGCACGTCCGCCAAAGCAGCGGTATCGACAACGCTGCCGCGCGACACGTTGACGAGAAAGCCGCCGGGGCCGAGCGCGTCGAGCACGGTGCGATCGATCAGGTGCCGCGTGCCCGCGCCGCCCGGCGTCGCGACGATCAGGAAATCGGCCCACTGCGCGAGTGCGTCGATCCGGTCGAAATAGCGGTATGGCCCCGGCTTCTCCGACCGGTTGTGATAGCCGATCTCGATGTCGAAGCCAGCCGCGCGGCGCGCGCATTTCTCGCCGATCTTGCCGAGCCCGACGATGCCGAGCTTCTTGCCCGACACGTTCGGCGGCATCGGCAGCCCGTCGCGCCACACGCCCGCGCGGGTTTTCGCATCGAGCTGCACGACGTTGCGCACCGCCGCGAGCAGCAGCGCGAACGCGTGATCGGCGACGCAGTCGTCGTTGGTGCCGGCGCCCGTGACCACGACGATGCCGCGCGCCTTCGCGTGCGCGACATCGATGTGCTCGTAGCCCGCGCCGAGCGCGCTGACGAACGTGAGCTGCGGCAGCCGGTCGATCTCGGCGGCGGTCAACCCCGTGCTGCCGTTGGTCAGCACCGCGCGAATCGTGCTGCCGTGTGCGGCGATCGCGCGTTCGCGCTCGTCGGGCGTCGGGGCGTAACGCACGTCGAACGACGCGGCGATCTCGCGATGCGCGTCGCCGCGCAACGCGATGAGGACCAGCAGCTCGGGCTTCATGTCAGCAAATGTCCGCAGGCGGGGAACGAATTTCAGTGTAACAAGCCCGCATGACGGGTGCGGGTTATCCCCACACCGGCTGTGGACACGCCGCCGCATGCGGTTTGCCAAAGCCGGCTCAGTCAAGTAACTTTCGGCGTACGCCCCCGTCCTGGAGATTGGCCCCGATGAAGCTCGCCCTGCCCGCCCGGATCCTGGGCCTCGCGTTCGCCGCCGCCATTGCGGCGCCCGGCGCGCACGCCGACACGCCCGTCGTGGTGTCGTCGAAGATCGACACCGAAGGCAACCTGCTCGGCAACCTCATTTCACAGGTGCTGAAGGCCCACGGCATTCCCGTCACCGAAAAGATCGCGCTCGGCACGACGCCGATCGTGCGCAAGGCGCTCACGAGCGGCGAGATCGACATCTACCCCGAATACACGGGTAACGCCGCGTTCTTCTTCAACAAGGCCGACGACCCGGTGTGGAAGAACGCGAGCCAGGGCTACGACACCGCGAAGCAACTCGACTACGCGGCGAACCATCTCGTGTGGCTCGCCCCGGCGCCCGCGAACAACACGTGGGGCGTCGCGCTGCTCGCGCCCGTCGCACAGTCGCAGCACCTGAAGACCTTCTCCGACTTCGGCAAGTGGGTGGCCGGCGGCGGCAAGGTGAAGCTCGCGGCGTCGGCCGAATTCGTGAACAGCGCGTCCGCGCTGCCGTCGTTCGAGAAAGCGTACGGCTTCAAACTGAAGCCCGAGCAGCTCGTCGTGCTCTCCGGCGGCGACACGGCCGCGACGATCAAGGCCGCCGCGAACCAGACCGACGGCGTGAACGCCGCGATGGTCTACGGCACCGACGGCGGTATCGCGTCGAGCGGCCTCGCGGTGCTCGACGACGACAAGCACGTGCAGCCCGTCTATGCGCCGGCGCCGGTGATCCGCGAAGCCGCACTGAAAGCGCATCCGCAAATCGCCGAGTATTTGAAGCCCGTGTTCGCGAGCCTCGACCTGAAGACGCTGCAATCGCTGAACGCGCGCATCCAGCTCAACGGCGAGCCGGCTGCCGGCGTCGCGAAAAGCTACCTGAAATCGAAGGGTTTCGTGAAATGACGGAGCGCGCGGCGGCGTCCGCGCGGCGCGTCACGCTCGACAAGGTCGGCATCCTGATCGGCGTACTGACGATCGTCGCCGTGTTCGGCCTGTCGTTCGCGGTGCTGCGGCCGAACCGGATCGCGGCCGGCACCGGGCTATCGGTGTTCGCCGCGCTGCCCGCGATGCAGGGCGCCGCGCTCGCCGCGCTATGGACCGCCGGCGCGCTGTGGACGATGACGGCGAGCCGTCCCGCGTGGCGGCTCGCGGCCGGCTGCGCGGGGCTCGCGACGCTCGCGTATGCGGTCGGCGCGGCCGCGACGCACGTCGTCGCGCCCGACGACATGCTGGCCCGCGTGTCGCCCGACGCCGGCGTCTGGCTGCTGCTGTTCGCGTGGGCGGTGCTCATCGCCGACGCGCTCGCCCGCCTCGCGTTCGGCCCGTGGCGGCGCCTCGTCGCGCTCGCCGTCGCGATAGCGGCGGTTTCCGTGCCGCTTGCGAGCGGCTGGTGGGACGGCCTCTCCGTGATGCGCGAATACGCGGTGCGCAGCGACGATTTCTGGCGCGAAGCGATCCGTCACGTGTCGCTCGCGGGCGGCTCGGTCGCCGCCGCGCTCGTCGCGGGCGTGCCGCTCGGCATCGCATGCGCGCGCCTCGCGGCGGTGCGCACCGTCGCGATGCCCGTGCTCAATATCGTGCAGACGATCCCCAGCATCGCGATGTACGGGCTGATGATGGCGCCGCTCGGCCTGCTCGCCTCACACGTGCCGCTCGCGGCCGCACTCGGCATCCGCGGCATCGGCGTCGCGCCGGCCGCGCTCGCGCTGTTCCTCTACTCGCTGCTGCCGATCGCATCGAGCGTCGCGGTCGGGCTCGGACAGGTGCCGCCGCACGTGACCGAAGCGGCGCGCGCGATGGGCATGACACGCGCGCAGCGGCTGCTGCGCGTCGATCTCGTGCTCGCGCTGCCGGTGATCCTGAGCGGCGTGCGCATCGTGCTCGTGCAGAACATCGGCCTGACCGCGGTGGCCGCGCTGATCGGCGGCGGCGGATTCGGCACGTTCATCTTCCAGGGGATCGGGCAATCGGCCGCCGATCTCGTGCTGCTCGGCGCGATCCCGACGATCGCGCTCGCACTGGCGGCCGCCGTCGTGTTCGAAGCCGCGACGTCGCTCGCGAAGGGGCGTACAGGATGATCGAGATCGAACGGATCGGCAAACGCTTCGGCGACGTGGTCGCCGTCGACGACGTATCGCTGACGATGCAGCGCGGCACGATCACCGCGCTCGTGGGCGCATCGGGCAGCGGCAAGTCGACGCTCTTGCGCATGATCAACCGGCTGATCGCACCGACCAGCGGCACGATCCGCATCGACGGCGTCGATACGGCGACCGTCGCGCCGGAGCAACTGCGCCGCGGCATCGGCTACGCGATCCAGGGGCACGGGTTGTTTCCGCACTGGAGCGTCGCGCGCAACATCGCGACCGTGCCGCGCCTGCTCGGCTGGCCGGCCGCCCGCATCGACGCGCGCGTGAATGAACTGCTCGACCTGTTCCATCTCGCGCCGGCCGAATTCGCGGGCAAGCTGCCGCACGAACTGTCGGGCGGCCAGCAGCAGCGCGTCGGCGTTGCGCGCGCGCTCGCGGCCGAGCCCGCGATGCTGCTGATGGACGAACCGTTCGGCGCGCTCGATCCGATCATCCGCAACAAGGCGCAGGACGACCTGTTCGCGCTGCAGCGCCGCCTCGGCATCACGGTCGTGATCGTCACGCACGATATCGAGGAAGCGCTGAAGCTCGGCGACACGATCGCGGTGATGGATGGCGGCCGGCTGCTGCAGGTCGCGCCGCCCGCTGAAATTCTCGGCAAGCCGGCAGCGGGTGTCGTCGAGCAGCTCGTCGCGGGCGTCGACCGTCCGCTGCGCCTGCTCGCGCTGACGCCGATCGACGCCGTGGCCGAAGCCGGCCGCGCCGACGGCGAGCCGATCGCGGCGACGCGCACGCTGCGCGATGCGGTGTCCGAATTGTTGTGGCGCGGTGTCGACGCGCTGCCCGTCGACGATACGGCCAACGGCACCGCGCACGGCCCCCGCCGCATCACGCTCGACGCGATCCGCTCGCACGCGAGGCAGCCCGCATGACGACGCGCGGCAGCGTGCGGCCCAAGCGGTCTTCGCTTGCCGCGTACGTCGCCCGCGCGGCCGCGCTCGCGCTGCTGCTCGTGCTGCTGTTGCGCCCCGCGTGGCTGCACGGCCTGTTCGCGCCGTTCGCGGACAACGGCGCGCCGGTGATCTACGATCGCGCGAGCCTGCTCGATCTCACGCTCGCGCATCTCGGCACGGTCGCGCTGTCGAGCCTGATCGGCACGATCGTCGCGGTCGCGGCCGGCATCGCGGTCACGCGGCGGTTCGGCGCAGATTTCCTGCCGGTCGCGCGCAGCGTCGTCGACATCGGACAGACCTTCCCGCCGGTCGCCGTGCTCGCGCTTGCCGTGCCGGCGGTCGGCTTCGGATTGAAGCCCGTGCTGATCGCGCTCGTGCTGTACGGGCTCCTGCCGATTTTCGAAAGCACGATCGCCGGGCTCGAGGACGTGCCGCGCGACGTCGTCGACGCCGCGCGCGGGATGGGCATGAGCGGCTGGCAGCAACTGGTGTCCGTCGAGCTGCCGCTCGCGTTCCCGGTGATCGTCAACGGCATCCGCCTCGCGGTCGTGATCAATCTCGGCACCGCGACGATCGGCTCGACGGTCGCCGCGCGCGGGCTCGGCGACGTGATCATCGCGGGCCTGCAGACGTCGAACACCGCGTTCGTGCTGCAAGGCGGCGTGATCGTCGGCTTGCTCGCGGTACTCGTCAGCGACGCGATCGGCGCGATTGCGCGGGTGGCGAGCGCGCGACGCGCTTAGCATCGGTCACGGAATTTTTCGAAGGAGCCACCATGTCTGTCCTGGACGCCGGCCCGTTTTTTCATGGCACGAAAGCGAATTTGCGGATCGGCGATTTGCTGACGGCGGGTTTCAGATCGAATTATCGGGACGACGTCGTCATGAATCACGTTTATTTCACGGCCCTGCCCAAAGGCGCGGGCCTGGCTGCGGAAATGGCCAAAGGCGAGGGTCGACCGCGCGTCTACATCGTCGAGCCCACCGGGGAATTCGAAAACGATCCGAACGTCACGGACAAGAAATTCCCGGGCAATCCGACGCGATCGTATCGAAGTACCTCGCCTTTGAAAATCGTCGGCGAACTCGACAGCTGGGAACCCTACGATCCCGAGTTCATCCGGCAACTCAGAAGCCGCATCGAAACCGGCATCGGCGAGATCATCAACTAGCGTTCGTCCGGACTCCGATGCGTGTCCGTGCAACGATCGGCGCGTCGATCGTCGTGGACGTCACAAGCCTACACATCGCTTTCATTCGAGCGGGCGCTCGACCGTCTTCCGCGATTGGCCGATATACTATGCGCCTCCCATTTCCCCGCACTCGACCATGCGACGACGGTTCTTCTGGCTGATCGTGCTTTCGCTCGGCATTGCGCAACAGGCCGCGGCGCAGCAGGCGCCCGCATTGCCCGCCTCCGCGCCCGACGTACTGGCATCCGCGCCGACTGTCGCGTCCGCGCCGCTTGCGAACGCCAACGATCAGCCCAACGAAGCAAACCGCCGCATCACGTCCTACCTGACGAAGAAATTCGGCGTCGCAAGAGAAAAGGCCGCGAAGCTCGCCGATATCGTGAGCGTCACTGCGACGAAATATTCGCTGCCGCCGGCGCTCGTTTACGCGATTATTTCGATCGAATCGCGCTTCCAGGAAAAGGCGCGCGGCCAGCACGGCGCGACCGGGTTGATGCAGGTCGTGCCGTCCGCGCACCGAGGCATGCTGCGCAACGTGAAGGATCTCACCGAGCCGAATGCGAACGTCGACGCCGGCTCGCGCATTCTGTCGGGCTACGTGAAAGCGGCCGGCGGGAACGTGCAGGCCGGGCTGAAGAGCTACAGCGGCGGATCCAGTGCGTATGCGGCGAAGGTGATGCAGCGGGTCGATTCGTTCCGGTTCGTGCTCGAACCCGAGGACGACGCAAAAAGCGCGAATACCGGGAACGACCCGAAGGCGCACATGGTGCCGGTCAGCGATCCGTCAGCGGCGCCCGCCGCGAACCGCAACGCGAAGTAAGTGCGGCAGGCCGATACCGGCAAGATTCAACGTTGATCTCGGGCGCAGTCACGCGCCCTCATGAGACTCCGGGGTAGCGGCGCGCGCCGTCGCGTGATCGCGCACTGCGTTGCGCGCCACCTGAACGTCTCGTTTCGGCACGACGAGCAAATTCAGGCCAAAACCGTCCAGCACCTTGAACAGCTTGTCGAGACTCACCGCACGCCCGTTCTCGCGGCGCGACAGTACGTCCTTGGAGACGCCGAGCATGTCGGCCGCATCGTCAATCCGCATCTGGGTCTGCGCGCGCCGGTTGCGCACGAGCGCCCCCAATGCAGCGAGATCGAGCGCAAGCGGGTCGGGCTTTGCAATAGGTCGCGGTAGCGTGCGGGCCATAATTCCGGGATTTCAGGAACAAAGCGAACGGCAGCCAACGACCACCGATTGTTCGCATATTTCAGGAACTATAAACGAGTGCGGCGGCACATCCGTGCCGCCGCGCTGCCGGGTTCGCCGGATACCTCCCTCGTGCCTCGATCCGGCCCTCTCCAATCACAACTGCCCCGCCGCCCCCGTCCACCGCAGGTAATCCCCACGCGCCCAGTCGAGCGACACGCCGACGCGTTTCGTGCCGGGCCGGATCTTCGGCTTGTACACCGACAGCGTCAGCGATTCCAGCGCCGGCCATTCGCGGAACGACAGCACCGCGAGATCGGCGACGAGCGTCTCCAGCAGCCGCGTATGCGGCTTGTGCGACAGGAACGACGCGACGCGCGCGCAATACCCGTCGTAATCGATCCACTCGCCCTGCTCGCTCGGCTCGCAGCGATACCCGAGCCGCGCATCGATCACGATCGGCTGCGGCGCTTCATGCTCGTGCGCGTGGATGCCGATTCGCGCGGGCACCTTCAGTTCGTCGACGAACACGCTCCAGCCGCGCCCGCGCAGGCGCGGCGCGTCGATCGCCACGAACGGTTCGTCGAACGGCTTCATGATGCGAGCGGCGCCGCGGCGTCGAGCATGATGCGCACGAAATAGTCGGCGAAGCTGCGACGCACGACGATCTCGAACGACGCGTCGCCGGTCGGGATCAGCGTGATCGGCGACTTGAAGTAGTGCGACTGCGCACACTGGCCCGGCTTGAACACGCGCGGATGCAGATCGAGCGGGCAGCCGCGCGCGATCACGTCGCGCACGCGTTCGCCGCTGACCTCGACCACCGTGTAGCCGCTGCCGACGTCGACGGCCGCCGCATACGCGCCCTGCACGGCCTCCGCCAGCTTCGCTTCGAGCACGCCGGCCTGAACCGGCCCGTTCGACCGCACGAGCCATTCGTCGGGGCCGAGCCACAGCACGTCGTACTCGGCGCCGCGTGCCACCGTGTTCGGCTCCGCCGGCGGCCGGCAGCCGACCACACGCTCGAACGCGGCGACGAATGCCGGGTCGCTCAACTCGCCGCGCACGTTGACGAGATCGAGGAACGGCCGCTCGCGCAGCGCGAACTTCTTCGATGCGCGCGCCTGGTGCGCCTTCAGCACGTCGGCCGCGCCGACGAACGGCGACTCGAGCGTCACGCCGCCCGCACCCGCCACCTGCGTCTGGTTTCTCGTTTCATTCCACATGCTGACGCACCCCTTCGGTATCGTAGAAAACCGGGCTCGAGATCTTCGCGGTGATGCGCTTGCCGTTGGCCAGCGGAATCACGACGCTCTCGCCCATCTTGTTCAGGCCACCCTTCACCACCGCGAGCGCGATCGAGCGCTTCAGGATCGGGCTGTAGTAGCTCGACGTCACGTGGCCGATCATCGGCGTCGGATCGACCGCCGACACCTGCGTGTCCTTCGCGATGATCTGCGCGCCTTCCGGCAGCACGAACTGTTCGTCCTCGGTCAGCAGGCCGACGAACTGCTTGCGGCCTTCCTTCGCGGTATCCGAGCGCGACAGCGAACGCTTGCCGAGAAAGTCCTTCGACTTCGCGACGAGCCCGCCCATCCCGAGGTCGTACGGCGTGATCGAGCCGTCGGTATCCTGGCCGACGATGATGTAGCCCTTCTCCGCGCGCAGCACGTGCATCGTCTCGGTGCCGTACGGCGTGATGTCGAACTCGGCGCCCGCCGCCATCAGCGCTTCCCACACCGCGCGGCCCGCATTCGCCGGCACGTTCACTTCGTAGGCCAGCTCGCCCGAGAAGCTGATCCGCATCACGCGCGCCTTCGCGCCGGCGACGGTGCCGTTGCGGTAGCTCATGAACGGGAACGCTTCGTTGCCGAAGTCGATGTCCTGGCACACCTTCTGCACGACCTTGCGGCTCTTCGGGCCGACCACCGCGAACGTCGCCCAGTGATCGGTGACGGACGCGAGCCGCACCTTCATGTCCGGCCATTCGGTCTGCAGCCAGCGCTCGAGCCACGTCAGCACGCGCGCCGCGCCGCCGGTGGTGGTCGTCATCATGAAATGCTGGTCGGCGAGGCGCACGGTCACGCCGTCGTCGAACACCATCCCGTTTTCGTCGAGCATCAACCCATAGCGGCATTTGCCGATTTCGAGCTTGTTCCACGGGTTCGTGTACATCCAGTTCAGCAGCTTCACCGCGTCCGGCCCCTGGATGTCGATCTTGCCGAGCGTCGACGCGTCGAGAATGCCGACGCCGTTACGCACCGCGAGGCATTCGCGCTTCACGGCCGCATGCAGGTCCTCGCCGTTCTTCGGGAAATACCACGGCCGCTTCCAGTTGCCGACGTCCTCGAACATCGCACCGTGCTCGACGTGCCATTCGTGCACGGCCGTCTTGCGGATCGGGTCGAGGAAATCGCCCGTCTCGCGGCCCGCGAACGTGCCGAACGACACGGGCGTGTAGTTCGGGCGGAACGTCGTCGTGCCCGTTTCCGGAATCGTCTTGCCGAGCGCGCCCGCGAGGATCGCCATCCCGTTGATGTTGCCGAGCTTGCCCTGGTCGGTGCCGAAGCCCATCGCCGTATAGCGCTTCACGTGCTCGACCGACTCGAAGCCTTCGCGCGCGGCGAGCAGGATGTCGGCGGCCGCCACGTCGTTCTGGAAGTCGACGAACTGCTTCGGGCCGCGCGCGGCCGCCTCGCGACTGCCGACGAGCCACAACGGCTGCAGCGCGCCTTCGACGGCTTCGGCGACCTGCGGCACGGCCGGGCGCTGCGCGGCGGTGAAGCCGGCGGCCTTCGCCGCTTCCACGCCCGCATCGACCGCGAGCCGCAGCGCACGGGCCAGCCCGAATTCGCCGGCCGCCGCCCCGATGCTCGCTTCCGCCTGCACGGGCTTGCCCGGCAGGAAGCACGCCTTCTCGTCGTTCCAGCACGCCTTGCCGCCCGATTGCGCGAACAGGTGCAGCACCGGGCTGAAGCCGCCCGACATCGCGACGAGGTCGCACGGCAGCGTCTGCAGCTTGCCGCCGGTCTGGCCGTTCGAGTAGGACGCGACGTCGACCGACGATACGCGCCACTTGCCCGATGCGGCCGTGACGACCGCGCCGCTCATCACCGTCACGCCCTGCCGCTTGGCCGCGGCCGGCAGCGCGCCGTTCGACGACGCGCGCGAATCGACGACCGTCACCTTCGCCCCGCACGCCTTCAGGTCGAGCGCGCTCTGGTATGCACGGTCGTTGTTCGTGAACACGACCACGTTACGGCCCGGCAGCACGCCGAAGCGATGCACGTAGGTGGACACCGCGCCCGCCAGCATCACGCCCGGCAGGTCGTTGTTGCCGAACACGATCGGCCGCTCGTGCGCGCCGGTCGCGAGGATCACGCGCTTCGCGCGGACCTTCCACAGCAGCTCGCGCGTGCCCTTGCGCATCGACACCGGCAGGTGATCGGTCAGGCGCTGCGTGACCGTCACGAGGTTGTGGTCCTGATAGCCGAACGCGGTGCTGCGCGACAGGATCGTCACGTCGGGCAGCTTGCGCAGCTCGGCCTCGATCTTCTCGACCCATTGCAGCGCGGGTTTCGCGTCGATCTCCGCACGGCACGACAGCAGGCTGCCGCCGAGTTCGCGCTGGTCGTCGACGAGGATCACGCGCGCGCCGGCCGTGGCGGCCGCATGCGCGGCGGCGAGGCCCGACGGGCCACCGCCGACCACGAGCACGTCGCAGTGCGCGTAGCACTTGTCGTAGCGATCGGCGTCGAGCACCTCGGGCGCCTTGCCGAGACCGGCCGCTTCGCGGATCTTCTCTTCGTACTTCGGCCACATGTTGCGCGGCCACATGAACGTCTTGTAGTAGAACCCGGCCGGCATGAAGCGCGAGAACTTCTGGTTGATCGCGTACTTGTCGTTCTCGAGCGTCGGCTCGGCGTTCACGCTCGTCGCGACGAGCCCCTGGTACAGCTCGATCTCGGTCGCGCGTGCGTTCGGCACGGTGTACGGGCCGGTTTCGAGCTGCACGACGGCATTCGGTTCCGCCACGTCCGCCGTCACGATCCCGCGCGGACGGTGATACTTGAAACTGCGCGCGACGAAATGCACGCCGTTCGCGAGCAGCGCGGACGCGAGCGTGTCGCCCTGGAAGCCCTGGTACGTGCGGCCGTTGAACGTGAACGTCAACGGAATCGCGCGATTGATCCGGCCACCGGTGCCGAGGCGGTCTTTCTGGCTCATTTGCTCGTGCCCTCTTCGTGTGCGTTGCCGGCAGCTGCACCGTTGGCAGCCCCGCCGAACTTTTCGTAGCCCTTGATATCGTAGGTGACCGTGTCGCGCGTCACCTTGAACCAGCGGCGGCAGCCTTGCGTATGCAGCCACTGCTCCTTGTGCAGCCCGCGCTTGTTCTCGCGCATGAACACGTATTCGCCCCATTCGCGGTCGGTCATGGTCTCGTTCGCCACCGGGCGCACGATATCGGCTTCGCCGCCGCACGTGAATTCGGATTCGGCGCGCGGCCCGCACCACGGACATTCGATCAGCAACATGTTTGTTTCTCCTTCAGTGCGGGGGTTAGTGCGCGACGGCGGCGGCGCCGTGCTCGTCGATCAGGTGGCCCGTGTAGAAGCGGTCGAGCGCGAACGGAGCGTTCAGCGGATGCGGTTCGTCGCGGGCGATCGTGTGCGCGAACACCCAGCCCGAACCGGGCGTCGCCTTGAAGCCGCCGGTGCCCCAGCCGCAGTTGAAATACAGGCCCTTCACGTCGGTCTTGGTGATGATCGGGCACGCGTCCGGCGACACGTCGACGATGCCGCCCCACTGGCGGTTCATCCGCACGCGCGAGAACACCGGGAACATCTCGATGATCGCCTGCAGCGTGCTT
Organism: Burkholderia sp. MSMB2157WGS; assembly: GCF_001532755.1. Classification (NCBI taxonomy): domain Bacteria; kingdom Pseudomonadati; phylum Pseudomonadota; class Betaproteobacteria; order Burkholderiales; family Burkholderiaceae; genus Burkholderia; species Burkholderia sp. MSMB2157WGS. The sequence continues at coordinate 37,563 of NZ_LPJG01000044.1, read as the reverse complement.
TCGATGATGTGGAAGCTGCCGCGCTGGCCGAAGCCCGTGTACTGGTCGATACCGGCGCCGATCACGAGGTCGCCCTTGTCGGACTGGCTGATGTACGCGTGCACCGCGTTGGACATGATCACCGAGTTCACCACCGGCTTGATCGGCTCGGACACCAGCGCCTGCAGCGGGTGGCTTTCGATCGGCAGGCGGATGCCGGCCATGTCGGCGAGCGTCGTCGTGTTGCCGGCGGCCACCACCGCGACCTTCTTCGCCTTGATGAACCCCTTCACCGTGTCGACGCCGACCACCGCGCCGCCTTCGCGGCGAATGCCCGTCACCTGGCAGTTCTGGATGATGTCGACGCCGGCGCGGTCCGCGCCGCGTGCGAAGCCCCAGGCCACCGCGTCGTGACGCGCGACGCCCGCGCGGCGCTGGATCGATGCGCCGAGCACCGGGTAGCGGCTGTTCAGGTTGATCGTCGGCTCGATTTCCTTGATCTGCGCGGGCGTCAGGAATTCGGCGTCGACGCCGTTCAGCCGGTTCGCGTTCACGCGGCGCTCGGTGTCGCGCACGTCCTGCAGCGTATGCGCGAGGTTCATCACGCCGCGCTGGCTGAACATCACGTTGTAGTTGAGATCCTGCGACAGGCCTTCCCACAGCTTCATCGCCTTCTCGTACAGTGCGGCCGATTCGTCCCACAGGTAGTTCGAGCGCACGATCGTCGTGTTGCGCGCGGTGTTGCCGCCGCCGATCCAGCCCTTCTCCAGGATCGCGACGTTCGTGATCCCGTGCTCCTTCGCGAGGTAGTACGCGGTCGCGAGGCCGTGGCCGCCGCCGCCGACGATCACGACGTCGTATTCCTTCTTCGGCTCCGGGCTCTTCCACTGCTTCTCCCAGTTCTCGTGATACGAGAGGCCGTTGCGGAACAGGCTGAATATCGAGTAGCGGCTCATGTTTGGATCCTTCGTTAGCATTCGATGACGTTCACGGCGAGGCCGCCGCGCGACGTTTCCTTGTATTTCGTCTTCATGTCGGCGCCGGTTTCGCGCATCGTCTTGATCACGGAATCGAGCGATACGTAGTGCTGGCCGTTGCCCTTGAGCGCCATGCGCGACGCGTTCAGCGCCTTGATCGCGCCCATCGCGTTGCGCTCGATGCACGGGATCTGCACGAGCCCGCCCACCGGATCGCAGGTCATCCCGAGGTTGTGCTCCATGCCGATCTCGGCCGCGTTCTCGACCTGGTCGGGCGTGCCGCCCATCACGGCGGCGAGCGCGGCGGCGGCCATCGAGCACGCGACGCCCACTTCGCCCTGGCAACCGACTTCCGCGCCGGAGATCGACGCGGTTTCCTTGTAGATGATCCCGATCGCCGCGGCCGTCAGCAGGAATTCGACGATGCCGGCTTCGTTCGAGCCCGGCACGAACTTCACGTAGTAGTGCAGCACCGCGGGGATCACGCCGGCCGCGCCGTTGGTCGGCGCGGTGACGACCCGGCCGCCGGCCGCGTTCTCTTCGTTCACGGCCATCGCATACAGGTTGACCCAGTCGAGCATCGACAGCGGGTCGCGCAGCGACTCTTCCGAACGCGCGCGCAGGCGGGCGTTCAGTTCGGCCGCGCGGCGCTTCACGCGCATCGGGCCCGGCAGGTCGCCCTCGACCTTGCAGCCGCGCTCGACGCACGCGGCCATCGTGCGCCAGATCGCCATCAGCCCGGCGCGCACCTCGTCGGCCGGACGCAGCGCGGATTCGTTGCGCAGCATCAGCTCGGCGATCGACAGCCCGTGTTCGCGGCACTGGCGCATCAGGTCGTCGCCGGTGCGGAACGGATACGGCACGTCGACCGCCGCGCGCACGCCGTTCACGCGATCGCCGTCGCGATTCACGACGAAGCCGCCGCCGACCGAGTAATACTCCTTCTCGACGAGCAATTGGCCGTGTTCGTCGAATGCCTGGAAGCGCATCCCGTTCGGGTGCACGATGCCGGTGCCGCTCATCAGCTTGCGATAGAAGCCGATGTGTTCCTTCTCGTCGAAGCGGACCGTCTGCTTGCCGAGCAGCGTCAGCGACTTCTCCGCGCGGATCGCGGCGAGCCGCGGCTCGATCAGGTCGGGATCGATCGTGTCGGGCAGGTGGCCCTCGAGGCCGAGCAGCACGGCCTTGTCGGTGCCGTGGCCCTTGCCGGTCGCGCCGAGCGAGCCGTACAGCTCGACCCGCACGCGGCGCACGAAGCCGAGCAGGTTCGCGTCCTCGACGTGCGACGCGAAGCGGCACGCGGCGATCATCGGTCCGACCGTATGCGAACTGGACGGGCCGATGCCGATCTTGAACAGGTCGAACACGCTGACGTTCATCTGGCTTCCTTTGGGTTGCATGCGTGAAATGTCGTTGGGCCTCAGTACATCAGGGCGTAAAATCGGCCGATAGAACAAAAACGGCATCGGCGTGGGATAGCGCCGCCAAGCGCCGCGCCGGCCGCCCGGAAAGTGCGTTTTGGCGATGGTTCGCGACGAAAAACCACAAGTCCGGCCGCGGCCGATCGGCGACGCTGGCTGCATCCGTGCCGCCCTCCGGTAGCCGTAGCCCGCAAACAGAGTGAAACGAGTGAGACCGCCTTCCCGGCGTGACGAGATTGGCCGCGATGATCCCCGACGTACCCGCTTCCCCCCTCGCAGAACCCGCGCCGCGGCGCCTCCGCTTCGGCATCGTGCTGCTGCCGAACTTCACGCTGACGGCCTTCTCGGGCTTCGTCGACATGCTGCGGCTGTCGGCCGACGACGGCGACTACAGCAAGCCCGTGCGCTGCGCATGGAGCGTGATCGGCGAGACGCTCGCGCCGGTGCGCGCGAGCTGCGGGATCCAGATCACGCCGTGGGAGACGTTCGACGCGGCCGAGCCGTTCGACTACGTGGTGGTGGTCGGCGGGCTGCTGCATTCGGGGCCGCAGGCCGGCCCCGAAACGCTCGACTTCATCCGCCGCGCGGCGACGGGCGGCGCGACGGTCGTCGGCATCTGCACCGGCGTGTTCACGCTGATGCGCGCCGGCGTGCTCGACGGCTATCGCACCTGCGTGAGCTGGTTCCATTACTGGGATTTCATCGAGCGCTTTCCGTCCGCCGATCCCGACCTGCTGATCGCCGACCGGCTGTTCGTGATCGACCGGCGCCGGATCACGTGCTCGGGCGGCCGCGCGTCGATCGACGTCGCCGCCGCGATCCTGCTGCGCCATTTCGATCACGCGACCGTGCAGAAGGCGCTGCGCATCCTGCTCGTCGGCGAGATGCAGAAAGGCAACGCGCCGCAGCCGCATCCGCCGGGCCTCGAACCGGCGACGCATCCGAAGGTCAAGCGCGCGATTCTTCTGATGGAACAGCACGTGGGGCGCGCGCTGCCGCTCGAGGAACTGGCGTGCAAGCTCGACCTGTCGACGCGGCAGCTCGAGCGGCTCTTCAAGGCCGAGACCGGCAAGAGTCCGCAGGCCTTCGCGAAACAGGTGCGACTGCGCACGGCCGCGTGGCTGCTGACGAGCTCGGACCGCACGGTCGCCGATATCGCGTCGAGTTGCGGATTCGCCGATGCGTCGCACCTCGGGCGCGAATTCCGCAAGCAGTTCGGCGTGCCGCCGGCGACCTATCGCGAGCGCGGCGGCGACGTGGCCGAAGTCGATGCGACGCCCGATGCGTCGGTCGACGCCGTCGAGGACATCGCGGACTGACGACTCCGGGGCGCCGGCCCCCTTCCTTGAGCGACTGATTGCAGAACCGACGCGTTCGCATCGCTTTCCGCGTTTTTGGAACCGGTTTCAGTCAATTTAGCCGACGTTGTCCGCTGTAAAGCGAGGGTTATCCCGGATGCTGATGCGCACTCAAATTTGTATGATGACCACATCACCTTACAAACCTGAGCATCATGTTCGAGAAAATTCCGGCCCGCGCGATGAGCGACCATGTCGCGCAGCAACTGCTCAAGCAGATCGAAGTGGGCAGTTTCTCGGCCACCGGCAAGCTGCCGACCGAAGCCGTGCTCGCGCAGGAATTCGGCGTGAGCCGCACCGTGATCCGCGAGGCGATCTCGCGGCTGAAGAACGAAGGCGTGGTCGAGCCGCGCCAGGGCAGCGGCGTGTTCGTGAACCAGCACGGCGCGATCCGGCCGCTGCGCATCGACTACGCGGAAGCCGTCGAGGCGAGCTCGCTGCCGCACCTGCTCGCGGTGCGCCGCGCGATCGAGGCCGAAGTCGCGGCCGAAGCCGCGCTGCACCACACCGACGACGACATGGCCGACATCGACGACGCGCTGCGCAAGATTGACGCAGCGGTGGCCGAAGGGCGCGACGGCGTCGCGGAAGACGTCGCGTTCCACCGCACGATCGCGGCCGTCACCGGCAACCCGTATTTCCTGAAGACGCTGCAATTCCTGAACCAGTACCTCGAAGCCGGCGTGAAGGTCACGCGAGGCAACGAAGCGACGCGCGACGATTTCTCGCGGCAGGTGCGCGACGAGCACGCGGCGATCGCCGACGCGATCCGCGCGCGCGACCCGATGGCCGCCCGCAACGCGGCGCGCACGCACATGTACAACGCCGCCCGCCGCCTCGCGGAAGCCGGCATCTGCTGAAACCGGCGGCGCCCGCCGCCGCTGTCCGGAACCTCTCCCGAATCGATCAAGGTTGACCATGTCAAGAAATGTTGGAGTCATCGGCCTCGGCGCGATGGGCCTCGGCGTCGCACGCTCGCTGCTGCGCGCCGGCCTGCGCGTCCATGCATGCGACGTGCGCGACACCGTGCTGCAGGCATTCGCCGCCGAAGGCGGCATCGCGTGCGCGACGCCGGCCGAACTCGGTGCGCAGTGCGACGTCGTCGTCACGCTCGTCGTCAATGCCGCGCAGACGGAAACGGTGCTGTTCGGCGAACACGGTGCGGTCGCGGCGATGAAGCCCGGCGGCGTCGTGATCGCGAGCGCGACCGTCGCGCCCGAATTCGCGGTCGCGCTCGGCGCGCGCATCGAGGCGGCCGGCCTGCAGATGCTCGACGCGCCGGTGTCGGGCGGCGCCGCGCGCGCGGCCGCCGGCGAGATGACGATGATGACGTCCGGCCCGGCCGCCGCGTATGCGGGCTGCGAGGACGTGCTCGCGGCGATCGCCGGCAAGGTATACCGCCTCGGCGACGCGCACGGCATCGGCTCGAAAGTGAAGATCATCAATCAATTGCTGGCTGGCGTGCATATCGCGGCGGCGGCCGAAGCGATGGCGCTCGGCCTGCGCGAAGGCGTCGATGCCGACGCGCTGTACGACGTGATCACGCACAGCGCCGGCAATTCGTGGATGTTCGAGAACCGCGTGCCGCACATCCTGAACGGCGACTACACGCCGCTGTCGGCCGTCGACATCTTCGTGAAGGATCTCGGCCTCGTGCTCGATACCGCGCGCCGCAGCAAATTCCCGCTGCCGCTGTCGGCCACCGCGCACCAGATGTTCATGAGCGCGTCGAGCGCCGGCCACGGCGGCGAGGACGATTCCGCCGTGATCAAGACTTTCCCCGGCATCACGCTGCCGCCCGCCCGCTGATTCGACCGACGTTCCTGCCATGACCGCTTCCGCTTCCCGTCCCCTGCTCGGCTGCATCGCCGACGATTTCACCGGCGCGACCGATCTCGCGAACATGCTCGTCAAGAGCGGCATGCGCACCGTACAGACGATCGGCGTGCCCGCCGACGGCGCGGCCGCCGACACGATCGTCGACGCCGACGCGATCGTCGTCGCGCTGAAGTCGCGCACGATTCCCGCCGCCGACGCCGTCGCGCAATCCCTCGCCGCGTACGAATGGTTGCGCGCGCAAGGGTGCCGCCAGTTCTTCTTCAAATACTGCTCGACGTTCGATTCGACCGCCGCGGGCAACATCGGGCCGGTGGCCGACGCGCTGCTCGATGCGGCCGGCGGCGACTTCACGATCGCGTGCCCGGCGTTCCCCGAGAACGGCCGCACGATCTATCGCGGCCACCTGTTCGTCGGCGACGTGCTGCTGAACGAATCGGGGATGGAGCATCATCCGCTCACGCCGATGAAGGATGCGAACCTCGTACGCGTGCTGCAGCAGCAGACGAAGTCGCCGGTCGGCCTGATCCGCTACGACACGATCGCGCTCGGCGCGGCCGCCGTGCGCGCGCGGATCGACCAGCTGCGCGCGGAAGGGGTGCGTTTCGCGATCGCCGACGCGCTGTCGGACCGCGACCTCTACGTCCTCGGCGAAGCGTGCGCGGGCCTGCCGCTCGTCACCGGCGGCTCGGGCATCGCGCTCGGCCTGCCCGCGAATTTCCGCCGCGCGGAGCAACTGCCCGAGCGCGACAACGCGGCGTCGCTGCCGCGCATCGACGGCCTGTCGGCCGTGCTCGCCGGCAGCGCGTCGAAGGCGACCCACGCACAGGTCGCCGCGTGGCGCGCGACGCGACCGGCCTTCCGCATCGATCCGCTCGCGGCCTCGCGCGGCGAGCCGGTCGTCGAGCAGGCGCTCGCGTTTGCGCACTCGCACCTGCCGCACCCCGTGCTGATTTATGCAACGGCCACGCCCGACGAAGTAAAAGCCGTGCAGCAAGCGCTCGGCGTCGACGCGGCCGGCCATCTCGTCGAAAGCACGCTCGCGGCGATTGCCCGCGGGCTGCGCGAACTCGGCGTGCGCAAGTTCGTCGTCGCCGGCGGCGAGACGTCCGGCGCGGTCGTGCAGGCGCTCGACGTGAAGTCGCTGCAGATCGGCGCGCAAATCGACCCGGGCGTGCCGGCCACGGCCACCATCGACGCGCAGCCGCTCGGCCTCGCGCTGAAATCCGGCAACTTCGGCACGACGGACTTTTTCGACAAGGCGCTGCGCGCGCTGGACGGAGCCGCACGATGAGCGACGAAGCGAAACTGCGCGAAGAGATCTGCGTGGTCGGCGCGAGCCTGTATGCGCGCGGCCATGCGGTCGGCAGCGCCGGCAACATCAGTTCGCGTCTCGCGGACGGCTGGCTGATCACGCCGACCGACGCCTGCCTCGGCCGGCTCGACCCGAACGACATCGCGAAGGTCGGCGCCGACGGCCAGCCCGTATCGGGCGGCAAGCCGTCGAAGACGCTCGCGCTGCATCGCGGCATCTACGCGCGCAACGCGGACGCGCATGGCGTCGTCCACACGCATTCGACGCATCTCGTCGCGTTGACGCTCGCGGGCGTGTGGCGCGACACCGACGTGCTGCCGCCGATCACGCCGTACTACGTGATGAAGGTCGGCCACATCCCGCTGATCCGTTACCGCCGCCCCGGCGACCCCGCCGTCGCGGCCGAAGTCGCGGCGCTGGCCGACCAGGTGCGCGGCGTGCTGCTCGATCGCCTCGGCCCCGTGATGTGGGGGCCGTCGGTGTCGCATGCGTCGTATGCGCTCGAGGAGCTCGAGGAAACGGCGCGGCTGTGGCTGATGACGCAGCCGAAGCCGGAACCGCTGTCCGACGCCGCGCTCGACGAATTGCGCCGCACCTTCGACGCGCGCTGGTGACGCGCCGCGCACCCGATACCGATTCACCTGCCCGCAGTGTGCGCGGGCCCTTCCGTCAGCACACACATACGAACCGGCAGCCTACGCGCCGCCGGCACACGACGTCCTTGGAGACACGACGATGACTGCTCTCGACGCGGCCGCAAGCCGCTCGCCCGCCGCCGCCCAGTCGGGCGAACTGGACCGCACCTACAGGAAAGTGTTCTGGCGCATCGTGCCGTTCCTGATGCTCTGCTACGTGGTCGCGTATCTCGACCGCGTGAACGTCGGCTTTGCCAAGCTGCAGATGTCGCAGGATCTCGCGTTCAGCGAAACCGTGTTCGGGCTCGGCGCGGGGATTTTCTTCCTCGGCTACTTTCTGTTCGAACTGCCGAGCAACCTGCTGATGCACCGCCTCGGCGCGCGCATCTGGATCGCGCGGATCATGATCACGTGGGGCGTGCTGTCCGCGCTGTTCGCGTTCGTGAAGACGCCGACGCAGTTCTACGTGCTGCGCTTCCTGCTCGGCCTCGCGGAAGCCGGCTTCTATCCGGGCGTGATCCTGTACCTCACGTACTGGTTCCCGTCCCATCGCCGCGCGAAGATCATCGCGGTGTTCATGTCGGCGATTCCGGTGTCGGGCATTTTCGGCAACCCGCTGTCGGGCTGGATCATGGAGCGCTTCCACGGCGGCTCGGGCTTCCACGGCTGGCAATGGATGTTCATGATCGAAGCCGTGCCGGCCGTGCTCGTCGGCATCGCGACGATCCTGTATCTCGACAACGGCATCCGCGGCGCGAAGTGGCTCGACGAGCGCGAGAAGCAGCTGCTCGAAGACGAAATCGCCGCGCAGCCGCAGGAACGGCAGAAGCACGGCCATTCGCTGAAGGCCGTGTTCTCGGACCCGCGCATGTGGTGGATGTCGCTGATCTACTTCGCGTTCGTCACCGGCCAGTACGGGCTCACCTTCTGGATGCCGACGCTCGTGAAATCGACCGGTATCACCGATACGCTGCAGATCGGCCTGCTGTCGGCGATTCCGTTCGTCGTCGCGATCGTCGTGATGAACCTGTTCGGCCACAGCGCGGACAAGCGCCGCGAACGCCGCTGGCACCTGATCGTGCCGGCGCTGATGGGCGCGCTCGGGTTTGCGGTCGCCGCGTCGTACTCGCACAATACGGCCGTGTCGATCGTGTTCCTGTCGCTCGCGGCAGGCGGCGTGCTGACCTGCGCCCCGCTGTTCTGGTCGCTGCCGACCGCGTTCCTCGCAGGCTCCGCGGCCGCGGCCGGGATCGCGATCATCAACTCGGTCGGCAACCTCGCCGGTTTCGCGAGCCCGTACGTGATCGGCTACCTGAAGGACGTCACGCACAGCACGTCGTCCGGCATGTACGTGCTGGCCGCGATGCTCGTGATCGGCGCGATCGCCGTGTGGCTCACGCCCGCGAAACTCGTGAACCGCTGATCCGTCGTCGGCCGATTCGTCATTCGACGCGGGGCGCACGGCGCCCCGCCCCATTCATTCACAGGACCCGCCGTCATGCCACGCTTCGCCGCCAACCTCTCGATGATGTACACCGAGCATGCGTTTCTCGAACGCTTCGCCGCTGCCGCCCACGACGGCTTCAAGGCCGTCGAGTACCTGTTCCCGTACGACTTCGCCGCCGAGGACATCCGCGCGCGCCTCGACGCGCACGGCCTCGAACAGGCGCTGTTCAACGCGCCGCCGGGCGACTGGGCCGCGGGCGAACGCGGCATCGCGTCGCTGCCGGGCCGCGAGGACGACTTCCGCCGCGGCATCGACCAGGCGCTCGACTATGCACGCACGATCGGCAACAAGAAGCTGCACGTGATGGCCGGCATGGTGCCGCCGGGCGCCGATCGCGCGCGCCATCGCGACACCTATCTGTCGAACCTGCGGCATGCGGCGCAAGCGGGCGCCGCGCACGGCATCACGATCCTGATCGAGCCGATCAACCCGCGCGACATGCCCGGCTATTTCCTGAATCGCCAGGACGACGCGCAGGCGATCTGCGCGGAAGTCGGCGCGCCGAACCTGAAGGTGCAGTTCGACTGCTATCACTGCCAGATCGTCGAAGGCGATCTCGCGATGAAACTCGAGCGCGATTTCGCGGGCATCGGCCATATCCAGATCGCGGGCGTGCCGGAACGCCACGAGCCGGACGTCGGCGAACTCAACTACCCGTACCTGTTCGCGCTGATCGACGCGCTCGGCTACGACGGCTGGATCGGCTGCGAATATCGGCCGAAGGCCGGCACGTCCGAAGGCCTCGGCTGGCTCCGGCCGTACCTGTGACTCCCGTATTCCCCGAAAGGATGAAGAACATGAAAGTACTGATCACCGGCGGCGCCGGCTTTCTCGGCCAGCGTCTCGCGCGCAAGCTGCTCGAGCGCGGCGAACTGACCGGCCCTGACGGCCGTGTCGAGACAATCGACGAGCTGGTGCTGCTCGACGTCGTCCAGGGCAGCGATTTCGGCGATGCGCGCGTGACGTGGATCGTCGGCGACATCGCCGATCGCGCGGTGCTCGAACGCGCGATCGACACGCGCACGGGCGCGATCTTCCACCTCGCGGCGATCGTCAGCGGGCAAGCCGAAGCCGATTTCGATCTCGGCATGCGGATCAACCTCGACGCATCGCGCACGCTGCTCGAGGTGTGTCGCGCGCGCGGCCACCGGCCGCGGGTGGTGTTCACGAGCTCCGTCGCGGTGTACGGCGGCGCGCTGCCCGACGTCGTGCAGGACGACACCGCGCTGAACCCGCAATCGTCATACGGCGCCGAGAAGGCGATCGCCGAACTGCTGCTGTGCGACTACGCGCGCCGCGGCTTCGTCGACGGCCGCGTGCTGCGGCTGCCGACCATCAGCGTGCGGCCCGGCCGCCCGAACGCGGCCGCGTCGTCGTTCGCGAGCGGCATCATCCGCGAGCCGCTGAACGGCGAGGAAAGCGTATGCCCGGTGCCCGGCTCGACACGGCTGTGGCTGCTGTCGCCGCGCGGCGCGATCGACGCGCTCGTCGCCGGTTGCGAGATCGATGCCGCGAAGCTCGGCAACAAGCGCGTGATCAATCTGCCGGGGCTGTCGGTGTCGGTCGACGAGATGATCGCGGCGCTGCGCGAAGTCGCGGGCGACGCGGTCGTCAAGCTGATCCGCCATGTGCCCGACGAACGCGTCGAGAAGATCGTCGGCAGTTGGCCGGGCCGCTGGGATACGTCGCGTGCGGAAGCGCTCGGGCTGAAAGGCGACACGTCGTTCGCGGACGTGATCCGCAGCCATCTCGCCGACGAGCGGCGCTGAATCCGGCTGCGTCGCGTCGGGCCGCGTCACTGCGGCCCGGCGGCGTCCCCGGCGGGCAACGGCGCACGTGTCGGTCCACCCGGCCGGGCCGCCGAACCCGCCGCCCACTGCCATGCGATCAGCCCCGGCAGATAGAACAGCAGGTCGCGCACGCGGCGCGCGCCGGCCAACGCGAGACAGGTCGGCGCGTCGAACCCGAGCAGCCCGCCGATCAGCACGAACCCGCCCTCCTGCACCCCCAGGCCGCCCGGCATCAGGAACGCGATGCTGCTCACGAGCTGGATCAGCGCCTCGATCGCCAGTGCCTGCGCAAAGCTCGGATCGGCGCCGAGGAAGACCAGCGCCAGCCAGATTTCCAGCGCATAGCCCGCGAACTGCAGCGTCTGCCAGATCCCGAGATAGCGGACGACCACGCCCGTCTTTCTCCAGATCATCCGGATCGACTGGTCGGTGCGTGCCGATTCGCCGACCAGCGCCACCACCTTGCCGCTCGTGACGCGGTTGAGCACGCGCATCGCGCGTTCGAACGGCCGCGCGTGCTGCACCAGCGCGAACAGCAGCAGCACCGGCACCAGCGCGGCCATGCCGATCGCGAGGTTGGCCGCCACCCGCGCCGCATCGGACGACACGCGTTCGAGCACATAGCCGATCGCGACCAGCGCGAAGATCAGCTGGCTGATCAGCGTGAGCTGCATGTCGGCGACGAGGCTGGCCACGGCGGTCGCCGGACGCACGCCCGCCTGCCGCAGCAATCCGAACGACACGATCTCGCCGCCGATGCGCGCGACCGGCAGCAACCCGTTGATCGATTCGCGGATCCACACGAGTTTCAGCATCGTCGGCAACGACGGCCGGCGCGGACCGCGGATCAGCATCCGCCAGTCCCACGCGTTCGCGAGCATCGGCAGGATGTGCGCGAGCGCGGCGACCAGCAGCCCGGCGCCGGCGGTCCGCAGCCGATGCAGGATGTCTTGCGGATGCTCGCGCCAGACGAGCCACACCGCGAGCGCCAGCCCGCCGAGTGCGATCGCGCGCCCCGCATGGCGAAGCCGCGCGTCGCCGCGCAGGGCGACCCGGCCGGCCGCCGCGGCGTCGAGGTTCGGCTCCGTCGTCATGACTCACCCGCCGGAGACAGCAGGCCTTGCCGGTCGACGCGAAAGCGCGTGCCGCGCCATACGACGTGCGACGAGAAGAAGCTCGATACGAAGATCACGAACTGCAGGAGATCGACGAACGGCAGCCAGAATGCGCGGCGCAGGCCGGCGCCGGTCGCGCGGCTCGTTCTCAGCATCAACCAGGCGCGCGACGCCAGCGCCGCAACCGCGAGCGCACACGCGGCGGCCGTGCCGCCGGAGCACAGCACCGCCAGCAGCGCCAGCGGCACCGGATGCATCAGTACCGATCCGAGATGACCGAGCCGGTCCGCCGCGCGGATCGTGCAGCTCCAACGCAATTCGTGTGCGTACAACCGCGCGAACGTCTCTTCGACACACGCATGCCCGACGACGAACGGCGGAATGACGACCTGCGCGCCCGCTTGCCGCACGGCTTCGCCGAGTGCGTGATCTTCCGCCAGATGATGGGCAAAGCGCGTCAGCCCGCCGATGCGTTCGAGCGTCGCGCGCGTGATGGCGATCGTCTGGCCGAAGCAGGGCCGCGCGCGCCCGATGAAGAGCCCGGTGATCACGCCCGGCAGGAAATGGTAGTTCGTCATCGCCGCGGCGACCCCCGGCCAGAATCCCGGCGCTGCGACGCCGCGATACACGCTCGTCACGATGCCGACATCCGGCTGCTGTAGCGCACCGACGACGGCGCGCAGATAATCGCACTCGACCACCACGTCGCTGTCGGCGAGACAGAGCACCGAATGCTCCGCGTGTTCGAGCATGTTCACGAGATTGGCGATCTTGCGGTTCGGCCCGTACAGCCGCGCATCGGCGACGACCTTGACGTTCGCGCCCGGATACCGCGCGCGCAACGTCTCGACCGCCGCGAGTGCCGCGTCGCCCGCATCGTGCACGCCGAACAGGTGCTGCACCGGCCCCGGATAATCCTGCACGAAGTAGCTTTCGAGATGCTGTACGAGATCCCATTCGTCGCCGTGCAGCGGCTGCGCGACGGTGACGCCCGGATACGTGCGCGGCGGCGCCATCGCCCGGGAAAAGAACCGGCCGACCAGCACGCCCGCCGTAAGCGTGTACGCGACGCCCAGCACCACGGCGAGCCCGCAGACGATCGACATCGCGCCGGCCAGCGCGCGCAGCACATGCAACACAACCATGCTTTCCCCCGGTGATGACCCGTACGACCACAATGGCAGCGAACGGCGGCGCACACGCGGGCTCACCCATGCACGCCGCCGTACCGGTTCCCGTTGAGCCGGATATGAAGAACGACCAGCCGACGGTACGCGCAATCGGATGACACGACTACCGTGCGGCGATCGATTCCGGTCACACGCACGCAACCGCACGCCAGCGCAGCCTTGAACGCCGCGTCGGCAAGCTTACGGGCCGACAGGATCGCGGCGGCGACGGCAACGACGGTCCAGACGCGGAACGTCATCGTGGTGAAAAATGCTTCGGGTACGCGCCATGCAAGCAACGAAACCAGCACGAAGCATTGAATGAACATGGCGGCGAGTGCGGCGATCAGCAGGTGGGCGCGCCAGCGCTCGATCGTCGAGGATGCCATCAGGATCGAACCTCCCGTACGGGCGACGCGCATCGAACGGATATCGGTCGAAAGGGGCGCGGGTTGGCGCCCGGGTGCGGGCGGCTCGCGCCGGACGCGCCCGAGCGATTCGGGATCGGGGGAAGCGGAACGCCGCCCCGGAAATGTCGTCGCCGATGGTAACGGGATTGCCGGCGCCAAACCTTAAGCGTTCTTCAGAATCGGCCGACATTTGCGGCAGCGCAATTACAATCCGTTTCACGGTCCGCAGAGTCATGCTCGTACAATCGCAGACGCCTGCACCCCGAATCGACCATGCGACTCCTCCTTGTTGAAGACGACGACCTGATCGGCAGCGGCCTGGAGACCAGCCTGAGCCAGGCCGGCTATCACGTCGACTGGTTGCGCGACGGTCATGCGGCCGCGGCAGCGCTCGCGACGACGCGCTTCGCACTCGTCGTGCTCGATCTCGGGCTGCCCGGCAAATCGGGCACGGAACTGCTGCGCGCGCTGCGCGAGGCCGGCGATACGGTCCCCGTGCTGGTGCTGACCGCACGCGGCACCGTGGCGGACCGTGTGCGCGGCCTCGACGACGGCGCGGACGACTATCTCGCGAAACCGTTCGAATTGTCCGAAGTGCTCGCCCGCTGCCGCGCGCTCGTGCGGCGCTCGCAGGGCCGTGCCGGCGACGAGATCGTATGGCGCGACATCACGATCGACCTGACCGCGCATACCGTGACGCGCCATGCGGCGCGCATTGCGCTCACGTCGCGCGAGTGGGCGATCCTCGTTCAGCTCGTCACGCACCCGGGCATCCCGCAGTCGCGCGCGCGTCTCGAGGACGGCCTGTACGGCTGGCAGGAAGGCATCGAAAGCAATGCGATCGAGGTCCATGTGTCGAACCTGCGCAAGAAGCTCGGCTCGGAATTGATCCGTACCGTCCGCGGTATCGGCTACGTGGTCGAACTTCCATGATCGCCGGCTCGATACGGCGCCGCGTGTCGCTGATGGCGATCGGTTGCGTGACCGTCGTCTGGCTCGTCGCCGTGTTCGGCAGCTTCCGGCACGCGACACGCGAGATCGGCGAATGGCAAGACGCGCGCCTCGCCGAATACGCGTCGCTGCTCGTCGATCTGTCGGCGGCCGACCTCGGCCGTCTCGCGCGCTTCCCGCCCGACGCCCGCGTCGAACTGGCCCGCGGCGATGCGAAGTCCGGCCCCGATGCCGACGGCGATCGCGTGCCGCGCGACGTGCTGTTCGAGGTGCGCGACGCACAGGGCAACGTCGTCGCGTCGAGCCTGCCGGCCGACGCCACCGGTTTGCCGGACGCGCCCGGCGCGTCCGGCAAACCGGAAACGATCGTCATTCGCGACGTGCGATGGCGCACGCACGCGCTGCGCGCGCCCGCGTCGGGGCGCCGGGTGCGCGTGATGGAGATGTCGAATACGCGCAGCGATCTGGCCACCGGCATCGCACGCGGCATCGTCCAGCCGCTCGTCATCGCACTGCCGCTGCTGGCGCTGCTGCTGTGGGTGACGATCGAGCGCAGTCTCGCCCCGCTGAAGACGCTGTCCACGCTGATCGGCGCACGCGATGCCCGATCGCTCGAACCGCTCGGCATCGCGACCGTGCCGGACGAAGTCCGCACGCTGGTCGACTCGATCGATCGCCTGCTCGCGAGGCTGCGGCAATCGATCGTCCGGGAGCGCGCGTTCACGTCCGACGCCGCGCACGAACTGAAGACGCCGCTCGCCGCGATCAAGGTGCAGGCCCAGGTGGCCATCGCGACCGACGATCCCGCGCGCAAGCAACTGGCGATGCAGCGCGTCGTGCAGGGCGTCGACCGCAGTGCGCGGCTCGCCGAACAATTGCTGCTGCTCGCACGGCTCGACGAGTACGAACGCATTCCGGCGCGTGCCCTCGTCGTGCGCGAACTCGTCGATGCCGCTGTCGACCGCCATCTGTCGAAAGCCGCGGACAAGGCCATCGACATCGTGTGTGGCGACCTGTCTGCACGGATGATCGACGCCGATCCGATCCTGATCGGCATCCTGCTCGACAATCTCGTCGACAACGCGATCAAGTACGGCCGCCCTGGCGGACGCATCGAACTCGGCGTACACGACGACGGCCCGCAGCAATGCATCGTCGTGCGCGACGACGGGCCGGGCGTCGCGCCCGGCGAGCGCGAACGGCTCGGCGACCGGTTCTATCGCGGCAGCGGCACGCCGTCGCCCGGCAGCGGGCTCGGACTGTCGATCGTGATCCGCATCGCGCAATACTTCGGCGGCACCGTCCGGTTCGAATCCGGCATCGGCGGCCACGGCCTCGGCGTGGCGATCACGCTGCCGTCGGCGGATGCAGGCCGACCGGCGCCGCGTGCTTAACGTTTCGTTAAGGATTCGGCCGTAGAATCCGCCGCACGCTGCCCCGCCATGCCCGTCAGGAGCCTTCATGTCCACACCCACTCGTTACGACGCCGTTGCCCGTTTTCTTCACTGGTTGATCGTGGCGCTGGTCGTCGCGCAATACGCGATCGGCTGGACGATGCCCGACGTGCATCGCGACACGCAGCCGGTCGGCCTGATCGCCGCGCACCTGATCGTCGGCACGGCGCTGCTCGCGGCGATGGCATGCCGCGTGCTGTGGCGTGCGACGCATCGCCCGCCTGCCAGCGAGCTGTCGCCCGCGATGCGCGCGCTGTCCGGCATCACGCACGGCGCACTCTACCTGCTGCTGATCGCGGTGCCGCTGCTCGGATGGATCAACGCGTCGTCGCGCGCGTGGGCCGTGACGCTCGTCGGCATCCTTCCGTTGCCGGCGCTGTCGGCGGCCGGCTCGGGGTTCGGTCACGCGATGGGCGACGTGCACGGCATTCTCGCGTGGGTCCTGTTCGCCGGCATCTGCGTGCACGTGGCGGCCGCGCTGATGCACCGCTTCGTGCTGCGCGACCAGGTCGTGCAGCGCATGATGCCGTGGTGATCGATCGCGCCGCCGGTCGGAACCGGTTGACGAGTTGATCGCGACGCCGCGCAAAGCGGTGCGCCACGACCGGCGTCTCAGCCGGCGCCCTTCGGGCACGTCGCGCGGCGCGAAGCGCGTGCGATTTGCCGTCCCGCGAACACGGCGGCCAGCCGTGACACACGATCATGTCGACACCTAGTCGCCGGTTTGCGCCGGCATACCGGCGTCCGGTGCGTGCGCAACCGACGCCGCCATGCGCGCCCGTTCCTGCTCGGCGAGCTTCGCTTCCGCAGCCTGGATGTCGGCCGGATACTCGCCGTCGTCGCCCTTCGCCGGGTCGTACCCGGCCGCTTCCAGACGCATCAACTCCTCGCGAACCTGCGCACGCGTGAGCGGCGCGGCCGATTGTGCGAATGCTGCCTGACCGGCGATTGAGCCAACCATAGTCAGGACTGCGATATAAGTTTTCATCATGAACTCCTTCAATGTGACGTATCGATCGACCACGGGATACGCGTGACCTGCGGACGCAGGCGGCTGGATCAGCTTCCGAAATAGATCGCGCAGAAGCTCGCGGGGCCGACGCAGGCGGCGGCGCCTCGATGGGGCGACATCGCCGCCGGCTTGCCCGCTTCGGACGACATGGCCGGATCGCCGCCGACTGCCGTGCTGGCCTGCCGCTGCGGCAACTGATCGGCCTGCTGCCGGAACAGCGAGCTCACATCCGGATACGACGTATCGGTCACGAAGCGCAGCCCGTTGTTTTCCGCATCGACCAGTTCCTGCCGGACCTGTTCGCGCGTGAGCGCCTGTGCCGACGCTTGCGTCGCGACACCTGCGAGAGACATCGCCGCCATCGTGGCGGCCACCAGCCAGTGCTTGTTCATGTTCCACTCCTTCGGAAGTCAACGAGACGACGTGCTACACCCGTATGACGACGGACGAGGCGTGTTTATTCCCGGCCCGTCGGGCCGCCCCCGCCGGACCTTCATCGAACTGTCATTCATTCGTCAGCCGGCGTAACGTGACGTAACGCAGCGCCCGTCGTGCTTCGGGCAGACTGACCACCACTTCATCCGGACCGCTCATCGATCGACCATGTCCGCCGCTTACGACCATGCAGCCGCCCTGCTGCGCAGGCTGTACGACCGCCATATCGACAGCGGTGCGGTGCTCGACACGGCCGCGTTCCCGGATGCCGAGCGATTCGTGCGCGCGTGGCCCGCGATCCGTGCGGAGGCGCTCGACGTCGCACGCGACATGCCGCGCATCCCGCGCTTTCACGACATCATGCGCGAGCAGTACGACATCTCGGCCAACGACGCACGCGACTGGCGCATGTTCATCATGCAGGCGTACGGACAGCCGTTTGCGCGCAACCTGTCGCGCTGCCCGACCGTCGCGTCGCTCGTCGCGGCGTCGCCGGACGTGCTGTCCGCGTCGCTGTCGTTCCTCGCGCCCGGCAAGCACATCCCGCCGCATCGCGGACCGTTTCGCGGCATCCTGCGCGGGTACCTTGTGCTGTCGATGCCCAGGCGCGCGGACGGCACGCCGGCCGCCGTGCTGAAGGTCGACGGCCGCGAATACCGGCTCGACGAAGGCCGCTTCCTGCTGTGGGACGACACGTTCACGCACGAGGTATGGAACGACAGCGACGCCGTGCGGATCGTGCTGCTGCTCGATATCCGCCGGCGCGGGATGCCGCGCTGGCTCACGTGGCTGTCGACGGCGGTGATCGGCGTCGTGCGGCTCGGCATCCGGATCAGGGGGCGGTCGATTCCGGTCTAGCCGCCGCTTCGCGCGCGCCAGCGCCGTTCCCTCCGCCGTTTCCCCTTTCGGCGCCCGCCGGATCGCCTAAACTACAAGCCGTCCCTTCGTGCGGCTCCTGCCAGCTACCGCCATGGCGCATCTCTTCTTCGCCGCATCGATCCAGCGGCATGTCGAAACGCCCGAGCGCGACATCGACGCGCACACGGTCGGCGAAGCATTCGACACCATTTTCAGCGAGCAACCGCGGCTGCGCGGCTACATCGTCGACGACCAGGGCGCGCTGCGAAAGCACCTGTCGGTGTTCATCGACGGCCAGCCGATCCGCGACCGGCAGCGCCTGTCCGACGCGCTCGAGGCCGCCAGCCGCGTATATGTCGTGCAGGCGCTGACCGGCGGATAAAGGGACCGATGCACCGCCGCATTCCCTCATACCGAGCGCCGTCGCGCCAAGGCGGACCATCCGGAGACATCGCATGAACGATCGACTGCTCGTCGCCACCCGCAAGGGCCTGTTCGTCCTGCAACCCGACGGTCATGACGGCTGGACGCTCGGCGAACCGCATTTCATCGGCGAGCCCGTCAGCATGGCGCTCGCCGACCCGCGCGACGGCACGCTGTATGCGGCGCTCAATCTCGGCCATTTCGGCGTGAAGCTGCACCGGCTGCGCGCAGGCGCCACCGACTGGGAGGAATGTGCGGCCCCGGTTTATCCGCCGCAGCCCGCCGACGCGTCGGCCGCCCGCACCGACACGCACACGGGCAGCGGCGACGCCGACGACGAGCCTGCGGGGCCGCCGCAGCCGCCGTGGACGCTTCAGCAGATCTGGTCGCTCGAAGCCGGCGGCACCGACGAGCCCGGCGTACTGTGGGCCGGCACAATTCCCGGCGGCCTGTTCCGCTCCGACGACCACGGCGATTCATGGGTACTCAACCGCGCGCTGTGGGATCGCCCCGAACGCGCCGAATGGGGCGGCGGCGGGTACGACGCGCCGGGCATCCATTCGGTGATGGTCGATCCGCGCGACAGCCGGCACGTCGCCGTCGGCATCTCGTGCGGCGGCGTCTGGCAGACCGTCGACGGCGGCGCGACGTGGCGCGTGACCGCGGAAGGCATGGAAGCCGACTACATGCCGCCCGAGCGACGCGGCGAGCCGAACATGCAGGATCCGCACCGCGTCGTGCAGTGCGCGGCCAATCCGGACGTGCTGTGGACGCAGCATCACTGCGCGATCTTCCGCTCGACCGACGGCGGCGAACACTGGCGCCGCATTGAAGCGCAACCGTCGAGCTTCGGTTTCGCGGTGGCCGTGCATCCGCACGAACCGGATACCGCGTGGTTCGTGCCGGCCGTGAAGGACGAATGCCGGATTCCGGTGAACGGCCGGTTCGTCGTCACGCGCACACGCGACGGCGGCCGCAGTTTCGAGAGCCTGTCGAATGGGTTGCCGGCATCGCCCGCGTACGACCTCGTGTACCGGCATGGGCTCGCGGTGGACGATTCCGGCACGCGCCTCGCGATGGCCTCGACGACGGGCGGGTTATGGACGTCCGTCGATGGCGGCGACCATTGGCGACAGGTATCGGCGCATTTGCCGCCGGTGTATTGCGTCAGGTTCGGGTAGCGGCGCGAGACGCGTCGGGCGCCATCCGCGCCACCGCATCGCGCGTCCGTGCGATTTCCGCGTCGAGCCAGTCGAGAAACCGCCTGACCTGCGGCTCGCGCTCGCGCCCCGGCCGGCACAGCGCGACGAAGCGCGCACCGTCGAGCCGCACCGCGGGCTCGATCGGCATCAACGCACCGCGCTCGACATGCTCGGCGGCCAGCACCGAACTGAGCAGCGCGATACCCTGCCCGTGCAGCACGGCCTGCAATGCGTAATGCTCGTCGTCGTAATGGCGAAACACCGCGCGTTCGAGCCACGCCTGCCGGCCCGCCGCACGACACCACGACGCCCAGTCGACCGACACGGGCAGCGGCGTATCCCACACGGTCTCGATCAGGTCGAGCGGCTCGTCGGTGCGATCCGCGTCGAAGCCGGCGGCCGCATACGCGCCGAAATACTCGTCGATCAACGCAATCTCGTGCAGCGCGGGAAACTGGCGCGACGTCGCGCGAATCGCGAGATCGATCCGCGCATCGCGTTCGAGATCGACGAGCGCGTTCCCCGTTTCGACCTTGATGTGCAGGTGCGGATCGACGCGGCGAAACGCACCGAGACGGGGAATCAGCCACATCGCCGCAAAGGCCGGCGTGGTGGTCAGCACGAGCGGGCGCTCGTCGGCCGCATCCGGACGCACGGCGTCGAGCCCGCGGCTCAATGCCAGCAACGCATCGTGACTCGCGCGGAACAGCCGCTCGCCTTCTTCGGTCAACCGCACGCCGCCCACGCCGCGCTCGAACAGCAGCACGCCGACGCGGCTCTCCAGCGACTTGATCTGGTGCGACACGGCAGCCGGCGTCACGGACAGCTCGTCCGCGGCGGCCTTGAACGTGCCCAGCCGTGCCGACGATTCGAATACGCGCAAAGCGGTCAGGGGGATTTTCGAGAACACGGAGCCTCGCGGGCCGGATGCGGCCGGGTTGAATTCGATTCAATCGGGGTGAGATTAGGTGAATTGAAGCGGGTGCGCAACGCGGCTAGCCTTGCGGGACGTCGCGGCATGGCGCCGCCGTCGAACCGGAGGAACCCCGTGCAAGGCCTACCGCGCAGGATCACGCAGGCGGTGCTCTACGAAGCGATCGCCATTTCCTGCATTTCGCCCGCGATCGCGGCGATCTTCCAGCAGGACCTCGTCTATTCGGGTGCGCTGTCGGCGACGATGTCGGCGATCGCGATGCTGTGGAACATGATCTTCAACGCGCTGTTCGAACGCTGGGAAGCGTCGCGGCGGCAACCGGCGCGTACGCTCGGGCGGCGGATCCTGCACGCCACCGGCTTCGAAGGCGGGCTGATCTTCATCCTCGTGCCGGTCGTGTCGTGGTGGCTCGACATCTCGTGGCTCGATGCGTTCGTCGTCGATATCGGGCTGTTCGCGTTCTTCTTCTGCTACGCGTTCGTGTTCCAGTGGGTGTTCGATCGCGTGTTCGACGCGCCGGCGGCGACGAAGGGGTCGTGAACGGGCGCTTGGGTCCTGCTCGCGCTAATCGCGCGCTTGCGCCGGCCCTACGCCCCCGCGGCAATTTTCGGCAACTGCCAGCCGAAGCGCACCGCCGCCATCCGCAGCGCAAAGCACGCGACGCCGCCGAGCACGGCCGCGACGACGGGCGGGCAACCGAGTCGCCGGCACGACACGACGACGACCGCGCCGAGCAACGCCGCGCTCGCATAGATATCCGTGACCAGCACGACCGGTATCCGCGCGAGCAGCAGATCGCGCACGACGCCGCCTCCGCAGCCGGTCACGGCGCCCATCAGCGTCGCAATGAACGGGTGGACGCGGAATTCGAGCGCCTTCACCGCGCCCGCGACCGCGAACAATGCGAGGCCGGCCGCATCGAGCGTCGTCAGCAGCGACGGCGAGAACGACGCGACCCGTGCATGAAACACGAATGCGAACAGTCCGGCGGCAAACGCGAGCGCCGGATAACGCCAGTCGCTCACGGCGCTCGGCGGGCGGGCGCCGATCAGCAGGTCGCGAATCACGCCGCCGCCGAGCGCGACGACGAGCGACAGCACCATCACCCCGAACAGATCGAGTCCGGCGCCGATCGCCGCATTGGCGCCTTCGATCGCGAACACCGCCGTGCCCGCGAGATCGGCGGCGAGCACGACTTGCCCGATGCGGTTCATGCGAATGAACGGCCGAAGTATCGGAGCGTCCGGTTGCGGCCTGCGTCGACCGAAGCGGTCGCGCCGTTCGGCCGCGTGCCGGCTGCGTGTAGCCGTCGGGATGCATCGAGCGGGTTGCGGGTCATTGCCGTCTCCTGAGCGCGGATCGAGCAGTCTAGCGCATTGCCCGCCGGCCGTCGGCGCGCGTGCGCGTGCGCGGCACGCAGCAAAAAGCCGACGCAAGCAGGTCGTCCTGCTTGCGTCGGCTCGACATTCACGTCAGGCTTCGGGCCGAAGCCGCAAAGCCCGACGCATCGCGCTCAATGCACGCCGAGGTAGGCCTTCACCGCCGGCAGGCCCGGCTTGCCGTCGATCGTCGTCACGCCGGCCAGCCACTTGTCGAGCGATTGCGGATTCGCCTTCAGCCATTCGGCGGCGGCCTTGTTCGGATCCTGCTTGTTCATGATCGGCACCATCACGTGGTTCTCGATCGACGTCGTGAACTGCAGGTTCGACACGAACTTCGCGACGTTCGGGCAGCGCTGCGCGTAGTCGGGCGGCGTCGCCGTCAGCACCTTCGCTTCGCCGTAGTTCGGGCCGAACACGTCGTCGCCGCCGGTCAGGTAGTCGATCTTCATCTGCACGTTCATCGGATGCGGTTCCCAGCCGAGGAACACGATCCACTGCTTGTCGCGGATCGCGCGGTTCACCTCGACCAGCATCCCGGCCTCGCTCGACTCGACCAGCTTGAACTTGCCGAGGCCGAACTGGTTGCCGTCGATCATCTTCTTGATCAGCGCGTTGCCGTCGTTGCCCGGCTCGATCCCGTAGATCTTGCCGTTGAGCTTGTCCGCGAATTTCTGGATGTCCGCGAACGACTTCAGGCCGCCCTGATACACGTAGTCGGGCACCGCAAGCGTGTATTTCGCGCCGGTCAGGTTGGGCGTCGCGAGCACCTTGATCGTGCCGGCCTTCGTGAACGGCTGGATGATCGGGTCCATCGTCGGCGACCAGTAGCCGAGGAACACGTCGATCTGCTTGCTCTTGATCCCCGCGAACGTGATCGGCACCGACGCGATCGTCTTCGTCGGGGTGTAGCCGAGCCCCTGCAGCATCGTCGATGCGAGGCCCGTGGTCGCCGCGATGTCGGACCAGCCGACATCGGCGAAGCGCACGTTCTTGCAAACGGGCGGATCGGCCGCATAAACGGCCGACATCGGCGCGGTTATCCCGATCCCGCACACCGCTGCGATCAATAGGCGCTTCATCTTGCTTCTCCTCAAAGTGATGTCGTTTGCTTGAATGCGGGATCGTTTGTTGAAGCCGCGCGCCGCGATCCCGGCGACGTCGCGGACCGATTGATCGCCCCGTTCAGCGCCCCGGCAGCCGGCGCTCGTAGCTCGGCGCATGGCCGAACTGCGCGCGGTATGCCTTGCTGAAATGACACGGCGAGTGAAAGCCGCAGACCGTCGTCACGCGCGCGATCGATGCGTCGGTCGTACGCAGCAGGTCGCGTGCGCGTTTCAGGCGCAACGTCAGGTAATAGTGGGTCGGCGATACGTTCAGATACACCTTGAACATGCGCTGCAGATGCCGCTGCGAGAGCCGCACGAGCCGCGCGAGCTCCTCGAGCGACAGGGGCTCCTCGATGTTCGCCTCCATCAGCCGCACGACCTCGATCAGCTCCGCGCGCGAGAAACCGACCCGCGCATCGACCGGAATCGGCTGCGTATCGGTCGAACTGCGGATGCGCTCCAGGATGAACTGCTCGGATACCTGCGCGGCCAGCTGCTGGCCGAACCGCATGCCGACGAGGTTCAGCATCAGATCGAGCGGCGCGGTGCCGCCGGTGCAGGTCAGCCGGTCGCGATCGACGACGAACAATTCGTCGGCGAATCCGACCTGCGGAAATTCGGAATGCAGCGCGGACAGGTTCTCCCAGTGCACGGTGCAACGATAGCCGTCGAGCAGCCCGCTCGCCATCAGCGCGTAGGCGCCGGTGCAGATGCCGCCGAGCGGCAGCCCGCGTGCGGCAAGCGCCGCGAGCGTATCGCGCGCGCGCTCGTCGACCATGTCGCGGATGCGGATGCCGCCGCACACGATCATCACGTCGGGCAGGTCGTCGTAGTCGAGCGCCTGCGTGGGCCGCACCGCGATGCCGTTGCTGGCATGCGCGGGCGCGCCGTCGAGCGAGTAGATCGACCACTTGTAGTGTTCCGCCCGCCCGACGTAGTTCGCCATCCGAAGCACTTCGACCGCGCTCGAGAACGCGATCATCGAGAAGTTCGGCAGCGTCAGGAAGCCGAAATGGGCGAGGGACGAAACCGGTGAAACGCAGGCGGCGGGCGCGACAGCGACGGCGGACGTCACATCGGTCTCCTGGCGAGGAGGTTGCAGGGAGCCAGCCCCGCGGCGCGAGCCGCGGGAGCCGTGTTCGACGAGGGGGAGCGGCCGGAGCGTGTCCGGCCGCCGGAGATCAGGCCTGCGCGGGCTCGGCCTTCACGCGAAAGAGCTGCTTGAGGCCCGAGAACAGCGGCGCTTTCACGGTGCCCGGCGCGCGGCCGAAGCTCTCGGTGATGCGGTCGAGAATGATCGCGAGCAGCACGACCGACAGACCGCTTTCGAAACCGAGGCCGATGTCGAGACGCTGGATACTCGCGAGCACGTCGTTGCCGAGGCCGCCCGCGCCGACCATCGACGCGATGATCACCATCGACAGCGCCATCATGATCGTCTGGTTCACGCCCTGCATGATCGACGGCAGCGCGTTCGGGAACTGCACCTTGTACAGCAGTTGCCACGGCGTGCAGCCGAACGCCTGGCCGGCTTCGACGATCTCGCGGTTCACGTGGCGGATGCCGAGGCTCGTGAGACGCACCGCGGGCGGCATCGCGAAGATCACCGTCGACAGGATCCCCGGCACGCGGCCGAGACCGAACAGCATCGCGGCCGGAATCAGGTAGACGAACGCGGGCATCGTCTGCATCAGGTCGAGAATCGGGCGCACGATCGCGGCGACCCACTTGCTCTTCGCGGCCCAGATGCCGAGCGGGATGCCGAGCACGAGGCTGATGATCGTCGACGACAGCGTGAGGCCGAGCGTGATGACCGTCTGGTCCCAGAAGCCGGTCGCGAAGATCAGCAGCAGCGACGCGGTGGTGAACAGCGCGAAACGCCAGCCCACCCGCCACAGCCCGACGCCGATGAAGATCGCCATCATCAGCCACATCGGGATCGCCTGCAGGCCATGCTCGACGAATGCCGCGAGCCCCTCGATCGCCCGACCGATCGCGTCGAACGTCTTCGCGTCGTGGTCGAGCAGGTAGTGAACGGACTGGTCGACCCAGGTACCGAGCGGAATCATTTCAGACATGGGAACCTCGCGAACGCGTGATGGCCTTCAGGATGAGCGCACGATCGACCGAGCCGCAGTAACAGCCGTCGTCGTCGACGACGGGCAGTGCATTCGGGCTCGCGACCACGCGCGCGACGACGTGTTCGAGCGATGCATCGCGCCGGATGCTTTCGATCGGCCGCACGGACGGCGTGTCCTGACCGAGCGCCTCGCGCGTGACGAAACCGCGAATCTTGCGTTCGGCATCGAGCACGAACGCGTAGTCGGCGCTGCCGTTCAGCGACGCGGCGACGTTCGCGGCATCGCACTTCGACATGGTAGGCACGGCGCCCGTCTGCATCAGGTCGCCCGCGGTGAGGTAGCGGCTGGTGTCGATGCCGTCGAAGAACGCGCGCACGTAATCGTCGGCCGGGTTCGCGATGATGTCCTGCGGCGTGCCGACCTGCACGAGGCGGCCGCCTTCCATGATCGCGATGCGGTTGCCGATGCGCAGCGCTTCCTCGAGATCGTGCGACACGAACATGATCGTGCGGCGCTGGTCCTTCTGCAGTTGCAGCAAGACGTCCTGCATTTCGCGGCGCTTGAGCGGATCGAGCGCGGAGAACGCCTCGTCCATGATCATCAGCGACGGGTTCACGGCCAGCGCGCGGGCAAGGCCGACGCGCTGCTGCATCCCGCCCGACAGCTCGGACGGCAGCTTGTGCGAAAACGGTGCGAGGCCGACCTGCTCGAGCACTTCCATCGCACGGCGCTCGCGCTCCTTCTTGCCCATGCCCGCGACTTCCAGCCCGAACGCGGCATTCGACACCACGGTGCGATGCGGCATCAGCGCGAACGACTGGAACACCATGCTCATGTCCTTGCGGCGCAGCGCGGTCAGCGCCGAGCGGCGCGCCGATGCGACGTCGAGCCCGTCGATCAGCACCTTGCCGGCGCTCGGATCGACCAGCCGGTTCACGAGGCGGATCAGCGTGGACTTGCCGGAACCGGACAGGCCCATCAGCACGAAAATTTCGCCTTCCTGCACATCGAAGGAGACGTTGTGCACGCCGACGACCTGACCGGTGCGCTTGAGCACATCGTCCTTCGTCGCGCCGGCGGCGAGCATGTCGAGCGCCTGCTGCGGATTGCTTCCAAACACCTTGCACAGACCTTCGACCACAACCTTGGGGGCATCCATCGAAACCTTCTCCTCGTGTAGCGGGGACTCGCGCTTGTCATAGCGTGCCTACATAGTTGCCAGAAAAAACCCCGGCCTGCCGACGAATTACGACAAACGCTTGCGCAAATACGACACGGCCGGCAGCCCCGTCCGGCGGGCCGCGCGGCCGATTGCGGCGGCGCAATACGCGCACGGCCCGCTGCGACGGGCATCGCCCTTCGGACTTGTGCGCAGCAGCGCGGCGAACGGCACATGGGATTTTGCGCCAGGCCGCATCCGGCACGCGTCGCTTTCCGACAAGTTGACGTCCGTTCCGACGCGCCTCTACTCAGACGAAAACGCCCACCGCATGCGCCGATAAAAAGCATGATCGTGCAAAAAAGCCGTTTGGCGACACCGAACGGCGCACGCCGCGATACCGCGCCAACCGCGGAAATCCGGGCAGGCACGCTGTGATACATTCGCCGCAAACACGCCGATCGCGACGTTGCCGCGGGCCTTCCGCACGAGGGCGCCAGCCGCATGGCGCGCGCATGCCGGTTCGCCTGCCGGCCGTGCCGAAACCGCCTCGATCCGGTGCGATCCCGGTCGAAGGACGATAACGATAGTGAGAGGGAGCAAGGCGTTGAACTGGGCATTCGCCGTAATCGGTTTCGTCGTGGGCGGCATCGCCGCCTTGATCGGGGACTTCCCGGCCGCGAGCGGCGCGCTGCTCGGGGCCGCCGCGGGGTTCTGGGTCGGGCAAACGCTGCGGCGACGCAAGCTGCAGAGCCGGCGCGCCATGCCCGACGCATGGGCCGCCGCCGCGCCGCCTCCCACCTCGTTACCGCTCGCCGATCGCGTCGCGCGCCTCGAAGCCACCGTCGACACGCTCACGCGCGAACTCGACGCGCTGCGCGCTCAACTGGCGGGTGCGAAGGCCGGCGCGGCGACATCCGGCGGCATCGCGTCGACGGCTTCGGCCGCCTCCGCACCGCTGCCGACGCACTTCCCGACACCGCCCGCGCCACGACCGGCCGCCGCACGCGCGGACACGCCGGCCTCCTCTTCGACGCCGGCGCCCACTCCACCGCCCGCGCCGGCCACCGCGGCACGCGCCGCAGCGGCGTCCGCTCGCGCCGACACCCCCGCCGGCGCGCCTGCCGCTCCGCCCGAACCGCCCGCGCCGCGCGAACCCGGCATCGCCGAACGCGCGTTCGGCGCCGCGCGCGACTGGCTGCTCGGCGGCAACACGGTCGTGCGTGTCGGGATCGTCGTGCTGTTCTTCGGCGTCGCGTTCCTGCTCAAGTACGCGGCCGACAACGACATGCTGCCGATCGAATTCCGTCTCGCGGGCACGGCGCTCGCGGCGGCCGCGCTGCTCGCGATCGGCTGGCGCGTGCGTGCGCGCCGCGCCGCATACGGCCTCGTGCTGCAGGGTGGCGGCGTCGGCATCCTGTACCTGACGATCTTCGCCGCGACCAGGCTCGATGCGTTGCTGCCCGTCGGCGCCGCGTTCCCGCTGATGGTCGCGGTCTGCGCGCTGAGCGCATTCCTCGCGGTGCGGCAGAACGCGCTGCCGCTCGCGTTCATGGGCAGTGCGGGCGGCTTCCTCGCGCCGATCCTGCTGTCGACCGGCCACGGCAACCACGTCGCGCTGTTCAGCTACTACGCACTGCTGAACGCGGGCATCTTCGCGATCGCGTGGTTCAAGGCCTGGCGCCCGCTGAACCTGCTCGGCTTCGTGTTCACGTTCGCGATCGGCTCCGCGTGGGGCGTGACGGCCTATCGCCCCACGCTGTTCGCGAGCACCGAGCCGTTCCTCGTCCTGTTCTTCCTGATGTATGTCGGCATCGCGCTGCTGTATGCGGTGAAACGCGAACTCGCGCTGCGACACTATGTGGACGGCACGCTCGTGTTCGGCACGCCGATCGTCGCGACCGCGCTGCAGGCGTCGCTCGTGAAAGGCATGCCGTTCGGGCTCGCATGGAGCGCGGTCGCGCTGTCGGCGTTCTACGTCGCGGTGGCCGCCTGGCTCGCGCGGCGCCGCGATCGCCTCGGGCTGCTGTTCGAATCGATGCTCGCGCTCGCGGCGATCTTCGCGACGCTCGCGGTGCCGTTCGCGTTCTCGGGGCCGACGACCAGCGCCGCGTGGGCCATCGAAGGCGCGGCCGTCGTGTGGCTCGGCGTGCGCCAGAAACGCCCGCTGCCGTTCGGCTTCGGGCTGCTGATGCAGGTCGCCGCGGCCGGCGCGTTCTTCACGAGCCTGCTTGGCCCGGCCGACACGGCCGCGCTGCCGGTGCTCAACAGCCCGTATGTCGCGATGCTGCTGATCGCGCTCGCCGGCCTGTTCACCGGCTGGTGGCTGCACGGACGCGGCGAAGCGCGCGCCTGGCACGCATGGATGCCCGAGATCGGTGTCGCGGCCGCCGCGTGGGGGCTGCTGTGGTGGGTCAGCGGCGGGCTGCACGAGATCCTCGTCTATGCGAGCCGACACGTCGACCTGCATGTCGAGCGCTTCGTCGTCGATACGACCGCGCTGTTCGCGGCCGGCACCGCGTGGCTCGCGCACGCCACGCGCCGCCGGCTCGCGTGGCCGCTCGCCGAATGGCCCGCGCTCGCGCTCGCGCCCGTGCTGGCGCTGCTCGCGCTGCGTGCGTTCGATGCGCACGAAGCGCCGCTGTCCGGCATGGGCGCGTTCGCGTGGCCCGTGGTCGTCGGCGCGGGACTTGCGCTGCTGTGGCGCCAGTCGCGCGGCACGACCGGCGCCGCCGACGCGCGCGGTGCAACGCCCTCCGTTGCAGCGCGCCTGCTCGCGCCGCTGCATACGCTGACGTTCTGGACCCTGTGCGCGCTGCTGTCGCTCGAAGGTTTCTGGCGCCTGCGCGCGTTCGTCCCGGAAGGCGCATGGAGCTGGAGCGCATGGGCGTACGGCTTCGGCGCGCTGGCCCGTCGCGGCGTTCCCGCGCGCCTATCAGGTGTGGGGGGCCGCGCCGCTCGCCGCGCTGCTGTGGCTGTGGAGTCTCGCCAGCACGGTGAGCGACGGCGACGCAGCGCCGCTCTTCTGGCTGCCGCTGCTCAATCCGCTCGACGTCGCGCAGGGTCTCGTCTTCGTCGCATTCGCCGCGTGGCTGCGTCGCCTGAAAGCGCTCGGCATCGCG
This sequence comes from Burkholderia sp. MSMB2157WGS, assembly GCF_001532755.1. Taxonomy (NCBI): domain Bacteria; kingdom Pseudomonadati; phylum Pseudomonadota; class Betaproteobacteria; order Burkholderiales; family Burkholderiaceae; genus Burkholderia; species Burkholderia sp. MSMB2157WGS. The sequence continues at coordinate 7,932 of NZ_LPJG01000044.1, read as the reverse complement.
TGGCATCCGCGCGTCGTCGGCTATCTGGCGATCGCGACCGTGTTCCTGTGGTTCAACGTGCTGATGCTGCGCACGCTGCATCACTGGGCCGGCGTGCCGTACGCATTCGGCGCGATGACCGAATCGACGCTCGTGCAGGCATCGGTGTCCGTGTACTGGACGGTCTGCGCGCTCGCCATCACGATCTGGGCCACGCGCCGCGGGCTGCGACCGCTGTGGTTCGTCGGCGCCGCGCTGCTCGCGCTCACGGTCGTCAAGCTGTTCCTGTTCGACCTGTCGCACGTCACCGGCATCGAGCGTATCGTGTCGTTCATCGGCATCGGCGTGCTGCTGCTGTTGATCGGCTATTTTTCGCCGCTGCCGCCGAAGGCCGCCGCGCAACAGGACGGCCGGCCATGAAGCGACGCGCCGCCCTGCTCGGGCTGAGCCTGCTCGCGTCGTTCGCGGCGGCCGACGGCGCACCGAACGCCGGACGCGCCATGCAGCGCTTCGCGCTCGATCTCGACGGCAGCGCCGCGTATTACCAGCTCACCGTGCCTCAGCCCGTGTATGCGGCGAGCCGGCGCGACGATCTCGGCGACGTGCGCGTCTTCAACGGCGCGGGCGAGCCGGTGCCGTACTCGCTCGACGCACCCGCCGCGGCCGCGCCCGCCGTGCCGCCGTCCCGCACGCCGGTGCATTGGTTCTCGCTGCCGCCCACGCGCGCCGAACACGGCAACGCGCCGCCCGGCGTGACGGTCGGCCCGGACGGCGCGCTGCGCGCGGCCGTCGCGACGCCTTCGCTCACCCGGCACGGCGCGGACCTCGTCGATCTGTCGCATGCCGACGGCAGCGTCGACGCGCTGCTCGTACACGTGGGCGACGACAGCTACCAGGGACGTGTGTCCGTCGAAGCCAGCGACGACCTGCGCACCTGGCGGCCGCTCGGCAGCACGCAGTTGCTGAAGGTCGGCCGCGGCAACGACATGCTGGTGCAGGAGCGCATCGCGCTCGACGGCGCGGCGCCGCGCTATCTTCGGCTGGACTGGCCCGACGGCGCGCCGTCGATCGCGTCGGTCGACGTCGAGACGCATCCGCGCGACGCACGCGGCGTCGACACGGCATCCGTGCCGCGCCAGTGGCGCGACGCCGTGCGGATACGCGCCGGCGCTGCGCCGGGCGAGTATCTGTTCGACACCGACGGCGCGTATCCGGTCGACCGCGTGCGCATCGACCTGCCGCAGCCGAACACCGTCGCGCGCGCGACGCTGCAAAGCCGCGCCGATGCGCAGGCGCCGTGGCGCGACGTCGCGGCCGCCGTGCTGTTCCGGCTGCAGGGCAAGGGCGGCGAGCAGCGCAATCCGCCGCTCGAGTTCGTCGCGAACACGGATCGCGCATGGCGAATCGTCGTCGACATGCTCAACGGCGGGCTCGGCGGCGGCCAGCCGGCCGTCGCGCTCGGCTGGCATCCGGCCGTGCTGACCTTCGTCGCGCGCGGCACGCCGCCGTTTACGCTCGGCGTCGGCGACGCGTCGCTCGTATCGTCGGCCGTGAGCCGCGACGCACTGCTGGTCGGCATGGTGCCGGAAGTGCGGCCCGCCCGCGTCGGCGCGGCGCTGCCGGCATCGGCGGTCGTGCCGGCGGCAGCCGCCGATGCGGATGCCGGGCGCCGCTACGTGCTGTGGGGCGCGCTGATCGTCGCGGCCGGCGTGCTCGGCGCGATCGCATGGCGCCTCGCGAAAGGCGGCGGCGAAACGCGCAGCCGCGACGAGTAGATCCCGGGGTAACGCAGCTGGCGGAGGGAACGCACCTCGTGCGCGTCGCGTACGAGCGCATCGAAGCATCGATCGTCGTCCGCGCAGGCAGCGCGTCGTGCGATGACGTCGCGTGATGATGCGCCTGTCCGGCGCGCTCGCCGTTGACACGTGCCGCCCCGCGCTCCAGACTCGCCGCTCCGTCACCCCACCGCGAGCGCCCATGATCACCTGCTTCCTTCGCTACGTCGTCGATCCGTACAAACTCGACGAATTCGAAACCTACGGCAAGATGTGGATTCCGCTCGTCGAGCAGTTCGGCGGCACGCATCACGGCTACTTCCTGCCGTCCGAAGGCGCGAGCAACATCGCGCTCGCGATGTTCTCGTTCCCGAGCCTCGCCGAATACGAGCGCTACCGCGAACGCTCGAAGGACGATCCCGCCTGCCAAGCCGCGTTCCGCTACGCGGAGGAAACCCGGTGCATCGTCAGCTACGAGCGCAGCTTCTTCCGGCCGGTGTTCGAGTAACGAACCCGCGCCACCGCGCATCCCGCCCCGTTTTCCGGCCGAGGACGAAAAAAAGCCCCGCCAGCATCCGCGCGGCGGGGCCAACCCATGTCAGTAGAGACATCATGGAGGAGACGAGCCCATCTTATCGACCGTGGCGCACCGTCCCAACCAAGCATTTCTGCTATCGATCTGCGGGGCCGCGCGCACGCGTGCCGTCGCCGCGCGGCATATCGATAGAACGAAAAGTCGTTTTCAGAGTGGCGACGGGGTCGTTACCATCTGGTTTTAAGCCTGTGCTTAGCTGGGCAAGCCATTCCCGAGGAGCGCCCCTTGACTGCATTCGATCAACACCGCCGCCCGTTCGTCGTCGGCATCGGCGGGACCACCCGAGCCGCGTCGTCCACCGAACGCGCGCTGTCGTTCGCACTGCGCGGCGCGCAAGCCGCCGGCGCGCGCACGCGCCTGTTCGACGGCCCGTTCCTGCATACGCTGCCGCACTACGCCCCCGAACACGAAACGCTGACCGACGCGCAGCGCGAGCTGATCGACGCCGTGCGTCAGGCCGACGCGATCATCATCGCCACGCCCGGCTATCACGGCGGCGTGTCCGGTCTCGTGAAGAACGCGCTCGACACGCTCGAGGAGCTGCGCGCGGACGACCGCCCGTATCTCGACGGCCGTGCGGTCGGTTTGATCGTCACCGCGTACGGCTGGCAGGCGGCCGGCACCGTACTGACGTCGCTGCGCTCGATCGTCCATGCGCTGCGCGGCTGGCCGACGCCGTTCGGCGCCACCGTCAACACGCTGGAAACCCGCTTCGAAAGCGCCGATAGCTGCTCGGATCCGAAGGTCGTCGCGCAACTCGAGACGGTCGGTGCGCAAGCCGCCGAATTCGCGCTCGCGTTCGCGTCGCATCGTGCGGCCTCGCATGCGGCATCGGTCGATGCGCTCGCACCCGTGCTGAAAGTCGCCAACCAGTAACCTCCGCATTCCGCCGCGCGCCCTCACTCGACAGGATTCGACGAGGGCGTGCGCGCCGCCTCTTCCGACGCGTGGCGAGGTGCCGGGGCGCGCCGCCACGCCTCCCGAAAGCACGATTCCCGCGCACCGCCCCGATAACGATTCAGCTCCGCGCGTCATTTGCATTGGCCGAAAGATTGGTTCACGCAGGCGGCCCGTTTTCGTACGCTGAAAGTCCGAACTTTTTTGCGCGCCACCCCATGAACCGTACGATCCGCTACAAGGGCTACGAAGTCGCTCCCGCTGCCGCCCGGTTGCCGAACGGGCTGTTCGCCGCCAACCTGACGATCGAACGCGCGAGCGGCGGGCCGTCGCCGCGCTCCGTGTCGTTCGACGCAATCGATTTCTTCTTCGAGGAAGAACACGCCCTCGCCTACGCGTCGCGCTGGGGCCGCCTCTGGGTCGACACGAACGCGTGACCGTGACGCGCGCGGGGCCGGCGTGCCCATGGCCGCTCGAAAATACGCGATGACGGAAGCTGTGCAAGAATCTTTCGATCCGTAATCGCATAACAATAGCCATGACCGACACGCTGCACGAAGAGCATGCAGCCGCAGATCACGCGATGCGCAACTGGACCTTCGAGAGGCAAGGCCCGGTCCGAATCGGTTCCGATGCGCACAAGCAGATGTTCTGTCGGATGCTGCTCGACACACACAACCCGTACAAGCCGGCCGTGATCGACTGGCCGACGCTCCAGCCGGCCGAACTCCGGCGGCTCACGTCGTTGCCGATCTGGGACATCGCCGTGCAAACCGAAGGCCGCGCGTCGATCCGCGTGGCGACCTACGCCGCGACGGTCGACGATCCGCTGCTGCGCCGCGCGCTCGAGATGGACGGCGGCGAGGAGGCCCGCCACAAGGTCGTGCTGTCGAAGCTCGTCGAGGCGTACGGCATCGCGCTCGCGCCGGAACCGCCCTACCCGGCGCCGAAGCATGCCGAATGGGCATGGATGGTCACGGGCTTCAGCGAGTGCATCGACAGCTTCTTCGCGTTCGGCCTGTTCCGTTCCGCGCAGCGCTCCGGCTATTTCCCGCCCGAACTCGTCGAAACCTTCGAACCGGTGATCCAGGAAGAAGGCCGCCACATCCTGTTCTTCGTGAACTGGTTCGCGTGGCACTGGCGCAACCTGCCGTGGTGGCGCCGGCCGTGGTTCTTCGTACGCGTCGCGGCCGTATGGGTGCACCTGATCCGCGAGCGCATCGGCATTGCGCGCGGCATCGACGCCGATGGCGTCGCGCACGACGCGAACTTCCCGGCAACGAGCACCGCCGACATCGGCGATGCGCTGAACCCGCGCGAGCTGATCGAGCTGTGTCTCGCGGAAAACGACCGTCGGATGGCCGGTTACGACGAGCGCCTGCTGCGCCCGATGTTCGTGCCGCGCATGGCGCGGTTCGCGCTGCGGTTCATGAAGAAGTAAAGTCGGGCGCTTGCCGCCGGTCGTGCGGCAAGCGCCTGGTTCATTCAGTCCACGGCCCTGGAACGAATGTGGCGTGTCCGACACATTCAATCCATCCCTATTTTTCTTCGCCACGCCAGCACGCGAACGGCATGGGCGACACATTGCCGCGCCCTGGATCTGACATTTCAGGCGCCGCCGGCCCGACGCTGACCCACCGTATCTGACGCCCTGTCGACATCACGCGAAACGCCTGCCGCGAGCGCGCCAGCTCGACTTCCGGCATGTGCGCCTATTCCGCCTTGACGCCGCTTCGATGCAATCGTCAATAGGACAAATCCGATAAATTGACGCGAATTGTTTCATCACCGCGCCCTGTAGCACTTTTTTACAACTTCCCCCGACCGGTCGCCCCGGAATGCCCGCCGCGCGGGCTCCTGCGCCGGCCGAGATGCGCATATCGGCATAATTCAATTCCCTCTGAATCGGATAAATTTAATTATCAGATAACCACGAAATACAAACTCAAATCCGATCAAAACCAAAATATTAACAAGTTAAGTAAATGACGAACGCATTATTCGCCAGCACATCCATTTATATTACAAACATGAAAGGATTCGATGGCGCGCAAACGTTTGCTATTTCATTTGTCTTACTTTTTGAGCGCTCCGATGTGTAACCTCTCGCACAAAACTCGATCAACGCATTGATTTAGAAGGAAAATTTTTTACTGCAACAGACGATTCCGCCCCCTACATCTAGCGTTCCACGGTCTTTCAAATTCATTCGCTCCAGATGCATCAAAACACGATGCATTAACCATTCTTTAACTTTAAAACCGCCTCATTTATCACTGTTTGTCAATCTCTAAAATCCACCTCCAATAAACTCCGCCCATCAATTTTGAGATTCGCGCGAGCGCACGGAGCAATCCTCTAACGAAAGAGACCGGTGTGTGTCGTGCACATTTGGAGGTAGCAGGACATGAACCGCACATACCGCTCGATCTGGAACGAAGCGCTTGGCGCCTGGGTAGCGGCATCGGAACTCGATTCGGCACGGGGCAAGCCGAACAAGTCGGCCGTTGCTGCCGCAGTATTGGCCGCCGTCGCCATGCTCCCGTCGCTCGCCGGCGCCAATACCTTCGTGCCAGGCACGACGAACGGTACCCAATTCACCGTGTCGTCGTGTACGTCGAGCGGTGGCAGCGGCACCGTCGGCCGCACGACGACAGGCAACACCAATGCCTATCCCGTCGACGGCTCCGGCACCTACTCCACGGTTGCGGGCTGCAACTCCAGCGGCAACAACAATCTCGCGGCCACGGTTTATGGTGCATTCGCGCAAGTGACCGGCACCGGTGGTACGGCGACGGGCTTTCTGTCGTCTGCTGCGCTCTGGGGCACGTCTGCCGGTCTCGAGTCGACCGCCAGCGGCGCCGGTTCTACCGCGCTCGGCTTCGGGGCAACGGCCAACGCATTGAATTCGGTCGCGATCGGCGGTGCAGCCGGTAACGGCACCACCCCGCTTTCCTATGCAAACTCGACCATCGCTTCGGGCGCGGGCGCAGTCGCCATCGGCAGCAACGCGACGAAGGGCGCGCAGTCCGCCGCGTCGGACGGCATCGCGATCGGCGGGCAGTCGTCGGTCGCATCGGCTGCCACGTCGGGTATCGCAGTCGGCCGTGGCGCGACCGTCAACGGTGCGTACGGCATCGCGCAAGGCGATGGCGTCGTCTCCGGCGCAACGGGCCGAAACGTCGCAATCGGCTCGTCGGGCACGACGGCGAACAGCGCGACCTCGGCCGGCGGCGCGGTCGCGATCGGCCGGGGCCAGAGCGCCAGCGGCGACGGCGCCGTTGCGATCGGCGATCCGAACAGCGCGACCGGCACGGGCGCGCTGGCAATCGGCGCGAACGACACGTCGAACGGTTCCGGCGCCATCGCGCTCGGCAACAACAACTCCGCGAGCGGCACGGGTTCCGTTGCGCTCGGCAACAGCAGCACGGCGACCAACAGCTCCGTCGCCATCGGCAGCTCGGCGTCGGCGACCGGTACCAACGGCGCGGTTGCCATCGGTAATGCGGCAACCGCGAACGGCACCGGCGCAATCGCGCTCGGTAACGTCGGCAGCTTTGCCGCCAATTCGATCGCAAGCGGTGCGGACGCACTCGCGCTCGGTAACGGCTCGACGGCCAGCGGCACCTCCGGCGCGGTCGCCGTCGGCGCGGCAGCCGTGGCGTCTGCAAACTATGGCACGGCACTCGGTTCGAATTCGACCGCAAGCGTCGCAAACTCGGTCGCCCTCGGCTACAACGCGCTGACGACCAGCGCAGCAACGGCGACGTCCGGCGGCACCACCACCGTCAGCAGCGCCACGATCGGCGGCCAGACGTTCGGCAACTTCGCCGGCGCCAATTCGGCGGGCGGTGTGGTCAGCGTCGGGCAGTCGGGCTCGGAACGCCGCATCCAGAACGTCGCGGCAGGTCTCGTCACCGCAACCAGCACCGACGCGATCAACGGCAGCCAGCTCTATTCGGTTGCGAGCACGACGACGTCGAGCATCACGAGCCTGTCGACGTCGGCGTCGACGGGTCTGTCGTCGGCCAACAGTTCGATCACGTCGCTCTCGACCTCGACTTCGACGGGCCTGTCCACGGCCAACAGCTCGATTACGTCGCTGTCGACCTCGACTTCGACGGGCCTGTCCACGGCCAACAGCTCGATCACGTCGCTGTCGACCTCGACTTCGACGGGCCTGTCCACGGCCAATAGCTCGATCACGTCGCTCTCGACTTCGACTTCGACGGGTCTGTCGACGGCCAACAGTTCGATCACGTCGCTGTCCACGTCGACTTCGACGGGTCTGTCGTCGGCTACGAGCTCCATCGGTTCGCTCTCCACCGGCCTGAGCTCGACCAACAGCTCCGTCACCTCGCTGTCCACGTCGACTTCGACGGGTCTGTCGTCGGCTAACAGCTCCATCACGTCGCTCTCGACTTCGACTTCGACCGGTTTGTCGTCGGCTACGAGCTCCATCGGTTCGCTCTCCACCGGCCTGAGCTCGACCAACAGCTCCGTCACCTCGCTGTCCACGTCGACTTCGACGGGCCTGTCGTCGGCCAACAGCTCGATCACCTCGCTGTCGACTTCGACTTCGACGGGTCTGTCCACGGCCAATAGCTCGATCACGTCGCTCTCGACTTCGACCTCGACCGGTTTGTCGTCGGCTACGAGCTCCATCGGTTCGCTCTCCACCGGCCT
>NZ_LPJG01000043.1:0-719 GCF_001532755.1 Burkholderia sp. MSMB2157WGS | reverse complement strand
GTCGTCACGGGCGCCGCGAGCGGCATCGGCAAGGAAATCGCGCTGGAGCTGGCCAAGGCAGGCGCGGCCGTCGCGATCGCCGACCTGAACCAGGACGGCGCGAACGCGGTCGCCGACGAGATCAACAAGGCAGGCGGCAAGGCGATCGGCGTCGCGATGGACGTGACCAGCGAGGAAGCCGTGAACACCGGCATCGACAAGGTGGCCGAAGCGTTCGGCTCGATCGACATCCTCGTGTCGAACGCCGGTATCCAGATCGTCAACCCGATCGAGAACTATTCGTTCTCCGACTGGAAGAAGATGCAGGCGATCCACGTGGACGGCGCGTTCCTGACGACGAAGGCCGCGCTCAAGCACATGTACAAGGACGATCGCGGCGGCGTCGTGATCTACATGGGCTCGGTGCACTCGCATGAAGCGTCGCCGCTGAAGTCGGCGTACGTGACGGCCAAGCACGGGCTGCTCGGCTTGGCGCGCGTGCTGGCGAAGGAAGGCGCGAAGCACAACGTGCGCTCGCACGTCGTGTGTCCGGGCTTCGTGCGCACGCCGCTGGTCGACAAGCAGATTCCGGAGCAGGCGAAGGAGCTCGGCATCAGCGAAGAGGAAGTGATCAAGAAGGTGATGCTCGGCAACACGGTCGACGGCGTGTTCACGACGGTGCAGGACGTCGCGCAGACGGTGCTGTTCCTGTCGGCATTCCCGAGCGCCGCGCTCACGGG
>NZ_LPJG01000042.1:0-648 GCF_001532755.1 Burkholderia sp. MSMB2157WGS | reverse complement strand
CGTATCGGAAGGTGCGGCTGGATCACCTCCTTTCCAGAGCTATCTCGCGAAGTTGAGCGCTCACGCTTATCGGCTGTAAATTAAAGACAGACTCAGGGGTCTGTAGCTCAGTCGGTTAGAGCACCGTCTTGATAAGGCGGGGGTCGTTGGTTCGAATCCAACCAGACCCACCATTGTCTGGCGTGTCGGTGATCGTTAGCGCTTTAGCGCTTACGAGCATCCCATGCCGATAGGCTGAACACACCTGAGGCATCTGTACTCATGGGGGCATAGCTCAGCTGGGAGAGCACCTGCTTTGCAAGCAGGGGGTCGTCGGTTCGATCCCGTCTGCCTCCACCAATCTTCAATGACAAGCGTTCGACTGCGTCGAACCTTTGTCATTGGCGATTGAGCCAGTCAGAGGATATCAATAGATATCGGCTGTCGTTCTTTAACAATCTGGAAGAAGTAAGTAATTTGGATAGCGGAAGCGTCTTTGAGATGGACGTGGAAACTATCCGGGTTGTGATTGTATCGATGTATCTCAAGATGATTCGAACTTCATGTTCGGCTCAATTTGGAATACGGCACAACGCGAGAACTCAACCTGTAACGACTGTAGCGTCGAAAGATGAGACAGACTCGTTATAGGGTCAAGCGAACAAGTGC
>NZ_LPJG01000041.1:0-147305 GCF_001532755.1 Burkholderia sp. MSMB2157WGS | reverse complement strand
GTCGCGTAGACGCCGCCGGCCGGGTACGCCTGCGCGACGGGCGCGTCGGGCCGCTTGTAATGCGGCGCCATCGTGCAGCCCGTGGCAAGGAGCGCGACTGCGATTGCAGTCAAAGCGTGTTTTTGCATCATCACTGTCCCTTGTTGCCTTCGTCGCCGTTGCCCGGCTTCTCTTCGTGGTGCGAGTGCTCCTGAGCCAGGCGCAGCGCCTCGTCGACGTCTTCCTTCTCGCCGCTGAAGATCGCACGGATCTTCACGAAGAACATCGGGATCATGAAGATCGCGAGGAACGTCGCCGTGATCATCCCGCCGATCACGCCCGTACCGATCGCGTGCTGGCTCGCCGAGCCCGCGCCGTTGCTGATCGCGAGCGGCATCACGCCGAGAATGAACGCGAGCGACGTCATCAGGATCGGACGCAGCCGCAGGCGCGCCGCTTCCAGCGCGGCCTCGATCGGCCCCATCTTCTCCGTCAGCTGCAGTTCGCGCGCGAACTCGACGATCAGGATCGCGTTCTTCGCGGACAAGCCCACGGTCGTCAGCAGGCCGACCTGGAAGAACACGTCGTTCTCGAGGCCGCGCATCGTGGCCGCGAGCAGCGCACCGATCACGCCGAGCGGCACGACCATGATCACCGAGAACGGGATCGACCAGCTTTCATACAGCGCCGCGAGACACAGGAACACGACGAGGATCGAGATCGCGTACAGGATCGGCGCCTGCGAGCCGGACTGGATTTCCTGGAACGACAGCCCCGTCCACGAATAGCCGATGCCTTCCGGCAGCTTGCTCGCGAGCGCTTCCATCGCCGCCATCGCCTGGCCGGTCGACTTGCCCTCCGCGGCCTGCCCCTGGATCTCGATCGACGACACGCCGTTGTAGCGCTCGAGCTTCGGCGACCCGTAGATCCAGTGGCCGGTCGAGAACGCGCTGAACGGCACCATCCCCCCCGCGCTGTTGCGCACGTACCAGATGTTCATGTCTTCCGGCGTCATCCGGAACGGCGCGTCGGCCTGCACGTACACCTTCTTGATCCGGCCGTCGGTGTCGAGGAAGTTGTTCACGTACTGCGACGCCCACGCAATCGAGAACGTCTGGTCGATCGCCGCGGCCGTCACGCCGAGCGCGTTCGCCTTCTCGCGATCGATGTCGACCTTGTACTGCGGCGTATCGTTCAGGCCGTTCGGGCGCACCAGCGCGAGCGCCGGATCCTTCGCGGCCATCCCGAGCAACTGGCCGCGTGCAGCCATCAGCGCATCGTGGCCGAGACCGGCGTTGTCCGTCAGCTCGAAGTCGAAGCCGGCGGCGGTACCGAGTTCGGGAATCGACGGCGGGTTGAACGGAATCACGAGCGCGTCCTTGTAGCTCCCGTAGCGCCCGAACATCCGGCCGATCAGCGCCTGCACCTTCTGGTTCGCATGCTGACGCTGCGAGTAGTCCTTCAGGCGCACGAACACGAGACCCGAGTTCTGACCACGGCCCGCGAAGCTGAAGCCGTTGACCGTGAACGCCGATTCGACGATGTCCTTCTCGTCCTTCAGCAGGTAGTCGGAAATGTTCGCGAGCGTCTTCGCGGTCGTTTCCTGCGTCGAGCCCGACGGCGTCTGCACGATCACGAACATCAGGCCCTGGTCTTCATCGGGCAGGAACGACTTCGGCAGGCGCACGAACAGCAGCCCGACCGCGACGATCACGACCAGATAGATGATGAGCCAGCGGCCCGAGCGCTTGATCACGTGGTGCACGCCGACGTGGTATTTGTCGCGGCTGTTGTTGAACGTGCGGTTGAACCAGCCGAAGAAGCCCTTCTTCTCTTCGTGATGGCCCTGCGGGATCGGCTTGAGGATCGTCGCGCACAGCGCCGGCGTCAGAATCAACGCGACCAGCACCGACAGCACCATCGCCGACACGATCGTCAGCGAGAACTGACGATAGATCGCGCCGACCGAACCGCCGGAGAACGCCACCGGCACGAACACCGCCGACAGCACGAGCGCCACGCCGACGAGTGCGCCGGTGATCTGGCCCATCGCCTTGCGGGTCGCCTCCTTCGGCGACAGCCCCTCCTCGGCCATCACGCGCTCGACGTTCTCGACCACCACGATCGCATCGTCGACCAGCAGGCCGATCGCGAGCACGAGGCCGAACATCGACAGCGTATTGATCGAGAAGCCGACCATCGACATGATCGCGAACGTGCCGAGCAGCACGACCGGCACCGCGATCGTCGGGATGATCGTCGCCCGCAGGTTCTGCAGGAACAGATACATCACGAGGAACACGAGCACGATACCTTCGAGCAGCGTCTTGACCACTTCCTCGATCGACAGCTTCACGAACGGCGTCGTGTCGTACGGGTACTTCACGACGAGGCCGTGCGGGAAAAACGGTGCGAGCTCGTCGATCTTCGCGCGCACGGCCTTCGCGGTCGCGAGCGCGTTCGCGTTGGTCGCGAGCTGGATACCGAGCGCCGCGGTCGGCTGACCGTTGTACTTCGTGTCGAAGTTGTAGTTTTCGCCGCCGAGGCCGATCTGCGCGACGTCCTTCAGGCGAACCTGCGAGCCGTCCTGGTTGACCTTCAACAGGATGTTGCCGAACTGTTCGGGCGTCTGCAGCAGCGTCGATTCGGTGATCGTCGCCTGCAGCATGGTGCCCGGCTTCGCCGGCGTGCCGCCGATCTGGCCGCCCGCGATCTGCACGTTCTGCGCGGTGATCGCGGAGCTGACGTCGACCGGCGTGAGCCCGTAGTTGGTCAGGCGGTTCGGGTCGAGCCAGATCCGCATCGCGTACTGCGAGCCGAACAGCGTGACGGTACCGACGCCGTTCAGCCGGCTGATCGGATCCTTCACGTGCGACGCCACGAAGTTCGCGAGGTCGTACTTGTTCATGCTGCCGTCTTCGGAGTTGAAGGCGAGCACCAGCAGGAAGCTGCTGCTCGACTTCGTGACCGACAGACCGAGCTGCTGCACGACCTGCGGCAGAACCGGCGTCGCGAGCGACAGCTTGTTCTGCACCTGGACCTGCGCGATGTCGGCGTTGGTGCCCGGCGCGAAGGTCAGCGTGATCGTCGCGTTGCCCGAGTCGTCACTCGTCGACGACATGTACAGGAAGTTGTCGAGCCCGCTCATCTGCTGCTCGATCACCTGCGTCACCGTGTCTTCCACCGTCTTCGCGGAAGCGCCCGGGTAGTTCGCGGTGATCTGGATCGATGGCGGCGCGATCGTCGGATACTGCGCGATCGGCAGCGTGAAGATCGCCGCAACCCCGGCCAGCATCAGGATGATGGCGATCACCCACGCGAAGATCGGGCGATCGATAAAAAACTTTGCCATGAAACAGGCTCCCTGTTATTGCGCGCTCGAAGCAGCGGCAGCACTCGCCGGCGCGGCGCCCGATGCGGCGGCACCGGAAGCGGCAGCGGCGCCGGATCCGGCGGCGGCCGGCGCGGCGGGGGCAGCGGCACCCGAGGCGGCATCGGCCGCCGGAGCGAGCTGCGCGGGGACCGTCTTCACGGTCGCGCCCGGGCGCACCTTGTCGACGCCTTGCACGATCACGTGATCGCCCGCCTGCAGACCGCCTTCGACGATCCAGTTCTGCCCTTGCATGCCGGTGGTCTTCAACGGACGCGGCTCGACCTTGTTGCTGGCGTTCACCACCATCGCGATCGCCTGGCCCTTCTGGTCGTGCGTGACGCCGATCTGCGGCACCAGGAACGCGTTCTCGTTCACGCCTTCCTCGATCCGTGCACGCACGAACATCCCCGGCAGCAACACGCGGCCCGGGTTCGGGAAGACCGCGCGGATCGTCACCGAGCCGGTGGTCTGGTCGACCGTCACGTCCGAGAACTGCAGCTTGCCCGGCTCCGAGTAGGTCTTGCCGTCTTCCAGGATCAGCGTCACCTTCGCCGCGCCCGGGCCGCTCGTCTTCAGACGCCCGCTCTGCACGTCCTGACGCAGCTTCAGCCCTTCGAGGCTCGATTGCGTGAGGTCGACGTACACCGGATCGAGCTGCTGCACCGTCGACATCAGCGTCGCCTGGCTCGCCTGCACGTATGCGCCCGGCGTCACCTGCGAGATGCCGACGCGGCCGCTGATCGGCGACACGACATCCGTATAGCCGAGGTTGATCTGCGCGGTGTCGACCGCCGCCTTGCCGGCCGCGACGTCCGCCGCGGCCTGGCCTTGCGTGGCGACCGCGTTGTCGTAGTCCTGCTTGCTGACCGCGTTCGCCGCGACCAGCACCTTGTAGCGCGCGACCAGCGCGTTCTGCGTGACGAGGTTCGCCTGCGCCTTCGCCAGCGTCGCCTTCGCGCTGTTCAGCGCGGCGATGTACGGCGCCGGATCGATCTTGTAGAGGCGCTGGCCGGCCTTGACGTCGGTGCCTTCGGTGAATTCACGGCGCAGCACGATGCCGTCGACCCGCGCACGCACTTGCGCGACGAGGAATGCACTGGTGCGGCCCGGCAGGTCGGTGAAGACCGGCACGGCTTGCGGTTGGACGGTGACGACGCCGACTTCCGGCGTTTGCGGCGGCGGTGCCGATTCTTTTTTCCCGCACGCGGCCAGGAAAACGGCGGCCGTCGCGACAGTGATTAAGCGGTATGGAACCCGTTCGACGCGCATGGAGCGACCTCTGTGTATAACCAATGGAATAAGTGACGCGCCCGCCAGGAGCGCAACACGGATGCGCCTCGCGGCGCAGATCGAACACCTGAATTACTGGACTGCTAGATACAGCACGTCGGCACGAGACCTCCGTGCCGACGGGGATGCCGCGAACTGCGGACTGATACTAGGGCGGGAATCAGCAGAGTGGGATATTAACTGATTGCCACTTGGGTCATTCGATCGTAGGGTGGTATTGTATATACATTCACGAATGTATGTAAAAAGCCCGTTCGTACTCCGCCGGCTGCCCCGTCTTACAGATTGTTACCAGCAGCAAGCATAGCCGGTCTGCATGACGGCGACGAGGGGTTGCGGACCCTATATTCACCGACGATCGATCCAATCAGGCCTGCACATGGTCAGACGTACCAAGGAGGAGGCGCTCGAGACGCGCAATCGCATTCTCGACGCCGCCGAACACGTGTTCTTCGAGAAAGGCGTGTCGCATACGTCGCTCGCGGACATCGCCCAGCACGCCGGCGTGACGCGCGGCGCGATCTACTGGCATTTCGCGAACAAGAGCGAACTGTTCGATGCGATGTTCGACCGCGTGCTCCTGCCGATCGACGAACTGAAGCGGATACCGCTCGACGCGCCGGGCGGCAATCCGCTCGACAAGGTGCGCCAGATCCTGATCTGGTGCCTGCTCGGCGTGCAGCGCGACCCGCAGCTGCGGCGCGTGTTCAGCATCCTGTTCATGAAGTGCGAGTACGTCGCGGACATGGAGCCGCTGCTGCAACGCAACCGCGCGGGGATGAGCGAGGCGCTGCACATGATCGACGCCGATCTCGCGGTGGCCGTGGAGCGCAAGCTGCTGCCGGAGCGGCTCGATACGTGGCGCGCGGCGCTGATGCTGCACACGCTCGTCAGCGGGTTCGTGCGCGACATGCTGATGCTGCCCGACGAAATCGACGCCGAGCAGCATGCGGAAAAGCTCGTCGACGGCTGCTTCGACATGCTGCGCTACAGCCCGGCGATGCTGAAGGACCGCGACTGACCGCGGCGTAGTGCGCGCCCCGTGGCCGTGCCGGGTCAGGCCGCCTTTGCGCGATGCGCGCGAGCCCGCCGGTTCGACGCGGCCACCGAATCGCGCGCCGGCATCGGCGCGCCGGCCAGCCCCGCGATCCACGCGTCGGTCGACATCACGGCCGCGAAATTCGACTGGAACACCACCGCGTATGCGCGGTGAATCTCCTCGGCGCTCGCCGCGCCCGCTTCGTTCTCGTAAGGCAGCGCACCCGTCGCATCGTCCAGGTACTCGACCTTCAGCCCCGCATGCGCCGCGTGATAGACCGTCGACGCATTGCAGTTGTGCGTCATGTAGCCGGCCACCGCGAGCGTGTCGATGCCGTGCGCGTCGAGCCACGCGGCGAGATCGGTGCCGGCGAACGAGCTGGCCTGCGCCTTCTCGATCCGATGCGCGTACGGCCGGCTGGCGACCACCGCGTGCAGCGCGACGCCGTCGGTGCCGGGCGCGAAGATCGGCGCGTCGGCCGGCGCGACGTGCTGAACCACGATCACCGGCACGCCGGCCGCGTGCGCGGCGTCGATCGCGCGGCCGATGTTCGCGAGCGACACGTCGAGCGGCGGATATTCGATCGGCAGGTTGCCCGTCACGTATTCGTTCTGCACGTCGATCACGATCAGTGCGCGGCGGAAAGCGGGACGGGAAGCGGAATGCGGGACGGCGTTCGACATGGCGGGCTCCTGATCGGAGGCGCTGCCCCGCCCCGGAGCGGGGCGGCCAGCAGTGCGATGCGACGCATTGTCGGGCCGCGTGGCGGGCGCCGATAGTGGCCCGATAGCCATTCTTCGATAAAATCGGGCCATCGCTTTTCCGGAGCCGCCATGCTCGCCGCCGCGTCGCCCGCCCCATCCGTTCCGACCGTCGTCGCCGTGATCGCGTACGACGGCATCAGCCCGTTCCACCTGTCGGTGCCGTCGGTCGTGTTCGGCAAGGAGCGCGACGCGGACGCGTCGCCCGCGTTCGCGTTCCGCGTCTGCTCGGCCGAGCGCGGCCCGCTCGCGACGACGGGCGGCTTCACGATCGCCGCGCCGTACGGGCTCGATGCGCTCGACGATGCGGACATCGTCATCGTGCCCTCCTGGCGCGACCCCGACGAAGCGCCGCCCGACGCGCTGCTCGATGCCGTGCGCGCGGTCGCCGCGCGCGGCGCCGAACTCGTCGGCCTGTGTCTCGGCGCTTACGTGCTCGCCGCGGCCGGCCTGCTCGACGGCCGCCCGGCCACCACGCACTGGGCGTGGGCCGACGATTTCGCCCGGCGCTTTCCGCGCGTGAAACTCGATCCCGACGTGCTGTACGTGGACGACGGCAACCTGACGACGTCGGCCGGCACCGCCGCGGGGCTCGACTGCTGCCTGCACGTCGTGCGGCGGCGTTTCGGCCCGGACGCCGCGAACCGGATCGCGCGCCGCCTCGTGATCCCGCCGCACCGGCAGGGCGGCCAGGCCCAGTACGTGCCGCAGCCGGTCGCCGCACATCCGCGCGATGCGCGGCTCGCGGGCCTGCTCGACTGGGTGCGCGCCCATCTCGACGCCGCGCACAGCGTCGATTCGCTCGCCGAGCGCGTGCTGATGAGCCGGCGCACGTTCACGCGCCACTTCCGCCAGGCGACGGGCACGACCGTCACCGCGTGGCTGCAGGCCGAGCGGCTCGCGCGCGCGCGGCATCTGCTCGAAACCACCGGACAATCGATCGACGCGATCGCGCAGGCGGCCGGCTACGGCTCGAGCGTGTCGCTGCGCCAGCATTTCGCGGGCGCGCTCGGCACGTCGCCGTCTGCGTATCGAAGGGAATTTCGCGGCGCCGGAGCCGGCGCCGGACGGTGACGCCCGCCGCGCGGGCGGCGGGCAGGCCGCGACGCGGCGCCGGGCGGCCGGTCAGCCGCCGTTGAACCAGCGTGCCGCGTAAAGCAGCAGCGCGACGAACACGATCATCGCCGCCCAGGCCCACACGGGTATCGTGCCGGAATCGCGATGCCGGAGCGCGCTCGCCGCCCGCCCGCTCAGCGCGCCGCCGAGATGCGGCGGCAGCGCACGCTTCGTCGCGGCCACCAGCGATGCCGGCCGCAGAAATACGTGCTGGCGTCGCTGCGCGGATGAGTTCGCGCGATTCGGCGCGAGGCCGTGCTTCGCCTGCACGACCGCCCCGAACTCGCGGAAGAACGTGTCGGTCCATTCGCGCAGCGCATTGTCGATCTGCCGCCCCGGCAGTTCGGCGAGCGGCCCGCTCGCCGTCGCCCAGACCACGTACTCGATTCGCGTGGCGCTCGCATCGTCATCCGGCATCAGTGCGAGTTCGACCTGGCCGCGCAGTGCGCCGAGGCCGTCGGCCCGCGCCTTGAAGTTGAGCACGCGGCGCGGCCGCCCTTCCGCGTCCCCCTGCTCGGCGGCCGCATGCGCGCGCACGTCGTAGCGCGCACGCAGCGGACCGAGCGGCACCGTGATCGTCAGCGCGAACTCGCCGTGCGCGAGTTTCACGAACGATTCGCAATGGTCGAAGCTCGCCCGCAACAGCGCGAGATCCTCCAGCGCATCCCGCACGACAGGCGGCGCGAGCGGTACGCGTAACGTGTCGTTCAGTTCCATGACGCCTCCCCGATGAACGCGCGCCGCATCAGGACGTCTCGACGAGACTGTCGACCCGTGCGACATCGAAGGCGACGTAGTACGCCAGCACGGCCGCCGCCTCGTTCGGTTCTTCGTAACTCCATGCGGCGTTCTCGATCACGCCGTCTTCCGTCTGCAAATCGAAATGCACGGCCTGCCCCCTGAACGGGCAGGCCGACGTGACGCCCGATTTCACGAGCCGGCGCATGTTGACGTCGCTGCGCGGCAGGTAATGGATGTCCGGGAGCCCCGCTTCACGCACGGTCAGCGCGCCGTGCGAATCGGCATAGGTGATGCCGCGATGAATCACGCGCACGCGATGGCGGTTCGGCACGATTTCGAGTCGAGGGTCGGCTGCATCGGACATCGTTTCTCCTTCGGGCGGCCGCCAGGCCGGGGCAGGAAACGAAAAAGCCACGGCACGCATGCCGTGGCTTTCATTATGGGCGAAACTTCGTCCGAGTGCGCGCCCGGGCCCCGGGCCGCGCGCGGCGGGCTACTGCGCACTCCACTGGAACGCGGCTTTCGCGCCGCCCTTCGCGCCGACCGTGACGGCGCGCGATTCGTCGCTGCCCTGGTACGACGCATGCACCGTATAGCGCCCCGGCGGCAGCTTCACCAGCATGTACGGCCCGCGCGCGTCGGTCGCCAGCACCTCGGTGCCCTTGCCGTCGACGATCCGCACATGAACGTCGGCCAGGAATTCGCCGCCCTTGCCGGTGAAGCGCAGCGCCAGCGGCCACGACGCCTCGTTACGCTGGAATGCCGTCGACTGGTCCTTGCCGATACCGCCCGACACGTAGCTGACATCGCCTTGCTGGCTCGCGGCGGGCAGACCGTCCGACTGCGCGTACGCGCCGGTCGCGAGGCCGGCGGTCAGCGCCGCGGCGACGGCAAATCGGGACACGTTGCGTAGATATTGCATGGCTCTCTCCTTGGGGTCGGAACACATACGGGCGCAGCGTCACGCGGTCGCACGGCGACGGCGCCCGCCGCGGCCGGCCAGACCGGCCGTCGGCCGTGGCCGGTCAGCTCAGGTCGACCGGCACGAAGATCTGTGCATTATCGCGCTGGATCAGCAGAGCAAGACTGTTGCCCGCGCCCTTCACCGCGTCGCGCAACTGCTCGGGGCTCGTGACCGGGCGGCCGTTGACCGCGAGGATCACGTCGCCCGGCTGGATGCCCGCGTTGGCGGCCGGCCCGCCGGCCTGCTGCACGATCAGCCCGTGCGACAGGTTGCTGGCGCTGCGCTCCTGCGGCGACAGCGGACGCACCGCGACACCCAGGCGGCCCTGTTCGACCGGCCCGCCGTCGTTCGACGCGAGCTTCGCATCGGACATCGCGCCGAGCGTCACGCTGATCGACTTCTTCGACTTGTCGCGCCAGATCTGCAGGTCGGCCTTCGAACCCGGCTTCAGGTTCGCGATCTGCGCGGGCAGCGACGTCGAATCGGCGACCGGCGAACCGTTGACCGACAGAATCACGTCGCCCGGTTGCAGGCCGGCCTTCGCGGCCGGACCGTTGGCGTCGACCGAGCTGACGAGCGCGCCGTCCGGCTTCTGCAGTCCGAACGAACTCGCGAGCGTCTGGTTCAGCCCCTGCACGGCGACGCCGAGGCGGCCGCGGCTCACGTGGCCCGTCTTCACGAGCTCGTCCTTCACCTTGATCGCCTCGTTGATCGGGATCGCGAACGACAGGCCCTGGAAGCCGCCCGTCTGCGAGTAGATCATCGAGTTGATGCCGATCACCTCGCCCTGCAGGTTGAACAGCGGGCCGCCGGAGTTGCCGGGGTTCACCGGCACGTCGGTCTGGATGAACGGCGTGTAGTTCTCGTCCGGCAGCGCGCGCGACTTCGCGCTGATGATGCCCGACGTGACCGTGTTGTCGAAGCCGTACGGCGAGCCGATCGCGACGACCCACTGGCCGACCTTGCTCTGCGCCGGATCGCCGATCTTCACGGTCGGCAGGCCGCTCGCGTCGATCTTCAGCACGGCGACGTCGGACTGCTTGTCGGAGCCGACGACCTTCGCCTTGTATTCGCGCTTGTCGGTCAGCTTGACCGTGACGACGTTCGCGCCGTCGATCACGTGTGCATTGGTGAGGATGTACCCGTCGGAACTGACGATGAAGCCCGACCCGAGACTCGCGCTCGGCTGGTCGTCCGGCTGCGCGTCGCCGCCCATGCCCGGCACCTGGCCGTAGAAGTGCTTGAAGAACTGGTAGAACGGGTCGCTCGGATCGATCGGCAGTTGCGGTTGCGGCGCGCGCCGCGACACCTGCTTCACGACGTGCTTCGCGCTGATGTTCACGACCGCCGGGCCGTAGGTCTCGACGAGCCCGGAGAAATCGGGAATGCCGGTCTTGGCCGCGGCTTCGGCCGGCATCAATGCGGCCGCCTGCGCGGGCGTGATGATCTGCGGATCGGCGCGGCGCGTGCCGGCGAAATAGCCGGCCGACAGGGCAGCCGCCACGGCGACCGCGACGGTGCCGCGCGCAAGGAATCGGGTGTTCATCGTAGGACCTCCTCTTTGTTAGGACGCAGCGTAACGACCCTGACTTAAAGGAGGCTTAATCAGCCTTAAGCGGGGCTTAAGCGGCTGCCGGCACCCGGCCCGCGCCGCCCTCGCCGGGCGCCCCCTTCAGACGGATTCGGAAGGCTGCGGCGCCGGGGCCGGCATCTCCGCATCGCGGAACACGACGCTGACGAGCAGGCCGCCCGCGGCCGCATCGCCGAGCGACACCGTCGCGCCCTGCTGCGCGGCCACGCGCTTGACGATCGCGAGCCCGAGCCCGCTGCCCGACACGTCGGTGCGCGCGCGCGCCGTGCTGTCGCGATAGAAGCGGTCGAACACGCGCTCGCGCTCGGCCGCCGGAATGCCCGGCCCGCTGTCGGCGATCTGCACGCAGGCGCGGCCGGCCGCGTCGCGCGTCAGCGACACGTCGATGCGGCCGCCGTCCGGCGTGTACTTCACCGCGTTGTCGAGCAGGTTGCCGAACATCACGCGCAGCGCGCCGACGTCCGCGACGACGCTCGCCGCACACGTTTCCTCGAAGCCGAGATCGATGTCGTGCCGCTGCGCGAGCGGCGCATGCGCGGCCACGCATTCGGCGAGCAGCGCCTGCAGGTCGACCGGTTCGCGCATCGTCGCGCCGTCCGGCTCGGCGCGCGCGAGCGCGAGCAGTTGCTCGGTGAGACGCGTCGCGCGCGACACGCCGTCCTGGAGATCCGCGATCGCCTCGCGGCGCGACGCATCGTCCTTCGCACGGGCGACGAGCTGCGCCTGGATCTGCACGGCGGCGAGCGGCGTGCGCAATTCGTGCGCGGCGTCGGCGACGAACGCCTTCTGCGTGTCGAGCGCGGCCGACAGCCGCGCGAGCAGCCCGTTCAGCGCCCGCACGAGCGGCTGCACCTCGAGCGGCAGGCGCGCGTCGGGCAGCGCATCGAGCGCTTCCGGCCGGCGCGCCTCGACCGCGCGCGTCACGCGCGCGAGCGGCGCGAGCCCGCGCCCGACGATCCCCCACACGGCCGCGCCGAGGAACGGCAGCAGCACGATCAGCGGCCACAGCGTGCGCAGCGCGACGTTCGCCGCCAGCCGGTTGCGCACCGACAGCGGCTGCGCGAGCTGCACGACGTTGTCGCCGACGATCGCGCCGTACACGCGCCACTCGCCGCGATCGGTGCGCTCGGTCGAGAAGCCGAGCTCCGCGCGCGGCGCGATCGGCGCGCGCGGATGCGAGAAGTACATCAGCACGCCGTTGCGATTCCAGATCTGGATCACGATGCCTTCGTCGCCGTTGGTGCGCGAGCCGAATACCTGCGAGAACGGCTCCGACGGCAGCGCCGCGGCAATTTCCTGCAACTGGTAGTCGAACAGCTCGTTCGCTTCGGCGAGCGCCTGCCGGTAGATGAGCCAGCCCGCCATGCCCACGCCCGCGACGACGATCGCGAGCAGCCAGATCAGCAATTGATGACGAATCGACCGCACGCGTCAGCTTTCCTTGACGACCATGTAGCCGAGCCCGCGCACGTTGCGAATCAGGTCCGAGCCGAGCTTCTTGCGCAGCGCGTGGATATAGACCTCGACCGTGTTGCTGCCGATCTCCTCGCCCCAGCCGTACATCTTCTCCTCGAGCTGGCTCTTCGACAGCACCGCGCCCGGCCGCGCAAGCAGCGCCTCGAGCAGCGCGAACTCGCGCGCGGACAGCGCGACGGGCGCGCCGTCGAGCGTCACCTGGTGCGACGCGGGATCGAGCGTGAGCGCGCCGTGGCGGATCAGCGACTCGCTGCGCCCGGCCTGACGGCGGATCAGCGCGCGCATCCGCGCGCCCAGCTCGTCGAGATCGAACGGCTTGACGAGGTAATCGTCGGCGCCGGCGTCGAGCCCCTTCACGCGATCGGCGACCGCGTCGCGCGCGGTGACGATCAGCACCGGCAGCGCCAGCCCGCGCCCGCGCAGCGTGCGCAGCACGTCGATGCCGTCGCGCTTCGGCAGGCCGAGATCGAGCAGCAGCAGATCGTACGTCTCGCCGCCGAGCGCCGTGAGCGCGGCGTCGCCGTCCTGCACCCAGTCGACCGCAAAGCCGTCCGAGCGCAGCGCCTTGCGCACGCCCTCGGCAATCATTCGATCATCTTCGACAAGCAGAATCCGCATCGGGACAGGCATCCATGGGCGAGTCAAACACGGCGACCATTGTAGCGCCGCGCATCGCGTGCGCGGCACCGTGCAATGCAACAGTAAGGCGGATTGCAAGGGGCCAGCCCCGACTTGTCTCTACAATGTGCGCTTCGGCGCCCCCGCGCGTCCTGCCCGAGCCCCCTGCTTTTCCCGTATTCGCCCATGCCGATTTCCGATCTTTCCGCCCGGTTCGTCCCCCGCGCCCGCGTCTGTCTGCGGGCGGCCGCCGTCGTCGCCACGTGCACGGCCCTCGCGTTCGCGCCGTCCGCGCAGGCCCGCAAGAAGTCCCACAAGGAAGCGCGCAAGACCGCCGTCGTGTCGCCGGCCGCGCGCGCGGCCGGCCTGCCGGCAACCGTGCTCGTCGCGCTGCAGCGCGCGAAGGTGCCGGCGTCGGCGATGAGCGTCGTCGTCGAGCGCGTCGGCGATCCGCAACCGCTGATCGCATGGAATGCGAGCCGGCCGATGCTGCCGGCCTCGACGATGAAGCTCGTGACGACCTTCGCGGGCCTGTCGATCCTCGGCCCCGACTACCGCTGGCGCACGACCGCGTACACGGACGGCACGGTCGACCCCGACGGCACGTTGCAAGGCAACCTGTACATCAAGGGCACCGGCGATCCGAAGCTCGTGCCCGAAGAACTGATCGACCTCGTCGACAAGCTGCGCAAGGCGGGCGTCAAGCGCGTGGCCGGCGGCCTCGTGCTCGACAAGAGCTATTTCGCTGCGTCGACGCGCGACCTGCCGTCGTTCGACGACGATGTCAGCGCGCCGTACAACGTCGGCCCCGATCCGTTGCTGTATGCATTCAAGGCCGTGTCGTTCACGGTCACGCCGGGCGATGACGGCAAGGTCGCCGTCGACGTGCTGCCGCCGCTCGCGAACCTGTCGATCGACAACCAGCTCGTCGAAGGCTCGGGTTCGTGCAGCGCGGCCGCCGCGGCTGCGCGCCCGACGCTGACGGCCGGCGGCGGGATCATGACCGCATCGTTCGCCGGCGACTACCCGCTGCGCTGCGGCGCGCACACGACCAACCTCGCGATCCTCGATCACACGACGTTCTTCGCCCGCGGCTTCCTCGCGCTGTGGCAACAGGACGGCGGCACGATCGCGGGGCCCGTGAGCGAAGGCAAGGTGCCCGCCACCGCGCGGCCGCTCGCCGTGCATCACAGCCCGGTGCTCGGCAGCATCGTCTACGACATCAACAAGTTCAGCAACAACGTGATGGCGCGCAACCTGTTCCTCACGATCGGCGCGGTCAGCGGCAAGCCGCCCGCGACGCCCGAGCAGTCGAGCCGCGCGATCCAGGCGTTTCTGCAGAAGAACGGCATCGCGATGCCCGACCTCGTGCTCGAGAACGGCTCGGGGCTGTCGCGCGAAGAGCACGTGAGCGCGCTGTCGCTCGCCGCGCTGCTGCAGGCCGCGAACGCGAGCCCCGTCGCGCAGGCGTTCGTCGATTCGCTGCCGATCGCGGGCATCGACGGCACGATGAAGAACCGCCTCACCAACGCGGGCGTGCTCGGCAACGCGCACATCAAGACCGGCACGCTGCGCGACGTGCGCGCGATCGCCGGCTACGTCGCCGGGGCGGACGGGCAGAGCTACGTCGTCGTCAGCTTCATCAACAACGATCACGCGGAAGGCGCGCGCGCCGCGCACGACACGCTGCTCGAGTGGATCTACGCGGGCGCGCACTGACGATCCGTGCGGCGTGCAACGTGCGGCGTGCAGCGGGTCGTCGCGACAGGGCGGCCCACGCGTCGCCCGCGAAAATCTCGCGCCGCGCGGTTTGAAACGCCCGCGCCACCGTCGCGCGACGCCCCGTGCGCGCGCCGCGCCCGCAAAACGGGGCCGCACCGCCCGGCCCCGTGCAGTACGGGTTCCGTAGAAACCCTATCCTCTGAGGGAACCCTCTACGCTGCCCCCTCGCCTAGCGCGTGGCGATTGCGTAGGCTGTTGGCCTGACCGATATCTACAACGGGCCACACGCCCGGCCTCATGGCTTGCAGGGGAACGAAGGAGACACGCCCATGCGATTCGACGTCGAATTGCTTCTGCTCGCGCTGGCGCCCGTCTTCCTGCTCTGCATCGCGTGGGAGGCCTGGCACTTCGCCCGCACCCGTGCGCACGACCGCATCTATGCGTGGCGCGACACGCTGTGCAACGCGGCGCTCGCGCTGATGCACCAGGGCGCCGACAAGATCGCCTGGCTGTTCGTGATTCCCGTCTATGCGTACTGCTACCGCCACTATCGCGTCTACACGTGGCACGACGGCTGGCTGTCGTTCGCGGTGCTGTTCGTCGCGCAGGACTTCCTCTACTACGTGTTTCATCGCGCGAGCCATCGCGTGCGCTGGCTGTGGGCCGCGCACGTCGTGCACCACTCGTCCGAACGGATGAATTTCTCGACCGCGTTCCGCCAGAGCCTGATGTACCCGATCGCGGGCATGTGGCTGTTCTGGCTGCCGCTCGCGTTCGTCGGCTTTCCGCCGCAACAGATCGTCGGCATCGTGCTGATCAACCTCGCGTTCCAGTTCTTCGTGCACACGCAGGCGATCGGCAAGCTCGGCTGGCTCGAATACGTGTTGAACACGCCGTCGATCCACCGCGCGCACCATGCAAGCAACGCGCGCTACATCGACCGCAATTACGCAGGCGTCCTCGTGATCTGGGATCGCCTGTTCGGCAGCTATGTCGAGGAAACGCCCGACGATCCGCCGCGTTACGGAATCGTCGAGCGGCTCGGCTCGAACAACCCGCTCGTCGCGACGTTCCACGAGTGGGCGGCGATGGCGTCCGACGCGTGGCGCGTCGGCGGATGGCGCAACAAGCTGCGCGCGATTTTCGGCCCGCCCGAATGGGCGAGCGCTTATCATGCGCAGATCGCCGAGGCCGCGAACCCGGATCCGCGCACCGTACCGCAGGCGGTTGCGCGCGACCGATAAACCGTTTCAGCCAACGGCCGCCGCGCAGCCCGGAACCGAGCAGGCACGCGGCAGATGAGAAACACATCAGGGCCATATCTACGAGGAGATCGAACGATGCAGACACAACAACACGCACCTTCCCGCACGCGCCGGCGCATGCTGCGCACCGCACAAGTCGCGATCGCCGGCGCCGCGCTCGCGCTGCTCGCCGCATGCGGCGGCGGCGACGACAACAACGGCGGCAGCGCGTCGAACACGCCGCCGTCGGGCGTGAAGATGCAGATCGTGTCGTTCGGCGACAGCCTGTCCGACGTCGGCACCTACTCGCAGATCAAGCTCGGCTTCGGCGGCGGCCGCTTCACGACCAACCCGGGCCAGGTCTGGACGCAGGACGTCGCCCAGTACTACGGCGACACGCTGCAGCCCGCGAACCAGGGCGGCTTCGGCATTCCGCTGCAGGCGACGGGCGGCCTCGGCTACGCGCAAGGCGGCTCGCGCGTGACGCTGCAGCCGGGCATCGGCCATGCGGACGCCAGCGTGCCGAACCCCGACTACGCCCAGGCGACGACGACGCCGATCGCCGACCAGGTCAAGCAGTACCTGACGCAGCACGGCAGCTTCAACGCCGGCCAGATCGTGCTGATCAACGGCGGCGCGAACGACATCTTCTACCAGGCCCAGGTCGCGCAGGCGCAAGGCAACACGCCGGCCGCGCAACTCGCGGCGGCGCAGGCGATCGGCCTGGCCGCGCAGCAGCTGGGCGGGATCGTCCAGCAGATCGTCGCGGCGGGCGCGACGCACGTGTTCGTCGCGAACGTGCCGGACATCGGCGGCACGCCGCTCGCGCTGCAAGGCGGCGCGAGCACGCAGGCCGCGTTCACGCAACTGTCGGGGCTGTTCAACAAGACGCTCGTCGGCACGCTCGCCGCGCTGAAGGTCGACCCGACGAAGTACGTGGTGGTCGATTCGTTCACGTGGCAAGACGGCATCGCGGCCAACTACCAGGCGAACGGCTTCAGCGTGTCGAATACGGACACCGCCTGCAACCTGAAGGCAATGGTGCAGGCCGCCACGCAGTACGGCGTCGCGAATGCGACCGCGTTCGGCTCGTCGCTGTTCTGCTCGCCGCAGACGTACACGGTCGCGAACGCGGACCAGACCTACATGTTCGCCGACACGGTCCACCCGACGACGCACCTGCACGCGCTGTTCGCGCAATACGTCCAACAGCAGATCGCGAAATCCGGCGTCGGCAAGTAAGCCGCCGGCCACGCGCCCAAACGAAAACGCCCGACCGGTTCGCCGGTCGGGCGTTTTTCATTCGGCAGGCGCCTGCGCGCGTCAGTCGCGCGCTTCGAATGCCGCCGCCGCGCGGCCGAGGCGATCGTTGACCGCGATCCATTCGACGGTCTCGGGCAGCTTTTCGACGAGGATGCGCGCGACCTGCGCGCGATCGAGCGCCCGCAGCATCCCGTACAGGTCGCGTGCATAGGCCTGCGGGTCTTCCGGCGCCGCGACGAAATGCACGCCGTCGGCCTGCGCCCAGTGTCCTGCCCGCGACGCGCGGGCGACGAGCGCGACGCGCTCGCCGTCGGTTTGCGCGGCCGCGAGCAGCGGCTCGAGTGCGTCGAACGGCAGCAGCGCGAGCGGCGTGCGCGGCGCGTAATGCGCTTTCAGCGTGCCCGACGCGCGCGGCGCGGTCGCGTCGCTGCCGTCCGGCAGCTTCGGCGCGCGGCCGAGCACGTCGGCGATCTGCCGAGGCGTCACGTGGCCCGGGCGCAGCAGCGCCGGGAAGCCGCGCGACAGATCGAGGATCGTCGACTCGATGCCGACTTCCGATGCGCCGCCGTCGAGCACGTGCACGGTATCGCCGAATTCGTCGCGCACGTGTTGCGCGGTCGTCGGACTCACGTGGCCGAACCGGTTCGCGGACGGCGCGGCCACGCCGCCGTGGCCGCCGCGCCGCGCGCTGAACGCGGCCAGCAACGCCTGCGCGACCGGATGCGACGGACAGCGCAGCCCGACCGAATCCTGCCCGCCGCTCACGGCATCCGGAATACGCGCATGACGCTTCAGAATCAGCGTGAGCGGCCCCGGCCAGAACGCATCGATCAGCGCGTGCGCGTCGGCCGGCAGATCGTCGGCCCAGTAGCCCGGATCGCCGCCGGGCGGCAGATGCACGATCACCGGATGGTTCGCGGGCCGCCCTTTCGCCGCATAGATGCGCGCGACGGCCTCGGGATTCGCCGCGTCGCCGCCGAGCCCGTAGACGGTTTCGGTCGGAAATGCGACGAGCTGGCCCGCGTCGAGCAACGCGGCGGCTGCGTCGATCTGCGCGGGCGTCACGTGCTTCGGGAGATCGATGGACATCGGCCCGCGCCTCAGTCGAGCGGCACGCGCAGCAGTTGCGCGCACGCGTTGGCGGCGGCGACGGCTTCGTCGCGCGTCTCGGCCGTGAAGTTCACGTGGCCCATCTTGCGGCCGACGCGCGCTTCTTCCTTGCCGTACAGGTGCAGGTGCGCGGCCGGCATCGCGGCGACCGCGTCCCACGGCGGCGTGACGGCATCGGCTGCCGCGCCGTCGGGGAACCACACGTCGCCGAGGATGTTCAGCATCGCGGCCGGCGAATGCTGGCGCGGGTTGCCGAGCGGCATGCGCGTCATCGCGCGCACCTGCTGCTCGAACTGGCTCGTTGCGCACGCATCGACCGTGTAGTGGCCGGAGTTGTGCGGGCGCGGCGCCATTTCGTTCGCGACGAACGAGCCGTCCTCCAGCACGAAGAATTCGACGCACAGCACGCCGACGTAGCCGAGCGTATCGGCGATCCGCACGGCCGCCTGCTGTGCCTCCTCGACGCGCGCGGCATCGGCCGCCGGCGCCGGCACGACCGTCAGCGCGAGGATGCCGTCGTGATGCACGTTCTGCGCGAGCGGGAAGGCGGCCGAGCGGCCGTCCGCGCCGCGCGCGATCAGCGCCGACACCTCGTATTTCAGCGGCAGGCGCTTCTCCAGCACGCACGGCACGCCGCCGAGCGCGGCATGCGCGTCGCGTGCTTCCTGCGCGGTGGCGACGCGCACCTGGCCCTTGCCGTCGTAGCCGAGGCGGGCCGTCTTCAGGATGCCCGGCAGCACCGCGTCGAGCGCGGCATCGTCGAGCGCGGCGAGCGCCGCCGCCGATTCGATCACGACGTGCGGCGCGACCGGCACGCCCGACGCCTCGATGAAACGCTTCTCCGCGATCCGGTCCTGCGCGACCGCGACGCAGCGGCCGGCCGGCGCGACGAACGTCGTGCGCGCGAGGAAATCGAGGCTCGCGGCCGGCACGTTCTCGAATTCCGTCGAGACGGCCTCGCACAGGTCCGCCAGTTCGGCGAGTGCGGCTTCGTCGTCGTACGCCGCGCGCAGATGGCGATCGGCGACCGCGCCGGCGGGGCTCGCCGGATCGGGATCGAGCACGGCGACGCGATAGCCCATCGACTGGGCGGCAAAGCAGAACATGCGGCCGAGCTGGCCACCGCCGACCATGCCCAGCCACGCGCCGGGCAGGATCGGGGAAACGGAATCAGGAGTTGCGGTCATGTCAGTGGTCGGTCGCGGCGGAACGCGGAAATGCCCGCCGCAGTGGGAAAATCCGGCGCCGGCCGCATCGTGCGGCCGCGCGCCATGCCGTCATGCCAGCGGCGGCAGCACCATCGCGTGCGCGGCTTCGTTCTGGCGCACGCGGAACGCCGCGAGCCGGTTCGCGTAGTCGACCGAGTTGCCGGACAGGATCGACACCGCGAACAGCGCGGCGTTCGCGGCGCCGGCCTCGCCGATCGCGAACGTCGCGACGGGCACGCCCTTCGGCATCTGCACGATCGAGTGCAGCGAATCGACGCCCTTCAGGTACTTGCTCGCGACCGGCACGCCGAGCACCGGCACCGTGGTCTTCGCGGCCAGCATGCCGGGCAGGTGCGCGGCGCCGCCGGCGCCCGCGATGATCGCGCGCAGCCCGCGCTCGCGCGCCTTCTCCGCATAGTCGAACATCTCGTCGGGCATCCGGTGCGCGGACACGACCTTCGCTTCGTACGGCACGCCGAATTCCTGCAGGATCGCAACCGCGTTCTTCATCACGTCCCAGTCGGAACTCGAACCCATCAGCACGCCGACGAGCGGCGCGCTGTGCGTGTGGGCAGTTTGCTTTTCATTCATTTCGTGTGTTCCTGTCGACCGGAGCGAGTGCTTCAGCACTGACTCCGGTCCCATGCAAAGCTCCGTCAGGCGAGCGCCTGGCCCGTGATGCGCTCGAGCGCTTCCTGGTACTTCGCGGCCGTCTTCTCGACGACGTCGGCCGGCAGCGCCGGCGCCGGCGCCGTCTTGCCCCACGGCTGCGCCTCGAGCCAGTCGCGCACGAACTGCTTGTCGAACGACGGCGGGTTCGTGCCGACTTCGTACTGGTCGGCCGGCCAGAAGCGCGACGAATCGGCGGTCAGCACTTCGTCCATCAGGTACAGCTTGCCGTGGTTGTCGAGGCCGAATTCGAACTTCGTGTCGGCGATGATGATGCCGCGCGTCGCCGCATAATCGGCCGCTTCCTTGTACAGGCGAATCGAGATGTCGCGGATCGTCGCGGCCAGCTCGGTGCCGATGCGGCGCTCGGTTTCCTCGAACGTGATGTTCTCGTCGTGCTCGCCCATCTCGGCCTTCGCGGCCGGCGTGAAGATCGGCTCGGGCAGCTTCTGTGCGTTCTGCAGGCCTTCCGGCAGCTGCACGCCGCACACGGCGCCCGACGCCTGGTATTCCTTCCAGCCGCTGCCGGCCAGGTAGCCGCGCACGACCGCTTCGATCATGATCGGCTCGAGACGCTTGACGACCACGCCGCGGCCCTTCACCTGCTCGACCTCGTCGGCCGCGACGACCGCTTCCGGCGCGTCGCCCGTCAGGTGATTCGGCACGATGTGCGCGAGCTTGTCGAACCAGAAGTTCGCCATCTGGTTCAGCACGCGGCCCTTGTTCGGAATCGGCTCGCCCATCACCACGTCGAAGGCCGACAGGCGATCGGTCGTGACGATCAGGAGCTTGTCGTTGCCGACCGCGTAGTTATCGCGAACCTTGCCGCGACCGAGGAGCGGCAGCGAGCGGAGCGTGGATTCGTAAAGGGTAGACATCGTCTTTTCGCAGATAAGGAGCCAAACAAAAAGGGAAACGCCGTTCCCCGCGGCAGGCGGGAACGGCGGTCTTGCAATACGTCGGCGAACCGGCGGGCGCAGCGCCCGGACGGCTGCCGGCCGGCCCTCGTTCGGCCGGACGGAACGGCCGCCGGGGCCGGACCGGATCCGGCCGGCCTGGCGGCCCGCCCATGCCCGGCGGCAGAACCGGGCGGGGCAATCGTACTACAGTCTCAGCGCACGACCTGTGCGAGCGCGCCCGACTTGTACTGCTCGGCGATCTTGTCGAGCGACACCGGCTTGATCTTGCCGGCCTGGCCTTCGCAGCCGAACGCGAGGTAACGGTCGACGCATACCTTCTTCGCGGCTTCGCGCGCGGGCTTCAGGTAGTCGCGCGGATCGAACTTGCCCGGATTCTCGAACAGGTAGCGGCGGATCGCGCCGGTGATCGCGAGACGCAGGTCGGTGTCGATGTTGATCTTGCGCACGCCGTGCTTGATGCCTTCCTGGATTTCCTCGACCGGCACGCCGTAGGTTTCCTTCATGTCGCCGCCGAATTCGCGGATCTCGGCCAGCAGTTCCTGCGGCACCGACGACGAACCGTGCATCACGAGGTGCGTGTTCGGGATGCGCGCGTGGATTTCCTTGATGCGCTGGATCGACAGGATGTCGCCCGTCGGCTTCTTCGAGAACTTGTACGCGCCGTGCGACGTGCCGATCGCGATCGCGAGCGCATCGCACTGCGTGAGCTTCACGAAGTCGGCGGCTTGCTCCGGATCGGTCAGCAGCTGCTCGCGGGTCATCGTGCCTTCCGCGCCGTGGCCGTCTTCCTTGTCGCCCTTCATCGTCTCGAGCGAGCCCAGCACGCCGAGCTCGGCTTCGACCGTCACGCCGATCGAGTGCGCCATCTCGACGACCTTGCGCGACACGTCGACGTTGTACTCGTACGACGCGACCGTCTTGCCGTCGGCTTCGAGCGAACCGTCCATCATCACGCTGGTGAAGCCGCTGCGGATCGCGGCCGTGCAGACCGCCGGCGACTGGCCGTGATCCTGGTGCATCACGACCGGAATGTGCGGATACGATTCGACCGCCGCTTCGATCAGGTGGCGCAGGAACGGCTCGCCCGCATACTTACGCGCGCCGGCCGATGCCTGCATGATCACGGGCGCGCCGACCTGATCCGCCGCCGCCATGATCGCCTGGACCTGCTCCAGGTTGTTCACGTTGAAGGCCGGCAGGCCGTAACCGTGCTCTGCCGCGTGGTCCAGCAATTGACGCATTGATACGAGAGGCATTGTGGAACTCCTTGGAATGAAAACCGGTGCGCCCTGACGCCGGCGCGGCGCTCGCTCCCGGTCCAGACCGGGGCGGCACGGCGCGGCTGAGCGTCGAATAGCCGCATTTTATCGCGAAGCGCCTCCGATTCCGACCGCCCGGTAGCGCCCGCTCGCAATTTGTTACGTTCGCACGGCACAATCCGGCCAAAAAGGAGAAAAAAAGCCGCGCGGGGCTTCGGACCCCGCGCGGCTTTCGCGCAAAAACGGTGCCAGATCAATTCCGGCCGATCCGGGCCGCAGGCCGCGAGCCGGCTCGATGCGGCTCGGGCGACGCTCAATAATGCTCGCCGACCCGCACGATCTTCAGCGTGTTGGTGCCGCCCGCCTGCCCCATCGGCTCGCCGACGGTCAGCACGACCATGTCGCCGTGCTGCACGTAACCCTGCTTGACGACGATCTCGAGCGCCGCCTGCAGCGCCGAATCGCGGTCGCTGTTGAAGTCGACGTGCAGCGGCGTCACGTTGCGGTACAGCGCCATCGTGCGCTCGCTGCCGACGCGCGGCGTCAGCGCGAAGATCGGCACGTGCGTGTAGTGGCGCGACATCCACAGCGCGGTCGCGCCCGATTCGGTCAGCGCGACGATCGCCTTCGCGCCGAGGTGATACGCCGTGAACAGCGCGCCCATCGCGATCGACTGGTCGATCCGCGTGAACGTGCGGTCGAGGAAATCCTTGTCCAGCTCGACGTGCTCCGACTTTTCCGCCTCGACGCACACGGCCGCCATCGTCTCGATCGTGACGACCGGGTACTTGCCGGCGGCCGTCTCGGCCGACAGCATCACCGCGTCGGTGCCGTCGAGCACCGCGTTCGCGACGTCCGACACTTCCGCGCGGGTCGGCACCGGTGCGTAGATCATCGATTCCATCATCTGCGTCGCGGTGATCACGAGCTTGTTCGACTCGCGCGCCATCCGGATCATCCGCTTCTGCAACGCCGGCACGGCCGCGTTGCCCACTTCCACCGCGAGGTCGCCGCGCGCGACCATGATGCCGTCGGATGCGTCGAGGATGCTCTGCAGCGCCGGAATCGCTTCCGCGCGCTCGATCTTCGCGATCATCTTCGGCTTGATGCCGTACGGCGCACCCGCGATGTTCGCGAGCTGGCGCGCCATTTCCATGTCGGTGGCGTTCTTCGGGAACGACACGGCCACCAGGTCCGCGCCGAGCGACATCGCGGTGCGGATGTCCTCCATGTCCTTCGCGGTCAGCGCGGGCGCCGACAGGCCGCCGCCCTGGCGGTTGATCCCCTTGTTGTTCGACAGCTCGCCGCCCACCTTGACGGTCGTGTGGATCTCGTCGCCGAGCACGCGCTCGACGGTCAGCACGATCAGCCCGTCGTTCAGCAGCAGCAGGTCGCCCGGCTTCAGGTCGCGCGGCAGTTCCTTGTAGTCGAGGCCGACGCGCTCGTCGTTGCCGAGTTCGCAGCCCGCATCGAGGATGAACGGCTGCCCCGGCACGAGCGTGGTCTTGCCGTTCTCGAACTTGCCGACGCGGATCTTCGGGCCCTGGAGGTCGGCCATGATCGCGATCTCGCGGCCGACCTTGCGGGCGGCCTCGCGCACCATTTCGGCGCGCTGGCGGTGATCGTCGGCCGTGCCGTGCGAAAAATTGAGCCGCACGACGTCGAGGCCCGCCTGCATCATCTGCAGCAGAGTCTCCGGCGAACTGGAGGCCGGGCCGATCGTGGCGACTATCTTGGTGGCGCGCTGCATGAAACTCCTCATCTGGATCAAGGTGGATGCGCTGGGTGAAACGCTGCGAGAGCCGGAAGCGGCAGGCCCAGCGGCGGCCGCTCCGGGGAGCGTGCCGGTGCTTGCGCCCGGCATCGCTTTGTTCTGAATCTCGTGGTGCTGCACGGCCGCGTCGCCGGCGGCCGTCGGTGCGCGCGGGGCGGTGTTCGCCCGCGCGGGCGCGCGTTTGCGCTTGCCCGCGCCGGCCGGCTGCTCCGCTTTCGCGGAGCGCGCGGCCTTCGTCGCCCCTGCGCGCGCCGCCACGCTCAGGCCGCCCGCGTTTCGAGCACTTCCACTGCCGGCAGCTTCTTCCCCTCGAGGAACTCGAGGAAGGCGCCGCCGCCCGTCGAGATGTAGCTGACCTGGTCGTGGATGCCGTACTTCGCGATGGCCGCGAGCGTGTCGCCGCCGCCCGCGATCGAGAACGCGGACGATTTGGCGATCGCTTCGGCGAGCGTCTTCGTGCCGTTGCCGAACTGGTCGAACTCGAACACGCCGACCGGGCCGTTCCAGACGATCGTGCCGGCCTTCTCGAGCTGGCTGGCGAGCGCCTTGGCCGTATCGGGGCCGATGTCGAGGATCATGTCGTCCGCTTCGATGTCGGCGACCTGCTTCACCGTGGCCGCGGCCGTCGGCGAGAATTCCTTCGCGGTGACGACGTCGGTGGGGATCGGCACCGACGCGCCGCGCTCGCGCGCTTCGTCGATGATCGCCTTCGCCTCGGCGACGAGATCGGCTTCCGCGAGCGACTTGCCGATCGACAGGCCGGCCGCGAGCATGAACGTGTTCGCGATGCCGCCGCCGACGATCAACTGGTCGACCTTGCCGGCCAGCGACTTCAGGATGGTCAGCTTGGTCGACACCTTGGAACCGGCGACGATCGCGACCAGCGGGCGCGCCGGGTTGCCGAGCGCCTTGCCGAGCGCGTCGAGTTCGGCCGCCAGCAGCGGGCCCGCGCACGCGACGGGCGCGTACTTCGCGATCCCGTGCGTGGTCGCTTCCGCGCGGTGCGCGGTGCCGAACGCGTCGTTCACGTACACGTCGCAGAGCTTCGCCATCTTCTGCGCGAGCTCGTCCGAATTCTTCTTCTCGCCCTTGTTCACGCGGCAGTTCTCGAGCAGCACGACCTGGCCCGGCGCGACGTTCACGCCGTTCTCGACCCAGTTCGACACGAGCGGCACGTCGCGGCCGAGCAGTTCGCCCAGACGCTTCGCGACCGGCGCGAGCGAGTCTTCCGGCTTGAATTCGCCTTCGGTCGGACGGCCGAGGTGCGACGTGACCATCACGGCCGCGCCGGCGTCGAGCGCGGCCCGGATGGCCGGCACGGACGCGCGCACGCGCGTGTCCTCGGTGATGTTGCCGTGATCGTCCTGCGGGACGTTCAGGTCGGCACGGATGAACACCCGCTTGCCGGCGAGCTGGCCGGCGGCGATCAGGTCGGTGAGACGCTTGACTTGGCTCATGTTGAACAGATTGAAGTAGTGGATGGGGAAAGGGGGTTCACGCTGGACGTGCGCGGGCTGCCGCGAAAGGGCGCCGGATGCGGCCGTGGCTGGCGGTTCGCATGACGCGCACGGGTAAAAAATCTCGAACGGGCATTCTAGCCGATCCATCCGGCAGACTGACCCGTGCGGCGGCGAATTCCGCCTATTTGGGATCGCGTGCGACCGGCGCCATGATGCTGCGACGCAGCAACGTCCGGGCCACTCCAGTCGGCGCGCGGCCGGCCCGGGCGGCGAATCGTCAGAAGATCAGGCGCAGCGCGGTGAACACGAGCATGCCGACGACGATCGTGCCGAGCATGCTGCGCCGCCACAAAAACCAGCCGAGGCCGGCGAGCGCCGCGTAGAGCGGATGATTGGACAGCCCGAACGACAGCCCCGCCGGCGTTTCGAGCACGTCGGGCAGCACGACGGCGACCAGCGCGGCGGCCGGCGCGTAGCGCAGCGCGCGCTGCGCGCGTTCGGGCAGCACGGTGCGCTCGCCGCCGATCAGGAACAGCGCGCGCGTGACGGCCGTGACGATCGTCATTCCGACGATGACGATCCAGATCTCGGTCGCGTTCATTCAATGTCCTTTTCGTGCACGGTTTCGGTACGGATGCGCCGCCAGTCGGCGCGCTCGACGAAGAAATCGGCCGCGCAGCCGGCCGCCAGCGCGGCGAACACCGCCAGCGGCAGCGCGAGCCGGTACGGCAGGTCGAACGCGATCAGCGACACGATCCCGGCGACCGCGACGGCCGCGAGCGTCGAACGGTTCGCGACCGCCGACACCATGATCGGGATCAGCGCGAGCGTGCCGGCCAGCTCCAGCCCCCAGCTCGCGGGAAAGAGGCTCGCGAGCAGGATGCCGGCGAGCGACGACACCTGCCACGACGCCCAGCTCGCAAGCGCCATCCCCCAGAAATACGCCTCCTTGCCCGGCACGCGGCCGTATGCGAAGCCCTGTTTCTGGAACAGCAGGTAGATCACGTCGCCGTTGAAATAGCCGATCGCGACGCGCCGCCACAGCGGCAGGTAGGAAAAATGGGGCGCCAGCCCGGCGCTGAAGATCACGAAGCGCAGGTTGACCATCGCGGCCGTGAGCAGCACGGTCCAGATCGGCAGCTTCGCCGCGAGGAGCGGCAGCACCGCGAGCTGCGACGAGCCCGCGTAGACGAACAGCGACATCGCGCTCGCCTGCCCGAGCGTCATCACCGACTTGCTCATCGCGATGCCGGTGACGAGGCCCCAGGACAGGATCGCCATCAGTGTCGGGGAATAGTCGCGCGCGCCCTGGATCAGCGCGAAGCGGTCGGTGGCGGACAATCGAGCGAGCATGGGAAAGGCGGGCCGCAGCGGGCGGTTCGTCCGGGCGCCGGCGTCTCCCGCCGGCAAGGCCCGTCGTTATTGGAATCGGTACCGGCCGATTATAGCCCCGACCCTGTGCCGACCGACCGGATCGCCGCCAAATGACGCTAAAATAAGCGTCTTTCCGGCTCAACGCTGCATACAACCCGCAGCACCCCACCGCTTCCAGGAGAATCCTATGTCAATGGCCGACCGCGACGGCAAGATCTGGATGGACGGCAAGCTGATCGACTGGCGCGACGCCAAGATCCACGTCCTGACCCACACGCTGCACTACGGCATGGGCGTCTTCGAGGGCGTACGCGCGTACAAGGCGGCCGACGGCAGCACCGCGATCTTCCGCCTGCGCGAGCACACCAAGCGTCTGCTGAATTCGGCGAAGATCTTCCAGATGGACGTGCCGTTCGACCGCGAAACGCTCGAAGCCGCGCAACTCGCGGTCGTGCGCGAGAACAAGCTCGAGTCGTGCTACCTGCGCCCGATCATCTGGGTCGGCTCGGAAAAGCTCGGCGTGGCCGCGAAGGGCAACACGATCCACGTCGCGATCGCCGCGTGGCCGTGGGGCGCGTACCTCGGCGAAGAAGGCCTCGCGAAGGGCATCCGCGTGAAGACGTCGTCGTTCACGCGCCACCACGTGAACGTGTCGATGGTGCGCGCGAAGGCGTCGGGCTGGTACGTGAACTCGATTCTCGCGAACCAGGAAGCGACGGCCGACGGCTACGACGAAGCGCTGCTGCTCGACGTCGACGGCTACGTGTCCGAAGGCTCCGGCGAGAACTTCTTCCTCGTGAACAACGGCAAGCTGTACACGCCCGACCTGTCGTCGTGCCTCGACGGCATCACGCGCGACACGGTCATCACGCTCGCGAAGGACGCCGGCATCGACGTGATCGAGAAGCGCATCACGCGCGACGAGGTCTACACGGCCGACGAAGCGTTCTTCACCGGCACGGCCGCCGAAGTCACGCCGATCCGCGAGCTCGACAACCGCACGATCGGCAGCGGCGCGCGCGGCCCCGTCACGGAAAAGCTCCAGTCGGCGTTTTTCGATATCGTGTCGGGCAAGAACGCGAAGTACGCGCACTGGCTGACGAAGGTCTGAGCGCGCCGCGCGACCGACCGCCCCACACAAGAGTGATAAGAGAAAGTCTCATGAGTGAAATCAAGGAAATGCCGCTGGTCGAGCTGACGGCCAAGGATCTTCCCGCCTACTGCCCGAACCCGGCCATGACGCGCTGGAATGCGCACCCGCGCGTGTTCATCGACGTGTCGCACGGCGAGGCGCGCTGCCCGTACTGCGGCACGCGCTACAAGCTGCGCGACGGCGAGGTCGTCAAGGGCCACTGAGCCCCGCCGGCCGGGCCCGAGGGCCTTCGATCCGCAAGGCGGCGCAGCCGGAGGTCCGGCGCGCCGCCCTTCCCCATTCTGGCAACCCGAACGCGGCGCCCGCGCGCCGTGCTTCATTACGACATCGGAAGTCGACCTGATGCGTCGAGCGCTGGTTATCGCACCGAACTGGATCGGTGACGCATTGATGGCGCAGCCGCTTTTTGCGCTGCTGAGAAAGCTCCATCCCCGCATCGCGATCGATGCCGTCGCACCCTCGTGGGTCGCGCCCGTGCTCGAGCGGATGCCCGAGATCCACGATGTCTACGCGACCGATCTCGCGCACGGCAAGCTGCAGCTGCTGCGCCGCTGGCAGCTCGCGAGCGACCTGCGCGACGTCGGCTACGACGCGGCGTACGTGCTGCCGAATTCGCTGAAGTCCGCGGTGATCCCGTGGCTCGCGAACATCCCGCTGCGGATCGGCTATACGGGCGAGCATCGCTACGGGCTGCTGAACGTGCGGCACGCGAATCCAGCCAAGTCGGGCGAGCGGCCGCCGATGACGACCCACTACGCGGCGCTCGCCTACGCACCGGGGGCGAAGCTGCCCGAGTCGATGAAGACGCTGCCCGCGCCGCGCCTGGACGCCGACCTGAACGAGACGGCGCGCGTGTCCGCCCGCTTCAATCTCGATACGCGCAAGCCGCTCGTCGTGTTCTGCCCCGGCGCCGAGTACGGTCCGGCCAAGCGCTGGCCGCCCGAGCATTTCGCGTCGCTCGCGACCATCGTCCACCAGTCGTTCCCGTATACGCAGATCGTCGCGCTCGGCTCGCAGAAGGATGCCGCGGCCGCGCAGGCGATCGCCGACCACGCGCCGAACGTGCGCAACCTGTGCGGGCAGACGTCGCTGTCCGAGGCGTGCGCGCTGATCGCGCGCGCGAACGCCGTCGTCACCAACGATTCGGGGCTGATGCACGTCGCCGCCGCGCTGCGCCGGCCGCTCGTCGCGTTGTACGGATCGACCGATCCGCGCCACACCCCTCCGCTGTCGGACCTGGCGAAGGTACAATGGCTGCATCTCGAATGCAGTCCCTGCTTCGAACGCGAGTGCCCGCTCGGCCACCTCCAGTGCCTGCGCGAACTCGGTCCCGAGCAGGTATTCGGCGATTTGCGCGGCATGCTCGTCGGGCAGCGCTGACCCTGACCGGCGGCGTCGCACGGCGCGCCGGGCAATCCGATTCACCGGTGCGCGGCGGCTCGATCCGGGCCGCCATGCTGAATACGGCGCGCGATGCGCGCGAGAGACAACCCCGATGCCACGTTTTGCCCGCCTTTTCGAAGCCGCTGCCGATACGCTGAACGCCTACTACCAGGCCGTCGCGGATGCCAATCTCGACGCGCTGCTGGCGTTGTGGATCGACGAGGATTTCGCCAGCTGCGTATGGGCGGACGGCGAGCATCTGCACGGCCTCGACCAGATCCGCGGCGGGCTCGCCAACCGGCTCGCGACGCGCCCGGTCACGATCGAGCCGCTCGACATCCGCGTGTACGACAGCCTCGGCACGGTCGTCTACACGATCGCCGAAGCGC
The DNA here is from genome assembly GCF_001532755.1 of Burkholderia sp. MSMB2157WGS. Taxonomy (NCBI): domain Bacteria; kingdom Pseudomonadati; phylum Pseudomonadota; class Betaproteobacteria; order Burkholderiales; family Burkholderiaceae; genus Burkholderia; species Burkholderia sp. MSMB2157WGS. Next base: position 117,429 of record NZ_LPJG01000041.1, on the reverse strand, counting down.
ATCAGCAGGCCGACCTGACGGCCGAACCCGACATGGTTTTCGCGACGTACGTGATGATTCACGAACGCGGCGAGTGGCGTATCGCGCACATCCACGCGAGCCCGATTCCTGAACAAGCGGCCGGACAATTCGCCGCGAAGATCCGTCACGGGCAGGGTCCGCTGCACTGACGAAGAACGAAGCAACGCATTAGCGGGGCGATCATGAGTACGGCTTCTCCGCCCACCTCGCCGCTGACCGGGGCCCCGGCCCCCGACGACGATTCATTGCGCTATCGCGCGCCGCGCTGGCTGCCCAACAGCCATGTGCAAACCATCGTGCCCGCGCTGTTCGCGCGGCGTCCGGTTGTCGCTTACCGGCGAGAGCGATGGGAAACCCCCGACCACGACTTCATCGATCTCGACTGGGTCGCGCATCTCGACAGCGCGGCGCCGGCGCCCGACGCGCCGCTGTTCGTGCTGTTCCACGGCCTCGAAGGCAGCTCCGGCTCGCACTACGCGCTCGCGATGATGGCGGCCGCGCGCGCGAAGGGGTGGCACGCGGTCGTCCCGCACTTCCGCAGTTGCAGCGGCGAGATCAACCGCCAGCCGCGCTTCTACCATCTCGCCGACAGCGCCGAGGTCGACTGGATCCTGCGCCGGCTCGCCGCGCAGCATCGCGGGCCGCTGGTCGCGGCCGGCGTGTCGCTCGGCGGCAACGTGCTGCTGCGCTGGCTCGGCGAGCACCGCAGCGACACGTCGATCGTGCATGCCGCCGCCGCGATCTCCACGCCGATCGACGTGCACGCCGGTGGTCGCGCGCTGTCGCAGGGGTTCGCGATGGTCTATACGCGCAGCTTCCTGAAGACGCTCAAGCGCAAGGCGCTCGCCAAGCTCGACCAGTATCCGGGGCTGTTCGACCGCGAAGCGATGCTGCAGGCCGTGACGATGCGCGACTTCGACGAGGTCGTGACCGCGCCGCTGCACGGTTTCGCGAACGCGGACGACTACTGGACGAAGGCGACGACCCGGCCGCTGCTGCCCGCGATCGACGTGCCGACGCTGATCCTCAACGCCCGCAACGATCCGTTCCTGCCCGAATCGGCGCTGCCGGGCCCCGCCGACGTGTCGCCGGCCGTCGAGCTCGACCAGCCCGCGCACGGCGGTCACGCGGGCTTCATGACCGGGCCGTTCCCCGGCCGCCTCGACTGGCTGTCGGCGCGGGTGTTCGGCTATTGCTCGAAATTCGTCGACCATGGATGACATCGTCAGGCAGGCGCTCGCCAAATGGCCGAACGTGCCGGATTGCACCGGCTGGCTGCTGCTCGACCGGCGCGGCGCCTGGCGGCTGCGCGACGACGCGGCGCAGGCGGCCGGCGAGCTCGGCTCGCCGATCCGGCATGCGGCACTGAACGCGTTCATCGGCCGCAACTACGCGTGCGACGAGCACGGCCAGTGGTTCTTCCAGAACGGGCCGCAGCGCGTGTACGTCGAGCTCGCGTATACGCCGTGGGTCGCGCGGCTCGCCGAACGCGACGGGCAGCTTGCGCTCACCGACCAGACGGGCGCCCCGTTCGAACCGGACGCGGTCTGGCTCGACGACGGCGGCGGCGTGCTGTTTCGCGATGCCGGTCCTCCCGCACGCATCGCGGCGCTGCACGATCACGACCTCGGCTTGTTTGCCGATCATGCGGACTTCGACGCGACACCGCCCGTGCTGCGCTGGCGCGACGGGCGCACGCTGACGCTCGGCCAGCTCGCTCGCGCCGACGTGCCGGCGACGTTCGGATTCGTCGCGAGTCCTGCGCAGCGGGCGCGCGATGCGTCGAACGACGGCCGCTGACGTGCGATCGCCGTAGCCCGCGTGTCACTCGTGTCACGCCTGCCCGCCCGACGGGCCGCTATCCGCGCCCGTTCTTCTCGTCGTCGCGCTCTTCCTTGTAGCGCGCCTCGAATTCCAGCAGCCGCGCGCCGATGATCGACTGCTCGTAGAACGATACGTCCTTCGCGTCGCGCGCTTCCTTCAGTTGCCGGATCGCCGACGGCCACGCGCCGTCGAGCGCCAGTTTCTCCGCCAGCGCCCGGCGCCGCGCGAGCACGTCGCCCTTGCCGTCGCTCGCCTTCGCGAGGTAATCCCACCAGTCCGGCTGTTCGGGGTCGGCCTTGGCCTGCGCCCGTGCGAGCGTCTGCGCTTCGGCGAAGCGGCGGGCGGCGATCAGCGCCTGCAGGTGCGCGACGATCGCCGCGTGCGACGCCGGCCAGCGCCGCTGCGCGAGCGCCGAGAGCCGTACCGCGTCGTCGGTTCGGCCCGCGCGGCGGGCGATGTCGGCGGCCAGCACGTCGAGGCTCGGCGAACTGCTCGCCGGATCGTCGTCGCGCCGCTCGCGCGCATCGAACGCGCTGCGCGCCGACGCGAGCGCCTTGTCCGCCGCGTCGTACTGGCCGAGCAGCGTGTTCGCGAGCGCGATGCCGTACCAGTTCGCCGCGACGTTCGGCGCCGTGCGATCGTCGATCTCGAGCTGCATCCGGCGCGCCTCGGCCGAGATGTCGGTCGGCGCCCGGTTCTGCAGGACGCGCAGCCGCGCGCGCACGAACCCGTATTCGGCCGACTGGCGCGGCTGCCGGTACGGCGCGCGCCGCGCACGGTCCTCCATGTCGGCAATCCGCTCGCCGGTCAGCGGGTGCGTGCGCGCATAGGCCGGCACGCCCGCATCGCCCATCGACGCACGATCGAGCCGCTCGAAGAAGCCCGGCATCCCGTACGGGTCGTAGCCGGCCCCCGCGAGCAACTGGAAGCCGACGCGGTCGGCCTCGCGCTCGGCCGACCGCGAGAAGCGCAACTGGTTGTCGACCGCATACGCCTGCCCGCCCATCGCGATCGCGCTGCCGAGATCGCCGCTGCGCGCGAGCACGCCGGCCAGCACGCCGAGCAGCATCGTCGCGAGCGCCGTATAGCCGGTCTTCTCGCTCGCGCCGATCATCCGCGCGATGTGCCGCTGCAGCACGTGGCCCATCTCGTGGCCGACCACCGATGCGAGCTCCGACTCCGTCTGCGTCGTCACCACCAGCCCGCTGTTGATCCCGATGAAGCCGCCCGGCATCGAGAACGCATTGATCTGCGGATCGCGCACCGGGAACAGGTCGAAGTCCGGCGTGTAGCCGCCGATGTAGCGCGCCGTCGCCGCGGCCGCGAGCCGCGCCGCCATCGCATTCAGGTAGTCGCGCACGAGCCAGTCGTCGAGATAGTCTGGATCGCGCCGCACTTCGCGCATCACGCGCTCGCCGAGCCGGCGCTCGGCTCGCGGCGTCAGCGAACCGCCGGAGCCGTCGCCGAGATCGGGCAGCTCCAGCGCACGCAGCGGCGCGCGCAGGCTCGCGACCGGCGCCGACGCACCGCCCGCGTCCGAAAACCGGCTCTCCGCGCCGCCGTACGTGCCGAACACGCCGGTCGCGATGCCGGACGGCACGGTGGAAATCGACGCCGCGCCGCCCGCCGGCTCGAGCGGCGGCGCGGATGCGCTCTGTGCATGGCCGCCCGGCGGCAGCGCGAGCGCCGCCGACAGCGACACGGCAAGCAACTGTTTGACACGCATGGCAGGATGAAAACGACGCCGTCCCGCGCACCCGGCGCGCAGCGCGGCGTTTGGTCTGAATATTCGGGTCATTGTACCGGCGCCGCGACGACTGTCCCGTGCCGCGCATGCGTCATCTGCGCCTGCGGCAACGCGAACGCCGCTGCTATGATAGGCGCCCGTTGAGAGGTTGGATCGGTTCGTCGCGCCGGTATGGAATCCGGTGGCCCCCGATCGCGAAGCAGGATCGAGGCACGTGCGCGCGCACGCCGTTCCACTAGAGGAAGCCATGTCAGGACTCACCCATTTCGACGCCGCCGGCCACGCCCACATGGTCGACGTCGGCGGCAAGCAGGAAACGCAACGCATCGCGATCGCGCGCGGCACGATCCGGATGCTGCCGGCCACGTTCGCGCTGATTCGCGACGGCAAGGCCAAGAAAGGCGACGTGCTCGGCGTCGCGCGCATCGCGGCGATCCAGGGCGCGAAGCGCACGGCCGATCTCATTCCGCTGTGCCACCCGCTCGCGCTGACGCGCGTGGCCGTCGACTTCGAACTCGACGACGCGCTGCCGGGCGTGCATTGCGTCGCGCAGGTGGAGACGTTCGGCCGGACCGGCGTCGAGATGGAAGCGCTGACGGCCGTCCAGGTCGGACTGCTGACCGTCTACGACATGTGCAAGGCGGTCGATCGCGGGATGGTGATCACGGACGTGAGCGTGCGGGAAAAGCGCGGCGGGAAGTCGGGGGACTGGAAGGCGGACAATTAAGTCTTTGATTTACAAATCCTTTCACCCCTACCACACCGATCGCCTCAGCGTCTTCGTCATCTGACGAAATCACCGGAAATCCGACGACCGGCATACGAAAACTCGTGCCCGACATCCCAAGCGGGAAACGCGGCGGGCACGCCGCACCGTGGATCGATTACTCGCCGCGACGCGGCTCGAACACGAATGGTTGCGTCAGCAAGAATGGATTCGCGGTAGCGCCGGTCTGCGCGCACGTCGCGTGTGTCATCGCGTCGACGGCCGCGCGGTCTGCCGCGGCATTGCGACTGCTCGTCGTCACGGTGACGTTCTGCGCTTCGCCCGAGGTCGTCATCAACGCGCGCACGAGCACGGTGATCGGACGCGTGAGCGGCTTCGCGCTATCGGGATAGACGGCGCGCGGAATGTGGCACGTCAGCTTGCTTTCCTGCGACGAAGACAGCATCGCGCAGCCGGACAGCAGCACGGCAGAAACGGCCGGGTACAGGTAACTCGTGCGTATCAGCATGGTCGAATGTCGTTATTCAGCGTTGCTCGGGACGCAATCGCACCGGCTGCGGACACGGGATCGCGCATGCGCGCTGCGCAACACGATACGCCCAGCCGATTGACGCGCTCATTCCGGTCATGCAGACCTCGCCCGCGCCGTCGCGGTCCGTCGCAGGTTCGGATGTACGAAGCCCGCCCGCATCGTCGAATGCGAACGCTGCGCGTATTGTGCATGCGCTTATCCTGATAACGGCATTCATTTGACAATACTTGACGCACGGCCATTGCGCAGCAGATGCGTGCGACGGGAATGCGTTGCGGAAACAAGCGCGAGAGGAACGCGAGCGAAAACCGGGAAGCAGAACGTCGGCACGACACCGGAGCGCCAATCGGTGCCCCGGACCACATCACTCGCTAGATGGATCAGGCGAGCGTGCCGTGGTTCGGCGAGCCGCCCGCGACGCTCGGCAGCGAAGTGTGCAGGATGTCCTTGATGATCGGCAGCGCTTCATCGCCGCCGACGATCGCACCGCCGATCGCGCCCCACACGGTAGCGACCAACGGGGTCACCGCATAACCCACAAGTTGAGCCAACGCACCGAAGCCCCAGCCTCCCGCGCCGCCCCACTTGCCGCCGAGCGTCATGCCAATCGCTCCGCCCGCGACAGCGCCGAGCGCGGCGCCACGCGCCGCGTCTTCCAGGCTCTTCGCCCAAGCCCCCGACACGTTCAGCACTTCCACCGAAGTCAGTTCACGCATGTTCATTCTCCATTTTCGTAGGTCGCGGACGCTCGTCGCATCTCCCGCACGGGCATGTTGCCGGGGCAATCGATCGAGCCCACCCGCTGCACACGGCTTCGCCAGTTCGCTCCATGCCGGTCGGCGACGATGTCCGCCATTTGCTCGATCGCAAAACGATAAGGTTCTGTGAACGATGGCGATATCGTTAACCGTCCATAACGACGCGATCGACCCGCAATGTAAACCGGCGGCCACGCACCGAACGGCGCAATCGGAATGTGTACGCAGACCGGACACGCCGGACGCCGCGACCTTACTCGTCGTCGTCCGATTCGTCGTCCGCATCGGCCGGCGCCTCGCCGTACTTCGCGACCACCGCCGCCTTGAACGACTTCAGCCCCGGTTGCTGGTCGCACAGCTTGTACAACGCCGCGAGCTGCGTCGGCCAGTCCTTCAATTCCTTCGCAAACACGTGCAGGCGCGCGACGGTATCGAGGGCGTCGGCTTCGCGGCCGGCCAGCGCCTGCAGTACCGCGTAGCGGCGCAGCACCGTCTCGCCCGGCAGCAGCGCGATCGCGCGCTCGTGCGCGGCGAGCTTGGCCGGCAAATCGTCCGGCGAAATCGGGAGCAGCGTCGCCGCACCGTAATCGCCCCACGCGCCGAACAGCAGCGACGGTGCATCGCGGTACTGCGCGGCCGGGCTGCTGCCGTAATAGAGCACTTCCGCGCGCTGGTAGTCGCGCAGCACCGGCACCGCCGCCAGCACGCCGCCGAACGACAGCACCGCGAACAGCCCGAATGCCGCACGCCCCGGCAGGATGCGCAGCGGCTTCACCTCGAGCAGCCCGATCACGAACATCGCCGGCAGCAGGAAGAACATGTATTGCTGCGGATATTCGACGAGCGCATGCATCAGCAGGATGCCGATCAGCGCGAAGCCGAACACGCGCATGCTCGACTGCGGCCCCCGCACCGCGCGCACGAACCACGTGACGAGCGCGACGGCGAGCACGCCGAGCCCGACGAGACCGGACTTCGCGAGCAGGTCGATGAAGATGTCGTGCGAATTGTTCGCGATCTCGACGCCGCCGAGCGTGCGCACGAGCGCAAACTGATGCGACGGGAATTCGCCCCAACCGACCCCGAGCAGCGGATGCTCGCGGAACATCGCGAGCCCGTACTTCCACAACGCGAGGCGCGGCGCGATCTGCCCGGCATCGCGCATCCGGTCGGCGGCCGACTCCGCGAGATTCAGGTGGTAGTGCACGTTGGCCCAGCGCACCGCGACGTTCACCGCGACGAACGCGACGGCGAGCACGACAGGTATCAGCCACGCACGCGCATTGCCCGGCGTGCGGCGCGATTCGACCCACGCCATCCAGAAGCCCGCGACGACCATCACCGCGACCTGCAGCCACGGCCCGCGCGACACCGTCAGCGCGAGACCGACCGACAGCACGAGCGACAGCGCGAGCCACGCCCACACCGCGAGCCGGCGAGTCTGCACCAGATACAGCGCGCCCGCGAGCGCAAAGGCGATGTAGCTGGCCAGGTGATTCGCCTGCGCCATGTTGCCGTATGGACGGCGGTCGACCGCGATGTTGTACACCACGACGAACGGCGACACGGCCGACTCGAGGTGGAACAACTGCACGATCTGGGTACCGACGGCGAACACGCCGCCGACGAGCAGCGCACCGGCCATCATCCGCGACACGGTTTCCGCCATGCCGTCGCGCACCAGCGCGTAGCCGGCCTGCATGGCAACCAGCGCGGCCGCGAGATAACCGACCGCCAGCCAGTTCATCGACGGCACCTTGAGCGGGATCAGCGCGACCTGCGCGATCAACACCGCCGCGAAGCCGAGCGGCGCGACGAACGCAGCCGGCGCGGCAAACGGCTGGGTCGGGCGGCCGGTGCGCGCAAGCAGCACGACGGATACGCCCACCAGCAGATACAGCACCAGTGCGGAAAACTCGGAATAGAAGGTCGGGATCGGATACGTGTGATTCGTGATCGCGTACGGCACGATCAGGGCGACAGCCAGCGCAACGAGCGACAACGAACGGGAAAAAGTAGAAGGCATGAGCGAACCGGATGTCAGCAACCGGCGCACTATACAAAACTTTCCCTGCTCTGTGCGGGGCTGTCGCTCCGCGAGCCGGCGCGGGGCCGCAGCCCCCGCCGGCCGAATCGGCGGGCGGCAGGCCGCATGCGCGGCCGCCCTCCCTCTGCCCAGCCTTATGCGCGGCACTCCGCCGGTGCATATTTCGCGGGCAGCGTCGCGGCGGCGGCCGGCAACGGCCCCGCGCCCGGCGCCGGCAGCGACGACGCGTCCTTGCCGGCGGCGAAGCATTCCCATGCAATCGCGCCCGCCTGTATCGTCCCCTTTTTGAGCGGCACGCGCGCGGTGGGCGCATCGGCCTTGTCCGGCGCAGACGGCACGAGCACCAGCGTATTTGCGCCGGCCGCGGCGACGCGGGTGGTGAACGCGACCGTGATCTGGCCGGTCGCGCCGTCGATCGCGACGGATTCGACGTTGCGGGTCGCGGCAGGCGGGCTATAGCCGCCGTCGAGGCTCGCACCGCTCGCGGCATTGTCGGCGACCGCGAGCCGCGCGGACGACGCGAGCGCAAGCCCCTCGCCGACGCGCGACCGCGCGAGGTAATCCTGGTACGCGGGAATCGCATAGGCCGCGACGACGCCGACGATCGCGAGCACGATCATCAGTTCGATCAGCGTGAAGCCGGCCGGCCGCCAGCGCGGCGACGGCCGACTCGCGCGCCGGAGATCGGCGGCAACGCGACGGAACAGGGAAACGGAAAAGGCTTCGAACATGACAGGCTCCGGAAACGAAAAACGCCTGCCGATACAGGCAGGCGTCTCGATCGTAGCCAGCAGGCCGCGAGGCCGACAGTCGGCCGGATGGCCAGTCAGCCGTCAGTGCGCGTGGGGCACGCTGCGGCGTTTCCTGAGCGCGTAACCGATCGCGACGACGAACAGCGCGCCGGCGATGCTCGCGCCGTATACCACCGACGGCGTATCGAGCACCGGCCAGCGATCGCCGACCGGGTCGTTCACGATCAGCCCGCCCGCGATCCAGCCGAGCAGCCCGGCGCCGAACGCCACGACGACCGGGAAACGATCGAGCAGCTTCAGCACCAGCGTGCTGCCCCATACGATGATCGGCACGCTGACGACGAGCCCGAAGATCACGAGCGCGATCCGGTGCGACGGATCGGCCTGCTCGGCGGCGCCGGCGATCGCGATCACGTTGTCGAGGCTCATGACCGCATCGGCGATCACGATCGTCTTGACGGCGTCCCACAGCCGGTCGGCCGGCTTGATGTCGTCGTGCGCGTCGGCGGCCGGCGCCATCAGCTTGATGCCGATCCACAGCAGCAGCAGCCCGCCGCCGAGCTTCAGGAACGGCACGTCGAGCAGCGCGACCGCGAACGTGATCAGCGCGACACGCAGCAGGATCGCCCCCGCGGTGCCCCAGACGACCCCGCGCAGCCGCTGGTTCGCCGGCAGGTTGCGGCACGCAAGCGCGATCACGACCGCGTTGTCGCCGCCGAGCAGGATATCGATGATGACGATCTGGAGAATGGCGCCCCAGTGCAGCGAGGTCAGGAATTCGAGCATGGCGGTGAGGACAGGACGGCGGCCGCCTCGCGGGCGACCCGGTTCATCGCCGGCACATGCAGGACGCATGCCCGGTGCTTACGAATTCATTGCGCGAGCATAACAAAAAACGCCGGCAAAGCCGGCGTTTTCTGCAGGACGAGCCCGACGGGAATTATTACAGCGCCTTCTTCAGCAGACGGCCCATTTCCGACGGGTTGCGCGTGACGGTGATGCCGCACGCTTCCATGATTTCCAGCTTCGCTTCGGCCGTATCCGCACCGCCCGAGATCAGCGCGCCGGCGTGGCCCATGCGCTTGCCCGGAGGCGCCGTGACGCCGGCGATGAAGCCGACGACCGGCTTCTTCATGTTGTCCTTGATCCACTCGGCGGCATTGGCTTCGTCCGGACCGCCGATTTCGCCGATCATCACGACCGCATCCGTATCCGGATCGTCGTTGAACATCTTCATCACGTCGATGTGCTTCAGACCGTTGATCGGGTCGCCGCCGATACCGACTGCCGACGATTGGCCGAGGCCCAGTGCCGTCAGTTGCGCAACGGCTTCATACGTCAGCGTGCCCGAACGCGACACGACGCCGATGCGGCCCTTGCGGTGGATGTGGCCCGGCATGATGCCGATCTTCAGTTCGTCCGGCGTGATCGTGCCCGGGCAGTTCGGCCCGAGCAGCAGCGTCTTGCGGCCTTCGCGACGCATGCGGTCCTTCACTTCGATCATGTCACGGACGGGGATGCCTTCCGTGATGCAGATCGCGAGATCGAGGTCGGCTTCGACCGCTTCCCAGATCGCAGCCGCTGCGCCTGCCGGCGGAACGTAGATGACCGACACGGTCGCGCCGGTTTCCGCCTTCGCTTCCTTGACGCTCGCGTAGATCGGAATGCCTTCGAAATCTTCGCCGGCCTTCTTCGGGTTCACGCCCGCGACGAATGCTTCGCGGCCGTTTGCGTATTCACGGCAGGCGCGCGTATGGAACTGACCGGTTTTGCCGGTAATGCCCTGCGTGATGACCTTCGTGTCCTTGTTGATCAGAATCGACATGTATTTTGACCTCTGTTCGATTGGCGTCGCGAGCTAACCGCGCCGCCATGCGTGTTCATTGAGCGCGCTTACTTGCCTGCGGCAGCCGCGACGACCTTCTGCGCAGCCTCTTCCATGCTGTCGGCCGAGATGATCGGCAGGCCCGAATCGGCCAGCATCTTCTTGCCGAGGTCTTCGTTCGTGCCCTTCATGCGCACGACGAGCGGCACGTTCAGGTTCACGGCCTTCGAACCGGCGATCACGCCTTCCGCGATCACGTCGCAGCGCATGATGCCGCCGAAGATGTTCACGAGGATCGCCTTCAGGTCCGGGTTCTTCAGCATCAGCTTGAACGCTTCGGTGACCTTCTCGGTCGTCGCGCCACCGCCGACGTCCAGGAAGTTCGCCGGCTCGCCGCCGAACAGCTTGATGGTGTCCATCGTCGCCATCGCGAGGCCTGCGCCGTTCACGAGGCAGCCGATGTTGCCGTCGAGCGAGATGTACGCGAGGTCGAACTTCGACGCTTCGATTTCAGCCGGATCTTCTTCGTCCAGATCGCGGTACGCGACGATTTCCGGGTGGCGGAACAGCGCGTTCGAGTCGAAGTTGAACTTCGCGTCGAGTGCGGTGACCTTGCCGTCGCCGGAGACGTTCAGCGGGTTGATTTCAGCCAGCGATGCGTCGGTTTCCCAGAATGCCTTGTACAGACCTTGCAGGATCGCGCGTGCTTGCGGAATCGAAGCGGCCGGCACGCCGATCTTCGCGGCGAGGTCGTCGGCCTGGGCGTCCAGCAGGCCCGTCGACGGCTCGACGATGACCTTGTGGATCAGTTCCGGGTGCTTTTCGGCGACTTCTTCGATGTCCATGCCGCCTTCGCTCGAACCCATCAGCACGATCTTCTGCGAGATGCGGTCGACGACGAGGCTGACATACAGTTCCTGCTTGATGTCGGCGCCTTCCTCGATCATCAGGCGGTTGACCTTCTGGCCTTCCGGGCCCGTCTGGTGCGTGACGAGCTGCATGCCGAGGATCTGGCTCGCGTATTCGCGCACCTGCTCGATCGACTTCGCCACCTTCACGCCGCCGCCCTTGCCACGGCCACCCGCGTGAATCTGAGCCTTCACGACCCAAACCGGGCCGCCGAGCTCTTCCGCCACCTTGACGGCCTCGTCCACCGAGAACGCCGGCTTGCCGCGCGGTACCGCGACGCCGAATTTCCGCAGGATTTCCTTACCCTGGTACTCGTGAATCTTCATGCGTGATTCCCTTCAGTCTGAGAGTTGGATGAAATGTCGCTTGAGACGCTTCTTCGAATGATTTCCGTTCATTCCTTCGTGCTGCCTTCACCGGGCAGATCCGGCCGAATCGGGCCATACCAGCGCGGGTAGTACTGCCGCACGACCTCGCCGTCGAATCGCAGCGCGCGGCAGCGGCCGAGCTGGAACGGCGGTTCGGCGTGCACGCCGTCATGGGCCGGCCCTTCGCCGCCCTCCTCGCGCACGTTCCACACGTCACCGGCGAACGCCTGGATCGCGGCCGTCGGCAGCACGGCGCACAGTTCGGTGAGATGGGAACAGCCTGCGACGCCGGCGAGCAGCCGGTTCGCGTTGCGGCGGAAATTGCGGAAGAGATTGAGCCCGACGAGGGCCCGATAGGCGGGAGTGGCGGATTGACAGTGACCGGGATAGGGCACCCATTCCGAAGACGCTTCGGCGTCGACGACATTGAGGTCACGATCGATGGTCACGCGCAGCCAGAGTTCGTGGATCGGCAGGCCCTGGGGCCGGATGCCCGACGCAAGCGCGACATCGCGCGGCTTGTGGTCGGTCAGGCAGGCTTCGATGTCCCACAAGCCGTCGCCGCGCTCGTAGGCTTCCGCTCGGATTGCGCGTCGATGTCGCAACTGACGGGGCACGGGCTCGGATAGCGGCATGCTGGAGGTTGAGGCCGAAGAGGAAAACCCGTGGATTTTAGCATATTGGGTATTTGAGACAGTTTGCCGCGACGGCGGGTATTCCCGCCTGCCGGAAGCGGTTGCAATGCAGCAAAATCGCGCGCCACGCGCGCGACCGGGCGCGTCAGTCGTCGATCGGGAAATCGTCGCCGATTTTCAGCAACTTCACGATGGTCGCACTCGAGAAGCCGCGCGCGGCAAGGAAACGCGCCTGCTTCGCGCGCTCGGCGGGCGTTTGCGGCAGTGCACCGAATTTCTTGCGCCAGACGGCCTGCGCGCGCGTCAATTCGGTCTCGCGCAATTGGGCATGCACCTCTTCGACGAGGCCGTCGCCGACCGCATGGCGCTTCAATTCGCTGACGATGCGCGCGACGCCGACGCGCGACGCGCGACGATGCACGAGGCTCTCGGCGAAGCGCGCGTCGGACAGCCAGCCTTCCTTTTCCAGCGCATCGAGCACCGGCTCGACGGATTCGTCCTCGCCGACGTAGGGTGCGAGCTTGCGCGCGAGCTCCGCGCGGCTGTATTCGCGCCTCGACAGATAGCCGAGCGCGCGCCCCTTCAATGAGCGCGGCGGCTTCGACGACTTGCGCTCGCCGGCGCCCGGCGCGTCGCTCGAAGCAGCGCCCGACGACACACCGGCTGCACGGCGTGTACGGCGCGGATGCTGGCTGCTGCGCGTATAGACATCTTCTGCCGCGGGCGAATCGGCTGGGCGATCGCCCGGGAAGCGGACACCGGACACGCGACGGCGCGAGCGATCGTGTGCGTCGAACGACTCGTCGTCGTCGAACGGATCGTCCGGTGCGGCAATCTCAAACGAAACGAGGGCATCGTCGGATGCCCTCGTCGCGGTGCGGTTCGCGGCGTTGCCGCCTGCGTCACGCCGGTCGGCGCCCGAGGACCCGGCTCGCCGGCCGGTGCGCCCCGCCCTTTCGGGCATGTCGCGCTCCGCCGGCTCGCCAGTCTGACCTCGGCGCACAACCATTACTCTTCTTCGTCCAACGCCTCGGCTTCGTTGCCTACGCCATCGGGCATGCTGACGACACCGAGCGATTCGCGGATGCGGTTCTCGATCTCGCGCGCGATTTCCGGATTTTCGCGCAGGAATTCACGCGCGTTGTCCTTGCCCTGGCCGATCTTCTCACCGTTGTAGCTGTACCAGGCGCCGGCCTTGTCGACGATCTTCGCCTGCACGCCGAGATCGATGATCTCGCCCTGACGCGAAATGCCCTCACCATACAGGATGTCGAAGATCGCCTCGCGGAACGGCGGCGACACCTTGTTCTTGACGACCTTCACGCGGGTTTCGTTGCCGATCACCTCGTCGTTCTTCTTGATCGAGCCGATCCGGCGGATGTCGAGGCGCACCGACGCATAAAACTTGAGCGCGTTGCCGCCCGTCGTGGTTTCGGGGTTGCCGAACATCACGCCGATCTTCATCCGGATCTGGTTGATGAAGATCACGAGGCAGTTCGTGCGCTTGATCGTGCCGGTGAGCTTGCGCAGCGCCTGCGACATCAGGCGCGCCTGCAGACCCGGCAGCGAATCGCCCATTTCGCCTTCGATTTCGGCCTTCGGCACGAGCGCCGCGACCGAGTCGATGACGATCATGTCGATCGAACCCGAGCGCACCAGCGCGTCGGTAATTTCCAGCGCCTGCTCGCCGGTATCCGGCTGCGAGATCAGCAGTTCCGGCACATTGACGCCGAGCTTGGACGCGTACTGGACGTCGAGCGCGTGCTCGGCGTCGATGAAGGCAGCCGTGCCGCCCAGCTTCTGCAGTTCGGCGATGACCTGCAGCGTGAGCGTGGTTTTACCGGACGATTCCGGACCGTAAATCTCGACCACCCGGCCGCGCGGCAGGCCGCCGACGCCGAGCGCGATATCGAGACCCAGCGAGCCCGTGGAGACGACCTGGATGTCTTCCTTCGCTTCGCCGTCGCCCATCCGCATGATCGACCCTTTGCCGAACTGCTTCTCGATCTGTGCGAGTGCGGCCGCCAGCGCCTTGCTCTTCTCGGCGGTCATCCCGGAGCCCTTCTTGCTATCTTCCATGAATCGTCCTTTGCTATGATGAGCAGCGTCTGTCAGAGGCGCGCCCGCTTCAAGCGCTGCCCACGAATGCAGACACTGTATAAAAAAACAGTGTTTTATGCAAGCCCGCAATGCAGGCTGCGTCGTACACGGATAATTTCGGAGACAGCCGCGCCGGCATGCACGCCCGCCGGCCATCGGTCAGCAACATGCGAATCCTCATCGCCGAAGACGACAGCATACTCGCGGACGGCCTCACCCGGTCACTCCGCCAATCGGGCTATGCCGTCGATCACGTGAAGAGCGGCGTCGACGCCGACACCGCGCTGTCGATGCAGACTTTCGACCTGCTGATCCTCGATCTCGGGCTGCCGAAAATGTCCGGTCTCGACGTGCTCAAGCGCCTGCGCGCGCGCAATTCCAATCTGCCCGTGCTGATCCTGACCGCCGCCGACAGCGTCGACGAACGCGTGAAGGGGCTCGATCTCGGCGCCGACGACTACATGGCCAAGCCGTTCGCGCTCAACGAGCTCGAGGCGCGCGTGCGCGCGCTGACCCGGCGCGGCGCCGGCGGCGGCCCGACCGTCGTGCGCCATGGCTCGCTCGCGTTCGACCAGGTCGGGCGCATCGCGTACGCGAACGATCACGTGCTCGATCTCTCCGCGCGCGAACTCGGCCTGCTCGAGGTGCTGCTGCAGCGGATCGGCCGCCTCGTGTCGAAGGAACAGCTCGTCGATCACCTGTGCGAATGGGGCGAGGAAGTCAGCAACAACGCGATCGAAGTCTACGTGCACCGGCTGCGCAAGAAGATCGAACCGAGCGGCGTGCGGATCTCGACCGTGCGCGGCCTCGGCTATTGCCTCGAGAAGGTCGCGCCCGCGACGCCGGCCGACACGGCGGCGCCCCAGCCCGCGGCGGCCGGCACGCCGCTGCGCTGACGCCGGGCGGCGCCGCGATGGCCACGCCGGCCCATTCCCGCCACCCGACCGGCGCGCCGTCGTCGGCTGCCGACGAGGCGCGCGACGCGCGCTACGAGAACCCGTTCGCGCCGCCCGACGAAACCGAATCGCCCGAAACGCCGCGCCCGCGCTCGCTGTTCGGCGAAATCCTCGACTGGATGCTCGCGCCGCTGCTGCTGCTGTGGCCGATGAGCATCGCCGTCACCTATCTCGTCGCGAAGACGATCGCGAACGGCCCGTTCGACCGCGCGCTCGAGACCAACGCGTACGTGCTTGCGCGGCAGATCCATCCGGTCAACGGCGTCGCCGAGCTGACGCTGCCGGAGCAAACGCGCGACTTCCTGCGCGCGGACAACATCGACAGCGTCTATTTCCAGGTGCTCGGCACGCGCGGCGAGCTGGTCGCGGGCGAGGCCGACATGCCGCTGCCGCGCGACGAGGACCGCCCGCCGCCGGGCGTCGTCGTGTTCCGCGACGACCTGCTGCGCGGCAACGACGTGCGTGTCGCGTATACGACCGTCGCGCTGCCGCAGGCGAGCGGCGCGCAGCCCGTGCTCGTACAGGTCGGCGAGACGCTCGACAAGCGCAACGCGCTCGCGAACGACATCATCAAGGGCGTGATCCTGCCGCAATTCGTGATCCTGCCGCTCGCGATCCTGCTCGTCTGGTTCGGGCTGTCGCGCGGGCTCGCCCCGCTCAACGCGCTGCAGGCGCACATTCGCGCGCGGCGGCCGGACGACCTGTCGCCCGTCGAGGCGCAGCGCGCGCCGCCCGAGATCGAACCGCTCGTCACGTCGTTCAACGACCTGCTCGCGCGCCTCGAACAGAACATGGCGCTGCAAAAACGCTTCATCGCCGACGCCGCGCACCAGATGAAGACGCCGCTCGCGGGCCTGCGCACGCAGGCCGAGTTCGCGCTGCGCCACCCGGTGCCGCCCGACGTGCAGCGCTCGCTCGAGCAGATCGCGACGAGCTCCGAGCAGGCCGCGCGGCTCGTCACGCAACTGCTGGCGCTCGCGCGCGCCGAGAACCGGGCGAGCGGGCTCACGTTCGAGCCGGTCGAGATCGCCGCGCTCGCGCGGCGCACGGTGCGCGACTGGGTACAGGCCGCGCTCGCGAAACGCATGGACCTCGGGTACGAAGGCCCGGACGACGACGCGCCGCTCGATGTCGACGGCAACCCGGTGATGCTGCGCGAGATGCTCGGCAACCTGGTCGACAACGCGATCCGCTATACGCCGGAAGGCGGCCGCATCACCGTACGCGTGCGCGCCGAGCCCGCGGCGCGGCGCGTGCATCTCGAAGTCGAGGATACCGGCCCCGGCATCCCGGCCGGCGAGCGCGAGCGCGTCGTCGAGCGCTTCTACCGGATCCTCGGCCGCGAAGGCGACGGCAGCGGCCTCGGGCTCGCGATCGTGCGCGAGATCGCCACGCAGCACGGCGGCACGCTGACGCTCGACGATCACGTCTACCAGCACGCGCCGCGCCTCGCCGGCACGCTCGTGCGCATCAGCCTGCCGCTCGCCGCCCCTGCCCCGGATTAACCCTGATGTGCACCGCCGCGGCTCGGCGCAAACCCGTCGAAACCGGCGATTTACCGGACGTTCGCACCATGATCGGGCCGCGAAATGGCCGATTCGACACGGGTTAACGCGCAGTCGGTTTGTACGCGCGAGTCAGTGCGCCGTAAGTTTCCGTGCCAATAATCGTCGACAGGCCCGCCCCTCCCAAGGCGGCCGCACATCTATATCAAGGGACTTGGAGACGATTCATGGCAACGTTAGGCGGGCAAATTTCGCACTCGCCGATGACGGGCGAAGAGAAGAAGGTGATCTTCGCGTCGTCGCTCGGCACCGTGTTCGAGTGGTACGACTTTTACCTGGCCGGCTCGCTCGCGGCCTACATCAGCAAGAGCTTCTTCTCCGGCGTCAATCCGACCGCCGCATTCATCTTCACGCTGCTCGGCTTCGCCGCCGGCTTCGCGGTGCGGCCGTTCGGCGCGATCGTGTTCGGCCGGCTCGGCGACCTCGTCGGCCGCAAGCACACGTTCCTCGTGACGATCGTGATCATGGGCGTGTCGACGTTCGTGGTCGGCTTCCTGCCCGGCTACGCGTCGATCGGCATCGCCGCCCCCGTGATCTTCATCGCGATGCGGTTGCTGCAGGGCCTCGCGCTCGGCGGCGAGTACGGCGGCGCGGCAACCTACGTCGCCGAGCACGCGCCGGCCAACCGGCGCGGCTTCTACACGGCGTGGATCCAGACGACGGCCACGCTCGGCCTGTTCCTGTCGCTGCTCGTGATCCTCGGCGTGCGCACGTTCGTCGGCGAGGAGGCGTTCGGCAACTGGGGCTGGCGCGTGCCGTTCGTCGCGTCGATCCTGCTGCTCGCGGTGTCGGTGTGGATTCGGCTGCAACTGAACGAATCGCCGGTATTCCTGCGCATCAAGGCGGAAGGCAAGACGTCGAAGGCGCCGCTGACCGAAGCGTTCGGCCAGTGGAAGAACCTGAAGATCGTGATCCTCGCGCTCGTCGGCCTGACGGCCGGTCAGGCCGTCGTGTGGTACACGGGTCAGTTCTACGCGCTGTTCTTCCTCACGCAGACGCTGAAGGTCGACGGCGCCAGCGCGAACATCCTGATCGCGATCGCGCTCCTGATCGGCACGCCGTTCTTCCTGTTCTTCGGTTCGCTGTCGGACAAGATCGGCCGCAAGCCGATCATCCTCGCGGGCTGCCTGATCGCGGCGCTGACCTACTTCCCGCTGTTCAAGGCGCTCACGCACTACGCGAATCCGCAGCTCGAACTCGCGACGCAGAAGGCGCCGATCACGGTCGTCGCCGATCCGGCCACCTGCTCGTTCCAGTTCAACCCGGTCGGCACGTCGAAGTTCACCAGCTCGTGCGACATCGCGAAGAGCGCGCTCGCGAAGGCCGGCCTGAACTACGAGAACGTCGCGGCGCCGGCCGGAACGCCGGCCGAAATCAAGGTCGGCGACACGGTGATCCAGACCTACGACGGCAAGGCGGCCGACGCGAAGGCGCAGGGCGCGGCGTTCGACAAGACGCTCGCGGCGACGCTGAAGGGGGCCGGCTACCCGGCGAAGGCCGACCCGGCGCAACTGAACTGGCCGATGACGATCGTGATCCTGACGATCCTCGTGATCTACGTGACGATGGTCTACGGCCCGATCGCCGCGATGCTGGTCGAGATGTTCCCGACGCGGATCCGCTACACGTCGATGTCGCTGCCCTATCACATCGGCAACGGCTGGTTCGGCGGCTTCCTGCCCGCGACCGCGTTCGCGATCGTCGCGGCGAAGGGCAACATCTATTCGGGACTCTGGTATCCGATCGTGATCGCGCTGGCGACCTTCGTGATCGGCCTGCTGTTCGTCAAGGAGACGAAGGACTCGGACATCTACGCGCAGGATTGATGTCGGGCGCGCAGCGGGAGACGGCCGGCGGAGGGGCTCCTTCCGGTGGCCGCCTCCCGCCCGCGATGAAGGCCGGCACGGGTGGCCGGCAACTTTTTTCGGGAAAGACGGAAAAAAGGTATTGACAGCCGGCCGGCCGATCGACATAATTCAAGTCTTCGGCGAATTAGCTCAGTCGGTTAGAGCGACGGAATCATAATCCGCAGGTCCGGGGTTCGAATCCCTGATTCGCCACCAAATGCAGAAAGGGCTCAGCGCAAGCTGGGCCCTTTTTCTTTGCTCCGCAAACCTACCCCCGCTCCGCAAACAGCATGCTGCGGCAACGCCAATCCTAACCACGCGGCTCCGCGCACGGGTTATCCAAAATCTGACTTGCCTCCTGTAGCCGGCCCCTCAAAGCCCGCAACAGCGGTGCCTTTTGCTCACGCCCACAACGCAACAGATCCTGCTTCGCTTGCCATATCTTGCGGTGCCGTTCGTTAGGAAGTCGCAGCTCTGGACCAACTACAACGGCGCCCGTGACGACCTTGACGGACGTCGCGGCATAAGTCTTCGATTTCTTCTGCTTGGTCTTATAGCCGTGCCTGCTAACCAGCTTCCGAACCTCGCCCAACAACCTCTTCGTGGCGGCCGCCCCCGAAATGGTCACATCGTCCACATAAGCCGTCATCCGGCATTGCTCACTCTTTGCCAGCTCAGCGATATCGTCAAACATATGCCTTGCCGCAAAGAAAGCGACCCGGCCACTCAACGCACTTCCGGTCGGAAGATGCTTCTGACGATAGCAACAAATATCAGCTAGACAATGAGCAATGTCCTCTGCGCATAGAAAGTCTACGACGAACATCCGGTAGACCATCTGCCGCGTCGTGCTCGGGTAGAACTTATGGATATCAGTCTTGACGAGAGGCGTCGACCCGACATGCTCCCGAGCGTTATCAGCGTAGGAGCGCCCTTTCTGCGAATACAGATAGTCGGGCAGTTCGATCCGAGAAAGCAGCTTACCAATGCGACCATGAACATGAGCCAGCCACCCCAGCGGCTGCTGGATCTCCCGTCCCTTGTCGTTCTCCCAGACTCGGTAGTTATCGGTGGCGAGCAGCTTGTTGACTGCGCCCCACTCAACACCCAATACCTTCTCGAACTGCCCTTTCCCCCTCAAGCGATAGAGCGGGGACTGATGGAGCGGATATCGCTCAGGCGTGTTTTTCGATTTCATCGCGCTCTTCTAACCATTCAAGGAGACGCAGAATCTTGTCCGCAGCGGCAATACGCAGCTTACTGCCACGCGTCCGTTCTCCTTCCATGGTTTCGGAGAAGAGCAAAATGGACGACGTCGGCATCTTGAACACTTCCGAATACTTGCCAAGCAAGTCCAAGCCAGGTGCTTTATCACCCTTCTCGATCTCACTTAGGTACGAGTTCGAAATGCCAAGACGCTTCGCCAGCTCGACCTGCGTGAGCTGATGGTACGTCCTCAGTAGTTTCAACGCTCGGTACAACATGGTTCATTCCCGGTTTGAAATAAAGGGGTGCCGAATCGCCTCAGGACTTGTCGAAAATCTTCACGACCAGATCGATCAATTGCAGGATGGCGACAGCCACCTTGATCGTCTCCGGACGCGTCAACCACGACTTGACCCGGCTCCTCGGCCCCCGCCGTTTGGGAGGCTTTCGAACATGATGCATGGTTGTTCTCCTTGGCTACACCACCGGTCTGAGCGAAATGCGCAGACCGTGGCTGTCGTCCGTAACCAAGCAGAGCAAACGGCAGGTTTTCCCCTCTATTCCCAATGCATGCCCGGTGTCGTCCCGGGCATGCTCGCATCGGCAGCATCGTCATGGTCCGTCCAGATACTCGGCTCCACGGCGCACGGCCTAGCGAAAGACAGGACCTTTCGGCCCCACAGGGCGCTTACACACCCCACAGACACGACAGTTGTCTCTGTTAGCCTCACGACCAATATAGCCAATCGAGTTCGCCATTTCAAGAAATATTTCGCTGTCAGCGAAACATGTTCGCACACTGATTACACGACTCACCGATCTGTCACATCGCCACGAACGTGGGCAGCCATAACAGTGACGAACTCCTCAGTGGTGATCTCCCCAGCGATCAACCGCTCTTTCTGAGTCTCCTCGAAATGGCTCGGCTCATACCCCTCCAACCTCGAAATTGCGTCCGCCTGACGAAACCGCTCCCGCAGCTCACGCTGGCGCTCGATCGAATTCAGCTTTCCCGCCATATCACCCTCACTTCGTCGGATCGACCTTATCACCCTTGCGCTCGCGCACGTAATGCTCGGTCATCGCAAGCGACTTGTGCCCCAACTGACGCTGCGCCGCTCGAATATCGCCGGCCAACTCGGTTTTATCTGTCCCCGCTTTCGCGCGAAGATCCCGGAACTGGAACGCGCCCTTTGGCACACCCGCCAGCTCGCGCGCACGATCAAACCGAAACCGAAGCGCGTCGGCCATCAGCCGCTCGCCCGCCTCATTCACCACCAGCGCAGTGCTAACGACCTTGTACCCCTTCTTCCGGCCGCGGATTCGCTCCAACACATCCACCAACCGCCCCGTAACCGAAATCCGGAGACGTTTACCGCGCTTGCCCTGCTCAACCCACAGCTCGCCGTCCTTTATGTCGCGCTCGTCAAACTTGAGCGTATCGGCCGGCCGCTGCCCCGTCAGATACGCAAGATCCATCGCATCGCGCAACGGCTGATCAGCAGCCTCCCAAACTTTCTGAAACACATCATCCTCGACGTACACATTGCGTCCGGTCTCCTTGTTTCGGCGAACTCCGGTACTAGGATTCGTCGCATCGGTTAGGCCGTGCTCGCGTGCGAAGTTAAAGATGTGGGAAAACAGTGCAACCTCGCGATTCGCGCGAACATGCCCGGCCTTCTCAGGCACCGGCTTCTTTCGCTCGACGTACCATGCCTTCGCCTGTTCCATCCGCCAGGACAAGTACTGACGAACATGCACCGGCCGAACATCGCTCAACAACGCCGGAGGATCATCGAAGAACTTGAACAGATTTTCTAACTCGACCAGATTGTCGCGCTGCGTCCGCCGGGACTTCAGCGGCAACACGTCCCTCATGTACCGCTCGGCCGCATACCGAAACGTCACCAGCTCGGTATGACGCGATCGGTTATCCAGCTCCAACTCCGACCACTTCCGCACGGCCTCGACAAAATCCGAACCAAGCGGGATCTCTTTGCGCGGGACACCGCCTGTGTCGTAATAGTAATAAACGACACCGCTCCTCTGCGCACGAGCCCGCATACGAGGCGGGAGATTGAGATTCTTCGTTCTACGTCGACCCATTTCACCCAACAATCACTCGCGGCTCCCAACCACGTCGCACGGCACGAGGAGCACTCTCGCGCCTACCCTCGATCGTCGACCGAGCCACAATCGGCCGACCAGCAGCGTTCACATAGAACGCTATCCCCATGCGACGAAGCGCATCGACTTGCTTCGACTTCAACTTACGCCCCGTCAAAACCTCCACCTCCTCGACCGAAAGAAACGTCTCTACACCCATCACGCCTCCCGAGTCGAAAGCCAAAAACACCCTAGCTCTTGGTTCCAATACGTCTGGCACCGATCGAGCGTCGCCCCTACACGCACCGCAGACTCGAACGCAATTCGTAACGCATCGGCAGGGCTATCCGACAAAACGTGATCGATCGGCATGACTTCGGGCACCGCCACACCGCGACTTGTCCAATACCGCTTCTCGTTAAGCTCGTGTTCCGCAAAATCCTTCGTGATGTACTTCGCGAGATACGACGCCAGCTTGTGCCGCAACCCCTTCTCTCGAAACGGATTGCGTACATTGATATTGCCGTTCCCAACTCCGACGATGCTTTGCCACATCGAACGAAGTACGCGATAGTTTTGACGCCCTCGAACCGCAACATGCAGATGCCACGCACCGCGTTTCTGACGCTCGGCCACCGCAACATACTGAAAGCTCGACAGCTTCGACAATCGGCGACGCAGCGCATCGAAATCCCGCTTCAACCGCGACTTGTCTTGCATGTTTTCGCGATACGTCAGCGTGATCATTCGGTCAGCAGCAATCGCCTTACAACGAAGCCGCACCTGCTGTTTGGCGCGCTTCGCCGCATCCATAAGGTTCGCCTCGCTGTTATCCGACTCGCCGCGCCTCGCTTTCGGTCTCGCGTTTAGCGACAACGCGCCCATGTACCGATCGAATCGAGTCGCCGTCACTTCGACCTGGCCATCGCCGAAGTTTCGGCCACGAACCACCCACTCCCGGCGAAAGGCCGAGAAATCGCCTATACTCTCGTCGTGCATTGCAACTAGTCCTTGTAATGCTGTTGTACGAGCCCTGCACCGTTGCCGCGGTCAGGGCTTTTTCTTTTACTGACTACATAAAAACCGACTCAAACAGCTCCCGCTCAGCGCGTCCGACCAACGTACGAGCGATCCACGCCTGCACTTGATCCAGCGAACCAAACCGCCGAACCCCTTCGCCATCGAAACCGATTCGCTCAAACTGACACCAACACGGCGTACGGCGGATGCCACCATCGAGAGTCACCAAAATCAACGCACCTGCAACCACATAAAAATCACGTTTTCGCTTCACCACCATCACTGGGGCGCGCCCTTGCGGCGCCTCTACAAGCAGCTCCGCAAAAACTGCAACCAACTCCACCCCGCGATCGAAACGGATCGCGCCAAAGGGCCGGGACTCATTCACCGGCATATCGTTTTCCTCATCTTTCTACCCATATCCGTAGCGATATCGCGCACCATTGCCGTCCTCATACGTTAAGTGTCCCTGATACAAGTTTAGGGGCCGCGCTGCGCGCGGCCCGCCTTGCGCGCTCCCGCTGCGCCTGGCGAGCCGCGCGCAGCGATTACCCCCAAACTCCCCACTCCAATCGCTCGCAACCAACCGGCGCGCTGTTCGGCATGGGTTGTGCCGTCCTATGGCCGACACAACCCATCGCCAGAGCGTGCAGCGGTATAGCTGCCGTCAAGGCCAAGCCCTCCGGGTCGCTACGCGAGCCTTGACCGCAGCGCGACCGCTACCGCTTCGTTACAGGTCCGACACCTTGCTCACCTGCAACACCAACAGCACTTCTGTACGCCCTTTCGAACCCGACCTTCCATCGAGAAAGCTCGGCAACCAACCAATCGAATTGCGCGACGACGTGTCCTGATCCTGCACAAGCCCACCGAGCACGATGACCTCACCATCCTTCATATTCACAACCGTCGACATTTCCCGCGTGTTTTTCGTCGGCGAGTTATTCACGCCGGTTGTCGTCGCAACGAAACTCGATAGCTGCTCAGATAAGCGGACCTGTATCGCATCACCGAGCACTACCGGCTGAACATCGAATATCAAACCGGCGTCCTGATACTCGACCGACTGCACCGGCGTCCCGCTTTGCCCTTGATAGCTGATGCTCCCCAGCGTCGGCACCTGTGCGCCAACGTTGAGCCTCACCCGCTCGCCGGACACCACCCGCACATGCGGATCGCTCACCTGTTTGAACCGACTGTCTGCATCGAGCGCCGAAATCGCCACATCAAGCACCGTGCTCGAGAACCGCAACGCCGTAGGATCAGCATCGGTTGATCCGTTCGAAAAACCGAGCTTGCCGCCCAACACGTTCGCCGCGATGCTGAACGCCGAATTACGTGAATTGATGTCAGAAACCTCATACACCCACCCGCGCACAACAACCTCGCCGGCCTCACGATCCAACTCGGCAATCACCTTTTTCAGATCCCGAATCTCCGACGCCTCTCCGCTGAATACCAGCTCGTCACCCGCCGAGATCGACGGACGCGCCGACGGCAACGCAACCGTACGCGGCGGAGCCGCAGTAACGCCAGACGCAGCCACCGGCACTTGCGCAACGTCTCCCACGGACAACGCCGAAGCACCATCCGCAGCTGCCGTCATACGCCCCGAAAACAGTGGCTGTAACGCCTTCGCCAGATAGTCCGCCGTCCGATAGCGCGGGCGATATACGAACGTCTCTCGATCCGGCGCTTTGACCACCGATGCAGCCTTCCTCGATACGAAATCCACACCGTCTCGTGTCTCAACCTTGAAGCCCTGCGAATCGAGAAACACCTTTACGAACGACCGTAGATCACCGGCCTTGCTGTCGTACTGAAACGACACAAGCCGCGCGTCCTGCAATACGTCTGAGTCGATCACGTGCGGCAGGTGCATCGCGTCGCCATACAGCAGATCCACGAGCTGACCTACGCTCACATAGCGCAAGTCAAACGCCCCACCTTTCATACGCGGCAGCGGTTTGAGCGGAACAGTCGGACCCGATTCAACAACCGCCGGCGCCACCGGTGCGGAAGCAAAGCCCGCCAGCGGCAATGGCGGCAATGTCGGAATCGGCGGCACACCGGACGCGAACACCACACCCGACACAACCAAACCGCATGCAAGACCGGCAATTCGCATCATTTCCGACCCCCGACCGTACCGTCCCGACTACCGCCGAAACCGCCCGTCCAAACGGCAACGCGCTCACCGTCAACCACGCCAGTAACACCCAGCTTCTCACCGCGAAAATCGTCCGACGACTCGCGACGAAACCGTCCTGCGTTATCTGCCAGCAGAACATAGCCTCGACCGTCGATCGAATATTGACCGGCGACCCGCCACATCAACGATCCCGAGCGCTCATCAGTAGCCCCCGTCACGGCAACACCACTAGCGACAGACGATACCGAGCCAGAGGACTGACTTACCGCCTTCTTCGCACCGCCAAAACCTCCGGTAACACCCTTAAAACCGACGTAGGCCAACCCCACAGCGCATATCAACGCAATCGGCAAAATAAACAACGCCCGTGGAATAACAACTTTGGACTTCGTATGCAGTTCAGCGCTGGTATACAGCTCAAACACCTTCTTTGGATACGACCACACGTGCTTCACGGCATCGCGAAATCCACTATTCGGGTTGTGAGCACTATCCCACTCATACAGCATTGCGCGACGGCCGCCGAATAAGCGACGCACATGCACATGATGCCCAACCAGATCCCGAATAGTTTTATTCATCCGGTTCGGATGCTGCGTAATGACCACAATGTCAACGCCGAAATGCCGATGCACGTGCAACTTCTCAATGTCCTCCGTCGCTTTCACCGACGCCGACACCGGAGGCCAGATACGCTGCACTTCATCGATCACTATCACATCATTCGGCTGACAGTGCTTGTACCACTCTCGCACCATGTCGTCGTCCCACAGCTCGTGATCGATCGCTAGCCCCTTGATACCGTTCGCGACAATACGACGACCCGCTTTGATTTCCTTGAGCAGCGACTGGACAGCCCACAACGTCTTGCCACTTCCAGGCACCCCCGTAACCAGCGTGATAGCCATAGCGCGCCTTACTTAATAAAAAATTTCTTAAAACTAGACACCCCAGCCATGGCAACACGAGCACTCAACGCCCCACCGATATACCCAATGCCCTGAAAAACCCCGAACATGGCGAGCAAGTTTGCAATATCCGACCCAAGCCCACCGACCGCTGTCGTAGTCCACTGCATCGCCTGATTAAGCGCAATGTCGATACCGGTAACTGTCACCACCCCGACACCAAGAGCAATAAGAGCTTGAACAATAATCGGCTGCACCAACCCCAACAGGAACGTTACCCACGTCATCTCTCGTACCCCGTCACGCCCTGAACCATGTCAACCGCATCTTCGGACGAGTGACTTACCGACCCAGCCATCCAACCAGTCCACAAGCTCACAACAATCGCGAACACGAACAACATCTTCATAACGCCACCCCCGTAGCAACAATGACCGCAGCAGCCAACGCACACAACGCCAGCACGAGCGGCCGAAGCTTTTGCACGAACGTGCATAGCGGATCGTAAGAAAAGGAATACTCAGTATCAAAAACGCGCACAATCTGAGGTGCCGGACATGTGCCGTCAACCGAACCAATTGACCACGGTGTAAAGGGAATTGACGTTTCGCTTGCCGGTATCGGAGCCGATGCAGGAACGTCCCCCAAGGGCACACATCCGGCAAGCTGCGAGCCAGAAATGCACCCCGTACTATTCGACGGTGCAGTACCAGATCCGGACCCCGTTGCCGGATAAAAATCAGGGGCAATCGTCACCGCCGAATCGGCCGGCGAAGCCTTCGGCGTTCCCTCGACAAGGTCGGCCCACGTCGGCGACACACCGGCCGTCGATACGTCAGCAGCCGATATAGGAGCAACAGCTGAATACGGATAGCCCGTGTAACCCGGCATCGCAGTAGCCTGTTGCCACAAGCGGTCCGCGAGCTGCCCTGTCAACGCAGCCGGCAGCGGCGCAGCAAGCATCGGCGGCGTAATCGGCAAGCTACTCAATGGACCCGTCACCGCCTGAGGCTGAGCGACAGCAACATAACCCGGATTTTCATTTACCCAATACTGACCATCCATGCTGCGGACAGTCCCATTCGAATCCGTGTAGCTCAAATGCACGTTATACGTATAGAGCGTAACGCCGTCCGAACCAGTAAACCCCGACGCAGGAGAAGGATCCACAACGATCGAACAACCACTCCCAACACTGGTAAACGTCAACGGAGACTTACATTGCAAAGCGTCGAACGCAGCGGCCTGCACAACACAATCCCGCTGCGACGTACACGCACCAACGACCGCAGTACCGCCGACAACAGTAGCCACGTAAAACTGATAGCTCGACGGTAACGCGCTATACCCAGGGGTAACTTTATTAGGCCCGGAATAAATGCCACCACCCGACGGCACCTCTTGCGAGGATCCAGTACCGGACGGCGACGAAGCACCGCCAGGCGAAGACGCTCCGCCCGGAGACGATGCGCCAGTCGGAGGCGATACAACATCCGGCGGTGCAGGCGTAAGCGTCAACGTCGGAGCTGAACTAGTGCCCGACTGCGAAAGCTGATAGACGCCCCACGCCACCGACCCAACGGCCGTCAAAACACCCGCTGCAACCGCGGCCGTAGCCCATACCGGAGAGCCCAAAACCGCTGCGGCACCAGCCGCTGCTGCACTTCCATATGCAGCGACGTTTGACGCCCCGCCCACAAAGCTCAACGTGGTCGCTAACATCGCATCACTCGCCACGCCTGCAGCAGTTAACAAGCCGCGCCGTTCGAGATTCGCAATGATGACCTGTGCGATCGACCGATTCATCACCCCGTTATAGACCGGCTGCAACGCGGCAGTAGCCTGCGCATACGCGATGTTTTGCTCGAACAGCATCGCCACCAACGCGAACATCACCAGAACTCGTCTCAACATGGCATCAACCGAAGATGATGTAACCGACCAACAGGCACGTCGCGACCACGATTCCGACACATTCGTAAAACCACGTCATCACGCCTCCCCACTCGAATTGAAGTAGTCCCGTAACACCCGCAAGCACCACGCAACCGCGAGCACACAAAGCACCGCACCGCCGATCTCAAACCCAACAACCTCGCCACCACTGACCGGTTGATCGTCACTCAGCGTCGAAACCTGCAAATACAGCGCGTTACCGCTCGAATCCGTCCCGCACCCAACCTGCTGACCGCCGACTAGCGCATACGTCACGCCAGACACACCACCCGCGCCGCACACCACACCCGAGACCGCCATCACTGCCCCCGTTAGAAAAAAGGCGCTCGGGTCACCCGAACGCCTTTCGTCACCAACAGCGAGTAACGATCAGCGGTTGACCATGCCCCGCACCGTTTTGATCGCCCACGCCGCTACCACGACCCCCAGGATCGCGCTACCGACAGCCACCACGGACGGAATCGTGCCGTTGATCGAGCTGACGATCGACGTCACGTCGACCCCCGACGCTTGCGCGAACGAGGCCGACGAAGCGACAGCCGCAACAACGCCGGCACCGGCGACAACGATTTTCTTGCTCACGTTTTTCATCCTCCAACTCCCAAGCAACGGCCCACAAATTAGGATTCGTCCGACCGGGCCAACTTCGAACGGATCGACTTCTTCGGCGGATCTCGACGCATGAAAACTCGCGTCGCGTAATCCACCCCTTTACAAACCAGATACACGAACAACAATAGATTCAGCACCATCAGTTGCGTCGACACCGGATCCACCGCGAAAGCCGACAGACGATCCATATCCGATCACCTTCATCTATCCAATTAAATAAGCAGTCCTGATGTGACGAGATATGGCACTTTCAAACGATATGCATGCCTCCGTCAGACGGTCGCCGCCCCCGCAGCCGGCTTCGCCTTCGGCATCCCGAACGGCACCAGCGATACGATACGAGGCACCAACTTCCCCGAGTCCGGCCCACTCCCCTGAGCCAGCGCGAAATCAGCCAGATACTCCCCCGCGTCACGGTCCGCCAGCGCATCGGGCAGATTGATCACCCCGACGACCACGCTCCGCTGCCCCTCGATCTCCTGCTCCAAAATGCACTGCGCTTCACGAATCGTATAAGGCCGCCCGGTTTTCGCACTCACGCCACTACGAACATTGATTGCAAGAATCGTGACTTTTTGCTTGCTGGACATTTTCTCTCTCACGTTTAGATATCTATCGAAAGCGCATCGTGCGATGCGTGATCGAACGATACTCAAACACAACGGACTAAATCAATAGACGAAAGGCAATCGATAGACAATTCGAGAGACAATTGTGATAGACAAATTTCTCAATGATCGGTCTATCAAATGTCCATCGCAAAACTTAACCCACTGATTTCATGCAACTTCGTCCATCGCTAAAATTTATCGACAGACGTAATCCAATCTAGAAATATATTTGTCTATCGATTTTAATTTCTCTCGATGATCAACAAAAACCAACGGAGAAATACGCCACAACCACCCTACCCGGTGCCGACGCAAGCGAGAGACCAGCTGCACCGCAAACGATACTCGGCCCACGAATTGACATGGCTTAGCGACTCGCCAATTTCCGATAATTGCGGAGCTGAAACCGAGACAACCCCATGTTTTAATTCTATTTTGGGGTGGAATCATAATCCGCAGGTCCGGGGTTCGAATCCCTGATTCGCCACCAAATGCGAAAAGCCGCTGTTTCGAAAGGAACGGCGGCTTTTTTCATTGCTGCATGCTTCAACGCCGCCCTCATCTGTCGATGAACGCCCAAAGGCACGATCGCGCGCGTCCGGTCTAGCGGGTTCCGGAATCGCGATGCGCATATCTGCATCGACCGGCATGAACCGTTCTGGCGTGCCGTGACCTCCATCCACGACCCGTTTCCTTCCCCAAGTTTGTCGCTCCCGCGGCGCGATCGTCGACCAGGCGGCCCTCCACCGGCGTCTGCAGGCGACGAGCGAGATCGCGAACCGCACAGCCCGTGAACCGGACACCATGAAATTCGTTCGAGACCGATGTGCGACTCGTACTCGCCGATACGGGCAATCCAGATCGTCGATGCCGGCATACGGCGATACCAAGCGGCCGCTATTTTAATAGCGCGCGTAATGGCGGCCGCATGCCACGCCACGAGCACGAAGCCGCGCTTAGAATCGGAACCTCCCAATATCCGCCGCATCCGGGCAAAAACTGTGAAAAACCGCCTCGCATGCTTCCTACTGGGCCTGATCGGCGCAACGATTCCGCTCGCCTGCTCAGCCGCCCCTATGCCGGCCACCACCGTCGACGGCATGCAGTGGCGATTCGTGCAGTTGCATAACACCGGGCACGACGATGACTACGAGGTCGCCGCCCGTCGCGATGAACAGGTTCTGGTCTGGGACAACGGCAAGAACCGGCAAGCGTATGCGGGAACCGTGTACCTGCTGGTATCCGCCCCGTTCGATCAGGTGCAGCCGCGGGTGCAGGGCGTGCTGCAACGGACGAGCCCCGTGACGGGCCGTGTCGACAACTGGCAGTTGCAGAACTTGCCGCCCCCGTGGGACAAGGTGCTGTTGTCGCGCCGGCCGGACCTCCGTACGGCCATCGCCGAACAGGCGGTCATGCCGAAGCTGCAGCAGGCGCTGCAACAAGGTGCCATCACCCGTCCTGAACTGGACTGGCGCATGGATCATGCTCGTGCGCGCGTCGACCGGCTGTCCCAGGGCTCCCGCGTGCCTGCGCTTCAGGCCACCTATACGTACTGGGATGCTCGCCAGGATCACAGCGACGGCATCACCGGTCAGTACCGGAGCACGCTGTTCGTCAGGGTGCAGGATGCAAGCGCCATCTTCGGGCATCCAGCGACGATCGTTCAGTTCGGTCGCAGCGATACCCGGCCCAATCCCGACTACAGCCTGTGGAAGGCACTGACGCTGCAGGACCTGGACGTGTTCAGCGGCAACCGGACCCAGTCCAGCAGGACAGGCATATCGGTCGTCCCGGCCGACGTGTTCACGGCATTGACCGATGCGCTGTCCGCGATGCCGGGCAAGCTGGAAATCGCCGCGTCGCCGGCCGCATGGCAGTTGCCCTCGACACCGTCGATACCGGCCCCTGCGATCAACCTGGCGGTACCGGACCCAAGTGCCCCGGTGCTGAAGCCCCGGCTCATCCGCTGGGACACATTGGTGACCGATCCGTCTCAACGCACGCTGCTGTATCCGCATGACATCCTCGGCCTGCCGGACGGCAGCATGCTGTTCAGCGCCCAGGTGAGCGACAGCCGCGGCTGGAACGAGTACGTGTGGCGGCTGCACGAA
This sequence comes from Burkholderia sp. MSMB2157WGS, assembly GCF_001532755.1. NCBI lineage: Bacteria > Pseudomonadati > Pseudomonadota > Betaproteobacteria > Burkholderiales > Burkholderiaceae > Burkholderia > Burkholderia sp. MSMB2157WGS. The sequence continues at coordinate 86,134 of NZ_LPJG01000041.1, read as the reverse complement.
GTCGATGGTGCGTTGCGTGCGGACGAGGTCTGGCGAGGCAAATCCGGCCCGCGACGCATGATGATCAACGGCGACGGCAACGCCGTCTGGTTCGACGGCCAGCCGGACACCGACGGCAAGCCATGCCTGTACCGCTATGACGTCACGAGCCGCAAGGTCGATCGTCATGAAATCGTCTGGCCGAACGAAACCAGCTGGCGTGACTATCAGATGAGCGATCTGCACTGGATCCTCGCAGACGATCTGCCGGCCAATTTCCGGCACGACATCCGGCATGGCGAGCAGGCGTCCAACCCGCTCGGCTCCGAGTACCTGACCGTGCAGCGGCCGGCGTCGGCGCCATCGGGTACCGACGATCCATGGCCATTCGTCACCACGCTGTCGGCAGTACGCCAGTCGCTGATGGACGACATCAACGGCGGCGGCAATCCACTGATCTGGCCGGTACGCTGGCGACCTTCCGGGAGCTACTGGACGGAGGACCCGCAGGGGCTCGCCGAACTGGATGCCCGTACCGGCCGCACGCTGCGCGCGATCGCGCTGCCCCAGCGCTTCGGCTCGCCGAATCCCGACAACGCCACCGGCATCGCACAATGGGTACCCGAGCCGCTCGGCTCGCCGCAGGGTCAATGGATTGCGACCGGCTTCGTGCTGCTGCTCGACGACGACGGCAGCATGCCGCCGCCGGTCAAGTATCCCGGCCCGAAACGCGCCCGCTTCGTCGGCATGCACGTCGTGGATCTCAAGAGCGGCCACGTGCTGTCGGCGCTGCTTGGCCCTGCCGACGACTTCAAGGCCGCCGCGCGTTCGGCGAACGGGCGCTTCCTTGCAATGGGCACGACCTCGACCGCGGGCAGCAGGACGCACCGTGTCGCGCTCTGGGAGGTCGCACAGGGCCGGACGCCCGTGCAGCTCGACGCGTCGTCGTTACCGACGGACAACGAGATCCGCGCGCTGGCCTTTTCGTGGGACGGTTCGGCACTGTGGGCGCTGGGCACGCACGAACTGCTGCTGTGGCAATTGCCCGCTGCGCTGCGCGATCACGCGACGCGACGCGCTGTGCCGGATCAATCCCGCAATTGAGGCGATGATCTCACCCGGCGAGCGGCGCCGGCTTCCGCCATCTGCGAAAATCGGCATCGCGTTCGACCGCCCGGGCCGCCGTTGGCTCCCATGGCCGAAATCCGCCGTTGCCGAATCGACAATGACAATAACCGAGGGCTAGATGAAGGACCGTAACGAATCGACAAGCGACAAGCGCCGTGGACGCGCGAGACGACGCTGGCTGATAGCCGGTGTCGCAGGCGCGGCGGCCGTGCTGATTGGCATGCGCGTCATTCCTGCGCGAGACGACCTGGACAAAAGCAAGATCGACGCGATCCTGAAGGTCGCGCTCGCCGACAAGAACACCGTTCCGACCGACGCCTGCGTCAGCCTGGCCGGCGCCGAACTTCCCGCTGACGTCAACGCGAAGGATTTGCTGAGAGTCGATGGCGTGGTGAGAAAAGACGTGCAGGCATTGATCGACCGCGGCCTGATTACCGTGAAATTCAATGCAGGCAAAGGGCGGCCGACCGTGAGGAACCCGGACTACGAGTCGCGCGACACCCATGTCCCGTTGAGCCATATCGCTCTAACCCCGTTCGGAAAGACGTTCTACCGGTATCGGGAATTCGAAACGACCGACGGATCGGTTCCCGGTGGGCGGGCGCTACACATGGTGAACTTGTTCTGTGCACACGTGACCTACGGTGGCGTCGCGAAATTCATGGAGCCTTCCAAGAACCCGTTCGACGACAATCCGCACCTGGTCTCGTGGGTCAATTTCCGATGGAAACCGGATCGGCAAGCGACACCGTGGCTAACCGATCCGGATCTCCTGGACGCCCTGTCGTTCTATCCCGAGCAGGACGGCTGGGCGAACCGGGGAATTCTGCTCGAACGGGACGACAACGGACATTGGGCGCTCGGCGACAATCCATACACGATCCGCTGGTAGGCGCGGCATAAGACGTGGCGGCTTGGCGCCCGACGATCGACGGGATGAGGCAATTCACGGCATGCCTCATCGCTTTCGTCCATACCCGGTCGCCACCTTACGCCGCCACCACCTTTTTCTGCGGCTTCGCTTGCACCCCCACCTTCCCCCGCCAATTCTCCCCACCCTCCAGCGCCGGCGTCGACTCGAACACCTCCGCGATCCAGTCGGCGAACACGCGCACCTTCTGCGACAGATGCCGGTTGTGCGGATACACGATCGAGATCGGCTTCGGCTTCGGATTGCAGTCCGGCAGCACCTCGACCAGCGAGCCGTCGAGCAGGTTCGGCAGCACCATGAACAGCGTCGGCTGGATCATCCCGAAGCCTTCGAGCCCGCACGTCACGTAGGCATCCGAATCGTTGACCGTGACGCTGCCGTTCATCCGCACCTCGAACGGCTTGCCGTCGATCATGAACACCCACGGAATCGCCCGCGCACCGTGGCTCGAACGGAAATTCACCGCATGATGATCGACGAGATCGGCAATCTCGTTCGGCTCGCCGTGACGGGCGAGGTAATCGGGCGACGCGCACGTCACGCGCTTCAGCATCCCGATGCGCCGCGCGACCATCGACGAATCCTCGAGCGGCCCGACCCGGATCATGCAGTCGATGCCTTCCTCGACCGGATCGACGTAGCGGTCGGACAGCCCCAGTTCGAGCGTGATGTCCGGATAGCGCTGCCGGAAGATCGACAGCGACGGCAGCACGATGCGGCGCCCGAGCGAACTGGGCATGTGGACGCGCAGCACGCCGCTCGGCTTGCGGTTGCCGGCCTGGAAGCTCGCGTCGGCCTCGGCGATCTCCGCGATGATCTTCATGCAATGCTCGTAGTACGCGGCGCCCTCCGGCGTCAACGACAGCCGGCGCGTCGTCCGGTGCATCAGGCGCACGCCGAGCAGCGCCTCGAGATTCTGGATGATGGTCGTCACCGACGCACGCGGCATCGCAAGCGTGTCGGCCGCCCGCGTGAAGCTGTTCGCGTCGACCACGCGGGTAAAAACTTCCATTGCCTGGATGCGGTCCATGCTGCTTCCCCCTTCGAATCGCCAACGGAACAGAATAGAGCGCGCGGCGGGCGCGGCACAAGCCCCCGCCCATTGTTCTCCGATCCTGAATAGTTTCGACGCTTCGGACTGGAAACCGACCGGTTTCCGTTCAGTTCCGGGCGCCGCCGCGCCGGCCCCGCTCAGCCGCCGTACGTTACCGCACGAACCGCTCGCGATACGCCTGCGGCGACACGCCGAGCACGCGCACGAAACTGCGCCGCAGCGTCTCTTCGGAACCGAAGCCGCAACGCCCGGCAATCCGCTTGACGGGCCACGCCGTTTCGCCGAGCAGGCGTTGCGCGGCCTCGACGCGGATCTGCTCGACCGCGCGCGCGGGCGTGCGGCCGGTCTCCGCGCGATAGTGGCGCACGAAGCTGCGCTCGCTCATGCTCACGCGTTCGGCGAGCGCGGGCACCGACAGGTCGGCCGTCAGGTGCTCGGCCATCCATGCGTGCAGTTCGCCGAACCGGTCGGCGGTGCGCTGCATCGACAGCATCGTGCTGAACTGCGCCTGCCCGCCCGGGCGCTTCAGGAACACGACGAGTTCGCGCGCGACGTCGAGCGCGGTCGCCCGCCCGAGATCCTCCTCGACCAGCGCGAGCGCGAGATCGATGCCGGCCGTCACGCCGGCCGACGTCCACAGCGCGCCTTCGCGGATGAAGATCGGGTCCGGCTCGACGCGCACGTTCGGGTAGCGCGCTGCGAATTCGTCGCAGCGCGCCCAATGCGTGACCGCGCGCCGCCCGTCGAGCAAGCCGGCCTCGGCGAGCAGGAACGCGCCGGTGCAGACCGACGCCACGCGCCGTGCGCGTCCGGCCTGCTGCCGCACCCACCGCACCACCTGCGCATCCTTCGACGCCGCATGCACGCCCTTGCCGCCGGCGACGATCAGCGTATCCGGATGGCGCGCGGCCGCGCGCAGCGACTCGGCCATCACGACGAGGCCCGACGAGGTCTCGACGGGCCCCGCTTCGACGGCCACGACGCGCGGCGCATACGGCGCCGGCTGCCCGCGCTCCAGCGCGAGCTCGTTGACCGACGCGAACACCTGCAGCGGCCCCGTCACGTCGAGCAGTTGCGCACGGGCAAACGCGAGGATCAGGATCGAACGCGGGGCGGCGGCAGGCATGGCGATTGGCTGAAAACGTGGGTGATATGGCAATTTCGCCAAACACTACGCGCCTAGAATCGATCTGTCCATCCCGTGCCGAACGGCGCACGTTCCCTTCCCCTCACGGAGCCTTCGCATGACCCTGCATATCGGCCTTCTCGTCTTTCCCGGCGTCCAGCAACTCGACCTCACCGGCCCGCACGACGTGCTCGCGTCGCTGCCCGACGCGGCCGTCCATCTGGTGTGGAAGTCGCGCGACGCGGTCGCGTCGAGCAGCGGCCTCGCGCTCGCGCCGACCTGTACGTTCGACGACTGCCCGCCGCTCGACGTGATCTGCATCCCCGGCGGGATCGGCATCAACGAACTGCTGCTCGATGCCGAAACGATCGCGTTCGTGCAACGGCGCGCGGCCACCGCGCGCTACGTGACGTCGGTCTGCACGGGCTCGCTGCTGCTCGGCGTGGCCGGCCTGCTGCGCGGGCGGCGCGCGACGACGCACTGGCGGTTCCACTCGCTGCTCGAACCGCTGGGTGCGATCCCCGTGCGCGAGCGCGTCGTGCGCGACGGCAACCTGGTCACGGGCGGCGGCGTGACGGCCGGCATCGATTTCGCGCTGACGATCGCCGCCGAGCTGGTCGGCGATGAAGAAGCGCAGGCGATCCAGCTGCAGCTCGAATACGCGCCCGCGCCGCCGTTCGACGCCGGCTCGCCCGACACCGCGCCGGCCGCGGTCGTGGCGCGCGTCACCGAGCGTTCGGCGGCCGGCTTCGCGAAGCGCAAGCAGATCGTCGAGCAGGCGCTGCGCGCCACGTCGCGCTGAATGCGGATGGCGGAAAAATCACGGAAAAACGGCGCACACGCGTGCCGGAGAACACATCGATGAACATCATCCGGAGCACCGCATTCACGGCGGACCGCGCGTGGGGCGCGCTCGATATCGCGAATCTGAACGGCATCACGGTGCGGCTGCACTGGACCGACCAGCCCTATCGCTGGCATGTGAACGACGGCGAGGAGGTGTTCGCGGTGCTCGATGGCCGCGTCGAGATGCGCTATCGCGACGCAGGCGTCGAGCACGCGACGGTGCTCGAAACGGGCGACCTCTTCCACGCGACGGTCGGCACCGAGCACGTCGCGCATCCGCTCGGCGTCGCACGCATCCTCGTGATCGAGACCGAAGGCAGCGTCTGACGGCAGGCGCGCGCGCATCGATGCCGCGACGACGGCCGGCTGCTCGCGCTGCTGCCCGGCTATCGGCTCGAGTCCCTCGAGATGAACGTCGCGTACCCGAGCCGCCGGCACTTTCCGCGCAAGGCCCGGCTTTTCGTCGATCACCTGATCGACCATTTCGTCAGTTGAATGAACGACGAAATCGCGCACCATTTTTCACGCCGACTCGCCGTCGCCCGCCCGCCCCTCGCACCGCCGGGACGGCCCGCCGGCAGGCACTCGACGGCCACAGGCCCGTCGCTCGGCCGGGATGGGCACGCCTGTTGCGCCGGCGCATCTCGGTAGTCGACGCCCTTGGCAGCCCGCCGCGGAGGACTACACTAATCCTTAATGGGGTGCGGCCGGATAACCGCGCCCTCAGGGAGACGCCGCCATGAATCGGCCGCTGAATCGCATCCTGCCGCGCGTGACCGGTCCGGCATCGGTCTGGACATGGGTCAAGTGGTCTTTGCTCGCCGCATTGCTGATCGCGGTGGCGATCGTCGCGCGGCTCGTGCAGACCGAGATCGAAACGTCCCGGCTGCAGGCGCACTACCTGTCCGAGCTCGCCCGCGACGTCGGCTACACGGTCGAAGCGGGGCCGAGCGATCACATCCGCTTCCCCGCCGACGGCCCGTACGACCGGCGCTTCGGCTACGCGATGATTCCCGCGTTCCAGCAGCGGCTGCTCGCTCGCGGCTTCGTCGTCAGCGAACAGGCGCGCGATTCGCAGCGGATGTTGTCGCTCGGCCAGCGCGGGCTGTTTCTCCCTTACGAAGAGAAAGACCAGACGGGCTTGATGCTGTTCGATTCGACCGGCTCGCCGCTGTTCGCGACCGTGTTTCCGCAGCGCGTCTATGCCGACTTCGACACGGTGCCGCGCGTGATCGTCGATTCGCTGCTGTTCATCGAGGATCGCTACCTGCTCGATGCGAACGAACCGAACCGCAACCCGGCGATCGACTGGGGGCGCTTCGGCCGCGCGCTCGCCGACCAGGCGCTGCACGTCGTCAACCGTCACCAGGCGCGCCCGGGCGGCAGCACGCTCGCGACGCAGATCGAGAAGTTCCGCCATTCGCCCGAGGGCCGCACCGCGACGCCGCCCGAGAAGCTGCGGCAGATCGCCTCCGCGTCGGTACGCGCCTACCTGAACGGCCCGCAGACGATGCTCGCGCGCCGCACGATCGTCGTGCGCTACCTGAACTCGGTGCCGCTCGCCGCGCGGCCGCACGTGGGCGAAATCACCGGCATCGGCGACGGTCTGGCCGCGTGGTACGGGCGCGACTTCAACGACGTGAACCGCGTGCTGTCAGCGCCGACGACCGGCGACAACGTCGACCAGCAGGGCAAGACGTTCCGCGAGGTGTTGTCGCTGCTGATCGCGCAGCGCGCGCCGTCGTACTTCCTCAACCGCGGCTATCCGGCGCTGCAGAAGCTGACCGACAGCTACCTGCGGCTGCTGTCGAACGGCGGCGTGATCTCGCCCGCGCTGCGCGACGCCGCGCTCGCCGCGCAGATCGAACGCAGCGCGCCGCCGGCGGCCGCGCGCGTGCAGTCGTTCGTGTCGCGCAAGGCTGTGACGTCCGCGCGCGCGTCGCTGCTGTCGGCGCTCGGCATCGGCGACCTGTACCAGCTCGACCAGCTCGACCTGCAAGCCACCAGCACCCTCGACAACGGCGTGCAGCAGGCGGTCGCCCAGCGGCTCGCGCAGGCGTCGACGCGCGAAGGCGCGCAGGCCGCCGGCCTGTACGGTTTCGAGATGCTCGCGCCGAAGGACGACCCGTCGCATCTCACGTACAGCTTCACGCTGTACGAACACCGCAACGGCGCGAACCTGCTGCGCGTGCAGACCGACAGCGTGAACCAGCCGTTCGACGTGAATCGCGGCGGCCGCATCAACCTCGGCTCGACCGCGAAGCTGCGCACGCTGATCACGTACCTGCAGATCGTGGCCGACCTGCATGCGCGCTATGCGAACCTGTCGAACGCGGAGCTGGCGCGCGTGAAGCCCGATCCGATCGACGGGCTGTCGCGCTGGGCGCTCGACTACCTGTCGCATACGCGCGACCGCTCGCTGCAGGCGATGCTCGATGCGGCCGTCGAACGCAAGTATTCGGCGAGCCCGGACGTGTTCTACACGGGCGGCGGCGCGCAGGTGTTCTCCAACTTCGAGAAGTCGGACAACGGCCGCATCATGACGCTGCACGCGGCGTTCGAGCACTCGGTGAACCTCGTGTTCGTGCGGCTGATGCGCGACATCGTCCACTACGAGACGCTGCAGGCGGCCGGCCCGTCGTCGTCGTGGCTCGGCGATCCCGCGCAGCGCCAGCATTACCTGCAGCAATTCGTCGACGGCGAAAGCCAGGTGTACGTGAAGCGCTACTACACGCGCTATGCGGGCAAGGCGCCCGACGACGCGCTCGCGCTGATGCTGCGCGACGTACGCAAGTCGCCGCCGAAGATCGCGACGGTGCTGCGCAGCGTCGCGCCGAACGAATCGCTCGCGTGGTTCGATGCGCAGATGCGCGCGCAACTGAAAGGGACGCCGGCCGCGACGCTGTCCGACGACGATCTCGCGGCGCTCTATGCGAAGTACGCGATCGACCGCTTCAACCTCAACGACCGCGGCTATATCGCGAGCGTCCATCCGCTCGCGCTGTGGACGCTCAACTACCTGCGCGCGCACCCGGGCGCAGCGCTCGCCGACGTTCAGCGCGACAGCCGCGATGCGCGTTTCTACACGTATTCGTGGCTGTACAAGACCCGCTACCACGCGACGCAGGACCGGCGTATCCGCCGCATGGTCGAGCTGCGCGCGTATGCGGAAATCACGAAGTCGTGGCGCGCGCTCGGCTACCCGTTCGCGGAAGTGACGCCGTCCTATGCGGCCGCGATCGGCGCATCGGGCGACCAGCCCGACGCGCTCGCGAAATTGATCGGCCTGATCGCGAACGGCGGCCGGAAGGCGCCGACCGAGACGATCACGCGGCTCGATTTCGCGAAAGGCACGCCGTACGAAACCCGCTTCGTCCGCGCGGCCGCGCAGCCGCAGCCGATGCTGGCGCCGGAGATCGTCAACGTCGCGCACACGCTGCTGCGCGACGTCGTGCTCCACGGCACCGCGCGCCGCCTCGCGGGCGGGCTCACGCTGCCGGACGGCAAGACGCTCGACGTGTACGGCAAGACGGGGACGGGCGACCAGCGCTTCAACGTCTATGCGCGCGGCGCGCGGCTGATCGAGTCGCGCAAGGTCAACCGCAGCGGCACCTTCGTGTTCGCGATCGGCGACCGGTTCTTCGGCGTGCTGACGGCGACCGCACACGAGCCGTATGCGGCGCGCTACGATTTCACGAGCGCGATGGCCGTGCAGTTGCTGAAGTCGATGGCGCCCGCGCTCGCGCCGCTGATCGAACGCCCGGCCGACGCCGGCACGCGCACCGCCGGGCCCGCACCACAGGCGGAAACACCCGCGCCGAACGCGGCCGCCGTGCAACCGTCCTGATCCGATGGCGGCGCATCAGCGCCCGCGCCCGCGCCGGCGCGCCGCTCAGCGCGAGCGGCCGTCGTAGTGCGTGACGGGCAGCGCGTCGAGGTCGACGCCCTCGAGGCAGCGCACGTTGATCGCGGCCATCGCGGTGCCGTCCGGGTGGACGCCTTCGCCGAACGCATGAATCCCGCAGCGCTTGCAGAAGCGATGCCGGATCACGTGCTGGTTGAACATGTAGGTCGCCAGATTCTCGTCGGGCGTCAGCAGCTTCATGCGGTCGCGCGGCACGAACCACATCAGCGCACCCTTGCGCTGGCAGATCGAGCAGTTGCACGCCATCACGCCCTGCAGGTCGCCTTGCGCGTCGAACGTCACGTCGCCGCAGTGACAGCTTCCGCGATAAAGCATGGTCGTCTCCCGGTGCGGCCCGTGCGCGTCGCCGGCGCCCGGGCGGGACGCCGTTGGCCGGGCCGATCCAAACGCGTACAGTAGCGCTCGCATGCGCCGCACGCAATGTCCGGGCGGCGCCCATCCCTCACCGACCCAGGAGACCGTCATGCTCGAACTGCGCCCCGGCTGCGAATGCTGCGACAAGGACTTGCCGCCCGATTCGGCGGAAGCGCGCATCTGTACATTCGAGTGCACGTTTTGCGCGACCTGCGCGGACGACGTGCTGAAGGGCCGCTGCCCGAACTGCGGCGGCGACCTGGTCGCGCGCCCGCGGCGACCGGCGAGCCTGCTCGCGAAGTACCCGGCGTCGACGCAACGCATCCACAAGCCGGGCGGCTGCGCGAACGCCTGACGCGCGGCACCGGCCGCCCCGCTCCCGTCACGACGCTTCGATGCGCGCGCGCGTCACCGCGAGCAGCGTCGCCATCGCGCGGCGCGCGCCGTCCTCGTCGCGCACGCGGATCGCGTCGCTGACGGCCGTATGCTCGGCAAGCGACGCGTTGTACACGTCCGCCCGACGCGCGTTCAGTTGCAGTTGCGCCTCGAGCGTGCGATCGATCAGCGCACCGAGCGGCACCAGCAGTTCGTTGCCGCCGGCCTCCAGCACGCTCAGGTGAAAGCGCAGGTCGGCGCGTACCCATTCGTCGACGTTGCGCGCGGCGGCCATCGCGCGCGCCGCGCCCTCGATCGCGTCGAACGCGTCGGGCGTATGCGTGCGCGCGGCCAGCGCGGCCGCGTACGGCTCGATCATCTCGCGCATCTCCTGCAGCTTCAGCGCGAACGCGAGCGGCGGCGCGACGCGCGCATACCAGTCGAGCAGATCGGCATCGAGCAGGTTCCACGCACGGCGCGGCCGCACGCGCGTGCCGACTTTCGGCCGCGATTCGACCAACCCCTTCGACGTCAGCGTGCGCAACGCCTCGCGCATCACCGTGCGGCTCACGCCGTACATCTCCATCAGGTCGGGTTCCCTCGGCAGCAGCGATTCGGGCGGATAGTCGCCGCGCAGGATCGCGGTCGCGAGCCGGAAGGCCGTCTGTCCATGCAGGTCGCGTTGAATGATCGTTCTCCGTCGGGCGGGGTGCCCACTATCTGCACATTAATGCTATTAATACTATTTTTTATTCGACTACGCTAGGATAACCGCGAAAGCACGGATCGCGCGCCGCGTTCGCACGGCCGCACCGGTCAATCATGGAGACCCGCGTCATGAAAATCACCCGCCTCGAAACTTTCGTCGTCCCGCCCCGCTGGCTGTTCCTCAAGATCGAAACCGACGAGGGCATCATCGGCTGGGGCGAGCCGGTCGTCGAAGGTCGCGCGCACACGGTCGAGGCCGCCGTGCACGAACTGGCCGACTACCTCGTCGGCCGCGACCCGCTCCTGATCGAGGATCACTGGCAGGTGATGTACCGCGCGGGCTTCTACCGCGGCGGCCCGATCATGATGAGCGCGATCGCCGGCGTCGACCAGGCGCTGTGGGACATCAAGGGCAAGCATCACGGCGTGCCGGTGCACGCGCTGCTGGGCGGCCAGGTGCGCGACCGCATCAAGGTGTATTCGTGGATCGGCGGCGACCGGCCGAGCGACGTCGCGAACAATGCGCGCGCGGTCGTCGAGCGCGGCTTCAAGGCCGTGAAGATGAACGGCTCCGAAGAGCTGCAGATCGTCGACACCTACGACAAGGTCGAGCAGGTGATCGCGAACGTCGCGGCGGTGCGCGACGCGGTCGGTCCGCACGTGGGAATCGGCGTCGACTTCCACGGCCGCGTGCACAAGCCGATGGCGAAGGTGCTCGCGAAGGAACTCGACCCGTACAAGCTGATGTTCATCGAGGAGCCGGTGCTGTCGGAGAACGCCGAGGCGCTGCGCGACATCGTCAACCAGACCAACACGCCGATCGCGCTCGGCGAACGGCTGTACTCGCGCTGGGACTTCAAGCACATCCTCGCGGGCGGCTACGTCGACATCATCCAGCCGGACGCATCGCACGCGGGCGGCATCACCGAATGCCGCAAGATCGCGACGCTCGCGGAAAGCTACGACGTCGCGCTCGCGCTGCACTGCCCGCTCGGGCCCATCGCGCTCGCCGCGTGCCTGCAGCTCGACGCGGTCAGCTACAACGCGTTCATCCAGGAGCAGAGCCTCGGGATCCACTACAACCAGGGCAACGACCTGCTGGACTACCTGCGCAACCCCGAAGTGTTCCGCTACGAAGACGGCTTCGTCGCGATCCCGCAAGGCCCGGGGCTCGGCATCGACGTGAACGAGGAAAAGGTGCGCGAGATGGCGAAGACGGGCCATCGCTGGCGCAACCCGGTGTGGCGCCACGCGGACGGCAGCGTCGCCGAGTGGTGAGTGCAATGCGGATCGCGCGCGGCTGCGGCCGGCGCGGTACGCATCGACTTGAGTACGGCCGCCCGATGAACTGACAGGCGGCCGCTTTTACATGCGCGGCGAGCATGCCATGCATGGTGCACGCCCTTCGCGTCCCTGCATCGCGCTCTTGCATTGCGCCGCGTAGAAGCTGCCGTCAGCCGAGCGCCGCGAACCCCGGCACGCTGAACGACAGCACGGCCGCCGCGACGAATACGCCGATCATCGTCATCCCTTCGAGATGCAGGATGTTGCGGAACGTGTGCGCGTCCTCGGTCGACGCGGTGCGGCGCAGGCGCGGCAGCGCCGAGAAGCGGTTGAGCCCGCCGAGCACGAGCGCGAGCGCGACGAGCAGCAGCTTCAGCAGCAACACGCGCCCCCACGTACTGCCGTCGAGCGGCGCGAGCGAGCCGCCGAGCCCGCGGATCGCGTTGAGCACGCCGGTGCCGAGCACGAAGACGACCGCGACGATCGACGTACGCGACAGCTGCTGGCCGATGCGGATCAGCGCGCCGCGCGCGACCGACGATCCCAGCGCCGGCAGCACCGCGAGCCCGCCCGCGAGCACGAGGCCGCCCCATACGGCGGTGGCCAGCAGGTGCAGCGTCTGCACGCCGACCGCCGCGGACAGCACGCCGCTATCGGCCGCATGGCCGAGCGACGCCTTGCCGGCCGCGACCACGATCACCGCGAGCCACAGCACCGCATGCGCGAGCGGTCCGTCCGGCTTCGCGAGCGCGACGATCGCGAGCACCACCGCGCCGGCGAACGCGACGCTCCACGCGAAGCCCGTATGCGTCTGCATCAGCATGACGGGTATCGCGGCGAACGCGCCGCCGAGCCCCGCGCCGCTCATCGCCGCGGCCTCGTAGACGAGCCAGCCGAGATCGGCGAGCACCAGCGCCAGCGCCGCCGCGACCAGCGAATGTTGCGCACGCAGCCATGCGGGGTGCGACGGCGCGACGACCGGCCGCGCGCCGTCCTTGCCGAGCCACGCCTTGAGCAGCGCCGAGCCGACCGCCATCGCGAACGCCGCGTCCATCAGCGCCGCGAGCGCGACCTGACCGATCCACAAGCTGTCGAACTTCATCGCGCATGCCCTCCCGCAAGCGGCAGGCCGGCAGTGCGGCGGCAACGGGACGGACGGCGTGAGGCAGGCAACGGCACGGTAAGAAACGTCATCGATGAATCCGGAAACGGGAGTAATGACTGGACCTGCGGCGGAGGCGGCGCCGCGCGACCCGCGAGTGTACGGTCTTCGAGGGTGAAAGCGCACGCCGGTTCACTCGCGCGCGGCGCAATGCGCGTCAAATTGTCGCAAGTCGCAAACAGACAGGAACCGATGTCCTTTCGTCAAATAGCCGTCATTACCCATCGATGATAGAATGCCGCGTCGCAGCAGCCCGGCTGTCCTGCCGTCCATGCGCCGAGCCGATCGTAGCCCGGACAAGGTCCCCGACGAATAATCATGGAGTCTCGTGTGTCTTCAAGACGCCTCTTCCGTCCGCTGCTCGCCGTTCTGATGATCGGCGGCGCGGGCCTTACGAGCGCTGCCCAAGCGCAGACCAAGCCCACGGAGCAAGCGCACGCCCAGCAGGCGCCGCTCAAGGCACCCGATACCATGGCCGAGCGCGTGCGCGGCTGTACCGCATGCCACGGCGTTCACGGCCAGGGCACGGACAACGACTATTTCCCGCGGCTTGCCGGCAAGCCGGCCGAGTACCTGTACAACCAGCTCGTCAACTTCCGTGACGGCCGGCGCAAGTACCCGCCGATGAATTACCTGCTGACGTACCTGAACGACGACTACCTGCGCGAAATCGCCGAGCACTTCTCGGCCGAGCGTCCGCCGTACCCGACGCCGGCGAAGCCGACGCTGCCGGCCGCGACGCTCGCGCGCGGCAAGCAGCTCGTCACGCAGGGCGACCCGTCCCGCAAGCTGCCGGCCTGCGTGGCCTGCCACGGCGCAGGGCTGACCGGCATGCAGCCGGCGATCCCGGGCCTCGTCGGCCTGCACGCGGATTACCTGAGCGCGCAGCTCGGCGCATGGCGCTCGGGCAACCGCCACGCGAAGGCGCCCGATTGCATGCACGACATCGCCGCGAAGCTTTCCGACGAAGACGTGACGGCCGTGACCGCATGGCTCGCCGCGCAACCGGCGCCCGCCAACCCCGTGCCGGCTCCGGCGCGTTCGATGAAGACTCCGCTCGCCTGCGGCAGCGAACCGCAATAAGGCAAGGGAGACAGACACAATGAAACGCAAGTCCCTGTTTGCACTCTCGGCCGTCGCGATCATCGCGGCCGCCGCCCTCGTGCCGGTTCTGTGGCCGGGCAACGACACGCTGCACGGCGCCGCCGCCGTCGCGGCCACGCCGGCCGACCAGGCCGCGCTGATCAAGAAGGGCGAATACCTCGCGCGCGTCGGCGACTGTATCGCGTGCCACACCGTGCGCGGCGGCAAGCCGTTCGCGGGCGGCCTGCCGATGGCGACGCCGTTCGGCACGATGTACACGCCGAACATCACGCCGGACGACAAGGACGGCATCGGCAAGTGGACGTCGGACGACTTCTACCGCGCGATGCACACCGGCCGTTCGAAGGACGGCAGCCTGCTCTATCCGGGCTTCCCGTTCGCGAGCTACACGAAGGTCACGCGCGCCGATTCGGACGCGATCTACGCGTACCTGCGCTCGGTGGCGCCGGTGTCGGTGCCGAGCCGTCCGCACGAACTGAAGTTCCCGTTCAACAACCGCAACCTGCTGATCGGCTGGCGCACGCTGTTCTTCAAGGAAGGCGAGTACAAGCCGGATCCGACGAAGTCGGTCGAATGGAATCGCGGCGCGTATCTCGTCGAAGGCCTCGGCCACTGCTCGATGTGCCACACGTCGATCAACATGATGGGCGGCCCGGTGAACTCGTCGGCATTCGCCGGCGGCCTGATCCCGCTGCAGAACTGGTATGCGCCGTCGCTGACGAACGACAAGGAACTCGGCCTCGGCGACTGGCACGTGCAGGAGCTGTCCGACCTGCTGCAAGCCGGCGTGTCGCAGAAGGGCGCGGTGTTCGGCCCGATGGCGGACGTGGTCCACAACAGCCTGCAGTACATGACCGACGAAGATACGCGCGCGATGTCGACGTACCTGAAGTCGATCCCGCAGAAGGCCGAAGCGCCGAAGAACATGCAGTACGAGCCGTCGAAGCAGTTCGGCAACGCGCTGTTCGACCAGGGCAAGAAGATCTACGCGGACAACTGCGCGACCTGCCACGCCGAAAACGGCGCCGGCAAGCCGCCGGCTTATCCGCCGCTCGCGGGCAACCACTCGATCATGATGGAATCGGCCGTCAACCCGATCCGCATGGTGCTGAATGGCGGCTACCCGCCGAGCACGTTCAAGAATCCGCGTCCGTATGGGATGCCGCCGTTCGCACAGTCGCTGTCGAACCAGGAAGTCGCGGCGGTCGTCACGTATATCCGGATGTCTTGGGGTAACAACGGTACGCCGATCTCGCCGCAACAGGTGAGCGATCTGCGTTCCGCGCCGCTCGACTAAGAAGCGGCTCACACACACGGGGCGCGGCTGCGGGAAACCGCGGCCGCGCCCTTTTGCTTTTTGGCTGTTTTGCGATGCAGGTTTGCCGCGCGGGCCGCGCGACGCATCGCCGATCATAAAACTCAAGAGTGGTATCTATGTCTTTCGAATCTCTCGGCTTGGCCGAACCGCTGGTCAAGGCGGTCAACGAGCTCGGCTACACGTCGCCGACCCCGATCCAGCAGCAGGCGATCCCGGCCGTCCTCGGCGGCGGCGACCTGCTCGCCGGCGCACAGACCGGCACCGGCAAGACCGCCGGCTTCACGCTGCCGATCCTGCAACGCCTGCACACGTTCTATGCCGAGCACCGCGGCGCGAAGCGCGCGGTGCGCGCACTGATCCTCACGCCGACGCGCGAACTCGCCGCCCAGGTCGAGGAAAGCGTGCGCGCGTACAGCAAGTACCTGAAGCTGCGCTCGACCGTGATGTTCGGCGGCGTCAGCATCAATCCGCAGATCGATGCGCTCAAGCGCGGTGTCGACATCGTCGTCGCGACGCCGGGGCGCCTGCTCGACCACATGCAGCAGAAGACCATCGACCTGTCGGATCTCGACATCCTCGTGCTCGACGAAGCCGACCGGATGCTCGACATGGGCTTCATCCACGACATCAAGCGCGTGCTCGCGAAGCTGCCGCCACAGCGCCAGAACCTGCTGTTCTCGGCCACCTTCTCCGACGAGATCAAGGCGCTTGCCGACAGCCTGCTCGACTCGCCCGCGCTGATCGAGGTCGCCCGCCGCAACACGACCGCCGAGAGCGTCGCGCAGAAGATTCACCCGGTCGACCGCGACCGCAAGCGCGAGCTGCTCACGCACCTGATCCGCGAACACAACTGGTTCCAGGTGCTCGTGTTCACGCGCACCAAGCACGGTGCGAACCGGCTGGCGGAGCAACTGACGAAGGACGGCATCAGCGCGATGGCGATCCACGGCAACAAGAGCCAGTCGGCCCGGACGCGCGCGCTGGCCGAGTTCAAGAACAGCACGCTGCAGGTGCTCGTCGCGACCGATATCGCCGCGCGCGGGATCGACATCGACCAGTTGCCGCACGTCGTCAACTTCGACCTGCCGAACGTGCCCGAGGATTACGTGCACCGGATCGGCCGCACGGGCCGCGCGGGCGCGACCGGCGAAGCCGTGTCGCTCGTGTGCGTCGACGAGAAGCTGCTGCTGCGCGACATCGAGCGGCTGATCAAGCGCGAGATCCCGCAGGAAGTGATCGCGGGCTTCGAACCCGATCCGAACGCGAAGCCGGAGCCGATCCAGCAGCGCCGCGGGCAACAGCAACCGCGCGGCGGTGGCGGCAATCGCCCGCCGCGTGGCGGCGGCTCAGGCCAGCCCGCCGCGAAACGCGACGGCAACGCGCAACCGAAGGCGGCACCGCAGAAGGCCGCGAAGCCGCGCACGCAAGGCGGTGCCGGTGGTAACGGCGGCGGACGTCCGGCGGCCGGCGGCAACGGCGCCCGGCCGGCGAGCGGCAACGCCGCGCACGCGAACCGCAACCGTTCGTCGCGCAGCGGCCAGCGCGGTCACTGAAGCCGCGCGGCCGCGCGCCGCAGGTGCTCGATCTGGCGCTGCCAGCGTGCGAGCACCGCGACGCGCTCCCCTTCCAGCGTGAACGTGACACCCGTCGCGAGACGCGCATAGCCGACCCGCTGCGCATCGCCGTGCGCGATCGTCGCAGCGAATCCGGCCAGTCCGCCGAAGTCTCCGTCGAGCGGCGCCATCTGCAGTTGCGCCTGAAAGAACGCACCGTCCGCGACGAGCGTCAACGCGGCCGTGCGCCGTTGCGCGATCGCGCGCGCCGCTCGCGACTGCGGCCAGAGCGCGATCAGCAGCGTGCGCGCATCGCGTGCATAGATCTCGCCGACGCCGAGCAGCGTCGTGCGCAACTGGCCGTCGTCGGTCGCGACGATCAGCGACGCGGCGATATCGGCATGACGTTCGAGTGCGGTGCCGTCGAACAACGACACGACGGCGGACGGCCACGCGTCGAACGTCCATTGTTCGAGCGCGTGGCGATGGGTATCGGTCATGATGGCGTGGCCCCGGTGCGGGTCGGATGAGGATGCGCCAGCCTGCGCGCGACGGGCCGCGCCGCGGCGATCAGCGCAGGAAAACGTGCCGCGTGATCTTCGTGAGCGGATAGTGGACGCCCGGCTGGATCTTCGCGGGCAGATCGAGTGGCTTGAGCAGCATCTTCACGCACATGTCGGCCGACAGGTTGCGCCGCACGAGCCTGCTGATGCGCGCGGCGCGCTCGCGGTTGTATTGGCTGTCGCCGACGCGGTCCGGATAGCGGATCGCGAAGACGTGGCGCAGCGCGATCTCGGAATCCTCGTTCTTGATTTCCATCACGCGGCGCGCGAGGGCCCCGAGCACCGCGAGCCGGCCGTTGCCTTCGACCTGGTTGTACTTCTTGAAGAATTTGAAGAAGTGCTTGTAGTGGCGCACTTCGTCCGTGCGGATGTTGTCGGTGATTTCCTTCAGCACCGGCTCGTCCGAGCATTCGTTGATCGCGCGATAGAGCGTCGCCGTGCCCGTCTCGACGACGCAGCGTGCGACCATTTCGAGTGCGCGGGTTTTTTCGAACGCCTCGACCGAGCAGGTCTTCGAATACTCGGCAAAGAAATTCGCGAAGGCGGTATCCCAGTCGAACTCGGGCCACACGTGCGCGATGTACGCTTTCAGCGCGCGGCCGTGCTGCAATTCTTCGTGCTCCCATGCATTGTTGAGCCATGCGGAGACTTCCGGATCGTCATTGAAGAATTCGCTCAGATTGCTCGTATAGAGATCCGAGCCGCTTTCGATGAACGACGATGCGCACAGCAGCAACAACAGATCCTCGTTCGCGGCGGCACGCTGACGATCGATCCGGTTCAGGTCGATGTCCTCGATACGCCACGGCATCACATGCGTCGTTTTGGTGTCCATGGTGGTGCGCTCCCAGTCGTCGCGCGGAGGCCGGCCCATGCCCGGGGCACAGGCGCCAGCCGATCCGCAGGCGGCGTTTTACATGCGTTTATAGTGAGTCGGTCCGGCCGAACCATCCTGGCATCTTAGCCGGACTTTGACGTTCGTGCTCCAAAGCACTGACCATACCCGACAGGCGCAGTTCCACGGCGTCCGTTGCCGTTCGTTAGACGAGGCCTTCGAACCGCTTGCGCGCGTGCGACGGTATCCGTCGCGCCAAACGAAACGGGCGGCCGTCGGGCCGCCCGCGATGCATGGAAATTGCCGGTAACGCTGGAAGCGATCCGTCAGAAACCGGCCGCGAGCCCATCGCGCCGGCTGTCGCTCGCGGCCACGTAGCCGCGCTCCGGATCGTCGGGATCGAGGCGCCAGACGAACTGCCCCGAACCGAAATCCATGTAAGGATCGTCGATCGACTTGATCGTGTGGCCGCGGGCAGCCAGCGCGTCGACCGTCGCGCGGTTCATCGTCGCCTCGACGTCGAGCGTGAAGTCGCGGTTGACCTTCCAGCGCGGCGCGCAACATGCGGCCTGCGGCTGCTGGCCATAGCCGAGCATCCGCACGACGGTCTGCAGGTGGCCCTGCGGCTGCATGTCGCCGCCCATCACGCCGAAGCTCATCACGGCCTCGGTGCGGCCGTTGGCTTCCTCGGTGACGAACGCCGGGATGATCGTGTGGAACGGCCGCTTGCCGCCCGCGACGACGTTCGGCGAAGCCGGGTCCATCGAGAAGCCGTGCCCGCGGTTCTGCAGCGCAATGCCCGTGCCGGGCACGACGAGCCCCGAACCGAAGCCCATGTAGTTCGACTGGATGAAGCTCACCATCATGCCGCGTTCGTCGGCCGCCGACAGGTAGATCGTGCCGCCCGAATGCGGACGGCCGGCGGCGAAGTGCGTCGCGCGTGCAGGATCGATCAGCTTCGCACGTTCCGCGAGATAGGCGTCGTCGAGCATCTGTTCGGGCGTGACGTCCATCGCGCGCGGATCGGCGACGTAGCGATAGACGTCCGCGAACGCGAGCTTCATCGCCTCGATCTGCAGATGCTGCGAATCGACCGAGTCGACCGGCCATTCGGTCGCGCCCGCATGCTCGGCGATGCCGAGCGCGATCAGCGCGGCGATGCCCTGCCCGTTCGGCGGGATCTCGTGAATCGTGTGGCGGCCGAAGCGCTTGCCGATCGGCTCGACCCATTCCGGCCGGTACGCACGCAAGTCGGCTTCGGTCAGCGCCCCGCCGCCTTCGCGCGCGAACGCGGCGATACGCTCGCCGAGCGCGCCTTCGTAGAACGCACGGGCGCCGTCCTTCGCGAGCGTGCGCAGCGTCTGCGCATGCCCGGGCAGGCACATGCGTTCGCCGACGAGCGGCGCGCGGCCGCGCGGCATGAAGGTGTCCGCGAAGCCGGGCAGGCCCTGCAGTTCGGGAACGGCCGCCGCCCACTTGTGCGCGACGATCGGCGACACCGAATAGCCGCGCTCCGCGATCTCGATCGCCGGCTCGAGCAGGTCCGCGAACGGCAGCGAACCGAACTTCGCGTGCAGCGCTTCCCAGCCCGCGATCACGCCCGGCACGGTGACGGTGTCCCAGCCGCGCGTCGGCTGGTTCGCGATGCCGTGCGCGTTGGCGCCGTGGCGCTTGCGGAAGTAGTCGACGTTCCACGCGGCCGGCGCGACGCCCGACGCATTCAGCCCGGACAGCCGCTCGCCGTCCCACACGAGTGCGAATGCGTCGCCGCCGAGCCCGCACGACACGGGCTCGACGACCGTGATCGCGGCGGCCGCGGCCAGCGCCGCGTCCACCGCGTTGCCGCCCTTCCACAGCATCCGCAGCCCGGCCTGCGCGGCAAGCGGGTGCGACGTCGACACGACGTTGCGCGCGAACACCGGAATGCGGGTCGACGGATACGGGTTGTGCCAGTTGAAATCAGTCATCGATACCACCTCGTCGAAAGCCGAATGAACGCGCCCGCGCGAGCGGGCAATCCGCCATTGCAGCGCGATCAGCGCAATCGTACAAATTCATTTGTGACATGAATCCATGCAATTTCTGCATGAATCACGTGCGCCGACGGCCGGCTGGCCGGCCGAACGCCGTTGCCGCCCTTACAATACCCGCTCCGTCTCACGACCCGACCATCGAGCCATGACCCGAGATCCCCGCCTCACCCTCAACGCGCGCCAGCAGGAATTGCTCGAATGGGTGCAGCGCGACGGCTTCGTGACCGTCGACGATCTCGCCGCGCATTTCGCGGTGACGCCGCAGACGATCCGCCGCGACGTGAACTGGCTCGCCGACCTGAACCTGCTGCGCCGCTACCACGGCGGCGCGAGCCTGCCGACCAGCTCGGAGAACGTGTCGTATACGGCGCGCCAGCGGATGTTCCACGACGAGAAGCGGCGCATCGCGGCGCTCGCGGCGTCGCACATCCCCGACCAGGCGTCGCTGTTCATCAACCTCGGCACGACGACCGAGGAAGTCGCGCGCGCGCTGAACCGCCATCACGGGCTGCACGTGATCACGAACAACCTGAACGTCGCGTCGATGATGAGCGGCTACCCCGACTGCGAGGTGCTGATCACGGGCGGCATCGTGCGGCCGTGGGACAAGGGCATCGTCGGCGAGCTCGCGATCGACTTCATCCGCCAGTTCAAGGTCGACTACGCGATCATCGGCACGTCGGCGATCGAGGCCGACGGCACGCTGCGCGATTTCGACACGCGCGAGGTGCGCGTCGCCGAGGCGATCATGCAGCATGCGCGCACGGTCTACCTCGTGACCGACCATTCGAAGGTCGGCCGCCCGGCGCTGGTGCGCCAGGGCCATCTGAGCCAGGTGCACGCGCTTTTCACCGACAAGCCGCTGCCGCCCGACATGGCCGACACGGTGGCCGCCGCCGGCACCCAGGTGTACGTCGCGGAATGACGCTCGCGATGCTGCAGCGCACCTGAAACTTCAAGTGAAATCAAGAAGTTGACGCCGCGCGCGGACCGCTCGCGGCGGGCCCTTCTGTCAAACGGAAAATTAACGGGGCACGATTTGTCGTTGCCTGCGCACTCGACTAGACTCCAGTTCCCCGGCCCGTTCGCCGATCCGCCTGTGCCAGGGCGGTGCGAATCGCAGGCCGGCGAATGCAGCTTTTCCCCCCAAGCCATACCCTCGCGGGGTATCGCGCGGCGGCGTGTGCGCCGGCCGCGCGGGCAGTCCGATTGCCATGGAGAGAACGATGCTGAGTCCGCATGAATTCGCCACCCTCTTGCTTGTGAAGGACGCGCCTGATCAGCGCGACATGGATCGGGATGAACTGGACATCCTGCTCGAACAACAGCTCGTCCGCCTGGAAGGCCTCGGCTCGGGACGCAAATACTGCGTGACCGAGACCGGCGACGCCGCGCTGCGATCCATCAAGTACCGCTATTCGTAAGCCCCGCCGCTTTGACCCGAACGCGCGGCCGGACTCCGGCCGCGCGTTCGTTCCGGCCTCCCGCCTGCCCGCCGTTCGCCACCGCCGGCATCAGCCGCCGCGCAGCGTCGGATCGACCGCCGCCCGCCAGCTGATGGCCTGCGCGCGCGCCCCGTTGAAATAGGCGATCCAGCCGGCGCGCGCCGCCGCGTCGGGCGCCACATAGTGGGTCGAAAGTTCGTTTACGAACGCACAATAGTTCGCCTCGGTCAGCCCGCGATACCGTTTCGCGACGTACGCGTCGTACAGCGCCGAGTAGACCGGCTGCGCGTCCGCGCCCCAGTCGCGCGCCGCGCCGCCGCACGACGTCTGCAGGTCGACGAACGACGGCGCCCGCCAGTTGCCGGCGAGCGGCGGCATCCCCGCGCTGCACCCCGCCAGAAGGACGGCGCCCACGCCGGCCCACATCCCAATACGCATGATTCACCTCGCGAAACGGTCGATTCCGCCAGTATCGTCCGGGATCGGCGGACGCGCTACTGGCCCCGCTTTTTCGAACTTTACTTTTTCGATTTCGTTCGTTAAATTTCGAATTCGAACATTTCATGTTCGCCCCATTTCAACAGACGATAAGGACAGCAGGTGACCCAACCGAATCGCTACGATCTGCTCGTCGTCGGCGGCGGCATCAACGGCGCGGGGATCGCGCGCGATGCGGCCGGCCGCGGCCTGTCGGTCATGCTCTGCGAGCAGGACGACCTCGCGTCGCACACGTCGTCGTCCAGCACGAAGCTGATTCACGGCGGCCTGCGTTACCTCGAGTACAACGAGTTCGGGCTGGTGCGCAAGGCGCTGCAGGAACGCGAAACGCTGCTGCGCGCGGCGCCGCACATCATGTGGCCGCTGCGCTTCGTGATGCCGCACATGCCGAACCTGCGCCCGGCCTGGCTGATCCGCATCGGCCTGTTCCTCTACGATCACCTCGCGAAGCGCGAACTGCTGCCCGGCTCGCGCGGCATCGACATGCGCCGCCATGCGGCCGGCGCGCCGCTGATCGACTCGATCAAGCGCGGCTTCGTGTATTCCGACGGCTGGGTCGACGACGCCCGCCTCGTCGTGCTGAACGCGATGGACGCGAAGGAGCGCGGCGCCGAGATCCTGACGCGCACGAAGCTCGTTTCCGCCGAGCGTCGCGGCGACGCATGGGAAGCGCGGCTGCAGCAGGCCGACGGTTCGATCCGCGTCGTGCATGCCCGCGCGATCGCGAACGCGGCCGGCCCGTGGGTCGGCGAAGTGCTGCACGGCGCGCTCGGCCGCGGCGCGCATCACAGCGTGCGGCTCGTGAAGGGCAGCCACATCATCACGCGCCGCCTGTTCGATCACGACCACGCGTACATCTTCCAGAACCCGGACAAGCGGATCATCTTCGCGATTCCGTACGAGCACGATTTCACGCTGATCGGCACGACCGACGTCGAATACACGAACGATCCCGCGAAGGTCGCGATCGATCGCGACGAAACGCAGTACCTGTGCGATTCGATCAACCGCTACTTCAAGCGCAAGATCTCGCCGGCCGACGTGCACTGGACCTATTCGGGCGTGCGCCCGCTGCTGGAAGACGAGAACGCGGCGAACGCATCGGCCGTCACGCGCGACTATCGCCTCGAGCTCGACGACGGCGCGGGCGCCCCGCTGCTGTCGGTGTTCGGCGGCAAGATCACGACGTTCCGCAAGCTCGCGGAAGAAGCCGGCGACATGCTGTGCCGCGCGCTCGGCCGCGACGCGAAGACCTGGACTGCCGGCGTCGCGCTGCCCGGCGGCGACATCGCGAACGCGAAGTTCGACGAGTTCGCCGGCGCGTTCGCGAAACGCCATCCGTGGCTACCCGCCGCACTCGCGCGCCGCTATGCGCGTGCGTACGGCACCCGCGCGGAGCGCGTGATCGACGGCGCGAAGTCGCTGGCCGATCTGGGCGCCGAAATCGCGCCGGGCATCCACGACGCGGAACTGCGCTACCTGCGCGACGCCGAATGGGCGACCTGCGCGCAGGACGTGCTGTGGCGACGCTCGAAGCTCGGGCTGCACGTCGCGCCCGGCACGCTCGATGCGGTGACCGCCGCGGTCGACGCATGGTTCGCCGCCGCGCATGCGCCGCACGCCTGATTCGAATGCTGTTGCAGTTGCCTGACCGACGTTGACTCACCGACGCGCCGCCCACATGCGGCGCGCATCACAACTAAGCCAATCCACGGATGGAGATGAGAGACATGCAGGACCAGTACATCCTCGCGCTTGACCAGGGCACCACGAGTTCCCGCGCGATGCTGTTCGATCGCCAGGGCAATATCGTATCGATCGCCCAGAAGGAATTCGAACAGATCTACCCGCAACCCGGCTGGGTCGAGCACGACCCGCAGGAAATCTGGTCGACGCAAGCCGGCGTCGCCGCGGAAGCCGTCACGCGCACGGGCCTGAACGGCACGTCGATCGCCGCGATCGGCATCACGAACCAGCGCGAAACGACGATCGTCTGGGATCGCGAGACGGGCCAGCCCGTCTACAACGCGATCGTCTGGCAGGATCGCCGCACGGCCGACTTCTGCGATTCGCTGAAGCAGCAGGGCCTCGAAGCGAAGGTGCGCGCGAAGACCGGCCTGCCGATCGACGCGTACTTCTCCGCGACGAAGATCCGCTGGATTCTCGACAACGTGCCGGGCGCGCGCGACAAGGCGCGCCAGGGCAAGCTCGCGTTCGGCACCGTCGACAGCTGGCTCGTGTGGAACTTCACGAAGCACGAGCTGCACGTGACCGACGTGACCAACGCGTCGCGCACGATGCTGTTCAACATCCATACGCGCGAGTGGGACGGCGAGCTGCTCGAGTTGCTCGACATCCCGCGCAGCATGCTGCCGGAAGTGAAGGCGTCGTCGGAGATCTACGGCCACACGAAGACCACCGTGTTCGCGTCGAAGATCCCGCTCGCCGGGATCGCCGGCGACCAGCACGCCGCGCTGTTCGGCCAGATGTGCACGACCTCGGGCATGGTGAAGAACACCTACGGCACCGGCTGCTTCCTGATGATGAACACCGGCGACAAGCCGATCGAGTCGAAGAACAACCTCGTCACGACGATCGCGTGGCAGATCGGCGACGACGTGCAGTACGCGCTCGAAGGCAGCATCTTCATCGCGGGCGCGGTCGTGCAGTGGCTGCGCGACGGCGTGGGCCTCATCAAGACGGCCGCGGAAATCGAGGCGCTCGCAGCCAGCGTGCCGCATACCGACGGCGTCTACCTCGTGCCCGCGTTCGCCGGCCTCGGCGCGCCGCACTGGAACGCACGGGCGCGCGGCTCGGTGTTCGGCGTCACGCGCGGCACGAGCGCCGCGCATCTCGCCCGCGCGGCGCTCGATGCAATCGCGTACCAGTCGCTCGACGTGCTGGCCGCGATGGAAGCCGACTCGGGCATCAGCATCGGCGAGCTGCGCGTCGACGGCGGCGCGAGCGCGAACGACCTGCTGATGCAGTTCCAGGCCGACCTGCTCGGCGTCGACGCGGTGCGTCCGCAGATCACCGAGACGACCGCGCTCGGCGCGGCCTACCTCGCGGGCCTCGCAATCGGCTACTGGAAGAACCTCGACGAAGTGCGCGACCAGTGGCAGCTCGATCGCCGCTTCGCGCCGTCGATGCCGAAGGAGCAGGTCGAGCAGCGCATGGCCGGCTGGCAGCGTGCGGTGCGCGCCGCGAAGGCATGGGCCGACGACACGCAGTAACCGCAACACCGTCGAACGAAATACAACAACACCGGCGGACCGCGCAGCGCGCGAGTCCGCCGCACTCTACGAGAGACAACATGTCACCTTATATTGCGGAATTCATCGGCACGGCGATCCTCGTGCTGCTCGGCAACGGCGCGGTCGCGAACGTGCTGCTTGCGAAGACCAAGGGCAAAGGCGCGGACCTGATCGTGATCGTGATGGGCTGGGCGATGGCGGTATTCGTCGCCGTCTACGTGACCGCGTCGTTCAGCGGCGCGCACCTGAACCCGATCGTCACGATCAGCCTCGCGCTCGCGGGCAAGTTCGCGTGGTCGAAAGTCGGCGGCTACGTGCTCGCGCAGATGCTCGGCGGGATGGCAGGCGCGTTGCTCGTGTGGCTCGCGTATCGCCAGCACTTCGCGAAGGAAGCGGATGCGGACCTGAAGCTCGCGGTGTTCTGCACGGCGCCGGCGATCCGCAGCGTCACGCACAACGTGCTGACCGAAGCGATCTGCACGTTCGTGCTGATCCTCGGCGTGCTGTACCTCGCGTCGCCGCAGGTCGGCCTCGGCGCACTCGACGCGCTGCCCGTCGGCCTGCTGGTGCTCGGCATCGGCATCTCGCTCGGCGGCCCGACCGGCTATGCGATGAGCCCCGCGCGCGACCTGTCGCCGCGCATCATGCATGCGCTGCTGCCGATCCCCGGCAAGCGCGACAGCGACTGGCGCTATGCGTGGGTGCCGGTCGTCGGCCCGCTGCTCGGCGGCGCCGCGGCAGCCGGCCTGTATCTGCACCTGCACGCGACGATCTGATCGCGGTTTCGCCCGAGCTGGCGCGCGGCAGCGGTTGCCGCGCGCTGCCGCGCTCTCCGCTCCTTCCCCCGCTTCATTCTCACGTCGTCGTCGGCTGTCGCCGCTCGTCGGTCGTCGTCGGATGCCTGTCGTCGGCCGTCGCTGTCTTCGTCGCTGTCTTCGTCGCTGTCTTCGTCGCTGTCTTCGTCTTCGTCGCCGTCTTCGTCGCTGTCGACCCGCCTGAGGCCGCGCTCGGGCCGGCACCGCAGCGCGTCACCGCCGATCGCTCGCGGCCGATACCAGCGACTTCAGCTTCACCGCCGCATCCGCGACCGCGTCCGGCGTCACGTCGATCCCGCGCTCGACCAGCATGCGCGCGACGCGCATTTCCTTCGCGAATCCCGCTGCACGGCCGAAGCCGCTCGCCGCGACGAGCCGCTCGCTCGCGTCGAAGTGGAAATGAATCTCGACGTCCTCGCCGAGCATGCGCGCGACCGTGCGCTCGCCGAGTGCCGGTTCGCCGGCCACCTGCAGCTGCGCGTCGTATTGATCGGACCAGAACCACGGCGTGTCGCGATACGGTTCGTCGGCACCCAGCATGTTGAGTGCGGCGACGCGTGCCTGCGTTTCGGCGCCGTGCCAGGTTTCCTGACGCACGAGCCGCCCGGACGACCCGCTCGGGAACACCGCGACATCGCCGGCCGCATAGATGCCGGGCGCCGACGTCTCGAGCCGCGCATTCACGACGATCCCGCGATCGACGGCGAGGCCCGCCGCACGCGCCAGCTCGTCCGCGGGTTCGATCCCGATGCCGGCGACCACGGTATCGGCGATCAGCGTATCGCCGTCGTCGAGCACGACGGCCAGTGCGCCGTCCGGCCTGCGTGCGATCGCGACGGGCCGGCGGTTCAGGCCGATCGCGACGCCCCGCTGCACATGCAACGCATGCACGCGTGCCGCGATCGGCTCGGGCACCGCGCGGCCGAGCAGCCGCGGCGCCGCATCGAGCACGGTCACGCGGCAGCCGCGCTGCCGCGCCGACGCCGCGACTTCGAGACCGATGAAGCCGCCGCCGATCAGCACGATCCGCGCGTCGGGCACGAGCCGCGCGCCGAGCGCGGCCGCATCGTCGAGCGTGCGCAACGCGACTACGCCGTCGAGCGCCGCGCCCGGCACGCCTAGACGGCGCGCGCGGCCGCCCGTGGCGAGCAGCAGCGCGTCGTAGCCGAACACGTGCCCGCCCGACAAGCGCACTTCGCGTGCGCGCGGATCGATGCGCTCGACGGTCGCGACGATCCGCTCGATACGATCGGCCGCCCATGCGTCGGCATCGCGCAACCGACATTGCACCGCGCTGCGCTCGCCGGTCAACACGCCCTTCGACAACGGCGGCCGCTCGTACGGCAAATGCGGCTCCGCGCCGATCAGCACGATGCGCCCGCGCCAGCCGGACGCGCGCAGCACCTGCGCCGCGCGGCCGCCCGCATGGCCCGCGCCGACGATCGCCATCACCCGGTCGCCCGTCATCGCGTCATACCTCGATCAGGATGCGGCCGTCTTCGATCTTCGCGCGGTAGGTGCGCAGCTTCTCGCACGCGGGCGCCGACAGCGGCCGGCCGTCGCGCACGTCGAAGCGGCCGTTGTGCTTCGGGCATTCGATCACGTGATCGATCACGAGCCCGTCCGCGAGATGCACGTGCTCGTGCGTGCACAGGCCGTCGCTCGCATAAACCTCGCCGTCGATCCGGTAGATCGCGTACGTGCGGCCGGCATGATCGAAGCGCGCGACGTCTTCGTCGTCGATGCCGTCGAACGCGCCGGTGTCGATCCATTGCGTCATGGTGTGTCTCCTTCGTCGGGATAGTCGATCACTGCTAGGCGCGCGCGGCACCGGGCACCGGCCGCACGACGTAGTCGGACGGGTCGCGCGTCTGCCGGACCAGCGCCGGCACGATCTCCGCATACGCGGCCAGCGTGCTGCGGTACGGCGGCGGCATGTCGGCCTTCACGGCTTCGTGCAGCTTCGGCAGCGCATGGAACGGCACCATCGGGAACATGTGGTGCTCGACGTGATAGTTCATGTTCCAGTACAGGAAGCGGAACACCGGATTCATCATCACGGTCCGGCAGTTGCGCCGGTGATCGAGCACGTTCTCCGGCATGCCCGCGTGCTGCGTGAGGCCGAAATACAGATACAGCCATGCGCCGTAGAGGCTCGGCAGCCCGATGTAGAGCAGCGGCAGGATCGTGCGCCAGTACAGCGCGGCGCCCGTCACGAGCACGTAGATCGCGAGATGAATGCGTGACTCGCGCACGACCTTCGGCCATTCCGATTCGGGCACGTAGGTGCGCTCCTCGTCGTCGAGCCGGCCGGTGACCGACACCGCGATCATCTTGCGCAGCTCGCCGGCCACGTGCTTCAGCGCGACGACGTTCAGCGCGAGCGCGAGCCAGTCGGTCGGCTTCGGCGCGGCGATTTCCGGATCGCGCCCGACGACCAGCGTATCGGTGTGATGGCGCGCATGACTCCAGCGCCATGCGGTCGCGCGGCGGAACACCTGGAACGACGCGACCTGATACAACGCGTCGTTCATCCAGCGCGTGCGGAACGCGGTGCCGTGCCCGCATTCGTGCCAGCGCGAATCGGCGGGGCTGCAGTAAAGCGTGCCGTACACGAAGAACGCCGGGATCGCCCACGCCGAATGCGCACGCCACGCCAGCCACGCGAGCGCGCCGCTGATCGCGATCGCCGCGTACCAGATCAGCGTGTCGCGAATCGCACGCGCATCGCCGCGCTGCATCAGCTGCTTCATCAACGGCCGCGGCACCGCGCAGCGGTACCACGCGGCGTTCACGAGCCCGGCCGCGTGCGCGCGCTCGCCGGCGCCGCCGATCATTCTGTATTCCTGACGGCGCGCTGCCGTGCTCGCGCGTGCCGGGTCGTCGGTATGGGCCACTTCTGTCTCCTCGGGTTCTCGTGCGCGGCAAGCGCTTCGCAACAAGACCGAAATTAGGCGAGCGGCCGCCCCGCCTCAATCGAAACGTTGACGAAATTTCGCCATCGCTTTAGCGTTCCCGACAACGCCACGCGATCGATGGCGCCCCCCACGATGGAGACGACCATGGCAGGTGAATCCGGGCCGCGCTGGCGCAAGCGCACCGCGCGCTTCGACGAGATCGCGGCGCTCGCCGGCGTCAGCACGACGACCGTCGACCGCGTGCTGAACGAACGCGGCAGCGTCTCCGCGCAGGCGCGCGAACGCGTGGTGGCGGCCGCTCGGCAGCTCGGCGTGCCGCGGCAACTGCCCGACACGCGGCACGGGCTGATCCACGTCGACGTGCTGCTGCCGGATACCGACGCGCCGTTCTTCCGACGATTGCAGCAGGCGCTGCAGCGCTCGCTGCAGATGCTCGACCGGCGCGTGGTCGTGCACCGGACGATCCTGCCCGCCGCCGACGACGAGCGCGCCGCCGCGCTGATCGAACGGCCCGCGTACCGGCGCGCGGCGCTGATCGTCACCGCACACGACACGGCCCGCATGCGCGACGCGCTCGCCGGCGCGATCGCGCGCGGCGAGACCGTCGTCACGATGGTCACCGACATCGGCGGCATCGACCGCGCGCACTTTGCCGGCATCGACAACTATCGCGCCGGACGCACGGCCGGCTACTACATCGGCCGACTCGCGGCGCGCCCCGGCCGCGTGCTGCTGCTCGGCGGCCGGATGGGCTACCGCGCGCACGCCGACCGGATGGCCGGCTGCCGCGACCAGCTCGCCGACGCGTTCGCCGCCGTGCGCTGCGACGACGCGCCGGTCGAGACGCTCGATCAGGACGACCGTTGCTACCGCGCGGTGTCGAAGGCGCTGCAGGCGCACGACGACGTGGTCGCGATCTACAACAGCGGCGCCGGGTCGGCCGGGATCGAAGCGGCGCTGCGCAAGGCCGGTGCGATCGGGCGCGTCGTGTGGATCGGCCACGAGATGATCGACCTGCACCGCACGTTCATCGAAGCCGGCGCGATGGATCTCGCGATCGATCAGGATCCCGACGGACAGGCGCTTTCCGCGCTGCAGCACGTGCTGCATGCGTGCGGCATCGTCGAACAGCCGCCACCGGACGACCCGGTCGAATTCCGCGTGTTCTGTCCGGCGAACGTGAGAACGAGCGCGTACCTGCACGCGTGAATCGCGCCGCACGGCGTGCCGCATGCTCGACGAAAAAATCGATCGCCGCATTGGCGATATTTCGTCAACGTTTGTCATGCGGCTCGCGCCGCGCATCCGTACAGTGATCAGCCATCAACAGACGACGACGGACAGGAGACGATGGCTGAACCGATCCTCATCGGCGTGAACCTCGACGGCGTGCTCGAGCACGACGGGCTGCCGCCGCCCACGCCCGCCGAGCGCTTCCGGATGGTCGCCGCCGCCGGCGTGTTCGATTACGTCGAAAAGAACCCGGTGCGCGGCGAGGACCTGTCGCCGTATTTCGCGCTGGTCGACCGCCACGCGCTGCCGATTCGCGTGATCGGCGGCATCTGGCGCGCGGGCCGCGACGAAGCGCATGTCGCCGAGATCGTCGCGGCAGGCGCCCGCTTCGGCAGCACGGTGCTCAACTGCCAGTTGTTCGCGCACCACGCGGACGGCCATCCTCTGTCGGATCGCGAAGTCGCCGATTTCTACCTGCGCGCCTACGCATGGGGCGAGCCGGTCGGCTGCCTGCCGAGCCTCGAAGTGCACGTCGACATGTGGAGCGAGCATTTCGCGCGCGTGGCGCGCGTCGCACGGCACGTCGAGCAAGCCGGCGCACCGTTCCGGATCACGCTCGATCATTCGCACCTGCTGTTCAAGATCGGCAATCGCGCCGAACTCGACGCGGCGGGCCTGCGCGAATCGGCCGACGGCGGCCGCGCGATGCTCGACCCGGCATCGCCCGCCGCGATCTACGCCGACTGGATCGCGCGCGGCTGGGTCCGGCATGCGCATGCGCGCAGCGTGACGCCGAACAACCCCGACAACCGCTGGATGCGCCGCGCGGACGGCAGGCCCGGCCGCGGCATCCAGTATCCGTTCGTCGCACCCGCGCCGGGCGCCTATCACGGCGAATGGCGTGCAGAGGCGCTCGATCCGTGGAAGACCGCGCTGCATCAGTTGCTGCAAGCGCAAGCGCAGGCTCCCGCTGGCGCCCAGCCGGCACGACTCGAACAGATCAGTTGCGAGTTCATTCCGTTTCCCGACTACGGCGGCGGCGCCCGCTATTCGATCTTCGACAACAACGTCGCGTGCGCGCAATGGCTGCGCGACGCCTGGCAAGCGCTTGCCGCGCACGCCGGCACCCGATCCGGACCCTGCCCCACTCGAGCCCCAAGGACAGAACGATGACGCAAGCCCTCCACTTCTCGCTGAACCGGATGAGCGCGCCGCGCTTGCCGCTCGACCGCTACGTCGCGCTGTGCCGCCGCCTCGGCGTCGACGCGATCGAGATCCGCAACGATCTCGATGGCGTCGAGCTCGCCGACGGCACGCCGGCGGCCGCCGTACGCGCAACGGCCGAAGCCGGCGGCGTGACGATCCTGACGATCAACGCGCTGCAGCGCTTCGAGCAATGGAACGCCGAGCGCGCTCACGAGGCGACCGCGCTGGCCGACTACGCCGCGCAATGCGGCGCGCGTGCGCTGGTGCTATGCCCGACCAACAGCCGCGGCGACACGCGCGGCGCGGACGCGCGTCATGCGGATCTCGTGACGGCGCTGCAGGCGTTGAAGCCGATCCTGGACGCCCGCGGCCTGCTCGGCTTCATCGAGCCGCTGGGTTTCGAGGAGTGCGCGCTGCGCCGCAAGTCGGACGCGGTGAAGGGCATCTACGCGGCGGCGGGCGAATCGGTGTTCCGGCTCGTGCACGACACGTTCCATCATCACCTCGCCGGCGAAGACATTTTCTTCCCGAACCTGACGGGCCTCGTGCACATCTCGGGCGTCGAGGAAACCGACCTGCCGGTCGACCGCATGCGCGACGGCCACCGTGTGCTGGTCGGCGGGGCCGACCGGCTCGGCAACATCCGGCAACTGCGCGCGCTGCTCGCGCGCGGCTACCGCGGCGCGTTGTCGTTCGAGCCGTTCGCGAACGAGATCGCCGAAGCCGGCGACATCGAGGACCGGCTGCGGGCGAGCATCGACTATGTGCGCGACGCGCTGGCGGATCGCTGAGCGGACGGTCGTGACGGTGCGCGGCCCACGCCGGCGCGTATCGTGAAAAAAAGCATCATCCCAAGGAGCACGAAATGATCGAATTCGCTTTGTTCGGCGCGGGCAGAATCGGCAAGATCCACGCGGCGAACCTCGCGCGCCATCCGGGCGCGACACTGAAGTACGTGATCGACCGGCACGCGCCGTCGGCGGAAGCCCTCGCCCGCGCGCATGGCGCTCGAGCCGCCGACATCGAGCGCGCGCTCGGCGATGCGTCGGTGCGGGCCGTCGTGATCGCGTCGAGCACCGACACGCACGCGGACCTGATCGTCGCGGCCGCGAACGCGGGCAAGGCGGTGTTCTGCGAGAAGCCGGTCGACCTCGCCGTCGAACGCGCGCGTGCGTGCGCGGACGTCGTGCGGCGCACCGGCGTGACCTGCATGATCGGCTTCCAGCGCCGCTTCGACCCGACCTTCGCGGCGCTGAAGGCGCGCGTCGACCGCGGCGAAATCGGCGCGCCGGAAATGCTGGTCGTCACGAGCCGCGATCCGGGTGCGCCGCCGGCCGACTACATCCGCAGCTCGGGCGGCATTTTCAAGGACATGCTGATCCACGACTTCGACGTGTTCCGCTGGATCCTCGGCGACGAAGCGCAGATGCTGCACGCGACGGGCAGTTGCCTGACCGATCCGGCCGTGCGCGACGCCGGCGACATCGATTCGACCGCCGTGACGATCCGCACGCGGCGCGGCTTGCTGTGCCAGATCAACACGTCGCGGCGCGCGGCCTACGGCTACGACCAGCGCTTCGAGCTGCTCGGCAGCCACGGGATGCTGCAGGCCGGCAACGTGCGGCCGACCGAGGTCAGCGCATGGCTCGCGGGCGGCATCGCGACGGACGTGCCGGAGCCGTTCTTCCTCGAACGCTACCGGCACGCATACGCGGCCGAGATCGCGCATTTCGTCGACGCGCTGCGCGACGGCACGCCGGTCCGGACGACGATCGACGACGGGCTCGCCGCGCTCGAACTGGCCGAAGCCGCGACGACGTCGTGGAAAACGGGGCACGCGATCGAGCTGTGACGCGGCACACGACGGCGGCGATCCGGGCAAGCGGACCGCCGCCACGCGATCGGCGGCGCGACCGGCACGGCGTGCCGCACCGGCACGGCCGCATCGGGCAAATTTGCCGCTACGTCGCGCGGCCTGCGCGCGAAAGCACGTATGATGGCGAATCGATCGGCGTCGCCGATCTCCCGCGTTTTCATCACCATGCTCGATCACCTCATCTGCGACTGCGACGGCGTGCTCGTCGACAGCGAAGTCATCGCCGACCGCGTGCTGCTCGACACGCTATCCGCCACGTTCCCGAACCTCGATTTCGAAGCCGCCGCGAAGTCGGCATTCGGCCAGCAGACGTCGCGCTTCCTCGCCGGCATCGAATCCCGCTTCGGGATCGAGATGCCCGCCAACTTCATCGAGACCATCGAGCACAACATCGAAGTCGCGCTCGCGCAATCGCTCGCGCCGATCAGCGGCGTGCGCGACGCGCTGCTGAAGGTCGCGCTGCCGGCCGCCGTCGTGTCGAACAGCCGGCTCGTGCGCGTGCGCAGCTCGCTGAAGCGCGCATCGCTCACCGAGATCTTCGGCGAGCGCGTGTTCAGCTCCGAACAGGTCGCGCGGCCGAAGCCCTACCCCGACGTCTACCTGCATGCGGCGCACACGCTCGGCGTCGAGCCGGCACGCTGCATCGTCGTCGAGGACAGCATTTCGGGGTTGAATGCCGCGCGGGCGGCCGGGATGAAGACGATCGCGTTCGTCGGCGCGAGCCACATCCCCGACAACTACGCGGACGCGCTGCGCGCGATGGGCATCACGCGGATCATGCGCAGGATGGACGAACTGCCGGCGCTCGTCGAAGCCGGCATGCGCGGCGAATTCGGCGACGTGCCGTGGTGACGGGCGGCGCAGCCGCGGGAATGGCGACCGCGCCGTAATGTAAAGGCGATGGGCGGAACGCGGCAGCGCATTCCGCGTGCTGTGCCGATGGTTATTGGCCGAACGGACGCAGCCAGTGCTCCGGCACCCCGTCCCATTCGGTCACGAACGGCATCGGCGTCGGACGGGCATTCTCGCGCCAGCCCCCCAGCCAGTTGGCAAGCAGGTTCAGGAGCGTGCCGGGCTTGCAAGCGGGCAGGCTCGGCATCGGCATCGGCTTCCCGTTCGACCAATCGAAACCGCCGCTCACGTGACCGCATTCGGCCGCATTGATTTCACGCATCTGGTATTTCCTCCGTTGATTGACTGACCGCCCCGCCCGGATAGGGCGCCGGGCGGATCCAGGCCCGAAGCAGGCCGGACAATCGACGGCCGGCATGCTTCGGAGTCCGGTAGTCTAGGAGGTCGCCCTCATGCCGGACATCGGAGAACGTCCATTTCCGCAGGGTCGCGTGCGCGGTGCGGCGTCGTCACGCCGGCTCGCAGCAGCGTTCGCGCGCCGCCGCCAGCGCCTCGCGGAACTCGACGAGTTCCGCGATCGTCAGCATCGGCAGCCCGTGCCGTTGCGCGAAGCGCTCGACGTCGTCGCCGCGCGTCATCGTGCCGTCCGGATTCATCAGCTCGCACAGCACGCCGGCCGGTTTCAGTCCCGCGAGAATCGACAGGTCGACCGTGCCTTCGGTGTGACCGCGGCGCGCCAGCACGCCGCCCGGTTGCGCACGCAACGGAAACACGTGGCCGGGGCGCACGATGTCGTACGGCTTCGCATCGTCGGCGATCGCCGCGCGGATCGTCGTCACGCGATCGGCCGCCGACACGCCGGTATGCACGCCTTCGCGCGCCTCGATCGACACGGTGAACGCGGTGCCGTTGCGGCTTTCGTTGGTCTGCACCATCGGCGGCAGCTCGAGCGCGCGCACCGTGTCGTCGGTCAGGCACAGGCACACGATGCCGCTGCACTCGCGAATCAGCAGCGCCATCGTCTCGGGCGTGATGCGCTCGGCGGCGACGATCAGGTCGGCTTCGTTCTCGCGGTCGTGGTCGTCCTGCAGCACGACCGCGCGGCCGGCGCGCATCGCGTCGAGCGCAGCGGCGATGCGCGGCGGCACCGGTTCGGAATCCAGCAACGGGAGATCGGCAAAGGCGTCGGCAGGCGCCGACGAAACGGACATCAAGGACATGTGAAACGCTCCTCGCAAATACGATTTGGGCGAAAAACGTTTCAGGGCATTGCAAACAGACAGAACGACAACCCGCTTCGCATGCAGCGCGAAGCGGCCCTGACGGACATGACTATCTGCACATCTTCTCTCATCCGGACTGTGACCGTCGGCTCTGGCATTCGACCAGATCTGCTGACCCCGCGCGGATGCGCGGGCGCTCGCGGGCTCGCCGGCTTACGCCGGCCTACCGCCGGTGGGGAATTTCACCCCGCCCTGAAGACGCACTGATTGCCGGACGGGAACGCCCCGTCATCGGCGGGCCAAGCATACAACAGCCGCGCGCGACGCGCAGCGAACGACCGGTAAAACCTTACTGACGACTCCGTCTAACGGCCTCGTCCGAACGGCCGGCGGACCGACCCGCGACGCCGCGACGGCCGGCGAAGCGACGCCGCGACGGCCGGGAAACGCAGTCGCGCCGCGCGGCACGCGATCAGTTGGCGGCGGCGTGCGCCGCGTCCGGCACGAGCCAGCGCGGCGGCACCTCGGGGCTCACCGTCACGCGGAACGCACGCGCTTCGCTGTCGCCCGGGTTGCGCAGGCTGTACGGCTGGTCGGCATCGAACACGATCGCATCGCCGGTCGCGAGCAACTGGCGGCGGTCGTGCACGCTGACCTCGAGCGTGCCTTCGCTGACGACGAGGTTGACCGTCGTGCCGGGTGCGCGGCGCGTGCCGGGCTCCGTATGCAGCGGCGCGATCCGCAGCTCGTGGAATTCGGCCGCGGCCGGCTCGCCTTCCGGGTACAGCGCACGTGCCGAGAAGCGGCCGTTCGAGCTGACCACGCGCGACGCGCGCTCGGCCGCCAGATGCTCGAAACCGTTCACCGCATGGCGCCGCAGGAACGCGGCGACCGACACCTTCAGCGCCGCCGCGATCTTGCAGAGCACCTTGATCGACGGCACGCTGCGCGCCGATTCGATCTGCGCGAGCATCGCGCGCGACACGCCGGACAGCCGCGCGAGCGCATCGAGCGACAGTTGCCGCTCGGCGCGCAAGCGCGCCAGGTTCACGCCGACGACCTGCTCGAGCGCGTCGAGCGACGCGGACGCGCGCAGGTCGGCGGCATTGCCGGACTCGAAGGAAGACACGTCGCGCACGAGCGCCAGGGATGAAGACATAGCATGGCCTCCGGGCCGCCGCGCGGCCCTGCATAGGGGGTAAGCCGGAATCGGGTTGCGCCGGTCGTGGCGCGTATCGAGACGCTATCACCCGCCCTTGCACGGGCAAACGAAGTTATCTTCACACCGTTATCAGCATCGCGGAGGAATGCGTTTCTCGCGAACCTTTTCCTGCCGCCATGGCGTCGCCGCGCAAGGCGCCGCGGCGCCGCTCACTGCGCCGCCTGCGCCGCGCCGCGCGCCGGGCCGCGCGCATCGAGCCGCATCGCGAGCCACGTGACGACGAGCGCCGCGAACGTCACCGCGACCGCGACCCACGGCAGCGCATCGAGCGCGAAGCCGTGTTCCAGCGCGAGGCCGCCGAGCCATGCACCGCCCGCATTGCCGACGTTGAACGCGCCGATGTTCAGCGTCGACGCGAGATGCGGCGCGCTCGCGGCCTTCTCGACCACGCGCGCCTGCAGCGGCGGCACCGTCGCGAACGCGGCGATCCCCCAGACGAATACGGTGACGGCGGCCGCGACCGGCAGGTGGCTCGTCTTCGCGAACGCGGCCATCACGGCCATCAGCGCGACGAGGATCGCGATCAGCGACGGCATCAGCGCGCGGTCGGCGAGCTTGCCGCCGATCGTATTGCCGATCGTCAGCCCCGCGCCGAACAGCACGAGGATCAGCGCGACCGCGCGCGGCGAATAGCCCGACACGGTCTCGAGAATCGGCGCGATGTAGGTGAACACGACGAACACGCCGCCGAAGCCGAGCACGGTCATCAGCAGCGCGAGCCATACCTGCGGCTCCTTCAGCACGCGCACTTCGTGGCCGAGGCCGACCGGCCCGCCGTCGTGGCGGTTCGGCACCAGCGCGGCCACGCCGCCGAGCGCGAGCACGCCGAGCGCGGCGACGATCCAGAACGACGCGCGCCAGCCGAGCAACTGGCCGACGAACGTGCCGAACGGCACGCCGAGCACGTTCGACAGCGTGAGCCCGGTGAACATCAGCGCGATCGCGCTCGCGCGCTTGTCGGCCGGCACGAGCGACGCGGCGACCACCGCGCCGATGCCGAAGAACGAGCCGTGCGCGAACGACGTGACGACGCGCGCGACCATCAGCATCGCGTAGCCGGACGCGGTCGCGCACAGCACGTTGCCGACGATGAAGATCGCCATCAGCACCTGCAGCGCGGCCTTGCGCGGCATGCGGCTCGTCAGCACCGCGAGCAGCGGCGCGCCGACCGCGACGCCGAGCGCGTAGCCGGTGACGAGCAGG
Source organism: Burkholderia sp. MSMB2157WGS (assembly GCF_001532755.1). NCBI lineage: Bacteria > Pseudomonadati > Pseudomonadota > Betaproteobacteria > Burkholderiales > Burkholderiaceae > Burkholderia > Burkholderia sp. MSMB2157WGS. Next base: position 48,111 of record NZ_LPJG01000041.1, on the reverse strand, counting down.
CCGGCCGACGGCAGCGACACGGCCAGGTCGTGCGCGACGTCGGGCAGGAGGCCCATGATGATGAATTCGGTGGTGCCGATGGCGAAGGCGCTGATCGCGAGCGCCAGTAACGGAAGGGGCATGACGTTCTCCGGAAGGCGGCGGCCGCGGCGCCGGTTCGGTGCCGCACCGCACAAGAAAGCGGGATGTGCGCGCATTGTCCCGAAGACGCCTATATTTGATAATTGGCGTGGCATTTGAACCATTTTCAAATATCTCTGGAAAATCGCATGGACCGACTGGGCGACATCCGGCTGTTCGTCGAGGCGGCGGAACTGGGCAGCCTGTCCGCCGCCGGGCGCAAGCTGAACCTCACGCCGGCCGCCGCGAGCGCGCGGCTCGCGAAGCTGGAGGCGAAGATCGCGACGCGGCTGTTCGAACGCTCGACGCGGCAATTGCGGCTCACCGACGAAGGCAAGCTGTACCTGAACTGCTGCCGCCAGGCGCTGCAGGCGCTCGACGACGCGGACGCGATGCTGCAGGAAGGCCGCAACGTCGTGAGCGGCAAGGTGCGGCTGTCGTCGACGTCCGATTTCGGCCGCCACCAGCTGCTCGACTGGCTTCACGAATTCACGACGCTGCATCCGGGCGTCACGTTCTCGCTGACGGCGTCCGATTCGTCGTCGAACCTGTGGCAGGACGAGATCGACCTCGCGATCCGCTTCGCCGCCCCGCCCGACGGCGCGCTGATCGCCCGCCGGCTCGCGACCAACCGGCGCGTGCTGTGCGCGGCGCCGTCGTTCGTCGAGCGTCATGGCGTGCCGGCCGATCCGCACGATCTGGCCCGCTTTCCGTGCAACGTGATCACGATCGCGTCCGGCCCGATGAACACCTGGCACTTCACGCGCGGCGACGAAGTGCAGATCCACACGGTGCCGGTGTCGACCGCGTTCGAGACCAACGACGGCGGCCTCACGCGCGAATGGACGCTGCGCGGCCACGGCATTGCGCTGAAGTCGCTGTGGGACATCGCCGACGACGTCCGCGCGGGCCGGCTGCGCGTGCTGCTGCCCGACTGGCGGCACCAGGATGCGCCGCTGCACGCGATCTATCACAGCAAGCGCTACATGGCGCCGCGCGTGCGCGTGCTGCTCGATTTTCTCGCCGAACGCTTCGCGCGCGAGGAAGCGGCGCTCGACGACTTGCTGAACGCGTGCCGCTGACGGCCGTCCCGCCGCCATGTAGGGGTCGGAACCCCCGAGCCGGCGTCGCGCGCCCGCAACCGGGCGGCCGTCCGTCGCGGCGTGAAAAGCTATAATGGAAGGCTTTCCCGACGGCCTTTCCTGCTCGCAGCGCGCGGTTCGCGCGCCGCGCACGGCCGTCCCGACCCACTCTTGACGACGCCCCCAGGTCAACCACTGCGAACGGCGAATCCCCATGACCAAGAAAGTTTACGTAAAGACCTTCGGCTGCCAGATGAACGAGTACGACTCGGACAAGATGGTGGACGTGCTCAACGCGGCCGAAGGCCTCGAAAAGACCGACACGCCGGAAGACGCGGACATCATCCTGTTCAACACGTGCTCGGTGCGCGAGAAGGCGCAGGAGAAGGTGTTCTCCGATCTCGGCCGCGTGCGCGAGCTGAAGGAAGCGAAGCCGGGCCTGCTGATCGGCGTCGGCGGCTGCGTCGCGAGCCAGGAAGGCGCGTCGATCGTGTCGCGCGCGCCGTACGTCGACCTCGTGTTCGGCCCGCAAACCCTGCACCGCCTGCCGCAGATGATCGACGCGCGCCGCGCGAGCGGCCGCGCGCAGGTCGACATCACGTTCCCCGAAATCGAGAAGTTCGACCACCTGCCGCCCGCGCGCGTCGAGGGGCCGAGCGCGTTCGTGTCGATCATGGAAGGCTGCTCGAAGTACTGCAGCTACTGCGTGGTGCCGTACACGCGCGGCGACGAAGTGTCGCGCCCGCTCGACGACGTGCTGACCGAAATCGCCGGCCTCGCCGACCAGGGCGTGCGCGAAGTCACGCTGCTCGGCCAGAACGTGAACGCTTATCGTGGAAAATTCGGTGGCGCGCTGACGGCCGGCTCGTCGGACATCGCCGATTTCGCGACGCTGATCGAATACGTCGCCGACATCCCCGGCATCGAGCGGATCCGCTACACGACGTCGCACCCGAAGGAATTCACGCAGCGCCTGATCGACACCTACGCGAAGGTGCCGAAGCTCGTGAGCCACCTGCACCTGCCGGTCCAGCACGGCTCCGACCGCATCCTGATGGCGATGAAGCGTGGCTACACGGTGCTCGAATACAAGTCGGTGATCCGCAAGCTGCGCGCGATCCGCCCCGATCTGTCGCTGTCGACCGACATGATCGTCGGCTTCCCCGGCGAGACCGAGGAAGATTTCGACAAGATGATGGCGCTCGTGCACGAGATGAGCTACGACACCAGCTTCTCGTTCATCTACAGCCCGCGCCCGGGCACGCCGGCCGCGAACCTCGCCGACGACACGCCGCGCGAGGTGAAGCTCAAACGCCTGCAACATCTGCAGGCGACGATCGAGGAGAACGTCGCGCGCATCAGCCGGTCGATGGTCGGGAAGGTCGAGCGGATCCTCGTCGAGGGCCCGTCGCGCAAGGACCCGAACGAACTCGCGGGCCGCACCGAGAACAACCGGGTCGTGAATTTCCCGGCGCCGCTCGCGTCGCACCCGCGCCTGATCGGTCAGATGATCGACGTGAAGATCAACCATGCGTACCCGCACTCGCTGCGCGGCGAGCTCGTGCTCGTCAGCGACGACGCGAGCGCGGCCACCCACTGACCGACCGACGCCCGACAGGAGCCCGACGCTACTTTGAAGACCGTCCAAGCACTGGAATTCACCGCCCCGCGCGACGACAACGCGCGCCTCGCCAACCTCTGCGGCCCGCTCGACGAAAACCTGCGGCAGATCGAACAGGCGCTCGACGTCACGCTCGCGCGGCGCGGCCACCGGATCACGATCCGCGGGCGCGGCGCCAAGCTCGCGCTCGCCGCGCTCGAAAACTTCTACAACCGCGCGCGCGATCCGCTGTCGGTCGACGACATCCAGCTCGCGCTGGTCGAAGTGCGCCACACGGCCGGCAACGGCCGCCAGGAACCGCTCGACGTGCGCTTTCGCGGCGACCCCGACCATCCGTTCGACGAACCCGTCGTGCAGATCGACGCGGACGAGCCGGACGAAGAACCGGCGCCGAAGCTCTACACGCGGCGCGCCGACCTGCGCGGCCGCACGCCCGCCCAGCGCGAATACCTGAAGCAGATCCTGTCGCACGACGTGACGTTCGGCATCGGGCCGGCCGGCACCGGCAAGACCTATCTCGCGGTCGCGTGCGCGGTCGACGCGCTCGAGCGCGACCAGGTCAAGCGGATCGTGCTGACGCGCCCGGCCGTCGAGGCCGGCGAGCGGCTCGGCTTCCTGCCGGGCGATCTCGCGCAGAAGGTCGACCCGTACCTGCGGCCGCTGTACGACGCGCTGTACGACCTGCTCGGCTTCGACAAGACGGCCAAGATGTTCGAGCGCCAGATGATCGAGATCGCACCGCTCGCGTACATGCGCGGCCGCACGCTGAACCACGCGTTCATCATCCTCGACGAGGCGCAGAACACGACGCCCGAGCAGATGAAGATGTTCCTCACGCGGATCGGCTTCGGCTCGAAGGCGGTCGTGACCGGCGACACGAGCCAGGTCGACCTGCCGCGCGGCCACAAGAGCGGCCTCGTCGAGGCGCAGCAGGTGCTCGGCGGCGTGCGCGGCATCGCGCTCACGCGCTTCACGAGCGCGGACGTGGTGCGCCATCCGCTCGTCGCGCGCATCGTCGAGGCGTACGACGAATTCCACGCGCAGCACCAGGACGGCTGAGCGGCGGCGCGCTGCCCCGGCCTGCCGGCCCGGCCCGCCACACGGCGCGCCGGGCTTTTTTTCGCCCGGGCGAATTCGGGCGCGATCGGCCGTTTGGTGTATCCTCAACGCGTCCCAATCGCCGCACGCGTCATGAAATCCTCTCGTTCCCGCAAATCCGGCCGCGCCTCGTCCGCCGCGTCCGACTCCCCCCGCCTTTCGCTGTTCGACGCGAAGGGCAAGGCCCGGACCGTCAATGCACAAGGGCTGCGGATCGACTTCCCGGACGGCCGCAGTCTGATGTTCGACCTGTCGGGCAGCTCCGGCGACGCGGCGGTCGCGATCGTCGCGCAGCACAACGATCCGGCGATGCGCGCGAAGCTCGCGCTGCAGCCCGAGCACTACGACAGCGTGACGCTGCACGTCGGCGCCGAATTCGCTCCGCGCGAGGACGACCCCGAAGACGAGCCGCGCGCGCTGGAATTCGACCTGTCCGTGCAGTACGGCGACGAGATCACGAGCGAGCTGCGCAAGACGCTGCCCAAGCGCAAGCTGATCGCCGAATGGATCGAGCCGGCGCTGTTCGCGAGCGCGCAGTTCACCGTGCGCTTCGTCGGCGAAAACGAAGGCCGTACGCTGAACGCCGGCTACCGCCACAAGGACTACCCGACCAACGTGCTGACCTTCGCGTACGACCCGGCGCCCGACGGCACCGTGATCGGCGATCTCGTGCTGTGCTGCCCGGTGGTCGAGAAGGAAGCGCACGACCAGGGCAAGCCGCTCATGGCCCATTACGCGCACCTGCTGGTGCACGGCGCGCTGCACGCGCAGGGCTACGATCACGAGACGAGCGACGAGGACGCGGCCGAAATGGAAGCGCTCGAAGTCGACATCCTCGCGAAACTGGGTTTCCCGAACCCGTACCAGTAAGCCGTCCGCCCGATGCGTCACGCCGCGATGCTGCCGCCCGCCTACCCGCCGTCGATCGGCGAAGGCCGTCTGCTGACGGAAGACGAGCTCGCGGCGTCGCTCGCGCATACGATGCGCGACTGGGACGGCCGGCAGGATCTCTGGCTGTTCGGCTATGGCTCGCTGATCTGGAACCCCGGGCTGCCGACCGTCGCCGCCGTGCGCGGCAAGGTGCACGGCTATCACCGCGGACTCTACCTGTGGTCGCGCGTGAACCGCGGCACCCCCGAACGGCCGGGCCTCGTGCTCGCGCTCGATCGGGGCGGCTCGTGCGCGGGCATCGCATTCCGGCTCTCTGGGCCGACCGCGCAGCCGCACCTCGAGACATTGTGGAAGCGCGAGATGCCGATGGGCTCGTACCGGCCCGCGTGGCTGCCGTGCTCGCTCGAGACCGGCGAACGCGTGACCGCGCTCGCGTTCGTGATGCGCCGCGACGCACCGACCTATACGGGCAAGCTGACCGACTCCGTCGTGAAGGAAGTGTTCGGCTGCGCGGCCGGCCGCTACGGCACGACGCTCGACTACGTGAGCCGCACGGTCGACGCGCTGCGCGCGAGCGGCATCCCCGACCGCGCGCTGGAAGGGTTGCTGGCGCGATGCCGATGATTCGACCCGACATCCGGGCTGCCGCGTGCATGCGACACCGCGCCGCCCACGCTTTCGCACGAGGACACTGCCGATGAAACCGTCACGCCGGTCACGTTGCAGGATCGCCGCGCTGCTCGTCGCCGCGAGCGTCGCGCTGTCCGGCTGCGGAATACTCGGTTGCGGCGGCGCCGCGACCAACGGCGCGGCCGCCGGCGGCTGCTCGGCCGGCATGCGGTTCTGAACCGCGCGCCGGCGGCGCCCGTCTGCGGCGGAATGCCGCCGTCACGGCCGTTTCCCGCGTCGGGCCGCGTCGCCCTTCCCGCCGCCGTTTTTTGGCCGCCGCGCCCCGCCGGCTCTTTCTGCGATAGGATGAGCCCGAGGACGCCGCCGCGCCCGGCGCGCCCGGCGCGGCCGGCGCGACCGTCCGCGAGCGGGGCAGCGCGAGCCGCCCGTCCTGGCCGTGCGGCCGGGTGACACGGCCGCGTCGTGCCCTTGGTGTATCCTTGCCTACTCCGTGACCGCGCGCCCCGGCATGACCCGGGCGCACCACCATGAACGATTCGTATCCCAGTCGTAAGCCAACCGACAAACCGCAAGAAAAGCGCTCGCTGCTCGAGCGCCTGACCGACTTCATCTCGCCCGAGCCCGAATCCCGCGGCGAGTTGCTGGAAATCCTCCAGGACGCCCACGAACGCAACCTGATCGACGCCGATTCGCTGTCGATGATCGAAGGCGTGTTCCAGGTATCCGATCTGTGCGCGCGCGACATCATGGTGCCGCGCGCGCAAATGGACGCGATCAACATCGCCGACAAGCCCGAGGATTTCATCCCGTTCGTCCTCGAAAAGGCGCACTCGCGCTATCCCGTGTACGAGGAGAACCGCGACAACGTGATCGGCGTGCTGCTCGCGAAGGATCTGCTGCGCTTCTACGCCGAGGAAGAGTTCGACGTGCGCGGGATGCTGCGCCCGGCCGTGTTCATTCCGGAATCGAAGCGCCTGAACGTGCTGCTGCACGACTTCCGCGTGAACCGCAATCACCTGGCGATCGTCGTCGACGAATACGGCGGCGTCGCGGGCCTGATCACGATCGAGGACGTGCTCGAACAGATCGTCGGCGACATCGAGGACGAGTACGACTTCGACGAGGAAGCCGGCAACATCATCTCGGGGCCGGACGGCCGCTACCGCGTGCGCGCGCTCACCGAGATCGAGCAGTTCAACGAGGTGTTCGGCACCGATTTCTCCGACGACGAAGTCGACACGATCGGCGGGCTGATCACCCATCATTTCGGACGCGTGCCGCACCGCGGCGAGAAGCTGCAGCTCGGCAACCTCGTGTTCGAAATCCAGCGCGGCGATGCGCGCCAGGTTCATGTGCTGCTGGTGCGCCGCAACCCGCTCGCCAGCCGTCGCGCCGAAACCTCGCACGAAGACTGACCGCCCCGCGCCAGCCGCGCTTCCTTCAACCGCTCGCCCTCTTCCGCTTCACATGGACGATCCGATCCCGTCCCGCCCGGCTGGCGGCCTTCTCGCGCCGGCGCCCGGCCGCGCGCTGCCGCGCTGGCACTATCCGGCCGCGCTGCTCGCCGGTGCGGCCAATACGCTCAGCTTTGCACCCACGCCGCACGGCGGCTGGCTGCAGCTCGTCGTATTCGTCTGGTTTTTCGCGCAACTGACGCGCACGTCGAGCTGGCGCGGCGCCGCGCTCACCGGCGGCGCGTTCGGCTTCGGCAACTTCATCAGCGGCGTCTGGTGGCTCTACATCAGCATGCACGTGTACGGCGAGATGGCCGCGCCGCTCGCGGGCGGCGCACTCGTGCTGTTCTCGCTGTACCTGTCGCTGTACCCGGCGTTCTCGGCCGGGCTGTGGTCGTTCTGCGCGGGCCATGCGTGGCAGCGCCGCGAGCCCGACCCGCGGCCGTTTTCGCCGACCTGGCACGGCGCATTCGCGTTCGCGAGCGCGTGGGCGCTCGGCGAATGGCTGCGCGGCACCGTGTTCACCGGCTTTCCGTGGCTCGGCAGCGGCTACCCGCAGGTCGACGGCCCGTTCGCGGGCTTTGCGCCGGTGGTCGGCGTGTACGGGATCGCGTGGGTGCTCGCGCTGTTCGCCGCACTGGTCGTGCAGGCGCTCGCCGCCGCGCGCCCGTCGCCGCTGCGCGTCGGCGGCGACGGCGCATCGAACGGCAACGCGCGCGTGCGCATCGCCGCGCCGGCCGGCATCGCCGTCGCGCTCGTCGCGGCCGGCCTCGCGCTGTCGCAGGTCACGTGGACCGTACCCGCGAACGCGCCGCTCACCGTGCGGCTGCTGCAAGGCAACGTGAAGCAGGACATCAAGTTCGAGCAGGAAGGCATCGACGCGGCGATCAAGATGTACCAGCAGATGATCGTCGAGAAGCCGGCCGACCTGATCGTCACGCCCGAGACCGCGATCGCGGTGATGATCCAGGAACTGCCCGAACCGTTCGCCGTCGCGATCCGCAAGTTCAGCGACACGACCGGTTCGGCCGTGCTGTTCGGCGCGGTCGGCGCATCGGTGACCGAGGATGGCCGCTACGTCGATTACACGAACAGCCTGTACGGCGTGACGCCGAACTCGCGCGACATCTATCACTACGACAAGCATCACCTCGTGCCCTTCGGCGAATTCATTCCGTGGGGCTTCCGGTGGTTCGTCAACCTGATGAAGATGCCGCTCGGCGACTTCGCGCGCGGCGCACCCGTGCAGAAGCCGTTTCTCGTGCACAACCAGCCGGTGATGGCCGACATCTGCTACGAGGATTTGTTCGGCGAGGAAATCGCCGCGACGATCCGCGACAATCCGCAGCCGCCCGGCGTGCTCGTCAACGTGACGAATCTCGCGTGGTTCGGCGACACGATCGCGCTCGACCAGCATCTGCAGATCGCGCGGATGCGCTCGCTCGAAACGGGCCGGCCGATGCTGCGCTCGACCAATACGGGGATGACGGCCGCGATCGACGCGCACGGCCGCGTGCTCGGTCAGTTGAAGCCGTTCACGATCGGCTCGCTCGACGTGCGGATCGAAGGCACGAGCGGCTTCACGCCGTACGTGACGAGCGGCAACAACATCGTGCTCGCGGTGTCGTTCGTGCTGCTCGCGTTCGGCTTCACGTTCGGGCCGGGGCTGCGCCGGCGCAACGGCCGACGCCACGGCGACGACGAAGCGCGATGACGCAACGGGCCGCCGTCGAGCGCGGCGGCCCGTGACCGCGAACGGGCCGGCGGGTCAGGCCCGCCGGGCCGACTGGTCCGATTGGTCCGATCGATCCGATGGTTCCCATTGCGCAGCGACGCGCCGCAGGTCGCGGCTCACTTCTTCCATCACCGGCGCCCACGCGCCGAACGTCGGCTGCCGGTACAACGTCGCGGTCGGATACCACGGGCTGTCCCGGCGATCGAGCAGCCAAGGCCAGTGCGGATTCACGTCGAGCAGCACCCAGGTACGCGCGCCGAGCGCGCCGGCCAGGTGCGCGACCGACGTGCACACGGTGATCACGAGATCCAGCGCGCCGATGAACGCCGCCGTATCGTCGAAGCTCTTCAGTTCTGCCGTGTAGTCTTCGATCGCGAAACCCGTCGCGCGCGCGGCGGCGACATCCGCGTCCGCGCCCGGCTGCAGCGAATAGAACGCGACGCCGTCGATATCGCGAAACGCGTCGGCATAGCGCTCGAGCCCGACGCGCCGGAACGGATTGCGCTGATGGCCCGCGCTGCCCGTCCACACGAGCCCGACCTTCGGCCGGCCGTCGCCCGCGAGCCGCGCACGCCATGCGTCGCATGCGTGCGGCTCGGCCCGCAGGTACGGCACCGAAGCGGCGAGCGTCGCTGCCTCCATGCCGAGCATCAGCGGCAGGCCGATCAGCGGCACTTCGTAATCGAATGCCGGCAGCGCGTCGACGCCGCCGCCCGCGCTGAACGTGTCCGCGTGCGCGCCGAGGCTGCGCTGCATCAGCGTGCCGAGCGCCGGGAACGTATTCCACGCGAGCCGACCGCCCTCGCGATGCACGCGTTCGGCGAGCGGCGCGACGAAGCGGCAGAACTGCAGCACGTCGCCGAGCCCCTGCTCGCCCCACACCAGCAGCGTCTTGCCGGCGAGCGGCTCGCCCTGCCAGCGCGGGCCCGGCAACGCCGGCCGGCGGCCGCGCAACTCGCCCGCGCCGTCCCAGCGCGCCTCGTGGCCGCGCCAGCCGTCCGCGTGGTTGCCGCGCACCAGCTGGATGATCGCGAGGTTGAAGCGGAACGACGCATCGTCGGGCGCCAGCTCGCACGCCCGCGCCGCATGGCGCTCGGCATCGTCCCAGCGCTGCGCCTCCTTCATCGCCATCGCGACGTTGTTCATCGCGAGCGCGTTGTCGGGCGCGAGCTCGGCGAGCCGCGCGGCGCACGCGAGCGCACCGTCCAGATCGTGCGTCGCGATCCGCGCGACGACGAGATTGGTCCACGCCTGCACGTCGTGCGGATCGTGCTTCACGGCCGCGTCGAGCAGCGCGATCTCGTCCGCGCGGTCGCCGCCCGACAGCCGCAGCGCGATCGCGAGGTTGTTCCGCAGCGACGGCAGGCCGGCATCGAGCGCGAGCGCCGCGCGGTACGGCGCGACGGCGTCCGCGTGACGGCCGGCCATCTGCAGCGCGTAGCCGTGGTTGAAGTACGCGTGCGCGCCCGGCTGCGCACGCGCCGCGCATTCGGCAAGCGCAACCGCATCGTCCATGCGCTGCCGCGCGGCGAGCGCGGCCGTGAGCTGCGCGATCGCCGCCGCATCGACCGCGTGCAGATGGGCGGCGGCGGCGAGCCACAGATCGTGCGCGGGGCGCTCGCCGCGCGCCTGCGCGTCGGCGGCGCGCTCGAGCAGCGCGAGGAACGGCGGAAGCAGCGGAATCAGGATGTCGGTCGGTTCGTCCATGCAGTGAGCGTCGGCAAGCGGTGACGCGGCACGCATGGCGCGCGCCGCAATACGCGCATCTTACCCCCCGCGCGACGCGCGGCGGCACGCCCGTCGCAAAGGTCCGCACGCGGCCGCGCGGCGCATGCGGGCCGTGGACGCGCAGGCCGCCGGAAACGGCCCGACAGTGCCCGCATCCGCCTTCCGGCCGCATCCGGTCGCCGATCCGGTAAAATTACGCGTTTCAGCACACTAACAAGCCGCGCCGCCGCGCGAGCCGACCCTCCGGGCCCGCCCGGAGCGCCGTCCGCAACGGAGCGCCAGCGCCACGAAGGCTCTTCATGCTTACGTTTCAGCAAATCATCCTGACGCTGCAGTCCTACTGGGACAAGCAGGGTTGCGCCCTGCTCCAGCCCATCGACATGGAAGTCGGCGCGGGCACGTCGCACGTCCACACGTTCCTGCGCGCGGTCGGCCCCGAGCCGTGGCGCGCCGCGTACGTGCAGCCGTCGCGCCGCCCGAAGGACGGCCGCTACGGCGAAAACCCGAACCGCCTGCAGCACTACTACCAGTACCAGGTCGTGCTCAAGCCGGCGCCCGAAAACATCCTCGACCTGTACCTCGGCTCGCTCGAAGCGCTCGGCTTCGACCTGAAGCAGAACGACGTGCGCTTCGTCGAGGACGACTGGGAGAACCCGACGCTCGGCGCGTGGGGGCTCGGCTGGGAAGTGTGGCTGAACGGGATGGAAGTCACGCAGTTCACGTATTTCCAGGAAGTCGGCGGCCTCGAATGCAAGCCGGTGCTGGGCGAGATCACGTACGGCCTCGAGCGCCTCGCGATGTACCTGCAGAAGGTCGAGAACGTGTACGACCTCGTGTGGACCGAGTGGGAGGAGCAAGGCCCGAACGGCCCCGAGCTGCGCCGCCTGTCGTACGGCGACGTGTACCACCAGAACGAGGTCGAGCAGTCGACCTACAACTTCGAGCACGCGAACGTCGACCTGCTGTTCACGTTCTTCAACAGCTACGAAGCCGAAGCGAAGAAGATGATCGACGCGCAGCTCGCGCTGCCCGCGTACGAGCTCGTGCTGAAGGCCGGCCACACGTTCAACCTGCTCGACGCGCGCGGCGCGATCTCGGTCACCGAGCGGGCGGCGTACATCGGCCGCATCCGCGCGCTGTCGCGTCTCGTCGCGCAGGCTTACTACGACTCGCGCGAGAAGCTCGGCTTCCCGATGCTCGGCAACCCGCCGGGCGTGCCGGGCCTCACCACCGATGCCCAGGACGCCGCGCAGCCGGCATGGGCGCCGCCGCTCAAGGTCGAACGCAAGATCGATCAGGACTGACGAGACGAGATTCATTCCAACCATGACGCATAATCATCCCGCCCCCCTGCTCGTCGAACTGCTGACCGAAGAGCTGCCGCCGAAGGCCCTCGCGCGCCTCGGCGACGCATTCGCCGAAGGTCTCGCGCAACGCCTCGCGGCGCGCGACCTCGTCGAAGGCGAACTCGTGTTCGAACGCTACGCCACGCCGCGCCGCCTCGCGGTCGTCGTGCAGAACGTGCGCGCCGTCGCGCCCGACCGGCAGGTCCGCGAAAAGGTCCTGCCCGTGTCGGTCGCGCTCGACGCCGAAGGCAAGCCGACGGCCCCGCTCGCGAAGAAGCTCGCGGCGCTCGGCCACCCGAACCTGTCGATCGCCGATCTCGAGCGCGCGCAGGACGGCAAGGCCGAAGCGTTCTTCATCAACTATTCGGCGGCCGGCGTCACGCTCGCCGACGGCCTGCAGGCCGCGCTCGACGAAGCGCTCGCGAAGCTGCCGATCCCGAAATTCATGACGTACCAGCGCCCGGACGGCTCGGACGTGAAGTTCGTGCGCCCGGTGCATCGCCTGACGGTGCTGCACGACGACCGCGTCGTGCCCGTCACCGCGTTCGGCGTCGACGCCGGCGACACCACGCTCGGCCACCGCTTCCTGTCCGACGGTCTCGTCGCGATCCAGCATGCGCGCGCGTACGCCGACACGCTGCGCGACAAGGGCCGCGTGATCGCGCATTTCGCCGATCGCCGCGAAACGATCCGCACGCAGCTGAACGAACACGCGAACGGCGACACGGTCGTGATGCCCGAATCGCTGCTCGACGAAGTGACGTCGCTGGTCGAATGGCCGGTGGTCTACCCGTGCCGTTTCGAGGACGAATTCCTGCAGGTGCCGCAGGAATGCCTGATCCTCACGATGCAGACGAACCAGAAGTATTTCGCGCTGACCGACGTTAGCGGCAAGCTGCGCTCGCGCTTCCTGATCGTGTCGAACATCGAGACGAAGACGCCGGGCGAGATCATCGAAGGCAACGAGCGCGTCGTGCGCCCGCGCCTCGCCGACGCGAAATTCTTCTTCGAGCAGGACAAGAAGAAGCCGCTCGCCGAGCGCGTGCCGCAGCTCGCGAACGTCGTCTATCACAACAAGCTCGGTTCGGCGCTCGCACGCGTCGAGCGCCTCGAGGCGCTGGCCGGCGAGATCGCCCCGGCGATCGGCGCCGACACCGCGCACGCGAAGCGCGCCGCCCGTCTCGCGAAGGCCGACCTGCTGACCGACATGGTCGGCGAGTTCCCCGAACTGCAGGGCACGATGGGCACGTACTACGCGCGCCACGACGGCGAAGCCGACGACGTCGCGCTCGCCTGCGCCGAGCACTACCAGCCGCGCTTCTCCGGCGATGCGCTGCCGACCACGCCCGTGTCGACCGCCGTCGCGCTCGCCGACAAGCTCGAGACGATCGTCGGCATCTGGGGCATCGGCCTCGCGCCGACCGGCGAGAAGGATCCGTTCGCGCTGCGCCGCCACGCGCTCGGCGTGCTGCGCCTGCTGCTCGAAAAGCAGCTGCCGCTCGATCTCGTGGCGCTGCTGCGCACGGCCCATGCACGCTTTAACGACGTGCCGGGCGTCGCCGAATCGACCGACGCGATCTTCGCGTTCTTCATGGATCGCCTGCGCGGCCTGCTGCGCGAGCGCGGCTATTCGGCCGGCGAAATCGACGCGGTGCTGAGCCTGAACCCGACGCGCATCGACGATCTCGTCGCGCGCCTCGACGCGGTGCGCGAATTCACGCGCCTCGCGGAAGCCGAAGCGCTCGCGGCCGCGAACAAGCGGATCTCGAACATCCTGAAGAAGTCGGAAGGCGTCGCGAACGGCGCGGTGCAGTCGACGCTGCTCGTCGAGGCCGCCGAGAAGGCGCTGCACGAACAGCTCGCGGCCGTCACGCCGCGCGTGCAGTCGCAGCTCGAGGCGCGCGCGTACACGGGCGCGCTGTCGGCGCTCGCCGCGCTGCGCGCGCCGGTCGACACGTTCTTCAACGACGTGATGGTCAACGCGGAAGATCCGGCACTGCGCGCGAACCGTCTCGCGCTGCTGTCCGCGCTGCACCAGCAGATGAACTGCGTCGCCGACATCTCGAAGCTCGCCGCATAAGGGCCGCACGATGCCGATCAGCCCCAACCGAAAGCTCGTCGTCCTCGACCGGGACGGCGTGATCAACGTCGATTCGGACGCGTTCATCAAGACGCCCGACGAATGGATCGCGCTGCCCGGCAGCTTCGAGGCGATTGCGCGGCTCAACCACGCGGGCTACCGCGTGGTCGTCGCGACCAACCAGTCCGGCATCGGTCGAGGGCTGTTCGACATGGCCGCGCTCAACGAGATGCACCTGAAAATGCATCGCGCGGCGGCCGCGGTCGGCGCGCGCATCGACGCGGTGTTCTTCTGCCCGCACACGGCCGAGGATCGCTGCGACTGCCGCAAGCCGAAACCCGGCATGATGCAGATGATCGCCGAGCGCTTCGAGATCGATCCCGCCAACACGCCGGTCGTCGGCGATTCGCTGCGCGACCTGCAGGCCGGCGTCGCGGTCGGCTTCCAGCCGCACCTCGTGCTGACCGGCAAGGGCAAGAAGACGCTCGCCGCCGGCAATCTGCCGGACGGCACGAAAGTCCACGACGACCTGCGCGCCTTCGCGCTCGATTTTCTTTCACACGAACACGAGTGATGCGGCTGCCGCGCGCATCCTCCCCAACGCCAGACTCACGCCGATGCGCTTCGTCCGCTCCCTGCTGCTGCTGATCTACTTCATCCTGTACACGGTGCCGTACGCCACCGCGTGCTTCATCGCGTTTCCGTTCATGCGCCCCGACGCGCGCTACTGGATGGCGGCCGGCTGGTGCAAGTCGACGCTGTGGGTCGTGCGCTGGCTGAACGGCATCCGCTACCGGATCGAAGGGATGGAGAACCTGCCCGACGGCCCGGCCGTGCTGCTGTCGAAGCACCAGTCCGCGTGGGAGACGCTCGCGTTTCCGGCGCTGATGCCCAAGCCGCTCTGCTACGTGTTCAAGCGCGAGCTGCTGTACGTGCCGTTCTTCGGCTGGGCGCTCGGGCTGCTGCACATGGTCAACATCAACCGCAAGGAAGGCAAGAACGCGTTCGCGTCGGTGATCCGCCAGGGCAAGAAGCGCCTGTCGGAAGGCGCATGGATGATCATGTTCCCCGAAGGCACGCGCACACCGGTCGGCAAGCAAGGCAAGTACAAGACGGGCGGCGCGCGTTTCGCGATCGAAACCGGCACGCCGGTCGTGCCGATCGCGCACAATGCAGGTCATGTGTGGCCGCGCAATTCGTTTACGAAATTCCCGGGCGTCGTCACCGTGTCGATCGGCAAGCCGATTCCGGTAGAAGGCAAGACGCCCGATGCATTGAACTCGCAGGTCGAAGCATGGATCGAAGCGGAAATGCGCCGCATCGATCCCGATGCGTATCGTCCGGCGGGCAACGCCGGCACCCGCGATGCCGCGCGCGCCTGAAGCCCCGGATTGCAGCCGTTGCGTACGACAAAAAGAAGCGAACTGATGAAACAGCGTCCGCGGCCACGGCCTGCCGTCGTGGCCCTCGATCATCGCCAGATGGATCTGCCGCTCTTCGACGGGCCGGCCGCGACCCCGTCGGCGCCGCCCGAGGCCGCGCCCGCCGCGCCGCTCGATCCGGGCCCGGTGCGCGATCGCTCACGCGTGCGCACGTTCGCGCTCGACAGTCGCGTGCTCGAATACCGGCTGAAGCGCTCGGCGCGCCGCACGATCGGCTTCACGATCGACGGTAGCGGGCTGTCGATCACCGCGCCGCGCTGGGTCACGCTCGCCGACATCGAAGCGGCGATCGCCGAGAAACAACGCTGGATCTTCGCGAAGCTCGCGGAGTGGAAGACACGCACCGAGCAGCGCGCGCTGCCGCAGATCGACTGGCGCGACGGCGCGCAACTGCCGTATCTCGGCAAGACGGTGACGATCGCGCTCGGCGCGGGCGCCGTCGGCTTCGATGCCGATGCGCTGCGGCTGTCGCTGCCGCTGCCCGTGCAGGCCGACATGCAGCAGATCAAGGATCGCGTGCAGGGCTGGCTGCAAGGCGAAGCGAAACGCATCTTCGGCGAGCGCCTCGCGGTCTACGCGGAAAGGCTCGGCGTCACGTATTCGATGTACGCGCTGTCGTCGGCCGCGACGCGTTGGGGCAGTTGCTCGAGCGACGGCAAGATCCGCCTGAACTGGCGGCTGATCCATTTTCCGATGTCGATCATCGACTACGTCGTCGCGCACGAGCTGTCGCACCTGCGCGAGATGAACCACAGCCCGGCCTTCTGGCAGACCGTCGAATCGATCTTCCCCGAGTTCCGCGAAGCCCGGCACACGCTCAAGCATCACCCGCCCGAACTGCTGCCGTCGCTTTGACGCGCACGGCTTCGCCGCCAACGAAACAGGGCGGTGCGGGTTGCCCCGCGCCGCCCTGTTTCGCTGCTGCGGCAGGCATCGCATGCCGCAGCGCCGCTCATCGCGCGCTTACTTCTTCTGGATGAACTCGATCTTGTAGCCGTCCGGATCCTCGACGAACGCGATCACGGTCGTGCCGTGCTTCATCGGGCCCGCCTCGCGCGTGACCTTGCCGCCTTGCGCCTTGATCTTCTCGCAGGCCGCGTACGCATCGTCGACCGCCACCGCCAGATGGCCGAAGCCGTTGCCGAGATCGTAGGACGGCGTCTCCCAGTTGTGGGTCAGCTCGATCACGGTGCCCGTGCTCTCGTCTTCGTAGCCGACGAACGCGAGCGTGAACTTGCCTTCCGGATAATCCTCGCGACGCAGCAGCTTCATGCCGAGCAATTCGGTGTAGAACTTGATCGAGCGGTCGAGATCGCCGACTCGCAGCATCGTATGCAGCAAACGCATGTGTTGTACTCCTGTGGGGACTTTCCAGAGCCGGAAATTCTACCGGAGTCGGGTGAATTTCGCCGGGGACGCCTAGTCGGGGGCGCCTAGCCGGAGGCGTCCGGTCGGGGACACCTAGCCGCGAGCGCCTGGCCCGATGCACCTGGCCGGGGCGCGGCCGACGCGGTGCATCGGTTGCCCGCTCGCGAGCACGAGCGCCGCGGCGAAAAACGGTACGATCCGGCTCGCCGGCCACCGCGCCGATCGGGTAACATCCTTCCACTTCGCACCAAAATCGGGCATGCATCCTGCCCCGACCGCGACCACCTACTCTTCCGTACGCCCCACTGCCGTGCGAAACCGCCGATTCGAGCGCGCCGGGCGCGCCGCCCACCCGAGCGCGCCGCTACCGTACCGCCTCCGCGAGGTGCGCCGATGACCGCGCTCGCCGCCGCCCCCGTGCGCCGCGCACTCGATACGCGCGCCGTCGGCCTGATGCTGCTGCTGTGCGCGATCTGGGGTTTCCAGCAAGTCGCGATCAAGAGCACGAACGCCGCGATCGCGCCGATGTTCCAGGCCGGGCTGCGCTCGGTGATCGCCGCGCTGCTGCTATGGGGCTGGGCGCGCACGCGCGGCACACCGCTGTTTCGGGCGGACGGCACGTTCGGCGCGGGGCTCGCGGCCGGCGCGCTGTTCGCCGGCGAATTCGTTTGCGTGTTCTTCGGGTTGACGCTGACGAGCGCGTCGCACATGGCGATCTTCCTGTACACGGCGCCGTGCTTCACCGCGCTCGGCCTGCACCTGTTCGCCCCGGGCGAGCGGCTGCAGCGCACGCAATGGGCCGGCGTCGGCCTCGCATTCGCCGGCATCGCGCTCGCGTTCGCCGACGGCTTCCTGAAGCCGCGCGCGCCCGGCGCGTCCGTGCTGGCCGGGCTCGCCGGCGACGCGCTCGGGATCCTCGGCGGCGCGATGTGGGCCGCGACGACGGTCGTCGTGCGTTCGACGACGCTCGCGCGGGCGAGCGCAAGCAAAACGCTGTTCTACCAGCTCGCGGTATCGGCGGTCGTCCTGGTCGCGCTCGCCGCGCTGCTCGGGCAGATGTCGTTCGCGCAGGTCACGCCGCTCGCGATCGCGAGCCTCGCGTACCAGTCGGTGATCGTCGCGTTCGTCAGCTACCTGTCGTGGTTCTGGCTGCTGACGCGCTACAGCGCGTCCCGGCTGTCCGTCTTCACGTTCCTGTCGCCGCTGTTCGGCGTCGCGTTCGGCGTGCTGCTGCTCGGCGAAACGGTCGGCTGGCGCTTCCTGTCCGCGGCCGCGCTCGTGCTGACCGGCATCGCGCTCGTCAACGCACCGCCGCGCCGGCGGTCGTGACGACCGGCGCAAGACGCGCGGGCAATAAAAAAGCTGCCGGTCGGGCAGCCTCTTCGATACGGCCGACGGGCTTGCGCCACGCGCGTCATCCGGCCTGGCGCCGCGCCGCGAGCGCCTGCGCGACGCCGACGTATTCGGCCACGCTCACGTCCTCCGCACGGCGCGCGAGATCGAAGCCGAGCGCATCGAAATCGATCGTCTCGCGATAATCGCCGAGCGTATTGCGCAGCATCTTGCGGCGCTGCGAGAACGCGGCCGTGACGATTTCGCCGAGCAGCACCGGATCGACGTCCGGCAGTTCGTGCGGCTCGTACGGGATCATCCGGACGATCGCCGAATCGACCTTCGGCGGCGGCTGGAACGATTCCGGCGGCACGTCGAGCATCTTTTCCATCACGTAGCGGTACTGCAGCATCACCGACAGCCGCGAGAACGCCTTCGTGCCCGGCTCCGCGACCATCCGCTCGACGACTTCGTTCTGCAGCATGAAATGCTGGTCGATGACCGCATCGGCGAACGTCATCAGGTGAAACAGCAGCGGGCTGGAAATGTTGTACGGCAGGTTGCCGACGATCCGCAGCGACGGCTTGTCGCCGGGCGCCGCGAGCGAACGGAAGTCGAACGCGAGCGCGTCGCCCGCGTGCAGCTCCAGCAGCGCGCCGAAGCGTTGCTGCAGGCGCCCGATCAGGTCGCGATCGAGCTCCACCGCGTGCAGCGGCGACTCGGGCGTCGCGAGGCGCTCGATCAGCGGCTCGGTCAGCGCGCCGAGCCCGGGGCCGATCTCGACCATCCGCTGGCCGCGCGCGGGGCCGATCGTCGCGACGATCGAGTCGATCACGCCGTGATCGACGAGGAAGTTCTGCCCGAAGCGCTTGCGCGCGAAATGGCCTTGGTGCTGTCTGCTGTTCGACATCGACTGAGTAAAACGAAAAATACGACGAATGGGGTAAGTCGCAGCGTCAGGCTGCGCGACGATGGCGCGCCATCGTGACGGCCGTATCGAGCGCGGCGATCATGCTGCCCGGATCCGCGCGGCCCGTGCCGGCCAGATCGAGCGCGGTGCCGTGATCGACCGACGTGCGGATGATCGGCAGCCCGAGCGTCACGTTGATGCCCTCGCCGAACGTCGCGTACTTCAGCACGGGCAGGCCCTGATCATGGAACATCGCGAGCACGCAGTCGGCATCGGCCAGATGGCGCGGCTGGAACAGCGTGTCGGCCGGATACGGGCCGCGCGCGTCGATGCGTTGCGCGTTCGCGCGGGCCAGCGCCGGCGAGATCACGTCGATCTCCTCGCGGCCGAGATAACCGTTCTCGCCCGCATGCGGGTTCAGGCCCGTCACGAGGATGCGCGGCGCGGCGAGACCGAAGTCGCGCCGCAGGTCGCGATCGACGATCGCGAGCGTCTCGACGAGCCCGTCGATCGTCAGCGCGGCCGATACGTCCTTCAGCGGCAGGTGCGTGGTCGCGAGCGCGACGCGCAACGGCCGGTCGCCGGTGCCCGCCAGCATCATCACGACGCGCGGCGTATGCGTGCGTTCGGCCAGGTATTCGGTATGGCCGGTGAACGGCACGCCCGCGTCATTGATCGTGCTCTTCTGCAGCGGCGCGGTGACGATCGCGTCGTACCGGCCCGCCAGCGCGCCGTCGATCGCCGCATCGAGCAGCCCGAGCACGTAACGGCCGTTCGCCGCGTCCAGCTTGCCCGCCTGCGCCGGCACCGCCAGCGCATGATGCGCGACCGACACCTGCGTGCCGCCGGCCCACGCGGCCGGGTCGGCGCCGACCGCCGCCGCCCGCGCGTCGAGCAGCGCTGCATCGCCGAGCACGGTGAAATGCGCGTCGGGCCAGCGCTGCGCGGCGTCACGCAGCGCCTGCACGGTCAGTTCCGGGCCGACCCCCGCGGGTTCGCCGGTCGTGATCGCGATCTGCAGCGCGGGCGTGGTCATCCGATGCTCGCTCAGTTCGCCGGGCCGACGCCGCCGATCTTGTACTGCACGTACGACGAATCGCGCAGCTCGCGCAGCCAGTCGGCATATGCCTGTTCCGCCTTGCGCTGGCCGATCGCCTGACGCGCGATGTCCATCTGCTGCTGCACCGACCCTTCCGCCTCGCGGCGGTTCAGCACCTGGATCAGGTGGTAGCCGTACTCGGTACGAATCGGCTGGCTGATCTGGCCGTCCTGCAGGTTGTTCATCGCGCGCTCGAATTCCGGCACGGTCTCGCCCGGGCTGATCCAGCCGAGGTCGCCGCCCTGCGATGCGGAACCGTCCTGCGAGTAGGTGCGCGCGAACTTCGCGAAATCGCCGCCGGCCTCGACCTGGTTGCGGATGTCGATCAGTTGCTGACGCGCCTGGCCTTCCGACTTGCCTTCGCCGACACGCAGCAGGATGTGGCGCACGTGCGTCTGCACGATCTTCGGCGCGGCGGCGCTCGCGCCCTGGCTCTGGCGGCGATCGACCAGGCGCACGATCTCGAAGCCGTCCGGCACGCGGATCAGCGTCGGGTTGACCTGGCCCGGGCGCAGCTTCGACGCGGCGTCGACGACGTCGGCCGGCAGCGCGCTCGGCGCCTTGAAGCCGAGATCGCCGCCCTTCTTCGCGTCGTTCGCTTCGGAGTTGTTCTTCGCGAGCCGCTCGAAATCGGCGCCCGACTTCGCCTGCTGCAGCAGCGCCTCGGCCTTCTTCTGCGCGGCTTCGATGTCGGCCTGCGGCGCGTTGGTGGGCGCCTTGATGAAGATGTGCTGGAAGCGCAGGTCCTGCTGCTGCGACGCGTTCGGCCCGCGCTGGCTCGCGATGTAGTTCGCGACTTCGGCGTCCGACACCGTGATCTTGCCGTCGACCTCGCGCTCGCGCAGCTTCGACAGCATCAGTTCGGTGCGTGCGTCGTTCGTGAAGATGCTCCAGGGCACGCCCTGCGCCTCGAGACGCGCGCGGTACTGGTCGAGCGTCATCCCGTTCGCCTGCGCGAGCCGCTGCAGCGTGGCCTGCACGGTCGCGTCGTCGATGCGGATCCCGTCGTCCTTGGCCTTCTGCACCTGGATACGTTCGAGCACCATCTGGTTCAGCACTTGCGCGCGCAACTGGTCGGCCGGCGGCACCGGCGCGTTCTGCTGCTGCAGCCGGCGAGCGATCAGGCCCACGCGCTGGTCGAGTTCGCGGCCCGTGATCACGTCGTTGTTGACGACCGCGACGACTTCGTCGGCGAGCTGCGCACCTTGCGAACCGAGTGCCTGCGCCGCGACCGGCGCGGCGGCGAGCAGCGCGGCGGACGCGGCGAGGCTGGACACGACTGCCGCGAAGCGAAGGGTTTTCTTCATTGCCACTGAAACTCCATTGAAATCGTGCTGACCGGTGCAGACATGCCGGCGTTACTCGTAGTTGCTGAAGCGGGACATCGGCGGCGGCGGCGGCGGCAACGGCGTATAGCCCGGCACCCCGGCGCGGAATGCGGACACGAGGCCGTTGTCGATGGTCGACAAGCCCTTGAGCGTCAGCTGCATCATGAATCGCGTCGACGAGTTCTGCTGTCCCGACGAATTGATGCCGTTCGCGGCCCGCTGCACCCCGACCCCGAGCGCCCAGCAATCCGCGTCGTATTGTAAGCCGACCAGACCGTCGACCACGCGATCTCCGGCGAGGTCGTAGTTGAAACGGCCGATCGCATACAGGCGGCGCGTGAGCGGCCATTGCGCGGACACCAGGAACTGGTTGATCGGCTGGTTGTCGAGCGTGGTGTTCGCGCGCGTATAGCGGTAGCCGACGTTGATCACGCGGCGCTCGCCCGGGCTGTAGCCGAAACCGACGCTCGACTTCACGAGCTGGTTGTTGTTCTGGTTGTACTGGAACGCCGTTTCCGACATGAAGCCCGAGCCGAGCTTCAGCGCGGCGCCGACGATCAGGTCCGAGTGGCGCGCCAGCACGGCGCTCTGCCCGGGGTTCAGCGTGACGCGCTGATCGGCGAAGTAGTACTGCTGCGCGATCACGAAGCGCGCGCGCTCGTCGCCGGTGCGCGGATCGATGAAGCGCGACGTGAGGCCGGCGGTGATCCGGTTCGCATCGGCGATCCGGTCGTTGCCGACGAACGTGTTCGGCTGGTAGATCTCCGCGAGGCCGAAGTCCGATTCCGCGGTGTCGAACAGCGGCGCGTTCGACTGATCGCGATACGGCGTGTACACGTAGTACAGGCGCGGCTCGAGGGTCTGGATGAAGTCCTGGCCGAACAGGCGCACCGAACGATCGAAGATCAGGCCCGAATCGAAGCTCACCGTCGGGATCGACTCGGTGAAGCGCTTCGGGTTGTTCGGCGTGGTCGACGACAGGTAGTTCAGGTCGTACGACGCGAAGTGATACTGGACCTTCGGCACGACGAAGTAGCCGGGGCCGTACACGCCGTACGCGATGTACGGGTTGAAGACGATCCGGTCGCCCTGGGTCGCATCGGCGGTCGTGATGCGGAACCGCGAATAGTCGGCTTCCGCGCCGAAGTCGAAGCCGCCGACGTTGTACTTCGTGTACTTCACGTTCAACTGCGGCTCGCGGCTGTACGGCGCGATCGACGGCGGCAGCGTCTGCCAGTGCTGGTAGCGCGCGAGCACCGACCATGGGCCGTTGTTGTACGTGAGGCCGGCTTCCTGCTGGTACAGCGTCTGCGTGCCGTTGATGAACTGGTTCGACGACCCGAGGTCTTCGGGATACGTGTTGTCCGAGACCTTGTTGAAGTAGACGTAACCGCCGAAACCGCCGCCGAAGTTCTGCTGGTGCTGCCAGTAGATCGCGTAGCGGTTGCGGTGCGCGAGCCGGTCATCCGGCAGGTAATTGGCCGTAAACGTGCCCGAATACGACGGCGACAGGTAGCGGAACGTCGCTTCGGTCATCACGCCGCGCCGCGAGATGATGCGCGGCGTGAGCGTGAGATCGCGGTTCGGCGCGATGTTGAAATAGTACGGCAGCGTCAGCTCGAAGCCGTTGCTCGAGTTCATCGAGAACGTCGGCGGCAGCAGGCCGCTGCGCCGCTCGCCCGACAGCGGGAACGTCATCCACGGGCTCGCGAAGATCGGCACGCCCTGGAAGAACAGCACGCCGTTGCGCGCGGTGCCCTCGTCGGCGCCCGTGTCGAAATCGAAGCGGCTGCCCTTGATGTACCACGCGGGGTTCGTCGAGCACTGGCACGCCGTATACGTGCCGTTGACGAACACCGAGCGCTCGTTGTCGACCATGTCGACGCGCTCCGCGCTGCCCGACCCGCCCGTCACGTTGAAGTGATACTTCGGCGCGGTCATGAAGCCCTGGTTCGCCTCGATCTTCAGGTGCGCCTCGGGGCCCGCGAACGACGTACCGCCGTTGATCACCTTGACCTGGCCGTACGCATCGGCCATGTCGGTATCCTGATCGTAGTGGATCGCGTCGGCCTTCACGACGGCGTCGCCGCGCCGCAGCTCGGCCGAACCCTTCGCGGCGAGGTCCTGCTCGGCGGTGCCGCTCGTGTGGTCGGCGATCACGAAAGCGGCCGGCTTCGCGCCGTCCTTCAGCGGATGATCCTCGAGCTGGGGCGCGAGACGCAGATCCCACGGCGAGTCGAGCGGCTGCGGCTGCGCAGCCGCACCCGTCAGCTGCGCGTACGACACGGCCGGCACGAGGCCGGGCACGGCCAGGAGCGCGAGCGCGAGCCGCCGTTTGCGCGGCGCCCCGTCACCGGGGAAAACATTCGGGAATAGCGGTTTGGGCGGCATCTATCGTTTGGCGAATCGCCCCTTGTCAACCGCGCCTGCGCGGCACCGTCGCGCGGCGGGCCGCGCCGTCGAGCCGCGACTGCGGCTCTTCGCAAACCGGGGAAGCGATCGCACGGGCGGCGCGACAGGCGGCGAGCCTGCACGGCGGAAGCTGACGCGGGGCGCGTCAAAAAAGTCGTGGGGTATTATATGGCAAGACGTTCCCCCCTCCGCCGAGTTTCATGACGCCCCCATCCGCCGCATCCCAGCCCGACGCCCGCCTCGAAGCGCTCACCGCGTGGCTGCGCCCGCTCGCCGAGCGCTACGCGCTCGATCTGTCGACCCTCGCGCCCGCGTCGTCGGACGCCAGTTTCCGCCGCTATTTCCGCGTCGCATCGGCCGCCAGCGCGGGCGGCACGCTGATCGCGGTCGATGCGCCGCCGCCCGAGAAGTGCCGCGAGTTCGTCCAGGTCGCGCAGTTGCTCGCCGCGGCCGGCGACCACGTGCCGGACGTGCTGGCCCACGATTTCGACGCGGGCTTCATGCTCGTGACCGACCTCGGCCGCACGTCGTACATCTCGGTGCTCGATCCGGCCGATCCGGCCGCCGCGCGAACGCTGATGCGCGCCGCGCTCGATGCGCTGATCCGCTTCCAGCTCACGTCGAAGCCGGACGTGCTGCCGCCGTTCGACGAAGCGTTCCTGCGCCGCGAAATGGAGCTGCTGCCCGAATGGTTCGTCGGCCGCCACCTCGGCAAGCCCGTCACCGACGCGATGCGCGGCACGCTCGACCGCACGTTCGCGCTGCTGGTCGCGAGCGCGCATGCGCAGCCGCAAGGCTTCATGCTGCGCGACTTCATGCCGCGCAACCTGATGGTGTGCGAGCCGAACCCGGGCGTGCTCGACTTCCAGGACGCCGTGTACGGGCCGCTGACGTACGACGTCGTGTCGCTGCTGCGCGACGCGTTCATCAGCTGGGACGAAGAGTTCGAGCTCGACTGCTTCGCGTACTACTGGGAAAAGGCGAAAAAGGCCGGCCTGCCGGTCGATCCCGACTTCGGCGAGTTCTACCGCCAGCTCGAATGGATGGGGCTGCAGCGCCATATCAAGATCCTCGGCCTGTTCGCGCGCATCAACTACCGCGACGGCAAGCCGCACTATCTGGACGACCTGCCGCGCTTTCTCGCGTATGCGCGCAAGGTCGCGCTGCGCTACCGCCCACTCGTGCCGTTCGCGAAGCTGCTCGACGAGCTCGAGGGCAACGCGCCGGCCGACGTCGGCTATACGTTCTGACCGTCCTCACTCCTCGTCGAACATGAGCCCTACCCTGACCACGGCGATGATCTTCGCCGCCGGACGCGGCGAGCGGATGCGCCCGCTGACCGACACCTGCCCGAAGCCGCTGCTCGAAGCCGGCGGCAAGCCGCTGATCGTCTGGCAGATCGAGGCGCTTGCGCGTGCGGGCATCGAGACGATCGTGATCAACCACGCGTGGCTCGGCGAGCAGATCGAGGCCGCGCTCGGCGACGGTTCGCGCTGGGGCGTGCGGCTCGCGTATTCGGCCGAGGGCGACGCGCTGGAAACCGCCGGCGGCATCGCGCAGGCGCTGCCGCTGCTCGAGCGCGACGGGCAGCCGGCCGTGTTCGCGGCCGTCAGCGGCGACGTTTACTGCGCGTTCGACTACCGGACGCTCGCGCCGCGCGCCGCCCGGATGGCCGCGCTCGACACGCCGGCGATGCACCTCGTGATGGTGCCGAACCCGCCGTTCCATCCGGCCGGCGACTTCGCGCTCGGCGACGACGGCCGTCTCGCGCTCGACGGCGCCGCACGCTTCACGTTCGGCAACATCGGCCTGTACGACACGCGGATGTTCCGCGACCTCGCGCCCGGCACGCGGCGCGCGCTGACGCCGTACTATCGCGCGGCGATCGAAGCCGGCCGCGCGAGCGGCGAGCTGTACGAAGGGATCTGGGAGAACGTCGGCACGCCCGCGCAGCTCGGCGAACTCGACGCACGGCTGCGCACCGCCGCCGGTTGATCGTTTCGCGGCCGGCTACCGGCTCGCCGGCGCGGCGGCCGATGAGGTGACGGGCCGATGTGGCGCCCGGTCGAGCGGCCGCGAACTGGTCAGGGATCGAATGTCGGGAACGCCCAGCCGCCGACGGGGTGACGGGTCAATGGGGTGACGGGCCGATGCCGCGCCCGGTCGACCGACCGCGAACCGGTCCGGGATCGAATGTCGGGAACGCCCCGCCGGCTCACCCGGTGGTGACAACCCCACGCTGCCCGACAGCCGGCACACAGCCCGGCTCCCGCCGCACGCCGCGTCGTGCGACACCCGTGCTCACGCGGCCTCGGCCTCTTCCCCGCCTGCCGCCGCGCGTTGCTGCTGCAACGCCCACATCTGCGCATACAGCCCGTCGGCGCGCACGAGTTCGTCGTGCGTGCCGCGCTCGACGATCCGCCCGTGGTCCATCACGAGAATCTGCTGCGCGTGCACGACCGTCGACAGCCGGTGCGCGATCACGAGCGTCGTGCGATGCCGCGCGATCTGGTCGAGTTCGTGCTGGATCGCGCGTTCCGAGCGCGAATCGAGCGCCGACGTCGCTTCGTCGAACAGCAGCACCGGCGGATCCTTCAGCAGCGTACGCGCGATCGCGACGCGCTGCTTTTCGCCGCCCGACAGCTTCAGCCCGCGCTCGCCGACCGGCGTGTCATAGCCCTTCGGCAACCCCTCGATGAAATCGTGGATGTGCGCGGCGCGCGCGGCCGCGACCACTTCGTCGCGCGTCGCCGTCGGCCGGCCGTACGCGATGTTGTAGTAGATCGAGTCGTTGAACAGCACGGTGTCCTGCGGCACGATCCCGATCGATGCGCGCAGCGATTCCTGCGTGACGTCGCGGATGTCCTGGCCGTCGATCCGGATCGCGCCGCCCGCCTGCCGGTCGAGATCGTAGAAGCGGAACAGCAGCCGCGACAACGTCGACTTCCCCGAACCGCTGTGGCCGACCACCGCGGTCGTCGTGCCGGCCTCGATCGTAAACGTCACGTCGTGCAGGATCTGCCGCGACGGCTCGTACGCGAAGTTCACGTGCTCGAAGCGCACCTGCGCGCCGGCCACTGCGAGCGGCGGCGCATCGGGCCGGTCGGCCACTTCCTTCGGCGCCGACAGCAGCCCGAACATCCGGTCCATGTCGGTCAGGCTCTGCTTCAGCTCGCGATAGACGACGCCGAGGAAGTTCAGCGGAATGTACAGCTGCAGCATGAACGTGTTGATCAGCACGAGATCGCCGAGCGTCAGCTTGCCCGCGAGCACGCCCTGGGTTGCGCGCCACAGGATGAACACGAGCCCCGTGCCGATGATCGCCTGCTGGCCGAAGTTCAGCACCGACAGTGAGTTCTGCGAACGGATCGCGGCCTTCCGGTAGCGCTTCAGGTTCTCGTCGTAGCGTTGCGCCTCCCACTCCTCGTTGCCGAAGTACTTCACCGTCTCGTAGTTGATCAGCGAGTCGATCGCCCGCGAGTTCGCGCGCGAATCGAGTTCGTTCATCGTGCGGCGGAAATGCGTGCGCCAGTTGGTGACCTTCACGGTGAACACGATGTACGTGACGAGCGCCGCGAACGTCACGTACGCGTAGTAGGCCTCGTACTTGACCACGAAGAAGCCGAGCACGAGCCCGACCTCGACGAGCGTCGGCAGGATGCTGTACAGCGAATACGAAATCAGTTGCTGGATGCCGCGCGTGCCGCGCTCGATGTCGCGCGACATGCCGCCCGTCTGGCGCTCGAGGTGAAACCGCAGCGACAGCCCGTGCAGATGCCGGAACACCTGCAGCGCGAGCTGGCGCACCGCGCTCTCGGTGACTTTCGAGAACAGGATTTCGCGCAGCTCGGTAAAGAGCGACGTCGACAGCCGCACGAGCGCATACGCGACCACCAGCAGCCCGACGCCGCCCGCGAGCACGATCCCGGCCGACTGCTCGGCGCGGCCGAGCGCGGTGAGCTGCTGCACGGCGGACAGATGATCGACGATGCGTTTCATCACGACCGGCACGCCGAGGTTCGCGACCTTCGCACCGATCAGGCAGCCGAGTGCGAGCGCGACGCGCCATTTGTAGGTGGTCAGGTACGGCAGCAGCGACCGGATGGTCTGCCAGTCGTTGCGAGGCCCGGTCGAAGCCGGCGCGGGCTCGCCGGAAGCGGGAAATCGGCGCATGGGGGAAGGGTTGTGCGGCGGTACGGGACGCGCGTATCGGCGGCCGGCTCGCGCGCTTTCTCGTACAATTTGCGAACGTTGTATTGTCGCAGAAGCCGCTTCGCGCCGCTGCCGGCGCCCTCGCCGGCCACGCTGCGCGCGGCGGCCCATTTATTACAGGATGAAAGCCCCGCCATGACCGATTCGACCCTCGAACTCCCGCAGAAGCAGCCCGCGCTGCGCGTCGTCCCGCAACCGCACGACGCGAACGTTCACGGCGACGTGTTCGGCGGCTGGATCATGTCGCAGGTCGACATCGCCGGTTCGATCCCCGCGAGCCAGCGCGCGAACGGCCGCGTCGCGACGGTCGCGGTCAACTCGTTCGTGTTCAAGCAGCCGGTGTTCGTCGGCGATCTGCTGAGCTTCTACGCGACCATCACGCGCACCGGCAACACGTCGATCACGGTCGACGTCGAGGTGTATGCGCAGCGCATGCGCCTGATGGGCGAAATCGTGAAGGTCACCGAAGCGACGCTCACGTACGTCGCGACCGGCCCCGACCGCAAGCCGCGGCAACTGCCGCCGCTCTGACGGGCAGGCGCCGCGCCGCAGCGCGGCAGGCGGCCGTCAGTGCGCGGCCGTCAGCCCGAACTCCCGCATCGCGGGCAGGAAATCGTGATTCAGCGTCGGCTTGCGCGACAGCTTGACGAGCACGTAGCGCTGGAACGGCGCGAGCCGCTGCCACTGCGCGAGCGCGGGCGCCGGCAGCCCGGCCAGCGCGCTTTGCTGCACGAGCGACTCCGGCACCGTGTCGACGGCGCGCCAAGCCGGCTGCTCGTCCGGCTGGAACCATGACGGCTCCAGATCGGCGTGCGTGCGCAGCATTTCGAACAGCGCGTGATCGAAGTTGGGCTCGATCGCGGTGTCGTCGTCGGCCGGAAAGCGCGCGAGCAGCTTGCGGTCCTCGAGCGGCAGCAGCTGCCACTGTTCGAGCGAAATCCGCAGCCCGAAGCGGTCGAGATTGAAACGCACGATCATCGGGATGTACGTGAAGTTTTCCGACGAATCGTGTTCGAAGTTGAAGAGCAACGGAGCGTCGCTGAGTCCCATGGTCGTTACCTGACGTGGCGGATGCCGGCGCGGCCGGCTTGCCTGGGGTATTTTAGAACCTCTGCGCGCGGGCGGCGGCACGATCGTCGCCGGCCGTGCTTCGAATCAACGGGAGTGCTCGTGAATCCGACCCAATCAGACACACCGCGCGACGAACTTCGCGACGAACCGCGCGGCGCGATCGAGCTGCCCGTGAGCCGCACGCGCGGCGGCGCGGTCGAGGCCGCGCACGACTTCGTCGGCCAGGAATGGCCGGTCGCCCTCGTCTTCAACGGCATCTCGCACGCGGTGATGATGTGTACGCCGTGCGATCTCGAAGCGTTCGCGGTCGGCTTCGCGATCTCGGAAGGGATCGTCGCGCGCGGCAGCGACATCAAGGACATCGAGGTGATCCTGCACGCCGACGCGCCGCTGCCGCATGCGGAAGTCCACCTGGAAGTCGTCCAGCAGGCGTTCGCCGCGCTGAAGGACCGGCGCCGCGCGCTCGCGGGGCGCACCGGCTGCGGCGTCTGCGGAATCGAAAGCATCGACCTGCTCGACCTTGCGCCCGAACGCGTGCCCGATACCGGCTTTCTCGCGCGCCTCGCGCCCGACGCGCTGGCGCGTGCAGCGCATGCGCTGCCGGCACACCAAGCGCTCACGAAACTGACCGGCGGCCTGCATGCGGCCGCATGGTGCGACGCAACAGGCGCGATCCGGATGGCATTCGAGGACGTCGGCCGCCACAATGCGCTCGACAAGCTGATCGGCTCGCTCGTGCTGTCGCGCGCCGATCCCACCGACGGCTTCGTGTTCCTGTCGAGCCGCGCGAGCTACGAGCTCGTACGCAAGGCCGCGCGGGTCGGCATCCCGCTGGTCGCGACCATCTCCGCGCCGTCGTCGCTCGCGATCGAGATCGCGAAGGCGGCCGGCTTGCGGCTCGTCAGCTTCTGCCGCGAAACGGGTTACGTCGACTACGGCACGGCCTGATCGCGGTCGCGGCCGCGCAACGGCGATGCACCGCCGCGCGGCCTGCTCCGTTCAGTCGAACTGACGGAAATCCGGCTTGCGCTTCTCGAAGAACGCCGTCATCGCCTCGCGTGCCTCCGGCGCGCGCAGCATCTCGGCGAAGTGGCGCGCTTCCTCGGCCATCCGCGCGGGCGTCGCCACGCCGCCCGTCTCCTTCAACAGCGCCTTCGTCACACGCAGCGAAGCCGCCGGCAACGCCGCCAGCTTCGCCGCCTGCTTCGCCGCGAATGCGTCGAGTTCGGCCGCCGGCAGCACGCGATTGACGATGCCGATCCGGTGCGCTTCCAGCGCGTCGAACGCCTCGCCGAGCAACAGCTTCTCGGCGGCGACCTGATGGCCGGCCAGGCGCGGCAGCAACGCGCTCGACGCCGCTTCCGGGCACAGCCCGAGCTGCACGAACGGCAGCGAGAACGTTGCGGTGTCGGCCGCGTAGACCAGATCGCAGTGCAGCAGCATCGTCACGCCGACCCCGACCGCGATGCCCGGCACGGCCGCCACGATCGGCTTGCTCGCGCCGCTGATCCGCGCCAGAAACTGGAAGACCGATGCGGTGTCGTCCTTCGGCGGCGACTTCATGAAATCCTCGAGATCGTTCCCCGAGCTGAAATTGCCGTCGCTGCCGCGCAGCAGGATCGCGCGGACCGCCTTGTCTTCCTGCGCGTCGGCGAGCGCATCGGCCATCGTCTGGTACATCGCCGCCGTCAGCGCATTCTTCTTCGCCGGGCGCGCGATCGTGATCGTCATCACGCCGTCGGCGCGTTCCACTTGAATGTCCGCCACAACCGTCTCCTTGAACTGTCCTCTACCGGAATGAAAAACGGTGCGCGAGCTCGTGGCCCGCGCACCGTCGTCGTTTTTCGTCGCGTCCCGCTTACAGGCGTTCGATGATGCCCGCCGCGCCCATGCCGGTGCCGACGCACATCGTGACCATCCCGTATTTCAGGTTGCGGCGGCGCAGGCCGTGCACGACGGTCGCCGCGCGGATCGCGCCGGTCGCGCCGAGCGGGTGGCCCAGCGCGATCGCGCCGCCGACCGGGTTGACCTTCGACGGATCGAGGCCGAGATCGCGGATCACCGCCAGCGACTGCGCGGCGAACGCCTCGTTCAGCTCGATCCAGTCGAGATCGTCCTGCTTCAGGCCGGCGGCCTTCAGCGCGGCCGGAATCGCTTCCTTCGGGCCGATGCCCATGATTTCCGGCGGCACGCCGCGCACCGCGAAGCTCACGAAGCGCGCGAGCGGCGTCAGGTTGAATTCCTTGAGCACCTTCTCCGACACGACGAGCAGCGCACCCGCGCCGTCCGACGTCTGCGAGCTGTTGCCGGCCGTGACCGAGCCCTTGTTCGCGAACACCGTGCGCAGCTTCGCGAGGCCTTCGAGCGACGTATCCGCGCGCGGGCCTTCGTCGAGCTTGATCTCGCGCGTCTTCACGTCGACTTCGCCGGTCGCGAGATTCGGGAAGCGCTCGGTGATCGTGTACGCGGCGATCTCGTCGCCGAACTCGCCGGCCTGCTGCGCGGCGAGCGCCTTGCGGTGCGACTCGACCGAGAACGCGTCCTGGTCCTCGCGGCTCACCTTCCACTGTTCCGCCACGCGCTCGGCCGTCAGGCCCATCCCGTATGCGATGCCGAAGTCTTCGCTACGATCGAAGATGTGCGGCGACATCGACGGCTTGTTGCCCATCATCGGCACCATGCTCATCGATTCGCAGCCGCCCGCGAAGATCGCGTCCGATTCGCCGACGCGGATGCGGTCGGCCGCCATCGCGAGCGCGGTGATGCCCGACGCGCAGAAGCGGTTGACCGTCACGCCGCCGACCGTCTGCGGCAGGCCGGCGAGCAGCGCGCCCATGCGCGCGACGTTCAGGCCCTGCTCGGCTTCGGGAATCGCGCAGCCGATGATCGCGTCCTCGATCACCTTCGTGTCGAGACCGGGCACCTGCGCGACCGCCGACTTGATCGCGTGGACCAGCAGCTCATCCGGCCGCGTGTTCTTGAAGACACCGCGCGGGGCCTTGCCGATCGGCGTGCGGCTGGCGGCGACGATGTATGCGTCTTGCAATTGTTTGCTCATTTCAGACTCCTTGTCCGCTCTGTCCGCTCGCTCAGTTACGCACCGGCTTGCCGGTCTGCAACATGCCCATGATCCGTTCCTGCGTCTTCTGCGTGCCGAGCAGCTCGACGAACGCGCGGCGCTCGAGCGCGAGCAGCCACTCTTCGTCGACGAGGCTGCCGGCTTCGACGTCGCCGCCGCACACGGCTTCGGCGATGCGGCTCGCGATCAGGAAGTCGTGGTCGCTGATGAAGCGGCCGTCGCGCATGTTGACGAGCTGCGCCTTGATCGTCGCGATCGCCGAGCGGCCCGCGACCGGCACGTCCTTCGCGCGCAGCGGCGCGCGGTAGCCGGTGTCGGCCAGCGCACGGGCTTCCTTCTTCGCGGTGTCGAGCAGTTCGAACACGTTGAAAACGATCGTGTCGGACGGCTTCACGTAGCCCATCGCACGTGCGTCGTGCGCGGACGACGACACCTTCGCCATCGCCGCGTTCTCGAACGACTTCGTGACGAACTTCAGGATGTCGGTGGTCGCATTCGCGGCCGTCGCCGCTTCCGCCGCGCGCAGCGCCGCTTCCTTCAGGCCGCCGCCCGCCGGCACGAGGCCGACGCCCACTTCGACGAGACCGATGTAGCTCTCGACGTGCACGACGCGCTTCGCGCTGTGCAGCATCAGCTCGCACCCGCCGCCGAGCGCGATGCCCGATACGGCCGCCACCACCGGCACGTTCGCGTACTTCACGCGCAGCATGCCTTCCTGGAACTTCTTCACGAACGGCTCGATGCCCTTCGCGCCGCCCATCATGAACGCAGGCATCGCCTCCTCGAGGTTCGCGCCGGCCGAGAACGGGCCGCCCGGCGTGCCGAGCTTCAGCGACGTCGGCTGCCAGATCACCACGCCCTTGTAGTCCTTCTCCGCGAGTTCGATCGCCTGCACGAGGCCGTCGATCACGCTCGGTCCGATCGTGTTCATCTTCGACTTGAACGACACGATCACGACGTCGTCTTCGCCCGCACGGTCGTCGACCCACGCGCGCACCGCGTCGGTTTCGAACAGCGTCTTGCCGTACGTCTTCGGGTCGGCTCCCGCTGACGGGCCGGCTTCGCCGAGCAGCGGCGCACGGAACACCTGCTTGTCGTAGACCGCGAGGTCCGAACGCGGCACGAAGCGCTTCGACGCCGGCGCCCACGAGCCTTCGGCCGTGTGCACGCCGCCCTTCTCGGCGACCGGGCCTTCGAGCACCCACGACGGCAGCGGCACGTTCGCGAGCGCCTTGCCGGCCGCGATGTCTTCCTGCACCCATTCGGCGACCTGCTTCCAGCCGGCGGCCTGCCAGCCTTCGAACGGGCCTTCGTTCCAGCCGAAGCCCCAGCGGATCGCGAGGTCGACGTCGCGCGCGTTGTCGGCGATCGACTCGAGATGCACGCCGATGTAGTGGAACACGTCGCGGAAGATCGACCACAGGAATTGCGCATGCGGATGATTCGTCTCGCGCAGCAGCTTCAGGCGCTCCGCCGGCGGACGCTTCAGGATGCGGCCGACCGTTTCGTCCGCCTTCGCGCCCGAATCGACGTAGGTGCCCGTCTTCGCGTCGAGCACCTTGATCGCCTTGCCTTCCTTCTTGTAGAAGCCGCCGCCCGTCTTCTGGCCGAGCGCGCCCTGCTTCACCAGCTCGGCGAGCACGGCGGGCGTCTGGTAGACCGGGAAGAACGGATCGTCGGCGAGGTTGTCCTGCATCGTCTTGATCACGTGCGCCATCGTGTCGAGGCCGACCACGTCCGCGGTGCGGAACGTCGCCGACTTCGCGCGGCCGAGGCGGCTGCCCGTCAGATCGTCGACTTCGTCGAAGCGCAGGCCGAATTTCGCGGCTTCGGTGATCACCGCGAGGATCGAGAAGATGCCGACGCGGTTCGCGATGAAGTTCGGCGTGTCCTTCGCGCGCACGACGCCCTTGCCGACGACGCTCGTCAGGAAGGTTTCGAGCTGGTCGAGGATCTCCGGACGCGTGTGCGCGGTCGGGATCAGCTCGACGAGGTGCATGTAGCGCGGCGGATTGAAGAAGTGCACGCCGCAGAAGCGCGACTTCAGCTCGTCCGAGAAACCTTCGGACAACTTCGTGATCGACAGGCCCGACGTGTTGGTCGCGAAGATCGCGTTAGGCGCGATGTGCGGCGCGACCTTCTTGTACAGGTCGTGCTTCCAGTCCATCCGCTCGGCGATCGCCTCGATCACGACGTCGCATTCGGCGAGCTTCGCGATGTCGTCTTCGTAGTTGGCCGCTTCGAGGTACTTCGCATCGTCCTTCACGCCGAACGGCGCGGGCGACAGCTTCTTCAGGTTCTCGATCGCCTTCAGCGCGATCGCGTTTTTCGGGCCTTCCTTGGCCGGCAGGTCGAACAGCAGCACCGGCACGCGCGCGTTGACGAGGTGCGCGGCGATCTGCGCGCCCATCACGCCGGCGCCCAGCACGGCGACCTTGCGAATCAGGAAATTGCTCACGGGATGTCTCCGGATAGTGTCGTGCAGCGCGGAATGTGAGAGCTGCACGGCGAAGTGAGTACCAGGAACCGTTGCGTTCGGGCGGCGCGCGGCGCGCACCGCCCGAACTTGCATCAGAACAGCGATTCGTCGACTTCCATCAGCGTCTTCGAACCCGCGCGCGCGGCGCGGATCGTCGCGGCCGTCTCGGGCAGCAGGCGCGCGAAGTAGAAGCGGGCCGTCGCGAGCTTCGACTTGTAGAAGGGATCGCCGGATGCTTCGTTGTCGAGCGCGATGCGCGCCATGCGTGCCCAGAAGTACGAGAACACCAGGTGGCCGACGGTACGCAGGTACGGCACGGCCGCAGCACCGACTTCGTCGGGGTTCTGCATCGCCTTCATGCCGATTTCCATCGTCAGCTTCTGCACCTTGTCGCCGATGTCGGCGAGCGGGTTGATGAACTCGGCCATCTCCGGCTTCACGCCTTCGGCTTCCGCGAATTCCGTCACGAGCTTGCCGAACTTCTTCAGCTTCGCGCCCATGTCGCCGAGCACCTTGCGGCCCAGCAGGTCGAGCGACTGGATCGAGTTCGTGCCTTCGTAGAT
The DNA here is from genome assembly GCF_001532755.1 of Burkholderia sp. MSMB2157WGS. Taxonomy (NCBI): domain Bacteria; kingdom Pseudomonadati; phylum Pseudomonadota; class Betaproteobacteria; order Burkholderiales; family Burkholderiaceae; genus Burkholderia; species Burkholderia sp. MSMB2157WGS. Next base: position 13,031 of record NZ_LPJG01000041.1, on the reverse strand, counting down.
CATGTTGATCCGCGCGTCGCGCACGTACTGCTCCATGCCCCACTCGGAGATGAAGCCGTGGCCGCCGTAGATCTGCATCGCGTGGTTGGTCGACTCGAACGCGTTGTCGGTCAGGAACGCCTTGATGATCGGCGTGAGCAGCGCGACGAGGTCGGCCGCTTCCTTGCGCACGGCTTCGTCGGCGTGCGACAGCTCCTTGTCGATCTGCAGCGCGGACCAGTACGTGAACGCGCGCGCGCCTTCCGCGTAGGCCTTCTGCGTGAGCAGCATGCGGCGCACGTCCGGATGCACGATGATCGGGTCGGCCGGTTTGTCCGGCGCCTTCGGGCCCGTCAGCGAGCGCATCTGCAGGCGTTCCTTCGCATACGCCAGCGAGTTCTGGTACGCGACTTCCGTGAGGCCGAGGCCCTGCATGCCGACGCCGAGGCGCGCGGCATTCATCATCACGAACATCGCGTTCAAGCCCTTGTTCGGCTCGCCGACCATCCAGCCCTTCGCGCCGTCGAGGTTCATCACGCACGTCGAGTTGCCGTGGATGCCCATCTTGTGCTCGATCGAGCCGCACTTGATGCCGTTGCGTTCGCCCGGTTCGCCCGAAGCGTCCGGAATGAACTTCGGCACGATGAACAGCGAGATCCCCTTCGTACCCTGCGGCGCGTCCGGCAGGCGCGCGAGCACAAGGTGGACGATGTTCTTCGACATGTCGTGCTCGCCGCTCGAGATGAAGATCTTCGTGCCGCTGATCGAGTACGAGCCGTCGCCGTTCGGTTCGGCCTTGGTGCGCAGGATGCCGAGGTCGGTGCCGCAGTGCGGCTCGGTCAGGCACATCGTGCCCGTCCATTCGCCCGACACGAGCTTCGGCAGGTATTGCTGCTGGAGTTCCGGCGCGCCGTGCGCGTGCAGGCATTCGTACGCGCCGTGCGACAGGCCCGGATACATCGTCCATGCCTGGTTCGCCGAGTTCAGCATTTCGTAGAGCGCGTTGTTCACGAACGCGGGCAGGCCCTGGCCGCCGTAGTCCGGATCGCAGCCGAGCGCCGGCCAGCCGGCCTCGACGTACTGCCGATACGCTTCCTTGAAGCCGGTCGGGGTCTTCACGACGCCGTCGCCTTCATACGTGCAGCCTTCGCGGTCGCCGACCTGGTTCAGCGGGAACAGCACCTCGGAGCAGAACTTGCCCGCTTCCTCGAGGACCTGGTTGATCGTGTCGGCGTCGAGGTCCGCATGCCTGGGCATTTGCTTGACTTCGGCTTCGACGTTCAGAAGCTCGTGCAACACGAATTGCATGTCGCGCAGCGGCGCGGCGTACTGTCCCATGACTCTCTCCAAAGGTGGGCAAAACGGCTCGAGCTCCTGGCGGGCGGATCACGCGCCGCTAACGGCTCTCGCTCTGATACGAAACGATCGTCTTTTCCAGCGCGGCCCACGTGAGGCGCACCGCGTCCGGCGAATGCAGGAAGCGTGCGTCGTGATGCAGGCCGAGCGTGAAGCTGTACAACTCGAAGAGCATCAGTTCCGGATCCGTGTCCGTGCGCAGATGCCCTTCTTCCATCGCCTGCGAAATGGCGCGCAGCAACGCGGCACGCCAGGCGGTCACGCTCGCGATCAACTGCTCGCGCACGGGGCTGTCCGGCCGGTCGTCGTACTCCACTGCGCCGCTGATGTAGATGCACCCGGTCGTCACCTCCTGGATGCGCTTCTCGATCCAGCGCGCCAGCATCGCCCGAAGACGCGGCAGACCGCGCGACTCGCGCAGACTCGGAAAGAACACCTCGTTCTCGAAACGATGGTGATACTCGCGGACGACCTCGACCTGCAGGTCTTCGCGCGAACCGAAGTGCGCGAACACGCCGCTCTTGCTCATCTGCATGCGCTCGGCCAGCAGGCCGATCGTCAGCCCCTCCAGCCCGTCACGGCTGGCGAGATCCAAAGCAGCTTCGAGTATCGCGGCACGCGTCTGTTCGCCTTTTCGCATAGCTTTTTCTGTAACCGTTCGGGGGTTCGAATAAAATCGAACGGCCGTACTATTATTGAGTGCGGCCGCTCGCGAAACAAGGAAATTATTAGAAACCGGTGTCTAACCGAGCCGCTATTTTGCGCGATTCCGGCGGGACCGGAGCGGCTTTTCCGCACGAACGTGCGGACGGATTTTTGAAGCGAATGCTTAGTCTGCGTCAGTCGTAACCGCCGACCGTCAGCGCCTTCATCACGACACGATACGCGGTGTACGCGAGCCAGTTCAGCAGCCGCTCGACGCGCGGGCGCGCGGCGTAGCGCGCGGCGTCGATCTCGCGGCCTTCGGCGAACGCAGCGGCGATCGCGTCGCGCAACTGGTTCGTGACTGCATCGTAGCGCACCAGCACGACGTTCGCTTCATTGTTCAGCATCAGGCTCAGCGCGTCCAGATTCGACGAGCCGACCGTCGCCCAGTTGTCGTCGATCACCGCGACCTTGCCGTGCAGGATCGTCTTGTCGTATTCGGCGACGCGCACGCCCGCGCGCAGCAGCGTGTGATAGAGGAACGGCACGGCCGTATCGAGCGCCGCGAACTCCTTGCGGCCGATCAGCACCTGCACGTCGACGCCGCGTCGCGCCGCGCCCGTCAGCGCGCGGCGCAGCTTGCGGCCCGGCATGAAATACGGATTCGCGAGCAGGATCCGCTGGCGGGCCTGGCCGATCGCCGCGAGATAGGCCTTCTCGATCGCGCGGCGATTCACGACGTTGTCGCGCGCGACGAACGCGACGCTCGGCTCGGTCACGACCCGCAGCGCGCCGGCCTTGATCCACCGGTGGCTGCGCATCCAGCGCCGGAACATGTCCGGGAACGCTTCGCCGCCGTGCAGCCCGGCCGCGTACTGCGCATACGGCTTGTGGCCGAACTGGATCCGGTGCCACTGCAGCTCGAATGCGGCGCGCACGTCGGACACCGCGGGCCCGGCCATCTCGACCGCGAAATCCCAGCGCGGGAACGGCAGCGTCGCGCTGCCCTGCGTGTAGTCGTCGACGATGTTGATGCCGCCGCAGAACGCGACCGCATGATCGATCACCGCGAGCTTGCGGTGCGTGCGCGAGAAGCCGAAGCGGCCGAACAGGTAGCGGTTGTAGATGCAGTGCTCGACGCCGGACTCGGCCCACGTGTCGAACAGCGGCAGGCGCGCGGTGCCGATGCCGTCGGTGATCACGCGCACGCGCACGCCGCGCTGCGCCGCGCGAATCAGCGCGTCCGACACCGGGCGACCGGCCTCGTCGTCGCAGAAGATGTAGGTTTCGAGCATCACCTGCTCGCGGGCGGCGTCGATCCGTTCGATGAGCGCCCGGAAGAATGCGCCGCCGGTTTCGCACAGCCGCACCGTATTGCCGGCCGTAAACGCGAGCCGCGACGCGGAGCCGCGCTCCTGCAGAAACATCTGCCGCAATTGCGCGAAGCGCTTGCGGGTCTCCGCATTCATGCGGACGAGCCGTGCGGCGCGCGCGCGAGCGCCACGCGCGCGGGCAATTGCAGGATCGCTTCGGCGTTCGACGGCGAGAAGCAACGCGCGGCCGCTTCGCGGAACGGCAGCCACGCATGATCGACATGCTCGCGCGGCGACAGCGTCACGTCGACGCGATGCGGCACGCACAGGCCGAACCAGTGCTCGACGTTGCGCGTGACGCCCGGCGCATAGCGGTGCAGGTATTGCGGATAGATCGTGTATTCGATCCGGTGATGCCAGTCGACGAGCGCGGTGGCCGGCACGTCCGGCGTGCCGATCGCGATGCCGGTCTCCTCCGCCACTTCGCGCGCGGCGGTGAGCGCGAGCGGCTCGTCGAGCGCGTCCTTCGAGCCGGTGACCGATTGCCAGAAATCGGGCTGGTCGGCACGCTTGATCACGAGCACATCGAGGTCGGGCGTGTAGATCACGACGAGAACGGATTCGGGGATTTTCGGCGGCTTCGTCATCTTTGTTTCATGCGGCACGGGGCCGTGCATGGGCCCGTGCTCCGAACGTGCGGCAAGTGCTGCGACTGTACCGCAAAAAATGAAAAAGGCGCATCGCTGCGCCTTTTTCATGGGTGTCGTGTGGGCGTCACCGCACACACGACCTGCGAGGAGCGCGTTACGCCTTCGGCTGCTCCGGCTGACGCAGACGGATGTGCAGTTCGCGCAGTTGACGCTCGTCGACCGGGCTCGGCGCCTGCGTGAGCAGATCCTGCGCACGCTGCGTCTTCGGGAATGCGATCACGTCGCGGATCGAATCGGCGCCGGCCATCATCGTGACGATGCGGTCGAGACCGAATGCGATACCGCCGTGCGGCGGCGCGCCGTACTGCAGCGCGTCCAGCAGGAAGCCGAACTTCGCCTGCGCTTCCTCGGCGCCGATCTTCAGCGCGCGGAACACCTTGCTCTGCACTTCCTCGCGATGGATACGCACCGAGCCGCCGCCGATTTCCCAACCGTTCAGCACCATGTCGTACGCCTTCGCGAGGCAGCGGCCCGGATCGGTCTCGAGGTACTCGAGGTGCTCGTCCTTCGGGCTCGTGAACGGATGGTGCGCGGCGACGTAGCGCGCATCTTCGTCGTCGTACTCGAACATCGGGAAGTCCACGACCCACAGCGGCTTCCAGCCGGCCTGGACGAGACCGTTCGCCTTGCCGAATTCCGAATGGCCGATCTTCAGGCGCAGTGCGCCGAGGCTGTCGTTGACGACCTTCGCGCGGTCGGCCGCGAAGAAGATGATGTCGCCGTCTTCGGCGCCGGTGCGCTCGAGGATCGCCGCGATCGACGCGTCGTGCAGGTTCTTGACGATCGGGCTCTGCAGGCCGTCGCGGCCCTTCGCCTTCTCGTTGACCTTGATCCATGCGAGGCCCTTCGCGCCGTAGATGCGCACGAATTCCGTGTAGCCGTCGATGTCGCCGCGCGACAGCTCGCCGCCCTTCGGCACGCGCAGCGCCGCGACCCGGCCGTCCTTCGCATTGGCCGGCGTGCTGAACACCTTGAAGTCGACGTCCTTCATCGCGTCGGTCAGCTCGGTGAATTCGAGCTGCACGCGCAGGTCCGGCTTGTCCGAACCGAAACGCGCCATCGCTTCCGAGTACGGCATCACCGGGAATTTCGCGTCGAGCTCGACGTCGATCGTCGTCTTGAAGATGTGACGGATCATGTCTTCGAACAGATCGCGGATTTCCTGCTCGCCGAGGAACGACGTCTCGCAGTCGATCTGCGTGAATTCCGGCTGACGGTCGGCGCGGAGGTCCTCGTCGCGGAAGCACTTGGTGATCTGGTAGTAACGGTCGAAGTTCGCGACCATCAGCAACTGCTTGAACAGCTGCGGCGACTGCGGCAGCGCGAAGAACTGGCCCGCGTTCACGCGCGACGGCACGAGATAGTCGCGCGCGCCTTCCGGCGTGCTCTTCGTCAGCATCGGCGTTTCGATGTCGATGAAGCCCTGCTCGTCGAGGTACTTGCGCGCCTCGATCGCGACGCGGTAGCGCAGGCGCAGGTTGTGCTGCATCTGCGGGCGGCGCAGGTCGAGCACGCGATGGGTGAGACGCGTCGTTTCCGACAGGTTGTCGTCGTCGAGCTGGAACGGCGGCGTGACCGACGCGTTCAGCACGTTCAGTTCGTGGCACAGCACTTCGATCTTCCCGCTCTTCAGGCCGGCGTTGACCGTGCCCTCCGGACGATTGCGCACGAGACCCTTGATCTGCACGCAGAACTCGTTGCGCACGCCTTCGGCGGTCGCGAACATCTCGGCGCGATCCGGATCGCACACCACCTGCACGAGGCCTTCACGATCGCGCAGGTCGATGAAGATCACACCGCCGTGATCGCGGCGGCGCTGCACCCAGCCGCACAGCGACACGGTTTGGCCCAGCAGGTGTTCGGTCACGAGACCGCAGTATTCAGTACGCATCGACATGATGTTTGCTTTCGTTCGGTTTGATCAACGGGCGCCGCAACGCGCGGCCCGGGCGATGATTCTTTACTTACAGCGGCGGCTCGACGGGACGGCGGGCGGGCGCCGGAACCGGCGCCGAAGGCGCCACGACGCCCATCGAGACGATGTACTTGAGCGCGGCATCGACCGACATGTCGAGTTCGATGACTTCGCTCTTCGGCAGCATCAGGAAGAAGCCCGACGTCGGGTTCGGCGTCGTGGGCACGTACACGCTCACGTACTCTTCCGTCAGATGGTTGACCACGTCGCCGCCGGGCGTGCCGGTCAGAAACGCGATCGTATACGAGCCGCGACGCGGGTATTCGATCAGCAGCGCCTTGCGGAACGCATTGCCGCTGCTCGACAGCAGCGTGTCCGATACCTGCTTGACGCTCGTGTAGATCGGCCCGACGACCGGGATGTGACGCACGACCGCGTTCCACCACGTGACGAGCTTCTGGCCGATGAAGTTCTGCGTGGCCAGCCCGACCACGAAGATGAACGCGAGCGTCAGCACCGCGCCGATTCCCGGCAGATGGAAGCCGAGCATCCGCTCGGGCTGCCACGATTCGGGCAGCAGGAGCAGCGTCTGGTCCATCGTGCCGATGATGAGGCCGAGCACCCACAGCGTGATCGCGAGCGGGACGAGAACCAGCAGGCCGGTCAGGAACACCGTTTTCAGGGTCGTCTTTTTCATCATCTGCCGTCAATGAACCGCGCCGGAAGCGCGGGTTGGTCGCGGCCCGGCCGGGCCGCGACGGTCAACTGCCGGCGGCGGGCGTCACGGCCGGAGCCGGCGCGGCGCTCGTCGTCGTGCTGCCCGAACCGCTCGCCGCGGCCGGCGCGGCCGCGGCGGGTGCGGCTTGCGCCGCGGGCGCTGCCGGCGCCGCGTCGCCCGACGCCGTCGCCGGTGCGCTGGCGCCGCCCGAACCGCCGCGGAAATCGGTGACATACCACCCCGAGCCCTTCAGCTGGAAACCGGCGGCGGTCACCTGTTTGCGAAAAGCATCCTTCCCGCATTCAGGGCATTGCGACAGCGGCGCGTCGCTCATCTTCTGGAGCACGTCCTTCGCGAAACCGCACGCTTCGCATCGATAGGCGTAGATCGGCATGATATTTTTCCCGCAGAAACTGGAAACGGCTTGCAAAACCTTGAATTATAGCCGAAACCCCGGCGCGCTCCGGCAATGGTCGCGGCGCCCGTGCATCAGCGGCGACGCCACGTGAGCCAGCGCTCGTGCCCGTCGAACACGGCCAGCGAATCGGTCACCGGCAAATCCTCGACCAGCTCGAAGTGCGGCGCGAGCAACGCGTCGAGTTCCGCCCGCTCGATCCCGAACGGCGGCCCCTTCGGTTTCGCCACCAGGAAGAAATAGCCGGCCAGCAATCCGTCCGCGGGCAGCAGCTCGGCCATCCGCGCCGCATAGCCGGCGCGCTGGCTCGGCGGCAATGCGCACAGGAACGCCCGCTCGTACACCCACTGCACGTCGAACGGCGGACGGTACTGAAAGAAATCGGCCTGCTCGACGACGCCCGCATGCGCGCCGAGCTGCGCCTTCGCAGCAGCGACCGCCTGCGCGGCGAAATCGATCGCACGCACCGGCCAGCCGGCCTGCGCGAGCCATCCGGCCTCCTGCGCGCTGCCGCAGCCGGGAATCAGCACCGCGCACGGCTCGAGCCGATGCGCGAACACGCGAAACCCGTCCGGCACGCCGCCGAACTCCCACGGCGTCACGCCGCGTTCGAAGCGCTCGTCCCAGAACGACGCGCTGCCCGGGTCGCGCGTCGCGAAATCGGCGGCCGACGGTGCGGCCGGTTGCTTCGGATCGGACATCGCCGTGCTCCTTTCGATCAAGCGCCGTACGCGAGCGCGAGCAGCACGCGCGCGACGAGCGCGCCGACGCCGACGGCCAGGCCGAAGACCAGCAACGCCTGCAGCAGCCGGTTCGTCCGCTTCTGCTCGACGAGAATCTGACGCATCAACTCCTCGCTCGCGGCGCGCGGCGCGTCGTGGCGGGCGGCCATCGCATGGTGGATCAGGCGCGGCAGTTGCGGCAGCGTCTTGCTCCACTGCGGCGCCTCGACCTTGAACCGCTCGTACCAGCCGCGCAGGCCGATCTGCTCGGTCATCCAGCGCTCGAGATACGGCTTCGCGGTCTTCCACAGGTCGAGCTCGGGGTCGAGCGAGCGGCCGAGCCCTTCGACGTTCAGCATCGTCTTCTGCAGCAGGACGAGCTGCGGTTGGATCTCGACGTTGAAGCGGCGCGACGTCGAGAACAGCCGCATCAGCACCTGACCGAGCGAGATGTCCTTCAGCGCGCGGTCGAAATACGGCTCGCACACCGCGCGGATCGCGCTTTCGAGCTCCTCGACGCGCGTCTCGGGCGGCACCCACCCCGATTCGAGGTGGAGCGTCGCGACGCGATGGTAGTCGCGCTTGAAGAACGCGAGGAAGTTCTGCGCGAGGTAATTCTTGTCGAAATCGGACAGCGCGCCGACGATCCCGAAATCGAGCGCGATATAGCGGCCGAACGTATTCGGATCGAGGCTCACCTGGATGTTGCCGGGGTGCATGTCCGCGTGGAAAAAGCCGTCGCGGAACACCTGCGTGAAGAAGATCTCGACGCCTTCGCGCGCGAGCTTCTTGATGTCGACGCCGGCCGAGCGCAGCGTCTCGACCTGGCTGATCGGCACGCCCGTCATGCGCTCCATCACGAGCACCTGCGACGTCGAGAAATCCCAGAACATCTCGGGCACGAGCAGCAGGTCGAGGCCCGCGAAGTTGCGGCGCAGCTGGCTGCCGTTGGCGGCCTCGCGCATCAGGTCGAGCTCGTCGTGCAGGTATTTGTCGAATTCGGCGACGACCTCGCGCGGCTTCAGGCGCCGGCCGTCGGCCCACATGCGCTCGGTCCACGTCGCGATGTCGCGCATCAGCGCGAGGTCGGAATCGATCACCGGCAACATGTTCGGGCGCAGCACCTTGACGGCGACGGCCTTGCCCGCATGCGCGCCCTGCTTCAGCTTCGCGAAATGCACCTGCGCGATCGATGCGCTCGCGATCGGCTCGCGCTCGAATTCGTCGAACAGCTCGTCGACCGGCGCACCGAGCGACTTCTCGATGATCGCGATCGCGACCGCCGAATCGAACGGCGGCACCTGGTCCTGCAGCTTCGCGAGCTCGTTCGCGAAATCGACCGACAGCAGGTCGCGGCGCGTGGACAGCACCTGGCCGAACTTCACGAAGATCGGGCCGAGGCTTTCGAGCGCGTGGCGCAACCGCACGGCGGGCGGATCGGAGTAGCGGCGGCCGATCGTCGTGATCCGCAACAGCAGCTTCACGCGCCGGTCGTCGATCCGGGACAGCATCACTTCGTCGAGACCAAAGCGGATGACGGTGTAGACGATCTTGATGAAACGGAAAATGCGCATGCCCTGCGGCCCTCAGTGCGCGCCGCGCGGGCCGGAACCCGTGCGCGCGCCGATTTTTTGTTCGAGTCGCTCGACCCGCTTTTCGACCCGCGCGAGCGCATCGCGCGCGCGCGCCAGTTCGGCGTCGAAGCCGCCGAGCGACGCGCGCCGGACGACTTGCGGGTTCTCGTCGAGCCAGTATTCGGCGACGGAATCGAGCACGTTGCGGCCGGTGCGGCGCGCGCGCGCGCCGGCGTCGCGCACGACCGTCGCGATCCGGTGCGCCGCCGCGTCGCCGACCAGCTTCGCGAGATCTTCTTCCGGTTCCCAGCGCAGGTGCTCGGCCAGCTTCGCGATCTGCGTCGCGAATTCCGCGTCGCCTTCGATCTTCACGTGCTTCATCACGGCCGCCTGGCCGCCCTGCAGGAACGCGGCGACCGTGTCGCCGGCAAGCGCGATCGACACGTCGACCCGTTGCGCATCGTGCGCGTCGACGGCCGACAGATAGCCGTCGGGCTGCACCAGCAGCGTGAGCGTGACGGGAGACACGTCGATCCGGGCAGTCTTGCCCGCATAGGGAATCAGGCGATCGCGCGCCCATGATTCGCGCGCGAGCAGGTGATTGACGGCAGCAGCAAAAGGCTTGGCGGCAAAGGTCATCGGGCTGGGAAAGAAAAAACCCGCGCAGGCCGGGCGCCCACGCGGGTTTCTATTGTAACGTCGGATCGGCGGCGGACCGTGCCTGACCGTACACCCGGGCGGCAAGCGGTCGCAGTGCGGCGGCCGTCGCCCGGGTACCGGCGGCGCGGGCCGCCGGCCACGCTCAGTGCGTGTTGATCTGCTGGATACCCGCGAGCAGCCAGCCCTGACCGCCCGACTTCGACAGGTTCCACACCTCGTCGAACGGCGCGGCCGACGTATTCGCCGATTCGCGGATCAGGCCGTGGAAGCGCACGCTCGCCGACTGCTCGATGCCGCGATCCTCGATCGCGACCAATTCCGCGTCGAGCTGCACGACATCGGTCTGGTTCGCGTCGTTGCCGCGCGAATCGAGGTCGATCTTGATCTCGGCGAACATTTCGGGCGTCGTGAACTCGCGGATGTCGGCCAGGTTGCCCTGGTCCCATGCCGCCTGCAGGCGCACGAAATAGACTTTCGCGCTGCGCAGGAACGCTTCGGTGTCGAAGCCGGCCGGCACCTGCAGCGGTGCCGCTGCCGCCGCGGCCGCGCCTGCGGCGGCCGCACCGCCGCCGAACACGCCCTGCGCTTCGTTCGCGTAGCTGCTGCCGCTACCTGCGTAGTTGCTGCCGGTGTTGCCCTGCTGGAACGACGGGCTTTGCGAGTAGCCGCCGGACGACGACGCGGCACCGCCGACCGAATACGCCGGCTCCTGCGGGCGACGGCGGTTCATGAACTTGCGGATCAGCCAGATGCCGACCATCGCGAGCAACGCGATCACGATGACGTTCGCCATCATGCTCGCGAATGCGCCGCCGAGGCCGAAGTGCGACAGCAGCGCCGCGATGCCGAGGCCGGCCGCGAGACCGGCGATCGGCCCGAGCCAGCGCGAGCGGTTGGGCTGCGCGGCCGGCGCGGGCGCAGCCGGGTTCGCGCGCTGCGCCTGCGACGGCGCGGCCTGCTGCATCGGCTGTTGCGCGGGCGGCGTGGCCTGGCGCTGCGTGACGGTGGAATTCTGGCGGCCGATGCTGCGCCCGCCGCCCATGCGCCGGGCTTCGGCGTCGAGCGATGCGAACGTGCCGGCCGTGAGCAGGCCGACCATCAGCAGCGTGCCGACCCGTCGAGCCCACGGCTTCGACGGTTTGCTACGGTTGAACAACGAACGCGATTCGGACATCAGCTTCTCCAGATGTAAGGCAAATGTATGGAAAGAACCCCTTAGTACTTGGTTCCGAGGTGTAAAGCTACCACGCCACCTGACAAATTGTAATATTTGACGGCGTCGAGGCCCGCTTGTTCCATCATCGTCTTCAGCGTGTCCTGATCGGGGTGCATCCGGATAGATTCGGCAAGATACCGATAACTTTCAGCATCTTTCGCGAACTTGTCGCCAAGCCACGGTAATACTTTGAAAGAATACAGATCGTACGCTTTTTTCAGCGGATCCCAGACTTTCGAGAATTCCAGCACCATCACGCGGCCGCCGGGCTTCGTCACGCGGCGCATCTCGGCCAGCGCGGCATCCTTGTGCGTCATGTTGCGCAGCCCGAACGCGACGGTGACCACGTCGAAGTAGTTGTCCGGAAAGGGAATTTTCTCGGCGTCGCACAGCAGCGACGGCGTCACGATACCCTTGTCGAGCAGCCGGTCGCGGCCCACCCGCAGCATCGATTCGTTGATGTCGGTATGCCAGACCTCGCCCGTCGGCCCGGCCGCCTTCGCGAACGACTTGGTCAGGTCGCCGGTGCCGGCCGCGATGTCGAGCACCTTGAAGCCGGGGCGCACGTTCGCCTGCGCGATCGTGAACGCCTTCCACGCGCGGTGCATGCCCGCCGACATCAGGTCGTTCATCAGATCGTAGTTGCTCGCGACCGAATGAAACACGCCCGCCACTTTCTTCGCTTTTTCGTTTTCCTCGACGCTTTCGAAGCCGAAGTGGGTTTTGCTCATCGCGTTGATCCTCAGTAAATGCCAAGACGGCGCCGAGCGGGCGCCGTCGATTTCAGTGGCAGTGGCCGTGCGGCGCGCCGGCCGCCTGCATCGGCGCGTCGCGCTCGACGCCCGCCGCCTTCAGTTTGTCGAAATAGTCGCGCCACAGCGCGTCCTGCCGCGTCGCCAGTTCGTACAGCAGGTCCCACGAGTAGATGCCGGTCGAATGGCCGTCGGAGAACGTCGGCTGCAGCGCGTAGTTGCCCACGCCCTCGAGCGCGGTGATCGTTACCTCGCGCTTGCCGGTCTGCAGCGTCTCCTGGCCGGGCCCGTGGCCGCGCACCTCGGCCGACGGCGAATAGACGCGCATCAGCTCGAACGGAATCCGGTAACTCTCGCCGTTCGGGTACTGCAATTCGAGCACGCGCGATACCGCGTGCACGACGACGCCGGACGGAATGGGCGTCGTGGAAGTCAAACCGCTCATGGCTGCCTCGAATCGGTCATGCGTTGAATTTCCTCGCGCACCGCATTGTGCAGCAGCGAGGCCTGCGCCGCGCGCGAGCGCAGCAGCGCCTCGGACACGCTGCGCTGGCGCGGCGCCCACACGGGCTGCGGGAAATGGGCATCGTTGGAAAAGCGCGGAATCACGTGCCAGTGCACGTGCGGCACCATGTTGCCGAGGCTCGCGAGATTCACCTTGTTCGGCTGCATCACGCGGCGCACGGCCCGCTCGACCGCGTAGACCACGCGCATCAGGTGTGCCCGCTCGGGCTCGCCGAGATCGGAGAACTCGGCCACGTGCGCGCCCCAGATCACCCGGCAGAAACCCGGGTAGTCGTGCTCACCCGTCGCGAGCACGACGCGCAGCGCCTCGTCCTGCCAGAGCACCTCGCCGCCGTCTTCACGGCAAAACACGCATTCCATCGTCGCTCCCATGTGGACCGGCGCCGGCATGGCTGCGCCGGCGCCCGCTCATTTCCGGCCCGGTCGGGCGGTCGTCATGCCCGCATTAGACCAGCACGCGCTCGATCCCGCCATTGTTCGCGTGTGCGACGTAGTCGGCCATCCAGTTCTCGCCGAGCACCTGGCGGGCGA